>JAAFIM010000121.1 GCA_013297745.1 Chitinophagales bacterium | reverse complement strand
TTGTTTTAACCGCCTATTTAAGTTGTTTTTGCAATTTATGGATTTATCCGTTTGTGTCGCGCTTTTCTCGCAATCAAATCAAAGCGTTTATAAAACTAATCCCCGTAGTATTTTGGCAAATTCCGCGCTACAAACGCTATTATAGCAGCCGCCCCCGCTTTTTGAAATTATAATTTTTATACCAAAAACCCTTAACAACTCTATAGCTGTTAAGGGTTTTTGATTGTATTTTAATTCTCTTGATTGAGATTGAAATCGGAGGTAAAATGAAACTGCAACTCTGGATAATCTGTTTGCGCGGTTTGCAACATCCAAGGCGATTCGGATAAATATACGTCTTGATTGTGCTTATCTTTGGCCAAAAAAGAGGCTTTTTTGCGCTTAAAATCAGCCAGTTTGTCCGCATTATCTGAAGTTATCCAACAGGCTTTATATAATTGGATGGGTTCATATCTACATTTTGCGCCATATTCGTGTTCTAATCTATATTGCAACACCTCAAACTGCAACTGGCCAACCGTACCTACAATTTTGCGCCCGTTGTTGTTGCGGGTGAATAGCTGCGCTACCCCTTCGTCCATCAATTGGTCTATGCCTTTGGATAGTTGTTTGGATTTCATCGGGTCGGCGTTTTCAATATACTGAAATAATTCGGGAGAGAATGAGGGTATGCCCACAAACTGTAACTTTTCGCCCTCTGTGAGGGTATCACCAATTTTAAAATTGCCAGAATCGTACAAACCCACTATATCGCCCGCAAAAGCTTCTTCTACTAATTCCTTTTTGGAAGCCATAAATGTAGTAGGGTTGGAAAAGCGCAGCGATTTATCCAAACGCACGTGGTGATAATTGGTATTGCGGTGAAAAGTACCCGAACATATCCGCAAAAAAGCGATGCGGTCGCGGTGTTTGGGGTCTATATTGGCGTGTATTTTGAACACAAAGCCCGTAAACTTGGATTCATCTGGGCGTATTTCTCGCTGGGCGGCGTGGAAAGATTGGGGACGGGGCGCAATTTGCACAAAACAATCCAACAACTCTTTAACCCCAAAATTATTGACAGCAGAACCGAAAAAAACAGGGGATTGTTTGCCTTGTAAATAGGCTTGTTGGTCAAATTGGGGATAAACCGTTTGCAAAACTTCTATCTCTTCGCGCAAATTGTTGGCAAAAAAGGGCGTAACCAACTTATCCAACTCTGGGCTGTGTATATCTTTAAACTCGCGCACTTCTTCGCTTTTGGTATTGGGAGAAAATAAGCACAATTTTTGTTGATATAAATCATAAACGCCTTTAAATTCTTGCCCCTGCCCTATATTGATACTCAACGGACAAACCTTAAGTTTAAGTTTTAGCTCTATTTCGTCCAATAAATCAAAAGCATCTTTGCCCGCGCGGTCTAATTTATTGACAAAAACGATAATCGGCGTGTCGCGCATACGGCAAACTTCTACCAACTTTTCGGTTTGTTCCTCTACCCCTTTGGCTACATCCACCACCACGATAACACTATCTACAGCGGTCAGCGTGCGATAGGTATCTTCGGCAAAATCTTTGTGCCCTGGAGTGTCTAATATATTCACCTGATAGTTATTATATTCAAAACCCATAACTGAAGTAGCCACAGATATTCCCCTTTGCTTTTCTATCTCCATAAAATCGGAAGTAGTGGTCTTTTTTATCTTATTGGATTTGACCGCGCCCGCTACCTGTATAGCCCCCCCGAATAATAAAAGCTTTTCGGTAAGGGTTGTTTTGCCCGCATCTGGGTGCGCCACTATGGCAAAAGTGCGCCTGCGGTTAAGTTCTTGTTCAAACGTTGACATTTAGTGGTTAGTTATTAGTTGTTAGTGATTAATAAAGGGTAAAAAACGCGTACAACATAAAAAGGCGAACCTATGTGTTCGCCCAAATAGTGCGTACAACATAAAAAAAAATTTATGTATTTGCCCAAAAAAAGCAAGACGTTTAATGATTAGTGTATAAGTGTATGAAAATAATTATTGGAGATTAACAAAATTTGCTTTTATTCGCTACTTGCGTTCCCCACGCGGCGGCGTGGGGCTACTGCTGTTCAACCCCGTTGGGGTTGGCAGATATGAACCCTGAAAGGGTTCAATAATGATAGCCCCACGTTGTAACGTGGGGACAATAGCAACGTCAAATCATTTCAACGCTAAACAAATAATCCCTATCCCATAATCTCTTTTACATCGGCTTTTATCTTATTGACCAAATTAAGGGCTACGGTTTCGGTTTCGGCTTCTGCATAAATGCGAATAATGGGTTCGGTGTTGGAGCGGCGCAAATGTAGCCAGTTGTCATCTATAAAAATTTTAAGCCCATCTTCATTATTTTGCGGATAACGGGTATATTTGGTTCTCAACGCCAACAATAATTTATCCAAGTCGGCTGTAGCGGGCAATTCTATTTTATCTTTTACCATAATAAAATTGGGAAAAGTGCGTCTAAAATTAGCTGCGCCTTTGCCATATACAGATAAAGCCGATAAAAACAAAGCCAAGCCTACCATAGCATCGCGTCCGTAATGCAAAGCTGGGTAAATAATCCCCCCGTTGCCTTCGCCGCCTATAATTGCGCCCACTTCTTTCATTTTTTTGACCACGTGCACCTCTCCCACCGCTGAAGCGTGGTAAGTACTGCCCCGTTTTTCGGCTATTTTGCGCAAAGCTTGAGTAGAAGAAAGATTGGAAACTGTAGCCCCTGCTTTTTCTTTGAGTATATAATCGGCTACGGCTACCAACGTATATTCTTCCCCAAACATTTCCCCATCTTCGCTTACAAAACATATTCTATCCACATCGGGGTCTACTGCTACGCCCAAATCCGCTTTATTTTTGACCACAGCCAAAGCCAATTCGCTTAAATGCGCTGGCAAAGGTTCGGGATTATGCGCAAATCGGCCATTTACTGCATCATTTAATCCTATGACTTCACAACCTAATTGTTCTAACAAAGGGATTATAGATATAGCCCCTGTAGAATTTATACAATCCACGACCACTTTAAACTGTTGTTCGCGTATGGCAGCCAATTTAACTGCGGGCAGGCTTAAAATTAAGTTAATGTGCTTTTGTATATAGCCAACCAGCTTGTCTGTGCCGCCCAATTTATCTACAGTAGCATACGATACTTCGTTTTGGCTAATCAATCTTAATATCTCTTGCCCCGATTCTTCGGATATAAATTCGCCTTCAGCGTTGAGAAACTTCAGCGCGTTCCATTCTTTGGGGTTGTGGCTCGCCGTGATGATAATACCGCCGCCTGCGCCCTCTTGTTGTACGGCGATTTCTACTGTAGGGGTAGTAGATAAACCCAGTTCCAACACTTTTATCCCCATCATACGCAGCGTACTACTGACCAAATTGCTGACCAATTCGCCCGATATGCGCCCGTCTCGTCCTATGACTACTATAGGGTTTTGTTTTTCGTTGAGCAACCATTGGGCAAAAGCTGCTGTGCTTTCTACCAAATCTTGTGCAGTTAGGTTATTGCCTACTCGGCCGCCTATAGTGCCGCGTGTGCCTGATATTGTTTTGAGAAGTGCCAATTTATTAGTGGTTAATGGTTAGTGATTAGTTATTAGTGATTAATTGTAAATTGTAAATTGTAAAAGAGTATTACGTAGGGGCGAACCTATGTGTTCGCCCAAACTATATCCGCCCAAACAATGCAAAATACATAACGTATAATGTATAATTGTTAATGATTAATTGTTAATTGTTAATTATAATATAAAATTATTCGGGCGAACCCGTAAATTTGTTTTTATGTTGTACACACTGTTTGGGCGAACACATAAATTTGTTTTTATGTTGGGCGCGTCGTTTGGGCGAACCCATAAATTTATTTTTATATTGTACGCACTGTTTGGGCGAACACATAGGTTCGCCCCCACATTATACCCTTTTTACACCCACAATTAACCATTAACAATTAATAATTAACAATTACACTTTACATTGCGTTCTTTTCGTTCCATATCTTGAAATATGCCGCACTCGTCAAGTGCTGATATTCGGCATCGCTCAATCCATATATAGCCTGCACGATGGCTTCGTTTTCGTTGCGCAATTTGTATCTCTTTTTTTCTACCGTATGCCCTGCTGGTATATCGCTGTCGGCTATATTAAAGTAAGTTTGTATAGCTTCCAATCCCTTTTTTTCATAAGACAAGGTCAATAATGCCGCGTTGCGTATCAACTGCTGATAATCCCTATTCGTACGCAGCTCTTCTTCAGTCGGTTGCGGTATAGGCAAACGCATTAGATAAGATTTGGAAACGTTTATATCTACCATAAAGCGCAATACATAATCTACAGTAAAGCTATTGAATACGGCGTTCAAAAATAATAGCTTTTCATAACTCACTATAGCCAAACTTATGCTTTTATCCGCGTTCAAAATATACAACTTGGGGCTACTAACAGACATAGAATGTCCGCAACCACAGCCAGCAGGCAAAAGACTTGTTATCAACGTGCGTTCATTAGTTGCGCTACTTATCCCCCTAAACGCCAACCGTATAAATTCATAATCAAAACGCAAAAAACGTTCTTGTGTCGCTGCATCTTTTTCATCTATCTGCAAATAAGCCCATACCAAAGCCTTTTGACTTTTATACTTTTTGTACAAAACTGCCTTTTCAGCCGTAGGTATTTGGCTATAAATATCAGCCACGAAGCGATATAGTTCTACAGACAATTGGTTTTCTCTCAATCTGGCAGGGTTTAGCCAATAAGTAGGGGCTGCAAAATTAGGATTAAACTGGTGTATGGTCTTGCCCTCGCAGAGTGGCCAATAATCGGCTTGTTGGTTTTCTTCAAATATAGCCTTATCAAGCGTCATATTTAATTCTGAATGAAAATCTATATAGTTATTTTTATACAAATTGTCAAAACGGGTATAAATATGCCTTAATATCTGCAAATCTTGGCTTGTTTTGACCTCTAAAAAACTAAGCGTATCCACTCCCCCCAATAGTCGCAAATCGTTGAGACTGTATAATATAGCGTTGGCTATAGGTTGGGCTAATATGTGGGCATCTTGCTGCATAAACAGACAAGGCAAGGGCGTATCGGGCAAAGCTGGGCTTTTGATAAGCTGAAAAACGGCAAATTTATAACTTCTATGCACGCGAGGGAATAAAGCGCGGCTGTTTTCAAACTGATAGAAAAAGCGCAACTGGCAATTTTCTAATATATGTTTGCGAATTTGGGTAGAACTATCCTCATAAGACCAAGCTGAAGGGGTGAGATAAGTCAGCGCGCCTTGAGGTTGCAGCAAGCTAAGGTTTTGTTCTATAAAAAAGCGAAATAAATTATTATTTCCTGCGTCTCTATTGAAAGGAAAATTGGCTTTATAATAATTATTGGCGTTTTGAACGAAAGTTTTTTTGCGATGATATTCGGCTTTTACCCCCACATAATCCAAAACCGTTTCGCGTATGCGTTCTTTTTCTATATTGCCGCAAGTTCTGTATTGGCTTCTGTAAGTAGCAAAAAACTCGGCATCGTCAAAACTGCTTTTATCCCAAGGCGGATTGCCTACTATAAGGTCAAAACCTGTTCTTTGTCCAGCAAAAACTTCAGCAAATTCTATCTCGTAATGAAAAAAACTATATCTTTGCGCTACTTCAGCAGCTATAGCGGTCAGGGCGGGAAATTTGGCCAACAAATCGGCTATAGACAAGTCAGCTGCTTCGCCTGTGATAAGGAAGTTGACAAATTGATTGTACAATAGTTCAGCTTTTTTGCCCTCTTCGCCCGCGTACTCCCAAGCTATAAACTGCTGAAAACAAAAGACAGACAACAACCCGTTTAATTGTTGTAAAGTAGGCTGCAGTTGTTTATAAATCAGCTTAGAAGCCTTGACCTGTTCGGGGCTGTTGTCTTTTAGCTCGCTTAATTGATTGAGTTCTTGAGTCAGATTGGCAATTTTTTCCTCAAACTTTTCTGCAAATAAAAGCTGTTTGGGCTTGACCCAATTGATAAATTTTTGCGGGCTACTGCCTATCAACGCGTTGCCCTGTTTGATATGATGCTCTATAAACGAAAGCGGCGTGCCGATGATGAACGTATCCAACCAAAGCGACAAGCGGCTAAGCTCCACAGCAAAAGGGTTGAGGTCAAGCCCGAATATCGTTTTCTTTAGTAATATCCGCTTCAGCACCAGCAGCTCGTCCAGCTTAAAAACATCTTTGCCGTCTTGAGGGGGGATAAACCGCCGCAGTTGTTGGGCTATATTAGCCTTCTCGGTCTGTAAGGTTTGGGACAAAACAGCACTATGGGGCGAATTGTTGGCTATCTGCTCATAAGCCTTGAGAGTAAGCTGCTGCAATACTTCTATCAAAAAATGCCCACTACCGCAAGCATTATCCAATATACGCAAATCTAAAGGGTTTTTGTCCTCCTGCAAAGCCTGTTCTATAGCTTGAGCGGACATAAAGCGGGTAAATTCTACGGGCGTATAATAAGAAGCGGTAGATTTGCGGCTATTGGATTGGTCAGAGAAATAAAAACTAC
>JAAFIM010000118.1 GCA_013297745.1 Chitinophagales bacterium | reverse complement strand
GGGAGCAAATACTTGGCTATGCACCAGTTTGTGGACGAATTTAGGGACAAAGATAAGGTAACCGAAACCCAAAAAGGTTTGTTTTTATCCAAATTTATCACCCTGTTTTTTGTCAATAATGTAGCTCTGTTCCTAACTTTGTTGGGCTTGTGGGTAAGTTTAAAACTGTCGTATAACTCGGATAGTCAAATGTTGGTGGGAATGATAGCTAATTTGCTAACTGTTAATAATTTAGCTTATATCTTTTTGGCTGCGGTTGGGGCGACTTTACCCATTTTGGCGGTTTGGACGCGGTTATTTGCTTGGACAAAACGCGCGTATTGGGCTGGGCGTTGGGCTAATTTTTTCTATATTTTGTGGGCGGCTGTGGCTGTGTTGGGTTTATTATTATTGGCTAATCAAAGCAAAATGATAGCTTTTATCCCTGTGGTGAATTTGTTGGCTTTTATCAACTATATCTTGAGCAATGCGGGTAGTGCTTCGTTGTTGATAACGGGAATTTTATCTTCAGTAGCTTTATCTGGGTTGATTTTTTGGCGCGTGTCAAAGGCGGTGTAACCTTTTTTAAATTCTATATCTTAATCAAATGCTGGATTATTTTTATGAAGTTTTTGCCGAATCGGCGAATTTAAGCGCGCAAGAAAAGCAATTGTGTGAAATTTATTTTGAAGTTTGCAATTTTGATAAAAATACCATTTTAGAAGAAGCGGGCAAAGTACCCAAGCACTTGTATTTTATCAACGAGGGTTTTATCCGCTTATTTTATGATGACCAAAACGGCGAACAAGTTAGCACTTTGATAGCAGAACCAAAGCGATTTATAGCCCCATTTTTAGATTTTATACATCAGAAAAAAACAAATTTAAACCTAATCACCATCACCAACTGTTCGCTGTTGAGGATAGAAAGGAGTAAATTGGCGGATTTGATAGATAAAAGTCTGCCTTTTCAAAAATTTAGCCTTACTATTTTTGAACAAGCTATCAGCATTACACAAACACGAGCTAACGATTTGGCTACACTCAATGCAGAAGCGCGTTATAAAAAATTGATGGAAGAGCAGCCCGATATTATCCAAAATGTGCCCATACAATATATAGCTTCTTATTTGGGGATAAAACCGCAAAGTTTGAGTAGAATTAGGAAGCAAATCACTAAGTAACAAATGTTAAGTGCTTTTGGTAAGAAAGCCCATAATTTTGCGCTCAGATTTTTAAACAATCAGAAAACGCAATTAATTATGCAAGATTTTATCAAAAGCTATTTTGGTGCTCTAAGCTCATCTTTGTTGCTTATGGGCGCAGTTTATTTTGTTGTTTGGTATTTATTCGCTCATCGGTTAAAAAATAGAAAAATACAACTTTCCAAAAGGGTAGGTTGGGCGCAGATTAAGGATGAAATTATCAACACTGCTATTTCTATATTGGGCAATAGTTTGCTAATTTTGGTGATATTTTATCTTAGAGACCAAGGCGATATCCAAATTTATACAGAAACGGGCAAATTTGGTTGGGGTTATGAAGTGGTTACTGTTTTGGTATTGGTTTTGGTTAGCGATGCTTGGTTTTATTGGGCGCATAGATTTATGCACCATCCCAGCGTGTATAAATATGTGCACGCGTTACACCACCAAAGTTTGGATGTTAATCCGTTCACTTCCAACTCTTTCCATTTGGTAGAAGCTATTTTATTAACCCTTTGGATTATTCCACTTATGATGTTGATGCCTATTTCAGCTACAGCTTTGGGGGTGGTACAGGCTTTAGGTGCTTTCAATAATCTAAAATCTCATCTGGGTTATGAACTATATCCGCAATTGGTTGCTGTTCCTCCATTCAACGCGCTGGTTACGGCAACTAATCACAGCTTACACCATACTCAATATAATGGCAATTATGGGTTATTTTTCCGTTTCTGGGATATTGTTTGTGGTACAGAGTTGAAAAACACGCCTACGTTATTTGGTGATATACACAACCGTAAAGATATAGAGATTATAGATAACAGCATTTACCGAACGCTACAAATTGATAGGTTGGAGAAGGAAACTATAGATACGATTTCCGTTTATTTCAAACCAAACGACAGGCAGTTTTACCAATATCTGGCGGGTCAATATCTAACCATAAGGGTAAAAATAAAGGGAAAGACTTTAACGCGTTGTTTTTCGCTGAGTTCATCGCCTCAAATTGATGATTTTTTGAGGATAACGGTTAGATTGAAAGGGGATGTTTCTCATTATTTTTTCAACGATGCCAAAGTGGGCGATACGATAACCGCACTTTATCCTGTGGGTGATTTCTATCTAAAAGCTAATCCTGACATCCAATCCAAAACTTACGCGATGATAGCTGGCGGGAGTGGAATAACACCCATCTATGCGATGATACGCCACTTGATTAATTTTGAGCCGCAAAGTAAGATTATTTTATTCTATGCGAATAGGGTAGCGGATAATATCATTTTTGATAAAATGCTCGTAGAATTGGCTAATTCCCACCCGCAATTTGAATACGTTAGCTTACTTGCTGGTCAAAAGCGGCTTACAGCTGACGATTTACGCGCTTATAGCGGGGCAGAATTTTACCTTTGTGGTTCTGATTCCCTCAAAACAAGCGTGTTGGTTGAGTTGAAAAAGCTAAAAATTGATAGCCAAAATATCCATCTCGAGCACTATGCGGACGGTTATGTTCCTTGGTTTGGTCTATTCTAAACCTACCCGCAGTTATTGTTGATAACATCCTCTTTAAATTGGCTAATCAAGCCTTTCATCGCTTGCAATTGCTGTATTCTTTCATCTATAGTAACCAATTTTTCGTCCAAAACGGTTACTTTGTCCGCAATGGTCATTTTATTATTGTACCAAGCATCCATCAATTGGGCGATTTCGCTAAGGGTGAAACCCACAGATTTGGCATCTCTAATCAGCTCTAATTTTTCTACGGCTGCGTCGTCGTAATGGAAATAATTGTTAGATTTTTGAGTTTCGTCCCTTTGCCCTTTGATAAGTCCCGATTTTTCATAAAAACGTATCGTGTGGGGGCTAAGTCCTGTGCGTTTGGATAGTTCGTTTATCAGCATAAAAAGTGATTTTGGGTTAAAAAATGCAAAATTGTGTTAAAGTTTTCAAAAAAAATGAAGTATAGACTATACTCTAACGTTGTGGGTTTGAAAAGGTTGCTATAATTTTGCATCAAATTTTAAAATAATCTAATAATCAATCATTTCATTCTAATAATGGCAACGGCATTAATCACGGGCGCATCCAACGGCATCGGGTTGGAATTGGCAAAAGTTCACGCTTCTAAAGGCGATAATTTGGTTTTGGTGGCAAGGAGCAAATCCAAGCTGGACGAGTTGAAAAGCGAGTTGGAAACCAAATTCAAAATCAAAGTTCACACTATAGGCAAAGACCTTTCGGCTGCCAATTCTGCTCAAGAAGTTTACGACGAAACCCAGCAAAACGGTATTCAGGTGGATTATCTTATCAATAATGCGGGATTTGGCGAGTTTGGTATGTTTACCGAAACGGATTGGGCTAAAGAAGCGCAGATGATAAGCCTAAATATCAACACATTAACCCATTTTTGCAAACTTTATCTCAAGGGTATGGTAGCGCGTCAAAGTGGAAAAATTATGAACGTGGCTTCTACCGCCGCTTTCCAATCTGGGCCTACAATGGCGGTTTATTACGCGACCAAAGCTTACGTGTTGAGTTTTTCTGAAGCTATAGACAACGAAGTGCGCGACAAAGGGGTTACAGTTACCGCGCTTTGCCCTGGAGCCACAGAAAGTGGGTTTCAAGCTGCCGCCGCTATGGAAGAAAGTGCTTTAATCAAGGGCAAAAAACTACCCACTTCGCAAGAGGTGGCAGAATATGGGTATAAAGCGATGATGAAGGGGAAAACTGTAGCCATTCACGGCACAATGAACTGGATTTTGGCCAACTCGGTGCGATTTTTACCCCGTTCTGTTGTGGTCAAAACCACCCGCAAAATTCAAGATAAAGCGCATTAATCCCTCGCAAAATGAGCTATCAGAAAGTAAAAAGTGTCAATTATTTTGATGCCGACAATTATCAACAGCTACTTGGGCGACTTGACGCGCTCACAATAAACGCAACCCGAAAATGGGGACAAATGACCGCAAGCCAGATGTTGCATCATCTCAATTTGGCTATAGGTAGTGGGTTGGGTTATTACCAATTGGCAGACCAAAGCAGTTTTTTGAGTAGAAATTTTGTTAAAATTTTGATTTTGAACGTGTTGCAAAAGTTTCCTATCGCTACCAAAACGGCTAAAACTTTGGCTGTTGGCGATGATTTTGATTTTGAAACTGAAAAACATCAACTCAGAGAAATTTTAACAAAAGCTTACCATACCAAAACCGATAGCGATTGGGCAAAACACACCTATTTCGGCAAAATGAGCCGCCAAGAATGGGGGAAATTGATAATGATACATTGCCACCACCATTTCCAACAATTTAGCGTCTAAATTATGAAAATTCTTATTATCGTAACCAGCACCAATAAATACCAAAACCATCCGCTCGAGACGGGTTTGTGGCTGAGTGAAGTTACCCATTTGTACGAAGAATGTTTAAATAATCACATTGCTGTAGATTTTGCCAGCCCGCAGGGGGGAATTATTCCCATAGACCCCGAATGTTTGAAGTTTTTTGTGTTGGATAAAACCACCAAAAAATATCTACAAGATAAAATTTTTAACCAAAATTTACACAGCAGCCAAATTTTAGCACAAGTGGATGAAAATCTATACGACGCGATTTATTTGGCTGGCGGACACGGCACTATGTACGATTTTGTAGGGAACGAACCACTTAACGCTTTAATCCAAAAATTTTATGAAAAGGGTAAAATTGTAGCTGCCGTTTGCCACGGAGTTTGCGGGTTGGTAGATGCGAAGTTGAGCGATGGCAATTATCTAATCAAGGGTAAAAATCTGACTGGATTTGCTTGGATTGAAGAGATTTTGGCGCGCAGAACCCAACACGTACCGTTCAATTTGGAACAAATCATCAAATCACGCGGCGGCAATTACTCCAAAGCTTTCATCCCGATGACTTCCAAAGTGGTTGTGGATAAGAATTTAATCACTGGACAAAACCCATTCAGCTCAAAAGCCATAGGGAAAAAAATAGTAGAACAGCTCAAACTCCAAAAGCAGCCCAAATAAGAGCGGGCTAATAATGTTAAAAACCAAAAAATGTGCTAAATTTGCCCCTGTTTTCAAAACAATAGGTAAAAAATGCGCATTTTTTGGTTTTTTTTCTTTCAATTATTTATCTGTACGCTGATTAAACCCCAATCTTCTCAAGATTATATTTTTGATTATCTCAATATCCAAATTTACGCTCAAGACAGCAGCGAGTTGGTACTGAAAGAGGTTTATACGCTGGATAGGTCAAAAGACGCTTTGTATAAAAAGCGATTTATGGCTTCGCGGGAAGAATACGACGAAATTGGCCGCCCCGCTTTGCACCTGTTTTACGACACAGAAGCCGAAATGCAAGCCAAAGTTATTCATTTTTACCCGCAAAAGGGGACGGAAAAGGGCGTTTTTCAGCAAAAAAATGGGGCTATTGATAGCGTAATTTATTTATACAACCCTCTTAATCAACGCTTATCCGAATTTTGGACTTGGGGCGATAACGACAGCCGCGATACGATTTTTTACCGATACGACCAACTTCAGCGATTAGAGGCTTTGCACCTCAATTATTTGGGCAAATACAAGCGCGATACGCTAATTTATAAAAATCAACTTTTGGATAAAATCGTAACTTTCAACGCCAAAGACGAGATACAACAGGAGATAGAATTTTTCTACTTAGACAGCGTTTTGCTAAAAGCTACCCACCGCAACAATAAACGGTTGATTACTGAAGAGGAGTTTTTTTATTATGACAATTTGGGGCGGATAGCGCGCACGATTAGCAAATTATACCCAGAGCAAAATTATAGCGATGTTTCCCCTTATCGCCGCCGTGAGAACACTTTTTATAAATCGGGCGCGCTCAAAAAATCCGTTTCTACCTCTTTCAATAATAAAAAGAAAAAAATTGGCTACACAGAAACCCGTTACAACCCTCAAGGCAGACTAATTTATGAACGCGAAGTCAATCGCAGCGCGGGTATTGATAAAACCACTTGGATGGAATATAATGCAAGAAAATAGTGATTAGTTATTAGTGGTTAGTGATTAGTTATTAGTGGTTAGGGACTTTTTTGATATAATACTAATTTGAAAAAGTAAGTGTGCAATAATAGCGTAAATTATTAAAGAGATTAGTTACAAAAACTTGTGCTTTGAATTTTTTTTAACGGCTTACGCCTAAAAAATTTTTTTCTTCGTACTTTTTGCAGGCGCAAAAAGTACCAAAAACGCCTTGTTTCTATAAACTTGTTCGCTCCGCTTGCTAAAGCTGCGCTCCGTCTCACTTCAGACAGTATAGAAACTCAACGGATTGGTGTAGTTACGCGCTCCGCGCGGCACGTTTTATTATACACTTACTTTTTAAATTCAGTATAATAACTGACCTTTCGCAGTATAAAAATTAGGAAAATAAAAAAAAATAACAGTATAAAAAAACTATGAAAAATCCAGAGTTATTAGACATTTACAGTGACTATTTGTTGAGTTCGTTTCGCCATA
>JAAFIM010000117.1 GCA_013297745.1 Chitinophagales bacterium | reverse complement strand
ATAAACCTTTGCAAAGCCATCCCAAACCTTTGCAAAGCCATCCCAAACGTTTGCAAAGCCAAAAATTTTCCGCAAGTCCCCCTCCCTCTTTGAGAAACGAAGTTGCGCGTAAGCGAAAGGGACGGGGAGGGTTAACACACTACAACAATCAAACCACGCAAAGCCAAAAATTTTCCGCAAGTCCCCCTCCCTCTTTGAGGGAGGGACGGGGAGGGTTAACTCTAAATAAAAAAAACCTCCTGCTACTACAGCAAGAGGTTTTTTTTATAAAAACTATTCTCCCAAAAACGCTTTTTGTAATTTTAATTGTTCAGCCGTAGGGTTGGGCATCAAATTAAACACGTGAGGTTTCAAAGTCTCTACTTCGCGGATAGTAGCCGACAATTCTTTTATTATATACTCGCCATTTGCATCTTTTCTCAAAATACCAATAGTCAATTTATCCCCTTTTCTAGCCGCTCCGTCGTGTGCGCCAAGTACAGTATTTACCGTTTTAGCATTTAATTCTTTACCGTTCCAAGACGTTAATAAATCGCCCTCTTGCAAGCCCAAGTCTTTGCTACCAAATTCATCCAAAGCAACATTAGATTTTATTTTAAGCAACATTTTTTTATAATCAAAATCCAACCCATTTTGCAAATCGGCTATACCAAATTTGGATATTTCTTTCACTTTGGCTTCTTTTTCATACACAATACCAAAAGGGGCTAAAGCTGTGGCATAATCTATTTTTTTATTCCCTCCGATATACGTTTCCAACCAAGTTTTGGCGGAAAAATCAGTTTTGAAATAACCAGATTCACGGCAAAGAAAATTTATTTTATCAAATAATTCATCATCTTTAAAAGAAACATCTTTGCCATATTGTTCACCCAAACCTTTCATCAACTCTTGCATATTATACTTGCCATCAGCGTTTTGTAGCAAATATAATTCAAAAGCCATAGACAATAAAGCCCCTTTTTGATAAACATTCCCATATTGAGATTTATACTTATCCAAAGCCCCCAAAGACAAATCAGTAAAAGAAATATCGTCGTTAAAAGATTTAGAACTGCGCAATTTGTCCCCCATAGCGGCTAAAAATTCTTCTTTAGTGCGCAAGCCTTGTTTGGTTTGCATATGTTGGGCGCAAAATTCTGTATAACCTTCATACAACCAAAGGTGTTTGGACATTTTGGGGTTGGCAAAATCAAAATTGCCAATCTCTTCGGAATGTATAAACAAAGGGGTGATAATGTGAAAAAATTCGTGCGCAGCCACATCCCTCACCATACCAGCTATAGCAGAAGGTTTGCCCTCAAAAAGTGCATAAAAAGAACTACGTCCGTGTTCCAACGCACCAGCAGCACCAGATAAAAAGCTTTCCCCTTCTTTATTCAAAAATAAGATAAAAACGTATCTATCCACAGGTAAAATATCCCCCAAATACTGTGCTTGTTTTTGTATAATGGGTTGAATATCATTCAATAAATCAGCAGATTTTATCGCACCTGTAGGAGAATAAGTATGTATAACTATATTGCTATAGCCTACTTTGAAACTTACCGTATCGGGCGCAGCGTACATAATCGGCGCATCTATCAAATCATAATAATTGTCTGCCTTAAAATTATCATTTTGCGCATTGATAGGCATCTTATCAAGAGAAGTAGAACCGTATAAATTGGCTGGATGATTGATTTCTAAGCTAATTTTTTCCTTTTCGCGTCCTTTCAGATAACCAAAAACCCCGTGCGTATTGAGTACAAACACATTATTGGCTGGGTCAAAATTAGTACCTGCTGGTTCAAAAATCACATTGGATTTGTCTGTATCCCAAGTATCTTCTATTTCGTAGCTAATTTTATGCAATTTGTGCGCTTTTTTTATCTCCCAAGATTGGCCATCTTTACTGCGGGTTACTTTCAACGTTTTTCCCTTGCTGTTGAAGGCTTGCACGTTGGTAGCGAAGCGAGAAAAATCATAAACAGCGTAAGTGCCAGGCACCATACGCGGCAGGGCAAAAGAAGCGGTTTTGGCAGTTTGAGTGGTAGGATAAAACTCAACGGTCAATTTGTCGTTTTTGACATTATTGAGATTGACTTTGTACGTATTGCTGGGTTTGGGCATATTTTGCGCATAACTTGCTGTGGTTAAGCCAGCTAAAAATATACAGGTTTGGATAAATTTAAACATTTTGAATAATACAATAAAAAGTTTATAAATTTTTTTTAAAAATTAGCATATCGTTTTCAACCGATACCGCAAAGGTAGCAGCTATTTATAAAATGGATAAATAATATAGATTAAAAGCGGTTTTTTTTATACAAACTATCAAAAAAATAAAAATTTGAGCTACTTTTGCGCCCAAATTAGCTAAATTTGATTTCATTATGGCCAAGTATATTTTCGTTACGGGGGGAGTAAGCTCATCTTTGGGCAAGGGGATTATTGCCGCTTCGGTGGCCAAACTGTTGCAGGCGCGGGGTTTTGCGGTTACGATACAAAAATTAGACCCTTATATTAATATAGACCCAGGCACGCTCAATCCTTACGAACACGGCGAATGTTATGTAACCGAAGACGGGGCAGAAACGGACTTGGATTTGGGGCATTACGAGCGTTTTCTCAATATCAAAACCAGCCAAGCCAACAACATCACCACAGGGCGCATTTATCAGCACGTTATCCAAAAAGAGCGAGAGGGTGCATATTTGGGCAAAACGGTGCAGGTCGTTCCCCATATCACCGACGAGATTAAAAATTATATCAAAAGTTTGGACGCTGGGCACGATATTGTCATCACTGAAATAGGCGGCACTGTGGGCGATATTGAATCCTTGCCTTATATTGAAGCGATACGCCAACTGCGTTGGGAGATGGGAAAAGATAATTGTATTGTTTTGCATTTGACTTTAATCCCTTACCTTTCGGCAGCCAAAGAGTTGAAAACCAAACCCACCCAACATTCGGTAAAAGAGTTGTTGGGATTTGGCATCCAGCCCGATATATTGGTTTGTAGAACCGAACACAGTTTGGACAGCAGTATTCGCCGAAAATTGGGTTTGTTCTGCAATTTGGATGCTCAATCGGTGATAGAAGCTCGCGACGCAGATAGTATTTACGATGTGCCTTTATTGATGCTCAAGGAAAAATTGGATACTAACATCATCGGCAAGTTGCGCTTGGTGGATAGACAAGAACCAGATTTGACCCGTTGGAAATCATTTTTGGGCAGGTTAAAAAACCCTTTACAAGAGATTAAAATTGGCTTGGTGGGAAAATATATTGAGTTGCAAGATGCTTATAAATCCATCCTTGAGGCTTTGACCCACGCGGGCGCAACCAACGAAGTTAAGGTTAGAATTATCCCCATACAATCTGCTTCTATTACCAAAGAAAACGTATCTCAAACTCTGTCTGAAGTGGCGGGGATTATCGTTGCGCCCGGTTTTGGAGAGCGGGGTATAGAGGGTAAAATTATCGCTATACAATACGCAAGGGAAGAGCATTTGCCCTTTTTGGGGATTTGTTTGGGAATGCAATGCGCTGTGGTAGAATTTGCCCGCAACGTATTAAACCTATCGGGTGCTGCTTCTACCGAAATGAGCGCAGATACGGCTTATCCCGTGATTAAAATGATGGAGGAACAACAACATATCCGCCAAAAGGGGGGAACGATGCGCTTGGGGGCTTTTGATTGCGAACTTAACCCCAATAGCCGCAGCTTTGCTATTTATAACCAAAGAAAACACATCAGCGAACGCCATCGCCATAGATACGAACTAAACCCAGATTTTGTGCAGCCTTTAGACACAGCGGGGATGATAGCGGCGGGTGTAAATCCTCAAAATAATTTGGTGGAGATAGTAGAAATTCCCAGCCATCGTTGGTTTGTAGGGGTTCAATTTCATCCAGAGTATAAAAGCACGGTGGAAAACCCGCATCCGCTTTTTGTTGATTTTGTAAAAGAATGTAGTAGGTAGAGGTGAGAGGTGGGGAGTGGTATGTATGTTATTTTTTTTAAAAGTGTTATTATGAAAATTTTATCCAACGAACAGATGAAAGCTGCTGATGCTTACACAGTAGCGAATGAGCCAATAACGTATATTGATTTGATGGAGCGTGCAAGTCAATGTTTTACAAATTGGTTTATCAATAAATTTAAGGCTTCTGATTATAAATATATTAGCTTGCTTTGTGGTTTGGGCAATAATGGCGGGGATGGTTTGGCAGTAGCGCGTATGTTGTCAGCGCAAGGTTACGAAGTGCAAGTTTTTGTTATCAATTGCGCAGGCACAGAAACTGAAGAGTTTAAAATTAATTATCAAAGGTTAGTCCAACAGCATAAAGTGCAAATTTCTCGCATCAATTCTGCGGACGAATTGCCCATTTTTGATGAAAAAGAGTTGATTATAGACGCTATGTTGGGGGCAGGATTGACCCGCGAATTATCCGATGAGCTACAAGAAATAGCCAAACATATCAACGAGTGTGGTAATTTGGTGGTGGCTATAGATATTCCCACAGGTGTTTTTGCCGATGTGCCTACTTTGGGGGTAGCAGTGGAAGCTAATTACACCTATTGTTTTCAATTGCCTAAGTTAGCTTTGTTATTTCCTGAAAATTATCATTATGTGGGCGAGTTTGAATTTGGTGATATAGGTTTGTCTGCCAAATATCTTCAGGAGGTAGAAACATTAAATCGCTATGTGGTGAATATATCCGTGCAACGATTTTTCAAAAAAAGGGATAAATTTGCTCACAAGGGGGTTTTTGGTCACGCTTTGTTGATAGTGGGCAGCCACGGCAAAATGGGTGCTGCTGTATTGGCTACAAAAGCTTGTTTGAGAGCGGGGGCTGGATTGGTAACCGCGCACATACCCAACTGCGGACACGATATTATGCAAACCACTGTGCCTGAAGCTATGGTTTCGCTGGATGACGATGAGCATATTTTTACCCGTATTTATGAATTGCAGAAATATACGACTGTAGCTTTGGGTTGTGGATTGAGTACCAAAAATAAAACCCGTAATGCTTTATGTTATGTGTTGAAAAATTTGAATACTCCAGCTATTATTGATGCTGATGCGCTGAATATATTAAGCCAAAGCCCAGATTGGTTGGAATTAATACCCAAAAATAGCATTTTGACCCCTCACCCCAAAGAATTTGAGCGTTTGTTTGGCAGCACAACCCATAGTTTTGAGCGCAACGAATTGCAGCGCAGCAAAGCTAAAGAGTTGGGTATATTTATTATTTTGAAAGGAGCCAATACTTGCACAGCTACTCCTGAAGGGCTTTGTTATTTCAATAGCACAGGCAATCCCGGTATGGGTACTGCTGGTAGCGGGGATGTATTGACTGGTATATTGGCTTCTTTGTTAGCTCAAGGTTATACGCCATTAGAAACTTGTATAATGGGGGTATATTTGCACGGTTTGGCTGGGGATATAGCCGCTAAAAAATTAAGCCAAGAAGCTTTGATTTCTGGCGATTTGATAGATAATTTAGGGGCTGCCTTTTTAGAGTTGCATAAAGGCTAATATATACTTCACTGTTAGCTTTGCGCATAATAAAAGCCTCTAACTACTACAGTTAGAGGCTTTTGAAATATAAAATGGTTAGAATGTCCAACCTGCGCGCAATACCCAGCGATAGAATATATTTTTTTCCGTGTAAGGTGCAGGCAATTGCCCTGTTTGCCAATCGGGATAATTCTGTTGCAAAGTAAATTGGGCTTGGTTGATACTATAACCCAAATCAAGGCTGAAGTGGTGTTTGTTGTACGAAGCAAACTGAACCCCAATAGCTGGATTGGCATAAAACCCCCCTTTAGCATCTAATATATCCTCTGGTGAAAAATAAATGTTGCGGCTGTAATCTGAGCGGGCAAAACCATAACCCAAACCTAAATTATAATAAAAACGGGTTTTGTTGTCGGATAAATATCCTCTAAAATCTAATACTACAGGTATAAATCTATAGCCAGCTATGCGTTCTACCCCTGCAGTCAATCCCAATCCTACATATTTATTGAGAAAATATCCGCAGGTATAACTTATACCCAGTCCAGCACTTAGCCCAAAATTGCGGCTTCCTATATTAAGTTTGGTTTGTATGTGGTGATAAACGCCCGTGTCGCGGCGATGATATTTTTTTTCTATATAGGCTGGATTTATTGGGTTGGAATTTAGGGTTTCTTTTTTTATCACCACAATTTGGCTCATACTATAAACCAACACAGAACCACCTAATAATTCAATTTTTACCCTTTCGGGGGTTGTTTCTATAATTTGCCCTTTGATGATAGAACTATCTTTTAAATAGATAACATCTTGGGTGGTATTAGCAGTTTGATTGTTGGGTTGAACTTTGGGGATAATTTGCGCTTGGTTTGTGTTGCTGACAAAAGCAAATAGCAAAGCTATAAAAAATAACTGTTTCATATTTTATTTTAAAAAAAACCTTCCAAAAGTTTTTATTTTTTGGAAGGTCGGTTAGATTATGGATGGCTACAAAAAACTATTAAGTAACTGAACAAAATGGAAGTAATTTTTACGCTTCAGTAAAAACTTGTGTTTTGAAATTTTTTTCTAACGGCTTACGCCTAAAAAATTTTTTTCTTCGTACTTTTTGCAGGCGCAAAAAGTACCAAAAACGCCTTGTTTCTACAAACTTGTTCGCTCCGCTGCGCTCCGTCTCACTTCAAACAGTGTAGAAACTCAACGGATTAGTGTAGTTACGC
>JAAFIM010000116.1 GCA_013297745.1 Chitinophagales bacterium | reverse complement strand
GGGTTGCTCATATGGACGGTGGGGTTGCTCATATGGACGGTGGGGTTGCTCATATGGACGGTGGGGTTGCTCATATGGACGGTGGGGTTGCTAATATGGTCGGTCAGGTTGCTAATATGGTCGGTTTGGTGAGTGGCGAGAAAGTGAGTGGTGGGTAGTGGGAAAGTGAGTGGTGGGAAGTGAGTGGTGATTTTACAAAATTTTAGCATTTTTTATACCAATACTTGCTATCTTTTTTCTCAAAGCCCTGTTTGATTAGATAATCGGCGGGAAAATCGGCTTGTATTTTACGCAAAGTATCGGGTAAAGTTGCAGGTATTTGAAGAAAAGGGTTGTTATGACAACGCAATTCTTGCAACTGGGACGATAAAGGGGGCAAGGTGGTTAATTGGTTATTTTCGCAGTATAATCCTATCAAGTTGGATAAATTATCAGGCAAGGCGGTTAATTGATTATTACCACAGCTTAAATAACGCAGTTGAGCGGGTAAATTATCGGATAATGCGCTTATTTTATTATAATGGCAATGCAAAACGGATAATTTATCGGGCAAATTTTCGGGCAAAGCGGTTAATTTATTATTATTACAAATCAATAAAGACAAATTGGCGGGCAAATTATCGGGTAAAACGCTTATTTGATTATGGCTACAGTCTAAATTGCTTAATTCGGTGGGTAATGTGTTGGGCAAAGCCGTTAATCGGTTATGGTTGGCGCGAATACGACTCAATGATGTGGGCAAGTTGTTGGGCAAAACAAGTATTCGGTTTTGGTCGCAAAGTAAATCTTCTAAAGTTGAGGGCAAATTTTCGGGCAAAGCAAGTATTTTATTCTCATAACATTGTATAGATTCTAAGTTAGCGGGTAAGTTGTCGGGTAAAGCAGTCAATCGGTTTTTTCCACAGGATAATTCTATCAAATTGGCGGGTAAATTATCGGGTAAAGCGAGTATTAAATTGCGGGTGCAGTTTAATGTTTCTATAGTATGAGGCAAATTATCGGGCAAATCGGTTAATTTATTCCCGCCACAATCTAACACTACCACATTAGGCAATAAATCGGGTAGCTCATACAGGTTTTTTTCCCAAATTTCTAACTCTGTGGTCAAAAAATCGGCAAATTGTGCGAAGCCTATTTTATCATATCCATACTCTTTTAGTATAAATTGGGTATCCCAAGACTGCGAAATGCAAATTTGTTCGGCAAGTTCTATATTTTCGGGGGTGGAAGAGCAAAGGAGTTGGATTATTTTATAGTTCGTCATCTGTGGATTGTATTTTTTTCCAAACGCCTTTTTCCGTCTCTAAAAAATTATATTTAGATAAAGGGGATAAATCAATGGGGCAATTTTGAGCATAAACGGTGTCATATATCGCTAATTTATCCATATCGGCGTGGGTGAGGGGGTTATTATCAAGGCTAATATAACAACAAGATAAAACATTATCGCTATCTGCTGTAAAAGAACTAATTTGGTTGCTATTAAATAATAAGCGCCCCAAACCTTCAGGAAAAGTGGTATTGAGTTGGCTCAATTTGTTATTGGAACAATCTAACAGGTGCAAATTTGGGGGTAAGCGATTGGGTAAGTGCGTAATTTTATTGTTTTGACAATAAAGTTCATTTAGCTCATCGGGTAAAGTTTCGGGTAAAGAAGTTAGTTGGTTGTTATTGGCATATAAAAAATTTAGTCGGGCGGGAAAACAAGCAGGCAAAGCGGTTAGTTGATTATTATAACAAGACAGTATAAAAAGCCTATTAGGCAAAGTTTCGGGTAAAATAGTTAGTTGATTATTTTCACATTTTAAATGGGATATATTTGAGGGCAAAGTATCGGGCAAAGTGGTCAGTTGATTATTTCTACAGTTTAAATCTGTTAGCCCAGCGGGTAAATTATCGGATAAAAAGGTTAGTCCGCAACTGTTTAAATTTAGTGTTTTTAGTGAAGCTGGTAAATGTTCAGCAGGCAAAACGGTAAGGGTTTTATCCCAAAGATAAGACAAATTTTGTAGTTGCGCGGGAAGATTAGTAGGAAATTGGGGGAATTTGTTAGCGCCACAAGTGAGCGAAATAAGACTTTTTGGAAAATTATCGGGAAGTGCTGTTATAGGGTTATTCCAAAAAGATATAGATTCTAAATTTTGGGGAAATTCGGCGGGAAATTGGCTAATTTGGTTTTTATTAAAATTTAACTTGGTTAAAGTTGCAGGCAATTGTTCTGGTAATTGGGTTAATTGATTTGCATTGCAATGTAATTGTTCTAATTTTGGGGGCAAAGGGTAAGAAAAGGTTTTTATTTGATTGTTGCCAAACCACAAAACGCTTAACGTATCAGGCAAATGTTGGGGCAACTCGGCGATTTGGTTATTTTCACAATATAAATTTATTAAATTAGGGGGCAAATGCTTAGGTAATTTTGTAAGCTGATTATCATTACAATGTAACTCAATAAAAGCTAAACCATTAGGTGAAAAGTCAGGAAGCTCAATTAGTTGATTTTTATCACAATGTAAGCGGGTTAAAGTTTTAGGTAGATAATTAGGCAGCGCAGTTAGTTTATTTTTATTACAATATAAACGTTCCAAATTAATGGGTAAATCCTCAGGCAGTTGGGTTATTTAATTACCACTACAGTATAAAAATTTCAAATATGGGGGCAATACAGGCAAATAGGTCAGTTGGTTATCAGTACAATCTAATTCTATCAAATTAGGCGGCAACACAGGTAAATGCGTCAGTTTGTTATTATAACATTTCAATTCTATTATAGAAAAAGGCAAAAGAGCGGGCAAAGCCGTTATATTTTTGTTAATACAATAGACCCATTCTTGTAAAAAATCATCAGGCTTGCGGATACCCAAATCATTATACCCATATTGTTTTATAATCTCCAAAATATCCCAAGACTGCGAAATACAAATTTGTTCGGCAAGTTCTATATTTTCGGGGGTGGAAGAACAAAGGAGTTGGATTATTTTATAGTTGGACATAAATAATGGTTAGTTGTGGTTAAAAAACTTACTTTTATTCGCTTATTGTCCCCGCGTCGTAACGCGGGGCTATTTCTGTTAAACCCCGTTGGGGTTTTATTTTGCCAACCCCGAAGGGGTTGAACGGCAATTGCCCCGTGTGAAACACGGGGTTTATAAGAAAAAAAATTAAAAGCATCGTTGCATAGATGCACGTTTTTAATCGCAAATAAATTATTATTTTTACTCACTAACAACTAAAAAATGAGGTTAAAATACCTGTAGCTACGGCGGCGTTAAGCGATTCGGCTTGTCCGAGGCGGGGAATGGTTACGTTATATTGGCATAATTTTTGCAAATCAGCGGGCAGCCCAGCAGATTCGTTACCAATCAATAAAACAGCCCCTTTTTGGCGCAATTCGGCGGGTTTGAACTCCCACATATTTTGTGCGTTGGGGGTTGTGGCGCAAAAATTGAGGGGATAAGTTTGGATAAAGTTTTGAATGTCGGTATAATACACCTGTACGCGGAAAAGGCTGCCCATTGTCGCTTGCACCACTTTGGGGTTGTAAATATCCACAGTGTCGGGCGAACAAAAAACGTGTTTGACCCCAAACCAATCCGCCAAGCGCAAAATTGTACCCATATTGCCAGGGTCTTGGAGGTTGTAAAGGGCTAAACTCAAACTATTCTGCAAACTTTCGGCTGTAGGTAAAGTCGCTTGAGCGGGCAAATTGACTGTAGCCAAAACCTCGTTGGGCGTGTGCAAGCCGCTAATTCGCTCCAAATCTTTCCCACTCACGGGGGTAATTTGGTTATAAAAACGGTTGAAAAACACCGTATTGCGCGCTACCCAAGTGTCCAAAACGTACAAATTAGCCAATAAATGGGGCGAGTAAGTCAATAATTCCCCCACCATCTTCTCCCCTTCTACGACAAAAAGTTGGTGTAAATTGCGGAATTTTTTCTGCTGGAGAGCGGCTACAAAAGAGATAGTATTTTTAGAAAGCATAATTCTTAATTGTTAGTTGTTAGTTGTTAGTTGGGAATGTTTTTTTATAAAAAATTATAATTATTAAAAAATTAGTGTGAAAAATCGGGCAAAGGTAGCTATTTTTGCAGCCTAAAAATCAATTAAGTTATTTTATGATGAAAAAAAAATTAAAATATAAACAAAACTATCTTTCCAATTTATGGATAATCGGACTTTTAGCCCTTAGTTTTTGTTTGAGCAATTGCAACAGGCGGGCGTATTTGAAAGAAGGCGAATACCTACTCACAGGGCAAGAGATAAAAATGGAAAAGCAAGCGTACAAAATACAAGAAGATTTGGATTTGATAATCTATGAATTGGAAAGCACTTTCCAACAAAAATTAAATAGTAGTTTTTCTGTATTATCTTCTGTAAGATATAAGCTTTGGATATACAAACAAATGTATAAAATCAACCGCCGCCGCAGCAAAAAAGGTAAGCCGCCAAGACCTACAACCAACGAAAAAAACTGGCTTTGGCGCGTGGCTGGCAAAATGAGCGAAAAACCTGTGATATTGGATACAGCGTTGATGAACACGACGGTAAATTCTATACGCAATCAACTCAATCACAAAGGTTATTTTAATGCTACAGTAAGCGCAGAAATTAAACCCAACAAAAGAAAAAAATCCGTAACTGTGAGTTATTTGGTACAAACCCAAGCCAGAACTTTGATTGATACGACCTATTTTTACAGCAAAGACAGCAATATACAAAGGATATTAAACCAAGAAGCGAGCAATAGCAACCTTAAAAAAAATGAACCTCTGGATATTTTGTTATTTAATGCCGAAAAAGAGCGATTATCCGCAGCGATAAGAAACCAAGGTTATGAAAAATTTAGCTGGGCTTATTTTCAATTTCAAGCCGACACAGTCAATGCGCGAAAATATAGCCCAGAAAAAAGGAAAATTTTGCAAAGGTTGGAACAAGGCGAACCGCGGGTGGTCGTCTATGTCAATGTATTGCCGTACAGCGATACAATGGTTATGCACCCTTTTTATACGATAAGAAACGTGTACGTAAGCCCTATAGTAGCAGAAGAAAGCGATTTGAAACCCCACGAAAGGCGGTATGTAAAAAGAGATACAGCTTATATATACACCAACAAATATGATGAAGCTATGGTGTGGAAACAGCGCAACGATACGATGAATTTAATACAGTTAATTTTGCGTAAAAAAGGGGCAAAAAGTATGTTGAGGGAGAAATTATTATCCGAACAGGTCGCTATTCGCTCAGGGCAATTATACAGCATCAATAATTATAAACAAACCATACGCAATCTGGGCGAAATAGAAGTGTTTGAACTGCCCAACATACAATATAAGCCTGTAGCAGGCCAACCTAATCTGCTGGATTGTGTGATAGAAATGAAACCAGCCAAAAAACAGGTGTTGGGTTCGGATGCGGAGATTAATACATTCAATACGTTTAGCCAAAATTTAGGCGCAGCCACCAACATCACCTACAGGAATAGAAATTTATTTAGAGGTGCGGAAGTATTTGCTACCCAACTGCAAATAGGGGGCGTTTTTAGGTTTAGAGCCGACACCACCCAAAGCGTAACACCTATAGATGAGCAAAGTTTTTTGGATAGATACATCAGTTTGTTGGATATTAATTTTGAAAATAGTTTGTTTTTACCCCGTTTTGCAGGTCCTAAATTTTTGTCAAGAAAAATGCTCAATGCCAAAACCCGCTTTGCTATCGGTTATAGGTATCTACGGCAAGGGATAGATTTGCGTATAAGTTCTGTATATATAAAATTGTTTAGCTACGAATGGCAACTCAAAGAAAATATAAGACATCAATTTATATGGAATCCTATGCAATTGAACATTAATTTTGAGCCTAATCTCTCCCAAAACTATGAGGATAAATTAAGCAGCAGCAATCCCGCTTTGTTGGCTTCGCTACAATCTCGGTTTGTCATCCCCAGCACAGATTTATCGTATACTTACAATACTCCAGACAAAAAAATAGGCAACAGTTGGTTTTTGAAACTCTACGCAGAATCGTCAGGCAATTTATTGTACGGTCTCAACAAAATCGTTCAACCCAACAGTTCTTTACGTTTTTTGAATGTGGATTACAGCCAATTTGTAAAAATAGATACAGATTTGCGCCATTCTATTTATATCAGCAGACAAAAATCTTTAGTACTGCGTCTAATGATTGGGGGCGTTTTACCCTTTGGCAACTCTTACAATACAGGTTCGCCCTTTCCCCGCCGTTTTTTCTTGGGTGGTCCCAGCAGTATGCGCGCTTGGACTTTAAGACAAATAGGTCCTGGGAGAGTACAACCTACCACAGGTATAGCCTTTCAGTTGGGAGACATTCGCTTAGAGTGGAATATAGAATATCGGTTTAAATTTATATCTTGGATAGCAGGGGCTGTTTTTGTGGATATGGGCAATGTGTGGTTGTGGCGGCCAGATGCTACCAACAACAACAATAATGTTTATCCTCCTTTTGGCATCCGACCTACTGGGGTAATTAGCAAAGATTTTTGGAAAGAAACCGCTATAGGCACAGGTTTTGGGCTTAGGTTGGATTTTAGCTTTTTTGTTATCCGATTGGATTATGGCGTACAAGTATACAACCCTAGCGGCTATGGTTTGCAAGCCAATGGGCGAATGCAGTATTGGAATAGACCGCAATTTGATAGATTATTTAAGCCGTTTAAAAATAGCAATTATGTATTGGGTATAGGTTATCCATTCTAATTTTTTTTAAAATTGTATTACTGGAGTTACGCT
>JAAFIM010000115.1 GCA_013297745.1 Chitinophagales bacterium | reverse complement strand
AAAATTAGTTCCATTCGCCGATGCTGCCAAACAACGCGGGGTTAAAATCCACCACCTAAATATAGGCCAGCCCGATATTAAAACTCCAGCCGCCGCTATCCAAAAACTACAGACTACCCCAATGGAGGTTATAGAATATACCCATTCGGCTGGTACTGAATCATACCGTCAAAAGTTATCCACTTTTTATTCCAAGTACGGGTTTGGGATTAACCCCAATCAGATTATCGTTACCAATGGTGGCTCTGAAGCTTTACTCTTTGCGGTGATGGCTTGCGCCGATGCAGGGGACGAGATTATCATCCCAGAACCTTTTTATGCCAATTACAACGGCTTTGCTATCTCTTTGGATGTCAAAATTAAGACTGTAGGTTCTACTATTCATCAAAATTTTGCCTTGCCTGCTATAGAGGCGTTTGAAAAGGTTATTACGCCGCGTACAAAAGCCATTATGATATGTAATCCTGGCAATCCCACAGGTTATCTATACTCGCGACAAGAGTTGGAAGCATTGGCTGCCTTGGTTAAGAAACACGATTTGTACCTAATTGCGGATGAAGTGTATAGAGATTTTTGCTATGGGGAGGCGCGCCACGTTTCTATATTCGAATTGGAGGGGATTAACGACCACGCTATAGTTTTAGACTCTGTATCTAAACGTTATTCCGCCTGCGGTGCGCGTATTGGGGTGTTTATGACCAAAAATGCGAACTTATATTCTGCTGCTATGAAATTAGCCCAAGCCAGACTTAGCCCTTCTTCTGTTACCCAAATACTTTGCGAGGCTTTATGCGATACGCCCGCCGATTATTTTGCACAGGTTAAGGCTGAATACGATACCCGCCGCCAATTGTTGATGAGCCGCTTGTCTGCTATGAAAGGGGTTATATGCCCCAACCCCGAAGGTGCGTTTTATATGCTGGTGCATTTGCCTATAGATGATTCGGATAAATTCGCTCAATGGTTGCTGGAGTCTTTTTCTCACAATAACGAAACGCTGATGCTCGCACCCGCTACAGGCTTTTACGCTACCGAAGGTTTGGGCAAACAAGAGGTAAGAATGGCTTATGTGCTGAACACGGACGACCTAAACCGTGCTATGGATTGTTTGGAAAAAGCGTTGGAAATATACCCTGACCGCCGCGATTAATTATAAATTTTCATTTTCTATCGTATAAACTCGCCCTCAAGGTGGGTTTTTTTATTTTAAAATTGCTATCTTTTCCCCAAAAACAAACCGCCTACAGCATCACACTGCAAGCGGTTTATTTTTTGCCCTAATTATTTCTTTTTAAGCTGTTCTATCTCTTTTTGCAACTGTTCTATTTGTGCTTGTTGGGCTTTTATCGCCTCAATCAATAGGGGAGTTATCGCGTCGTAATCCACCGCTTTAAAATCTTTATCGGGGAATTGGCTAATGGCTTGGGGCAATACGGCTTCTACTTCCTGCGCCAATACGCCCACGTGGGTTTTGTTATCGTTCAAACCCGATGCTTCGGTAAAACGGTAGGTATAACCGCCCAATTGTTTAACTTTTTCTACAGGATTATCAATGCGGTTAATGTTTTCTTTAAGATTTTTGTCTGAAGGCTGCGCCCAACCGTTGCCAAACATTTGCCCTGTGCCGTCAATTACTACAGGCACATATCCAGTGGTTGTTTCTCTTATCGCAAAACGCTGATGACAGCATCCAGTAACGCCACCATTAGGATAATACCACCATTCCATAGCATTAGGAAGTACTCCAAAATATCCATTATTAGGACCTCCCATATATTGACGCCAAGAGTTGTTTGCTTCGTTTTGAAACACAATGCTTGCAGTAGCATCTAATCCTCCCGTGCTGTTAGCGTTGGTAATACGCAAGTTTGTTTCATTGCTTGCATCAGCAATACGCACATCTCTACCCACTATATCTAATTTTACGGTAGGTGCTGTAGTTCCTATACCTACATTTCCCACGTCAGTAATCCGCATTCTTTCTTGAGTACCGCCCACGCCAGAGTTAGGGGTAGTATTAAATCTTAAATTACCCCCATTGCCTGCTGCGTTAAGGGTTAAAGTTCCCCCGCCACTGCCTACGGTTATATCAAAATTTTGGTCGGAAGTGGATGTACTCCAACCCATAGCTGCTGACGTTGCTCCGTCGTTGCCTCTACGGAAAGCTATTCTTCCCGCTTGTGTAGATGTGCCTAATAGAACCTGTCCTCCATAAGTTGTATTCGTCCCTTTTTGTACGTCCAAACCCGTAGCTGGGGTAATGGTGGCTATACCCACGTTTCCATCTTGAGAGATAAACATACGGGTAACATCTACATTGGCAGCATCGGCAGTTCTTTGCCCGTTGGCGTGTCCTGTGTTAAAACTTAATGTGCGTGCGCCTATTTTAAGAGGGCCTCTCTCTGGTGCTGCATCTGCTGGTAATATACCAGTGATAATAGTTTCCAATGAATAGCTATAAGTGGGTACAGTAGCACTATAAGCTGCGGAATTGGCGGCTACATCTGGTCTCATAATCAACCGAGAACAATTAACTGGACCTGTTCTTTGCCCCACATAATAAGTGTGTGCGTGTACGCCTAAAGTGCTGGTTAATAAAGGGGCTGGATGGCCGTTGTTGTCTATATTGACGGTTGCGCTACCATTCCCCCACGCTTCAAAACCTTCTCTTACCCCCGCAAAGTTAAAAATTGGACCTGTATTAGAATATCGCAGCCGCCAACGACCATCATTGTTTAACCCCTCACTAAAAAAAGTACTGCCTGCACCCGCAGAAGCAGCTGTATTAATGTCATCAAATTTAAACCCGCCTATTGCGTGTAATTTAGCTGTTGGGGCATTAGTACCAATACCAAAATTGCCCGCGCTAGTTACCCGCGTTTTTTCTGTGTTATTAGTACGGGTTACAAAATCTACAGCATCAGTTGTTCCCACAAAGTTAGTGCTTGCATTTGTACCTGCATTGCCTAATAATGTCCAATCGTTGCTGGTAGATAAGCGCACCCAACGGGTTCCGTTCCAATAATAAAGCCCCTCGCTTACATCGTTTATCGTGTTGGTATTGAATACAATCAACCAATTGGCTGGGCTGGTTATGGGCGCGGCGACTGTAGTAGAGGTTAAAGCTACTCGCGGCAATAATATACCCCTGTTGGCATCTATTATATCCAATTTGGCGGACGCGTTGGGGCTGGCTGTGCCTATGCCCACGTTTTGTGCGGATAAAAAATAGCTTGTGCTTAATCCTAAAAACAATAATGCTAATTTTTTCATTGTTTTATCTGTTTTAAAAAAGGGTTGAGAGAAAAATATATACAAATGTTTAATCAATAAAGCGCAAATATAATCTTAATTATTATACCAAGTTTATCAATAAGCTAAAAAAGTATATTTTTTTTTCATAATAATATCCTCGCGATAAAAATGCAGTTTTAAGCCAATTTTCCCACTTAACTTATGAAAAAAATAATTTGATAAAAAAACGAATAAAACCAACCAAAAATGCCCCTTTTTTCATTTTTTATCCCTTTAGTTTCATTTTAGGTCGGGGGTATTATGTTAAATACGAAGTTAGTCCATATTTGCAACCGCTTAACTTATCCCAAAATATAAACAGTTTTATTAAAAAACTAACCCGCTTATTTATCAAGTGAGTTGGTTTTATTTTTGATAAAAATAACCATATATATAATATAAACAGTTAGTTGGTTAATATAAACAGTTTTATAAAAAATATAAACAGTTTTATAAATAGTCAAAATAATTTGCTAAAAAATGTATTAATGTTTCCAAAAAAAATAAAACAGTTTAATTGTCTATCTAATTATTTTGTCAGCAAATAAAACCATTTTATAAAAAATATACCCGCATTTATAAAAAAAATAACAGAACTTCACCCAAAGCAAAGTTCTGTTATTTTTTTATCCATTTATTTTAATCTGCTGCGGGCAATTTATACGCTACTATGGAATTGCGTAGCCCTACAATCAACGTTTCGGATTTATCCCCCAAAAAATCTGCTAATACAAACGCGGTTGTACCCGCCAAAGGGAAACCTGCTCTTAATTTAGCCTCGTTGTTGTATAAATATATTTGCTGCAAAGGCTTATTTAATCCCCCAATTTGAGAAAATACGTTAATAGGGCTAACAACTTCAAACAATTCGCTGGGTTTTTCTTCCAAAATGATGTTTAAAAATGGCACAAACTTATTCTTATCATCGTATAAATGCCCTTGCAATAAGCCGTTGTTATACCTTAAATAATCTTTGCGTATATCGCCTGATATGTTGGCGTAAATAAATTGGGGCGATTTGTTCAGTTTATCGGCGGGAGACAACGCAAACGATTTGGCTTTGTTGTTAATAGCTATAATTTTGCCCGAAGAAGTGCCTACCGCGATTCTTTGCGCATTTTGGTCAATTTGAAAATAGCCTTGCGGGGTTTCTATATTAATAGGGCTGGCTATTTGCCGCCCGTCCAAGTTATAAACAGAAACCTTATTTGTTTTGGTTTGTACCGCTATATATGGCAGGTTGTTATCGTATATAATTTGGGCGGCAGTAGCCAATTTTCCCACCCCTTTTTTGGGGTTCCAACCCGTAAACGGTCGTCCGTTCTTATCATATCCGTACAAATTGCCGTCCGCACAACTTAATAAAATAAACCCATTTTTGTTATAATCTAAAACCATTAACCCCGTTACCGAGTTGGCGATTAAAGTAATCTGCTTAAATACGCTGCCGTCCTTGTTGAGCATATAAACATACCGCTCCGTGCAAAAAACCAGCTTAATATCCCCATTTGCGAAGAAGTCAAAGGGTTGAATTTGCCCTAAAGGTTGGCTTTCAAACTGTTTAGTCCATAACAAAGCCCCACTTTGGTCTAATAAATACAAACTGCGGGCTGTATCTTGAGCAATGATATAATTTTTATTCTCGCGGGGAAAATTTATCAACTGGGGCGTTTTTTTGATAGGGTGGCGCAACTCACTACGCCACAAAACAAGGCTATTATTTTTATCATTTGGGTTATCAATTTGATTGTTTAGGCTGTCTTTTGGTTGGGTTGAGTTGCTATCCAAACTCGCCAAGTTATTATTAGCGCGGTTAGCGTTGCCGTTGGGTTGAAAATAAGCGTGTAAAACCGACGCAAAGCTGCCCGAATTGCCTTTGGCGTTGATAACCAAGGGGTTGAAAGGGGCTAAATTTTTAAACTGTTCTTCCAAAAACGAATGTACGTCCGCTTTGGTGCAAATTTTGGCTATAGAAAGCGAATAAGAGGGGTTTATAAACAGCCCAAAGTTGGCTTTTTGTTGCATCATCTGCACGGCGGGCGCAAATTGGCTATTTTGGGATAAAGTGCGGTTGAAATTATATTTTTCCACCCAATTTTGCAACCCAGCTTCGCTATTGGCAAAAATAATAAAATCGTCTATAGTGGTATAAAAAGGGTTTTGAAGCGGGTTGATAATCTCACCAAATAAAGGTTGTAAAAGTTGGGCAGAAGCGATTTGTTTGACCACAAAATTTTGCTGGTTAAATTCTTTAAGCTCTCCAAACTTTTTGCCATAAGCGGTTAATAATTTATCTGCTATGGTTCGGTCTGGGCAGCGAAAGGCTACAAATTTATCCGCCTGCAAATCGTTGGAGATAGGATTACAGATAAAAAACAACAGTTCATCTTTGATAAAAGGTAAGATGTATTGATTAAAATCCTCGTTGGGGGGATAATTAAGCGAGTGATAGAATTTTTGAAACTTTTCTACCGATACGTAAGCGGCTATAGCGGTATTGTCGGGTAAAATCTTGCATAAAGTAGGGGAGTTGGCGGGATATTGTTGGGATAATTTTTGCCAAAAAACAGCGTTGCTTGAGGGAAAAAGGCTGCCTGTGCTGACAATTTTATCCGATTGAAGCGTTATTTTAGCCCCCCACCAGCTCATTTGTTGGCTTAATAAATCTATTTGGGGGACAATTTGGGGCGAAAGGGTATTTAATAAAATAGGCAAGTCTTTGAAGTTGAGATAAACGTTTAAAGCGCTATCTTGAAGTTTAAGTTTGGCGGTATTAAATTGGGGCGAGAAGGTAACGTTGCTGTTGATGTTGTTAATTTGTTCCAAAGCGTTTTCTACCAAGCTGGTTTTGTGGGATAAAATAAGCAAGCGTTGATATTGAGCTATAGCTATTTTATTATTTTGGTCAATAGAAAGATTATATACATTAGTCCCCCTAAAAACGGTAGAACTGGGTTTATAAATATCCAGCTCTTTGATAAGGTCATTTATAGCTATTTTGTGCGGATAATCGCTAAACACAAACAACCATTCAAAGCTATTGTTGCCCGCCCATTGCGCGCCTGTGGTGGCAGTACTTTGCGGGATAAAATTTTGAAAAGATTTGGTTTTTTGGAAAATATCATTATATAATTCGGCATCAGTTATCCATTTATAAACAAACTGAATCCCTTGCCATTCTGAAGAATACGCTGTTTTGCGCCAAGCGGCTATAGTAGCTGGGGCAGATTTGCATTCAAAAATAAGCGGACTATTGAGCGGAATAGCTTCCAAAGGGCGAACGGTAGCCAAGGGTAATCTGTAGTAGCCATATTTATACCCTGCGATGGCTAAAATTAGCAAAAAAATAGCTATTACCTTTTTATTAGATAATAGCCCTAAGGTGTTTTGCAACAAATTCATATATTGGTAGAAAAAGGGTAAGATGAGGGTAAAAAGATTATACTAAATTTGAAAAAGGAGGATAAATGAAGGAATTTTATTTTTTTCTATTCTTATAATCCCTGCGTTGTGCGTGGGGATGTATGGATGTTTTATGTTTAGAATAAGATAAAAAACGAATTGTATTCTTTCTATTCTTATAATCCCCACGCGGCGGCGTGGGGCAACCATTATTGAACCCTTTCAGGGTTTTATATTGACAACCCCGAAGGGGTTGAATAGCAGTAGCCCCACGTAGAACGTGGGGACGTATGTATGTGTTATATTTAGAATAAGATAAAAAACGAATTATGTTCTTTCTATTCT
>JAAFIM010000114.1 GCA_013297745.1 Chitinophagales bacterium | reverse complement strand
AAAAAATAGAAAATATAACATTTTTTACCATTTTTGTGCGTGGGGTGTAAAACCCCACGCTATTGAGCGCACACTGTTATTTTTTTCAATCCACCAAATTTTTTAACTGCGAAAGGTCAGTTATTAAAATAATCTAACCAAGACAAATAATAAATTGAGTCATTTAATTTTAAGACTTTATTTTTGTCTTTTATGAAAACTTTTTGTTCTGCACCAGCAGATAGAAAAGCATCAAAATCAATATCGCAGTTCCAAAGATGTTGTTGATTAATATAACTTATTAATCTCTTTGTTTCTTCTGCTTTGTTTGGCTCATTATTTTGAGTTGTTGCACTTGTTGAAGTGCTTTTTCTAAGGTAGTTGGCGATTGTGTAGATAGGTTTTCCATAGCTAACTTCGCTCTTTCCTTGAAGGATATTTTGGAGTTCATCTTTTATAAAATTAAAATCCATAAAAACAGCTTATTTTTCCATCGTTTTATTCTCTTGGCTGCTAATTTCTACCATTTTTTTGTAGTCGGCAGGAGAAAGCCCATCAGAGCAGAATGGCAAAGGATTGATTTTTTCGCCATTTTTAATCACCTCATAATGTACGTGAGGAGCTGTAGAAGTGCCTGTACTGCCCACTTTGCCGATAACTTCGCCTTTGTTGACTTCTTGACCCACTTTTACCCCGATTACGGACATGTGCGCATACAGGGTTTCAAACCCGTTGCCGTGGTTGACAATTACCGACTTGCCGTAACCTGTGGCTGAATTTTCTACTTTTACGATTTTGCCTGCAGCTGTAGCATAAATAGGTGTGCCTGTGGGCGCGCCGAAATCTATACCCGTGTGCATTTTTTTGATTTTGAAAACGGGGTGTATTCTATAACCAAAACCTGACATTAGCTCAAGCGGTTTTTCTGTGTCTTTGATAGGGCGAATGGAGGGCATAGCCGCCAATTCAATGGATTGATTTTGTGCTTTTGCCAAAATTTCGTCTTGCGAAGTGGCTGTAGCTGCTATTTGTTGTCTTACTTGGCTGATGCGTTGGGTGGTAGCTGCCAATAGTTCAGCGTCGCTCATTTTGCTGAAATCGGGGCGATTTTTGCCCAATCCAGCAGCCTCTTCTGTAGGCTCCATTTCCAATACTTGTCTATAAACGGCTGCATCGCGCTCTTGTATATTGCTCAATGCAGTGCTCATTTCTGCCAATTGGGTATTTACTTGCTTGAATTGACGGCGCAAATTATTAAGTTCTGTATTTAGTGCTTTTTCTGTGCTTGTGTTTTTGGGCGCGACCCAAACTACCAAACTTGTATAAACACTCATCGCAAGGGTAAAAAGTACAATTTTGCTTACTTTTTGGGCAGTGGTGAGTTGATATTTTTCAAATGAAAGTGTCTTAGGATTATAAACAAATTTTGGTGAAGCCATGTTTTTGATACTGTTTTTGATAAAATTAGGGCTGTTTATTAAGATAATTTTTTAAATCGTTTCTTTATTAAAAAATCGGTTTAATTTTGCGCCCGTTTTAAGAAAAAATGGATAATTAAAATAAATGGAGGAACTTTTTTGATAAAATGCTCGCTTAATAGACGCAAAGGTAGCAATTTTGTTTTGACTTAACCAAATTTTTTTTCAAAAATCACTTTCTTTCTACCTTTTTTAATAACTAAAAACTTGCTTATTAATTTCGCTACTTGATAAAATAGAAATTTTATTTCGCTTTTTTTGTTTTTGACAAATTTTATTCTTTTATTATTCTTTTATTCATTGATTATTTTGCCAAAAACTAAGTTTAGTTTTTTAGTAAAAAAAATATCTGCTTATTTTATTTCTTAAAGTGTTGATAATCAGCATTTTAACTATTTATATCAATCAAATGACACTTACAGCCAAAGAAATTAGAGAAAAATTTTTAAATTTTTTTCAACAATGTGGGCACAAAATCGTCCCCGCCGCGCCCATCGTCAATAAAAATGACTCAACTTTGATGTTTATCAACTCTGGTATGGCGCAATTCAAAGACTTCTTTTTGGGAAATCAAACCCCAACTGCGCCGCGTATCGCTGATACTCAAAAATGCTTGCGCGTCTCTGGCAAACACAACGATTTGGAAGATGTGGGTATGGACGGCACGCACCACACGATGTTTGAGATGTTGGGCAACTGGTCTTTTGGCGATTATTTCAAAAAAGAAGCTATAGAATGGTCTTGGACTTTGCTCACCGAAGTTTATCAAATCCCCAAAGATAAAATTTACGCTACAGTTTTTGAGGGCGATGCGCGCGAAAATTTGCCCGCTGACGATGAAGCGCTACAAATTTGGTTGCAATTTTTACCCAAAGAGCAGATTTTATACGGCAACAAAAAAGATAATTTTTGGGAAATGGGCGATACTGGCCCTTGTGGTCCTTGTTCTGAAATTCACGTGGATATGCGCTCCGATGCTGAACGCGCTGCTGTAGCTGGGCGCGAGTTGGTCAATGTGGATGGCTCTGGCGTGGTGGAAATTTGGAATAACGTTTTTATGGAGTTTGAACGCTTGTGGAATCCCGACAAAGGTGGTTCTGCTGCGCTCTTGGAATGGGACAAAAATTACGAAGGTTCTCGCGATAGCAGCGATTACAAAAAAGCCCGCACCAATAAACATATTGAAACAACCAAACTCAAAGAATTATCCGCCAAACACGTGGATACAGGTATGGGTTTTGAGCGTTTGTGTATGGTTTTGCAGGGAAAAACGGCTACTTATGACACCGATATTTTCCGCCCTTTGATAGCTTTTACTGAAGGCGTTGCTGGGATTGAATATAAAGCTTCTTACGAAAAAACCGCTAAATCTGATATTGCTATGCGCGTATTGGCTGACCACGTGCGCGCTGTGGCTTTGATTATCGCCGACGGGCAAATGCCTTCCAATACTGGAGCAGGTTATGTTTTGAGACGTATTTTGCGCCGTGCTGTGCGTTATTACTACAGCTTTTTGAACATACACGAACCGTTTATTTACCGTTTATTGCCTTTGGTGGCTGATATGTTTGACGGCGTATTTCCTGAAGTCAAATCTCAACAGGCTTTCATTAGCAACGTTATCCTTAGCGAGGAAGAAACTTTCTTGCGCACGCTTTCTGTGGGTTTGAAACGTTTGGAAAAAATAGAAATTAGCAATAACATTCTCAACGGCAACGATGCTTTTGAACTGTTTGATACTTACGGTTTCCCTTTCGATTTGACCAAATTGATAGCTGCCGAAAAAGGTTGGGAAGTGGATGAAAAAGGCTTTAATGCTGCACTTTTGGCTCAAAAAGAACGCTCCAAAAAAGATGCGCAAAAAGAAGCTGGCAATTGGGTTGAACTTATCCCCAACTTTACCAATTTCCAATTTGTGGGTTACGACGAGTTTGAAACTTTATCTCAAGTGGTCAAATATCGCTACATCAAAGCCAAAGGAAAAGAAGAGTTTGAAATCGTTTTGAATAAAACCCCTTTTTATGCCGAAAGTGGCGGACAAGTGGGCGATACGGGTTCTTTATTGATTGGTAATGAACAAATTGCAGTAGTTAATACCCGCAAAGAAAACAACCTAATTATTCACCAAGTAGCTACTTTGCCTACAGATTTTGATAGCGTGGTTAAAGCTGCTATTGATAAAGAACGCCGCACTCAAATTATAGCTAATCACAGCGCGACACACTTGTTACACGCTGCTTTGCGCCAAGTGTTGGGTACGCACGTTCAACAAAAAGGCTCTTTGGTTGCGCCCGATTATCTGCGTTTTGACTTTTCGCACTTACAAAAAGTGAGCGATGCCGAGTTATTGACTGTAGAGCGGATTGTAAATCAAAAAATACGCGAAAATATAGCTTTGCGCGAACAAAGAAATGTATCTATAGAAGAAGCCAAACAGTCAGGCGCGACTATGTTATTTGGGGAAAAATACGGCGAAACTGTGCGCGTGATTACTTTTGGCGAAGAGTATTCCAAAGAATTATGCGGCGGTTGCCATGTTTCCCGCACGGGCGATATTGGTTTGTTCAAAATTACCAGCGAGGGTTCTACCCAATCGGGCGTGCGCCGTGTGGAAGCGATTACAGGGTTTAAAGCTGAAGAATTTGTACAAGCTCAAGAAGTTAAATTATCTCAAATTGCGGCTTTATTCAAAAATCCTTTGGACTTGCTCAAGGCTGTTCAAGATTTGCAAGATAATTATAAATCCGCTCAAAAAGATATAGAAAAAGCGCAGTTGCAACAAGCGGCTTGGTTGAAAACAGATTTGATTAAAAATGTAAAAACTGTACAAACCTTGCCTTTAATCGCTGCTAAAATTGATTTGCAAAGTCGCGAAGCTATCAAACATTTGTGTAGCGAAATTCACCAAACTTTGCCCAATGCCGTGATTTTGTTGGCTAATGAAGAAGCTGGCAAAGCAAATTTAACTGCAGCTATAGAAAAACAAGTCGTTGATAATCATAAAATTACAGCTACTGAATTGATTAAATTTATAGCTGCTGACATACAAGGCGGCGGCGGCGGTTCTGCTACTTTGGCTACTGCTGGGGGCAAAAATCCTGCTGGTATAGCTTCTGCGCTCGCTAAGGCTGCTACTTGGTTGGCTGATAAATTAAAAAACTAATTTGTAAGTAGAAAGAATAATTTATTTGTGATTAAAAACGTGCATCTTTGCAACAACATTTTTAATTTTTTTTCTTATAAACCCCTTGTTTCACACGGGGCAATTACTGTTCAACCCCTTCGGGGTTGGCAAAATAAAACCCCAACGGGGTTTAATAGAAATAGCCCCGCGTTACAACGCGGGGACAATAAGCGAATAAAAGTAAGTTTTTAACCACAAATAATTCTTTTCACACACTTAGTTAATAAAAAAAATCCTACTTCATCGCGAGGTAGGATTTTTTTTTATTTAAAACAACACATCATTATTTTATATAAACATAGCAATCGGGAAATTTTAACTTAAACGCTTCAATATGCGCAGCCGTGATTAAATCGCTATAACTCGTTTCCAAATACAATAAATTAAGCAAATTCTCTACGGCGTCTAAATTTTTTAAGTTTATACAATAAGAACAGTTGATATTTTTTAATTTATGGGCATTTTCTATCCCCTCCAAACTTTGCAGATTTTCGCAGTTATTGCATTGCAAATGTTTTAAATTGGTCAAGAGTTTTAATTCTTTCAAACTCAATAGCGCAATACATTCGCGGCAGTCTAACACTTCTAATTGCAATAAATTTTCTACACCCGCAAGGCTGCTCAAGCTGCTGCAATTGGCACAAACCAAAGATTGTAAGCCAGATAATTTTTCTAAGCCGCTCAAACTTTTCAATTGTGGGCAATCTATAGCGTAAAAATGGCTGATATTTGGATTGGCTTGTAAGGTTTGCAGATTTTCCAACTTCAAATTTTTACAATAAATACTTCTCGCCCGTTGCGGATACAATGGAATACGGCTAAAATCGCCCCTCAAACTGCTCTGCTGAAAATCGTTGGGTCTAAAAATCTCCACTTCGTTATAATGATAGGCTTTGATAAGTTGCTGTATATCCCAGCGTTGAGACTTGCAAATGCTTCGCGCCAAAGCGATATTTTGACTGTCGCCCGTGCACAAAAGTTCTATAATATGGAATGTTTCCGCGTTGAGAATAAGCATATTAGCAGCTATTTTTTTATTCAATCGCACAAAGTGCGCTAATTGTAAGTAGAATCATTTTTTAACTCAAATAATTCCGAACTATTTATTCTTTATTTATTTCTTTATACATTTTTTCACAAAGATTTATTAGGTTGTCAGTTGCTTGTATCTGTAGGGGTATATCTTTTACATTTCCATAAGTTTTTAACTCTCTTTCTATTTTTTTAAGTAGCGTTAGTTCTTGGTTTGTCCATATTTTATTAAACCAATCGCTCTTAAAATCTACAATACCAAACCAGTCAGTTATCCAATCCTTGCGAAAGTGATGTTGCGCTCCTGACATTTTGCCGCTTATTCTTTTTCTAATTGAATCTGTAAATTCGATTCTAATTGGTTCTGTAAAATTGGTTGATAAAAGCCTTAAACTTTGTTTTTTAAATATGCTGACCCAATCCGTTTTCTTTTTTTTTGCTAATTTTTCTATTTGCCCAATCCAGCCTGTTGCTCGGCTGTCTATTTTGTGTTCTTTGGCTATTAATTCAGATAATTTTTCAATAAAATTACATTCATTATCTCTTCCTATCTCATAGCCGTGCAAAAAAGATGCAATAGTATCGCTGTTTTCTTTACCTGTGTACATTCCAATTCTTAGGGTGAACATCCATAGTAGATTTAAATCTTTTTTTGTCATTTTCTTTAAAGGCTTTTAGTTTTGTTTATAATGATTATTTGTCAGCAACCTTGCTTGTTTTAATTTTCAAACCTAAAATAATTTTCTTTAACAAAAAAATTATATGCAATTGGAAAAATAGTAAATACAAGATTTTTAAATTTAAGCAAAGTATGTTCAATGTTTTCGATTAGCTCGAATTTAAGTATGTTATATTCTATAATCTTAATTTTTTTAGAATAAGAATATAAAGAAAAAGCTATATATTCCTTATTTAAGGTTTTTAAATATATAATTTTGTCAAGCTCATATAAATATAATACAGAATTTAGAAAGTGAGTGTGTAATAAAAGCTATTAAGTAACTGAACAAAATAGAAGTAATTTTTATGCTTCAGTAAAAACTTGGGTTTTGGAAATTTTCTTAACGGCTTGCGCCTAAAAATTTCTTTTCTTCGTACTTTTTGCAGGCGCAAAAAGTACCAAAAACGCCTTGTTTCTATAAACTTGTTCGCTCCGCTTGCTAAAGCTGCGCTCCGTCTCACTTCAGACAGTATAGAAACTCAACGGATTGGTGCAGTTACGCGCTTCGCGCGATTATTTACTTTATTTTTGTCTACTTACTTAACTGACCTTTCGCAGTATAAAAATTAGAAAAAAAATTACAAGTCAAAAAAAGGGTGCTTATTCCTGCATTATTGAGCAATTACAGGTTTAATTTAAAAGCTTGGACTTCAGCAAAAGAA
>JAAFIM010000113.1 GCA_013297745.1 Chitinophagales bacterium | reverse complement strand
CCTTGTCTCTACAATAACCAATAAACGCACAAATAAATTATTTATAACATACATTTCCAACCCCACGCGGCGGCGTGGGGCAACCATTATTCAACCCCTTCGGGGTTGGCAAAATAAAACCCCAACGGGGTTTAACAGCGGTAGCCCCGCGTCGCTACGCGGGGACAATGTGAAAAAACGCAAAAACAAAAAACATTTCCCCACGTCCGTAAATAACCAATAAACGCACAAATAAATTATTTACAACATACATTTCCAACCCCACGCGGCGGCGTGGGGCAACCATTATTCAACCCCTTCGGGGTTGGCAAAATAAAACCCCAACGGGGTTTAACAGAAATAGCCCCGCGTTACAACGCGGGGACAATGTGGAAAAACGCAAAAACAAAAAACATTTCCCCACGTCCGTAGAGTAGAGACAAGGCATGCCTTGTCTCTACAATAACCAATAAACGCACAAATAAATTATTTATAACATACATTTCCAACCCCACGCGGCGGCGTGGGGCAACCATTATTCAACCCCTTCGGGGTTGGCAAAATAAAACCCCAACGAGGTTTAACAGCGGTAGCCCCGCGTCGCTACGCGGGGACAATGTAAAAAAACGCAAAAACAAAAAACATTTTTCCACGTCCGTAGAGTAGAGACAAGGCATGCCTTGTCTCTACAATAACCAATAAACGCACAAATAAATTATTTACAACATACATTTCCAACCCCACGCGGCGGCGTGGGGCAACCATTATTCAACCCCTTCGGGGTTGGCAAAATAAAACCCCAACGGGGTTTAACAGCGGTAGCCCCGCGTCGCTACGCGGGGACAAGAGATAAATAATTATTTTTCCCTATAAACCCCGTGTTTCACACGGGGCAATTGCCGTTCAACCCCTTCGGGGTTGGCAAAATAAAACCCTAACGGGGTTTAACGGTTTATATTCAATAACGTGGGGTTTTATACCCCACGCGCTACGCGTCGCTACGCGGGGACAATGTGAAAAAACGCGGGGACAATGTAAAAAAACGCGGGGACAATGTAAAAAACACGCAAAACCGCACAAAAAAAAGCGCAGAGAGTAATTCTCCGCGCTTTTATTATCATAACATTAAGCAAAGCCCAACCATTTGAGCGATATTTCTAACAAACTCGGCACATAAGTATAAACTAACCAAGCCACTAACGGGAACGCCCATAACCAAAACAAAGATTTGCGCCCTTCATAAGCAGGTTCTACCAAAGTAGGTTCTACCCATTCGCCATAATACAAGTAATGGATTAAACGGCGGTAGCGGTTGATAAGCAATAGGGTAGAGGGCAGCAATAATAAGCTGACAAAAGTAGCCACCAACAACCCAAACGCTATAGATATAGCCATAGGGATAAGGAATTGCGCTTGAAAACTCGTTTCTAATATCAAAGGAGCTAAACCTAATATGGTAGTGAGTGAGGTTAATAAGATAGCCCTAAAACGACTTCTCCCCGCTTCATAAACTGCCTCATCAAAAGTTTTGCCTGCTTGTATCTGCATATTCATAGCTTCCGTCAATACTATAGAATCATTGACCATAACCCCAACTAAAGCGACTATACCCAAGAAAGAAAAGAAACTTATTGGCGTGGCCAGCCACCAATGCCCAAAAGCTACCCCAATAAATCCAAACGGTATCATCATAATCACCGCTATAGCTTGCGACAAAGAACCAAAGGTAAGCATAATGATAATAAACATCAACAAGCCCGTAATAGGTAACACTGTAGCCATTGATTTCATTGTTTTTAAATTCTCTTTGTTCTGTCCTTCTATCAAAAAACTAACGTTGCTAAATTGAGCTTTTAAGCTGGGTATGATTTCATTGGTGATTTTATTGGTAATATCCAACACCGACACTTTGGAATCGCTTAAATCCGCTTCTACTTTGACCTCTCGCCGCCCGCTGATGTGATTGATAGCCACCAAACCGCGTTTTATTTCCACATTTGCCAATTCATTCAGTACAAACTCGCGCCCGTCGGCAAAACGTATGCGCATATTTTCTAATTGTCCCACATTATTGCGGGATTCGCGTTGATAACGCACCCAAATTTTGACCTCATCGCGCCCGCGTTGTAGCCTTTGCACCTCGTTGCCAAAGAAACCCTGCCTAACTTGAGCGGTTATTTCTTGCAAATTCAACCCTAATTGTATCATTTTATCTGTAGGGGTCAAAATCACCTCCCGCAAACCCGATTGATTGTTATCTACTACGTCCGCCAAGCCTTTGATTTCTTTTATTTTGGATTTCAATTGCTCTACAGCTGCCGTAAGCTCGTTTATATCATTGCCCAATACAGACACCGAAACGGGTTTGCCGAAAGGAGAGGGGGCAGCAAAGGTTACGCTCTCTGTGTTGGGGATTTCCCCCGCGTGTTTTCTAATCAAATCGCCAATCGCCAATACCGACATTCTGCGCCGTTCGCCATCCAATAGGGTAATTTTCAATTTGCCTTGATAAGCGTTGTTGCTAATCGTTTTTTCTATCTTTTCTATAACTGCCAAACCGTCGGGGCGGGTTTTTTGCAAGCTATCGCTGATATGAATAGCAGATTTTTCTATGTGAGAAAGCCATTCCAAAGTGATATTTTCTGTTGTACCTGCTATCATATTGACGCTTACATCTATATCGTCTCGTTCTATAAAAGGAAAAAAGGTGGTTTTGACCTGTCCGCTTTGCACCAAAAAGAAAGAGCTGATTAGCAAAGCCAAACCCACGCATAAAGGCACAATAACTTGATAACTATTTAAACAAAACCGCAACAAAGGGCTGTATAAATAATCCCGCATAAAGTTGAATATGCGTTCCATAAATCGCAAAAAGGCGTTATTGTTGGCTTCTTTGTTTAGTGCTTTGGAGTGGTATAAATGCCCGGGCAAAATTAATATACCTTCCACCAGCGAAACGATAAGCGTAATGACCACTACTATAGCTAAGTCAAAAAATATATCCCCAATCCGCCCATCCAAGAAAAAGAAAGCCCCAAAAGCTACTACAGTGGTAGCTACAGACGAAAATACAGAGCCAACCACATCTATTGTGCCGTATAAAGCCGCATCGTATTTGGAATAACCTTTTTCGCAATAACTGTAAATGTTTTCGCTGATAACAATACCGTCATCTACCAATATACCCACCACGACTATCATTCCAAACAAAGAAATTACGTTGATGGTTAAGTCAGTGGTTGCGCCTATCATAAATAAGCCCGCAAAAGCTACAGGTATAGAAGAAGCTACCCAGAACGCTATCCGCCAGTTGAGGAATAAACTCAAGCAACCTAATACTAAAAAGAAACCCACTATGCCATTTTCTACCAATAAATCAATCCGTTGGCGCAAGTTGATAGAACCATCTCGGACAGTATAGGCTTTTATCCCCAACTCGCCATTTTTTTGGTTGTATTCTTGCACATATTGATTCATATAATCGGTGATGGTCAGAATATCTTCAGCGTCTGTATTGTTAATCGTGATTACTACAGAGGGCGTATTATTAAAAAAAGAGCGGGCTGGTACTTCTTCCCATTGGTCGCGAATATCAGCTATTTGGTACAAATAAATTACACTACCTTCTGCGCTGGTTTTTATCGCTATATTATTCAAATCGTCGGCAAAATAGCCTTTGTTTTTGGCGCGAATTAGCAACTCTTCATTAGTGGATTTAATTTTCCCCCCTGTGAGTTCTATGTTGGCGTTGCGTATAGCATTGCTGGCTTCAGCAAAACTAAGCTGATATTTGATTAAATCTTGTTCGCGGAAAGCTATTTCTATCTCTTCTTTGGGAAAACCGCTCAAAGTGATTTTACTCATAATGCCTGTAGCGCGCAATTCGTCTTCGCAAGCGCGAGCATACTGTTTTATTTTGATTAAAGGCAAGTCAGCGGTCAAAGCAAAAGAGAAAGCAAAGGCTTGATTTTCTACCTTAAACACCTGCAACGGTTCCATCCCAACGGGAAAAGAGCTAATTTGCCCCACTACGTTTTTGACCTCTTGCAGTATGATTTCTATATCATAACCTTTTTTAATCTCCACATCTACTGTGGCGGTATTTTCGGTAGAAACAGAAGTAACCCGCTCTATACCTGTGCGACCTTGTAGGTTTTCTTCTATTTTCAACACGATACCCTCTTCTATCTCTTCGGGCGATGCGCCGGGGAGTATTGTGCTAATTTTGATAAATCGTTCGGGCGCGGCTGGGAATAGGGTAGATTTCATACTTTTCATCCCAAAAACTCCCAATAATAATATCAACAATACCAAAACGTTGCCGACAAGCGGATTTTTGATAAAGTACGCTAAAACATTTTTCATAATATGTCTAAAATTTGCTGCAAAAGTAGTGTTTTTGTGCGCGTTTGTTTATACAGAATAAAATTATAAGAATTTTTTAACATAAAAAGTGGTTAGTAATCATCAAATTATAGAAAATAGCTTGCAAATTTGACAGATTAAACAAGTTTTTTGTTTTAGGTATGCAAAATAAATTATTGGTGGTTACACGATATTCAAAAAATTGGTGGCGTTGATGTAGAGACGTTGCATTGCAACGTCTCTACTGAGTATTGCAACGTAAATTATAATCCCAAATAAATATCGTTTTACGATTAGGCATAAACAAGACATAAAAAAAGCACAAAGATTAACCCTTGTGCTTTTAGCTTTTATGTATAAATTATAAAATTATCTTTGTATTACAAAACGTTGGTTGGCACTGCCCAACTCTGTTTGGAGTTGTATAAAATAAACCCCATTGGCCAACTCTGAAGCATCAAAAGAAAGATTATTGCCGCCTGCCACCAAAGCTACTTTGCGTTGATTAAGCACCAATTTACCCTCTGCGCTGTATAGGTTGATATTAGCAAAAGCATCTTTGGCTACGAGTACAGATAAGTTGATTTGGTTGCCGCTGTTGGGATTGGGAAAAACGGTTAAATTTAAGCCATTTTCTGCGCTATTTTCATCTACAGATACGGGTGTGCTGGTGGTTTTGAATGTAAATTGAGGAGAGCTTCCATTACACAATTGATAGTTATTGAACGGTCTGATAGTCCAACGGTAATCGTGAATTACCGCGCCTGAAGGTACAGGTAAAATGGAACTATTGAAAGTGTAAGAAGTGGTATTATAAACTACAGTATTAATAACAATGCCTACTGAAGAGCCTAATAAAAACCGTTCCAAAACAATTTGATAACCTATGGCATTTTGTACAGGATTCCATTGTAAGGTAATGCTGTTGTTGCCATTGACAAATAACACTTGATTATTGATAGGCGCGATGGCTGTAGCATTGGCTGCTGAAATAGGACCTGATATATTAGGCGCGGCTAAGTTTGACCAACCACGCGAAGCCACATCTGCTGTTATAGCTGTTTTTTGCTCGGGCGAAAAAGTGGTAACGCAAGCATCAAAGAAATAAGACATATATAAATCCTCATCTGGGTCGGTGGTTACCCCAAGCGGGTCGCGGGCTATAAATCCATTTTGTCCCACATAGGGACAAGGCCAGCGGCTGGATATATAATCAGCTTCTGTATCACAAAAACCGTCGGCTGCTGTAGCACAATTGGCGTTGCTGCCTGTACGAACCACTCTTTCTACCGCTTGCCCTGCTATAGTACTGGGTGCATTTTGGTTTTGGTATAAAACGTGATAATCTCTATCTTCCCAACCATAAAAAGTATGAGGCAAGGTAAAAAAGTGTCCAACTTCGTGCGTGCAGGTATTGCTTGAGCCATCAGCCATACGCTTCATCATAAATATGAAATCTGCTGCTGGATTGGGATTGTAGAAACTCGCGGCTTGGTTGTTTACGGTTTCGCTGATATAGATATTTAAGCAACTATCGCGCTTATTTGTACTCATATATATAGTAGAGTTCAAACTGGTCGCGTTGTTGTACATATCGTTGTTTCGGCGGAAACGCACGCTGTCCTTGATATAAAATTGTATATCTTGGTCTAAATAATCAGCGTTGAGGTCGCAAACCATAGCGAATATATTATCGTAAGTTGCGTGCCCAACCCCGCTTGTATTGGCTACACTGGTGATGTTGAGCGGGATGTAGGTGATAGAGTTAGGGCTTCTTTGTATAGAAATTTCTCCAGCGGCAAGAGCGCGGCGATTTTCCAACATTCTATTTTTGATAATTGCACCATCTAGCACACCCACAGAACAGCCCGCGTGGGGCTGGTGTTGCGCTTGCGTAGATAATGAAAAGCCTAAAAATGCAGCGCATAAGGCTATTTTGTTGAATTTTTGCATCATAATAATTTAAAATTTGGATAAATGTCTTACCTTTGCGGGTATTAACGCGCAAAGATTGTGCAAAGATAGCAATTTACCTTTTTTTATTTGCTTTTTTTTAAAAAAAATATCAACAATGTATACAATTTATACCAAATATAGCATTTTTATCCTTAGTTTTTGCATATTTCAACCCATTTTTGCCCAAAATGCGCCTCAATTATCCAATATGGGCGCGCTTGTCTCTGTCAAAGGGGGTTTTGTATCGGTAAAGGGAAGTGTTCATAATTATCAAAATGGGCAGATTGACAACAGCGATACGATTTTGCTCACGGGTGATTGGCAAAATTATGTTTCGCAACCTTTCAGCAGCACAGCCAATAATCAAGGTTGGGTAAAAATGGTTGGACAAAGCCAAGAAATAGGCGGTACAGCCCCCACAAATTTCTACCATTTGCAGTTATTTAATAATGCGGTCAAATCTGCTGCTGTCAATGTGGAAGTTTATAAAAAATTGTGGCTGAATGATTGCGAATTGAGGGCTAATAACCGAGATATTATCGTTTTTGACCCAGATTTGAACTCGGTAGAAACGGGTTTTAACAACGTTTGGGGTTTTGTGAGCACTTTGCAGACGGGGGGATTGCAGCGTTATACCAACCAAACCAGCGGTTATTTTTACCCTGTGGGGGCGGCAGTTCCCAGCCGTTTATTCCGACCTATGTTTCTAACCCCAGACAATGCCGTATTGAGTAGCCACAAGGTGGGATTTTTCTACCAAGATGCGACCAATCAAGGGTTTGATAGAAGCCAAAAAGAGTTTAGCATTTGCAATATCAACCCCAACTATTTCCATAAAATACAACAAACGGGCGCAGCTAATCCCGTGCAAGTGGGCGCAACCACCCAATTTTTGTTAGATACAGCAGCAGACGGGAGCTACAGTGCTGAAGTAGCTTGGGAAAATAGCAGCATTTGGCGCGAAAAAGCGAATCTGAACGCGGGCGCAAACCCTTTATACAGTTTGCAAACCTATACCACTACAGCGGCGGTTATGTACCCCAATTCAATTTTTCAACCTGTGGCGTTGGCTACTGTTGCGCCCAGTATAGAGTTGCAGTTGTCGGCTAATCCCATTTGCGCTTCAGATAGTTTGATAGCTACAGCTGTGGGCGATTTCCCCCTGTTTGATTTTTACGTGGATAGTTTTCTGCGCCAATCGGATATCAGCAACGTCTTCGCTACCCGTTTAAATCAGGGCTTTTCTACCGTTTGGGTGCAGGCTGCCAACGGGATTTGTGGTAGAAATTCGGCTATTGATACTGTAGAAATCTACCCCGCTGCTGTGGCTCAAGCTTCCAACGATACGATAATCGTAACAGGAACAGAAGCATATTTGTCTGCTGCTGGAGGTACTTTTTACGATTGGTTGCCTAATAATAACCTTTCTTGTAGTAATTGCACCAATCCTATAGCTCGCCCCGATAGCACAACGGCTTATGTGGTGCAGGTGGAAAATTTGGATGGTTGTGTAGCTTTCGACACGGTAATAGTTACGGTCAAAAACGATGTAGAAAATATCCTATTCATTCCCAACGTCTTAACCCCTAACGGCGACGGTAAAAATGACACTTGGTTTATCAAAAATATAGAACTTTTCCCCTCCAATAAAGTGCGTATACTCAATCGCTGGGGCGATGTGGTGTTTATGGGCGAGTATTACAACAACGATTTTGACGGGCGTTTTTCGGGTGGTTTGTTGCCTGCTGGTACTTATTATTATATTATAGATTTGGGTGCT
>JAAFIM010000112.1 GCA_013297745.1 Chitinophagales bacterium | reverse complement strand
CACGAAGCCCATAATTATTTTGTTTGTGGTATTAATACTTTGTACGAAGCCCATAATTATTTTGTAGGTGGCATTAATACTTTGTACGAAGCCCATAATTATTTTGTAGGTGGGTCTAAAATTTATTTTTAAGCCCATAATTTTTTTGTAGGTGGGTCTAAAATTTATTTTTAAGCCCATAATTTTTTTATTGGTGGGTCTAAAATTTATTTTTAAGCCCATAATTTTTTTATAGGTAGGTCTAAAAATAAAAAAAAGCTGCACAAGTTTCAACCTTACGCAGCTTTTTATAAATAAATTATCTGGGTACAATTATCTTATAATCAGCATAAGCAATAGCGCCAAAAACACCTATACCATTTTTTATGTTAGACTCTACGCGTACATAATTGCCGAAAGGTCCTTGTGAATTAGAATTATATTCACTAGTTTGCCAAAATCTAAAATGTTCGTAATCCAAACTACCCGCTCTCAACACCACCGTATCTCCTCGCCAAAAATAGCCAAAAGTATTCTGGTCAAATTCTTGGGTTTGGGATTGTCCCCGTTGCAAAGCAAAAGATGAAGTTTGCCCATTAAATATATTATCGTCCGTAACTGACACAGCTACCCCAAACGTAGAAGCTGGATACATAGGTTCGCTATTGCGGCGGCTAAATATGCGATAATAATTGCTTTCATTGGCTGGGTCGCGGAAAAAACCCACTATTTGCACCAAACTATCATTAAGCGGATATTGTGGATGGTTTTGATACCAAACCGTATCCAAAGGCACATTAGCAGGCATAGTTGTACGGGCGGTAACGCGGGGGCGATTGGCAATTTCTACTATCAAATCGTATGTTTTGCCCGCACGAATATCCAAACTTGATTGCCCCGTGCTAAAAGCGTTAATATCAACATAGACGCATAGGTTTAAATTTTGGTTGAAATTCCCCCCCGCATTTAAGCCCAAACCTTGAGCTACGCTATTGCGCAAAGCCGTGTCCAAAGCTGCTAAATCTGCCAAACAAACTTCAGTCAATTTGACCGTATCAGTTCCATCGGTTATCCACACATCAGCACCGCGTATAAATAAACCATTTAGGGTTTCTGTATCAAAAGTGGATAAATAAGGGCGGCTTTCTGTGAGCAAAACATAAGGGGGCAAAGCGTTATCTGCCATTTCGATATAACCTTCTACAACCACTTGAGGCTGGTCAAAAACGGTATCAGGGATATATTCCTCTTCGCAACTGACCAAAAAACAGGTTAAAATCAACCCTAACAATAAAAAGTATCTCATTATAAACGATTTATAAAAATTAAAGAATAGTGCGCTATTTTGTTTGAAAAATTATCTATTAACAAATCGCTATGATAAATAAACTATTTTCCAACCCCAATAAAAGCAATTTTATTGTATTTTTATTGGTAGGTTATCTTATCGCTGCTGGCTGCTGGTGGTCTTATCTTTTGTATGTCAAAAATCAAGACGCTTGGTTGGCAAAAATTGCGCTTTTGGCGCGTGAATTAGCGGACGAAGGGCTAATGGAATACGCAGATTTGCAAAAAAACCAATCTTATCAGTTAATCAACCAAAAATACTCGCGGCAAGAAAAAATGATAATGGGCGAGGGGTTAGTTTTAATAGTTTTGATGATAATAGGATTGAGGAGAGTTTATAATCTGCACAAAAAAGAAGAATTGTTGCAACAACAGCAGCAAAATTTTTTATTGAGTATTACCCACGAGCTAAAATCACCTTTGGCTTCGGTGCAATTGGTTTTAGAAACTATGCAAAAGCGAGATTTGAGCAAAGAACAGCAACAAAAACTCACCCAACACGCATTGGCTGAAAATGAAAGGTTGAAAAATCATATCAACGCTATGCTGTTGTCCGCCAAGGTAGAAGGTGGTTATACGTATAGCTTACAGCCTTTGAGTTTGGTGCAAATAGCAGAAGAACTTATCGAACAAGAACAGCTAAAATATAAAGGGCAAATAGAATTGCTAACTACAGAAGATGATTGTTTGATAATGGCGGATAGCCTAACGATGCAAACGGCGTTGAGCAATTTGTTGGAAAATGCTATAAAATATGCCGCTGATACCGCCAAAATTGTGGTCAAAGTGCAGCCAATAGGGGATAAGAAGGTAGAATTTGAAGTGCAGGATTGGGGATTAGGGATTAGTAAAGGGGAAAAAAATCGTATTTTTGACAAATTTTATCGGGTTGGAAATGAGCATACCAGACAAAAACAAGGTACAGGATTGGGTTTATATATTGTCAAAAAAGTGGTGGAAGCGCACAAAGGCAGCATTACGGTAGTAGATAACCAACCCACGGGGGCTATTTTTAGGGTTGTATTGGATAAATATATAACTCAAGATTTAGCATAATTTAATCCCTTTTATCCAACGCTTTTTTATATTTCTACGATTATTAGTTGACTTTATAGCATTTTTATTAAAACCCCCTTTTTGCACAGATGAAATTTTTTGCCTTGCTTATAATTTGCCTTTTGGGGGGATGTCAGTTGGTTGCGGCGCAAGGCTGGCGTCAAAAAATGGTATTGAATGTAGCGGATAGTGTGTATATAGATACTTTTTCTGTGTTGCCCAATAGTTTAATCATTCAACACAAGTCTAAATTATTGGCTGCTGGCGATTATCAACTGCTTAATAATTGGATTTATTTTAAAGGGCAAAAATTTGATACTTTATCCATTCAATATAAAGTGATAGCAATTAACTTAACTCAAGCCCGTCAGCATAAAGATACGCTGCTTATTGGTCAGAAAACCAATACAGACTATACTTTGTTCAGCAATAATTATATTTATAACCCCCAAAAAACAAATATAGACCGCAATCAACCCGAAAGCAAAAATATAGATTATAATGGTAATTTTACTAGAGGGCTATCGATAGGCAATAGACAAGATTTGGTAACTAATTCTAGCCTAAATTTGCAGTTGTCGGGCAAAGTGGCTGGGGTGCAAATCAACGCGGCTTTATCAGATAATAACGTACCGCTGCAACCCAACGGCAATAGCCAACAGTTGCAAAATTTTGATAAAATGTTTATCCAGTTCAAAATTGATAGCCATAGTTTGACGGGCGGAGATTATAATTTGGATAACCCCAACTATAATTATTTTAGCCGCTACACTCGGCGGCTGCAAGGGGCAAAATTAGAAAATAACTGGCGCATAGATAGCCAAACGATGATACAAAATAGTTTTTCGGTGGCTTTGGCAAGGGGCAAATTTGCCCGCAATAACATAGCTGGACAAGAGGGAAATCAAGGACCTTATAAATTGATAGGTAATAATGGCGAGCGATTTTTAATCATCATAGCAGGTACAGAAAAGGTGTTTATAGATGGCAAATTGCTCACGCGTGGGGCGGAAAATGATTATATTATTGATTATAATCTGGCAGAGATTCGTTTTACCAATCGGCAACTTATCAATAAAGATAAGCGAGTACAGGTAGATTTTACCTATAACGATATAAATTTTAACCGTTCTTTGCTTAATTTACAAACTAGCTATAAAGATGCTAACCAGCTTTTTTATTTGGATTATTTTAGCGAACAAGATGTAAAAAACCAACCCGCCAATCAAGTATTGAACGATAGCAGCCGCAGCGTTTTGGCGAATATAGGGGATAGTTTGAATAATGCGTTTATTTATTCAGCCCAAGCCCAAGCGAGAGGCGCAGAAAATACAGAAAATTTGCTTTGGTATAAGTTAACCGATACGACGATTAATAACGTTTTTTACGATAGCATTTTAGTTTATGCGCCCAATGATAGTATGGCGATTTATACGGTACAATTTAGTTTGGTTCCGCAAGGGCAAGGGGATTATATCCGCAATATCAACGCTAGCAATGGCGCTACTTATAGCTGGGTGGCTCCTGACGCATTAAGCCAACAAAAAAAGGGAAATTATGCCCCTGTGAGGTTGTTGATAAGCCCCAAAAAACAGCAATTGATAACGGCAGGCTATCAATACAAGCAAAAAAATACCCAAATAAACACCCATTTGGCTTTGTCCAATAATGATTTAAACACTTTTTCGGATAAAAATGATGCCGACAATTGGGGCGTAGCTGCAAAATTAGAATTTTCCAAACAAGCCAATTTTTATACTCAAAAGTTAAGCGATACAAGCCAAAATAAATCAAAAAATAAATCCCCAAGAAATAAATACGCGGCAGCTTTAAGCGGGTTTTATGAGTATGTAGATGCCCGTTTTATCCAATTAGAACCTTATAGAAGCCGAGAATTTGCGCGAGATTGGAACACGCTCAACTTAGCCAAAACTTCTGAACATTGGGCGGGAGGCAGTTTGGATTTTTTCAACCTATCCAAAACTATAGCTTTGCAAATCAACAGTTCTTTTTTATTAAAAGATAGTTTGTATTCGGGTTGGCGCAATGGGGCTAAATTTATATATTCGTATAAAACGATAACTTTTAATAGCCAATTTTCTTATCTCAACAATCAATCTGATAGCAGCAAAGCGGTTTTTTATCGCCCCAACGCTAATTTAATTTATACAATCCCCCAATGGGCTAACGCTAATTTGCAGGCAAGTTATGAACAAGAGAACAATCAAATAAAAAATTTGAACGGGGCAAGTTTTAACCCAGCAAGTTTTAATTTTAAAATATATAAACTGGGGTTTGTTTTGCCCACTTTTCGCCAAAAATGGGAGTTGAAAGCGCATTGGCAGCAAAGAACAGATGACAGTATTAGATTAAATCAACTCAAGCGGATTAGCACAGCCAATGAAGCCAATTTATTTAGCAAATTTATCCCCAATAAGCAAAATAGTTTGGAGTTGAATTTTAATTATAGACAATTAAACCGCAATGATACCGCTATAAGCGGACAAAATAGTTATGTGGGCAGGGCTGAATACAATTTTAATGATAAAAAAAATATCTTTCGGCTAAATTTTATCTATGAATTGGGCAATGGGCAGCAGCAGTTGCCTGAATATAGTTTTATCAAAACCGATGTAGGCGCTGGTACGCATATTTGGATAGATAGAAATGGCGATGCTTTGCAGCAATTGGGCGAATTTGAGCAAGCGCCTTTTATAGACCAAGCCGATTTTATCAAAGTGGTGGCTTTATCCAATCGTTTTATCCAAACCAACAACAGTTCTTATGCCCAAAGTGCGGATATTTTGTTCAAAAATATATTCAATAAATCCCAAAAAGGGCTTAACAAAGAAAATGTTGGGGGCAAAAATAACCCTAAGCCTGATACAAACAAAAAAAGCCAGTTTTTGACCCAGCAAATAGCCAAAATATCCCTCCGTTCGGTTTGGAAAGTGGATAAAAAACAGTTGAAATCTAACCCCAATGGGCTTAATCCTTTCGCTGTGTCCAGCTTAAATGATACCAGTTTGATATTTGCACAAAATAATCTACAAAATACCCTATTTTATAACAGAAATAACAACCTTTTTAGCGCGGAACTGGGACAAAGTTGGCAATTAAGCCGTAATTTTTTGACCATAGGGTTTGAAACCCGCAATAGACGCGAATATAACGCCAATTATCGCTTCCGTTTGTATAAAAAATTGGTTTTCAATCAACAAGCAACTTTAGGAAACAAGTGGTTTAGTTCGGATTTATTAGCCAACAGAAATTTTGATATAGAATTTTATACCATAGAAAACCAATTGAGCGCCAATTTTAACCAAAAACTGCGATTGATAGGAAAATATAATTATAAAAACCAACAAAATCAACTCGCCAGCCGAGAATCTGCCCGCGAACATAAATTAAGCATAGAAATGACCCTTGTACGCCCCAATTCTTGGAATGTACGCGCCAATCTGTCTTGGGTAAAAGTGGATTATGTGGGTGAAAACAATAGCGCGGTGCAGTTTGCTTTGCTCGAAGGGCTTCAAAATGGCAATAATTGGCTTTGGGGGCTTAATTTGGATAAACCTATTTCCGCTTTTATGCAGTTGGGGATTAGTTATGAGGGGCGCAAAGTGGGCGAAAATGCTATAGTTCACGTGGGTAAAATGCAGTTGAGAGCCATTTTTTAGTTATTAGTGGTTAGTTATTAGTGATAAGTAGAGACAAAGCACGCTTTGTGTTATAATTAGTTATTAGTGATAAGTAGAGACAAAGCACGCTTTGTCTTATAATTAGTTATTAGTGATAAGTAGAGACAAAGCACGCTTTGTCTTATAATTTAGTTATTAGTAGGGGCGAATTTATGCGTGCGCCTGCGGGTAGAAAGCGGAAAAAATGGATAAAAAATTAAAAAAATAACAATCCCCACAAAATAAATGCTAACAACTAAAAATTATATCCTATCTTTGCGCTGAAATTATTTTTAAACCATAAAATTCTTTATAATATGTCAGAAGAGCAAGAAATCCCAGAAAAAATTGCAGCCAGAACAGAAGCCATACCTATGATAGTAAGTATGCTCAAACAATGGAAAGCAGGCAAACAGCCAAGCCGTACGATTTGGACGTATTGGTCAAATGTCAAAATTAAAATGGGCAAAGAAGCTACAGCAAAATTGGAAGCTAATCCCGACGATGTAGAAATGCAACAAGAATTAAACGATTTTATGAAAGAGCAGATGAAAGGCGCTCGCGGCTTTATGTCTGTTATCCAAATGGTAGAAACGTTTAAAGCCAAAGGCTAAATATAGCTTGTACTGCAATTTACGGCAAAAGCAACTTGAGTATATTCAAGTTGCTTTTTTTTATAGCTAAGTTTAAGAAATTGTAAAATACTATCTTTTTAGTCTATAAAATTATAACATATAAAAATATACTCATACTTTTGCCAAAGTTTTAAAAATACAAATCTAAAATGATGTCTCGTATCTTATTTATTCTTTCACTGTGTGCATTTTTGGGTACAGCGCAAGCCCAACAACCGCGCAGTTGGTATTTTGGTTTGAATATGCAAGCGCAAAAATACTGGTTGTACAACTACAACGATTTTAATAATGAATGGCTGCTGCCCGTAGCTCCTAAAGCACTTGTTCCCAACGCTTTAAGTGGCGGGATTAGCTTTGGTCGCGGCTTCAAAAAACACTTTGCTTTTCAAGCCGATATACAATATAGCAGCCAAACGCAAAAGTTTTATTTTGAGCACCCAAATGCACGCCCGCGTGTGAATATAGTTTGTAGGTTAAATTACTTTAAAATGCCGCTTGTATTTCAGTATAACCATTTAAAATGGGCAAAAAAAACAGCAGGTTTTTACGCAGAAGTTGGATTACAAACTTCTATTATGAGTTATTTCAGACAAACTGTAACCTCAATACCTGGCGAAGACCCAAGCGTAAGCGGGCAAGAGATTTATGAACCTCATCAATACTCAGTAGAAGTGCCATATCAACCTAATAATACCTATGTGTGGCCTGCCATAGACTTATTCAAAAATTTACAAATAGGAGGAATTGTAGGCTTTGGTTTTAAAAAAATAATTAATGAAGAATATCTTTTACAAGCCGGATTTCGCTTTGATTATGATTTTACTGATGCTGATAATTTAACAAAAGGCGAATATATTTACCGCTCAAATTTAAGATATGTTTTAAATAGTAGTGCAAAAACTGGAGAAAAAAGGGTTAATAGCCATAACATTCGTGCAGGACTTAATTTTTCTATTTCATATTTTCTTAACAACTAATTTTTTATAGAATGAAAACAAACTTATTTTTCTTAATTTTTATGTGTATTTCTTCAATACTCCAAGCCCAACAACCGCGCAGTTGGTATTTTGGTTTGAATATGCAAGCGCAAAAATACTGGTTGTACAACTACAACGATTTTAATAATGAGTGGCTGCTCCCTGTAGCTCCTAAAGCACTTGTTCCCAACGCTTTAAGTGGCGGGATTAGCTTTGGTCGCGGCTTTAAAAAACACTTTGCTTTTCAAGCTGATATACAATATAGCAGCCAAACGCAAAAGTTTTATTTTGAATACTTAAATACGCGTCCTATAGTGAATATAAGTTGTAGGTTAAATTACTTTAAAATGCCGCTTATATTTCAGTATAATACAGAATTTAGAAAGTAAGTGTGTAATAAAAGCAAAAAAAGTAGTAAATTTGCGGTCTAAAACAAAAAAAATGAAAATAAATTATAAAGAGCTGATAAAAGAAACAGCAGAAGAATTGTTGGAA
>JAAFIM010000111.1 GCA_013297745.1 Chitinophagales bacterium | reverse complement strand
AAGGTTTATTTTATCTACCGCACGGGGTATAAAACCCCGTGCTATTGTAAAAATCTATACTCTGATAACTCCAATTTTTTTAAATAATTTACAATGCTATTACACACTTACTTTTTAAATTCTGTATAAGAATTGTTTGTTGGAACAAAAATAATGGCAAAGATAAGCTAGCCTGACAAAGTAATACTGCACCTATGTTAAGTTCGTCTTTTTTCTTGCAATTTTTTTCTAATTCGGCTCAGTGATTGAGGAGCAATAGCTAAATAAGAAGCCAAGTATTTTAATGGAATTTTTTGTAAAAGTTCAGGATGATTGATTAGCATTTTTTCATAACGAAATTCAGCAGTTTCGGTTTGTAATTGTTCTAAAATTTCTTCGGTCAAAAATTGTACTTCTTGAGTAATTTTTCTAGCAAAATCAGTCCAACTTTTAAGTTTAAAAAGCTCATTAGATTGTTGAAAAGAAATTTGATAAACCACACAAGTTTCTATAGCTTGGATATTTTCTGATGCGGGTTGTTGGGAGTTAAAACTAAGTTGAGAAGTAAAAAAATAAGGTGCTTCAGTAAAAAATTTTGTAATATCGTTTCCGTTTCTATTTATATAAAAACGCAGCAATCCACTTTCAACAAAGTAAAGATACTTACAAATTTTCCCTGCTTCTAAAACAAGTTCATCCTTGTCTATAATACGTTTTTCAAAGCAACTTGAAATTTCAGCCCATTCATTTAAAGGAATAATGGTATATCTCTCTATAAATTGTTTTAATGTGTTCATATTTTAGTTTTAATTTTAAAGTTATTGAGCAAAAAACAACTATGTGCAATTCATAGCGTGGAATTTTAAAGATTTTAAGTACAAAGCAAGTTCTTTATTAATTGAGAAATTAATACTGAATTGAAAAAGTGAGTACAATATGCCCAGCCAATAAACATAAAAATCCCCAAACCAATAAGGAAAGGGGATTTTTATTATTTAACAAAAGTGATATTTAATTATTCGCTTTAAAGCTTTTGATAGCAGCCGTCAATTTGGGAACTACATCAAATAAATCTCCAACGATACCGTAATCAGCAGCTTTGAAGAAAGGCGCTTCTGGGTCTTTATTGATAACCACTATCGTTTTGCTTTGATTGACACCAGCCAAGTGTTGGATAGCACCAGAAATACCAATAGCAATATAAAGAGTAGGTTTAATCGCTACACCTGTTTGTCCCACGTGTTCGTGGTGAGGACGCCAATGAATATCAGCCACAGGGCGAGAGCAAGCTGTAGTAGCGCCCAAAATAGCGGCTAAGTCTTCAACCATACCCCAATTTTCTGGCCCTTTCATCCCGCGACCAGCCGACACAACCAAATCCGCTTCTGGCAATGGAACGATGCCCTCTACTGTGGTGGTTTCTTTGACCCGAATTTTGGCGGTGGGTATATTTGCGCTCGCTGCTTCTGGTGCAACACTATTGCCGCTTACCTCTTTGGGAGGGAAAGTATTGGCCGAAATGGTAACTATTTTCACCGCTGTAGATATGCTATAAGTAGCTATACCTTTGCCAGAAAAAAGGTTTTTATTCACAGTATCACCATTCAATAAAGTAGTCGCCGCAGAAACTAACCCAGCATCCAAACGCACAGCTACGCGCCCTGCTATAGATTTGCCTGAAGATGAATGTGAAAAAACAACCAATGTTGCGCCCACTTGTTGGGCTACTTGGCTGATGATATTGGCGTATACTTGCGAGTCAAAACCATTAACTTGGCTAACCTGCAATACTTTATCCACGCCATATTTGCCCAAATCGTCTGCGCCTTCTGCCTGACCGATAGTAAGCGCTATACAACTTGTGCCTTGTTGTTGTGCAACTTGATAACCATAAGATATAGCTTCTAAGGCAGATTTTTTAATTTTGCCTGTTAGGCTTTCTGTAAAAACAAGAACTGACATATTTTTATTAGAGGACTTTAGCTTCGTTATGTAATAATTTTACCAACTCTTCCACATTATCTGGGCTTATCATTTTCACCCCAGCTTTGACCGGAGGAAGCGAATATGTTTTGATAGCAACTGTATTGTTGACGGCTACGGCTGGCACGACTTTTACTGGTTTGCGTTTGGACATCATAATCCCTTGCATATTGGGAATACGCTGTTCTGCCATACCTTTTGCACAGCTTAGCACGAAAGGGAAATCAACTTCAACCGTTTCTTTGCCCCCTTCTATATCTCTTTCGATGGTAGCAACATTGCCACTTGTCGACATTTTAGAACCATAAGACACAAAAGGCAAATCCAACAACTCAGCCACCATAGCGGGAACTTCCGAACCGTTGTAGTCGATAGTTTCTTTGCCAAAAAATACCACATCAAAGCCTTGCGCATTGGCAGCTATCTGTTTGGCTACAAAATAAGAGCTTGTAGCTTCTGCATCTACACGGATAGCATCGTCAGCACCTATGGCTAATCCTTTACGGATAGTTGGCTCATTGGCGGCTGCGCCCACGTGCAAAAGGGTAACAGTACTTCCCGCATTAGCTTCTTTCAATTCCAACGCTCTTACCAACGCATACCATTCGTCGTAAGGGTTCATAATGAACTGAATACCAGCTTTGTCCAGCTCCGTGTTGCCATTGGCAAATTGTATTTTGGAGGTTGTGTCTGGTGTTTGGCTCACACAAACTAAAATTTTCATATCTATTTTTTATATTGTTTTGATAAATAATTAAAAAGTTCGGCTTATCTTTGCAGTCGATTTACCATTTATGATTAGCATTTTAATCTTTAACGGGTAAAATTGGGTGCAAAGGTAGTCAATTCTGAATATAAAACAAGGTTTTTTGCTTTTGGTTTGATTTTTTCGCTTTTTTTTATCATAAAAATATATAAATAATTAGGCTTATGTCTATCCGCATTGCTCTTTTAGGCTATGGCAAAATGAATCAGTTGATAGAAAAATTGGCTATAGCGCAAGGACATTCTATAGGTTTGAAAATCAATTCTAAAAATAGGGCTGAATTAAAGCCCGAAAATTTGGTGGATATTGACGTAGCCATTGATTTTTCGACCCCAGCAGCAGCTTTTGACCACATAGCTTTTTGCCTCAAAAACAATTTGCCCATCGTGGTAGGCACTACAGCTTGGTTGGAGCGATTGCCCGAAGCCACAACTTTGGCAGCACAACATCAAGGTGCATTATTCCATTCAGCCAATTTTAGCCTTGGAGTTAATATATTTTTTAAAATAAATAGTTTGTTGGCTAAATTATTGAAGCAAAACCCCGATTATAAGGTAGAAATCACCGAAATTCATCACAGCAGCAAATTGGACGCGCCTAGTGGGACAGCTATTGTATTGGGGCAAGATTGGACAACAGCACCTTCTCGATTCCAAAACTGGAGCTTGGATAACAAAGCTAATGATTATTCTTTGCCTATTTATGCGTTGCGGCAGCCCGAAGTGGTAGGCACACATATTATAAACGCTCAATCTGATATAGATACTATAGAAATCGCTCACAAAGCACATTCTAGACAAGGTTTTGCTCAAGGTGCTATCGTGGCAGCTTTATGGTTGCAGCACAAAAAAGGTATCTTTACTATGGATGATTTATTAACTAATCCCTAACAAGCGGCTAAAAATAAAATTATTATGCACACAGCTACAGAAGAAAATTATCTAAAAGCTATTTTTCAACTCTCAGAAAATGACCCAGAAACAATTTCTACCAACGCTTTGGCTGCCGTATTGGATACTTCTGCTGCTTCTGTGACTGATATGCTCAAAAGGCTTACAGATAAAGGTTTGACCGCTTACGAACGCTACAAAGGGGTGAGATTGACCGCATCAGGCGAACAAATAGCCATACAATTGGTGCGCAAACATCGCCTTTGGGAAACTTTTTTGGTCGAGCAGCTCAAATTTAGCTGGGATGAAGTTCATAGTATAGCAGAAGAGTTGGAGCATATACAATCTACCGAACTTATCAACCGTTTAGAGTTGTTTTTAAATTTTCCTAAATTTGACCCCCACGGCGACCCTATTCCCGATAAAGACGGCAAAATGGAACAACGCAAACAAGTCTTTATTTCAGAATTACAAGTTCCGCAACAAGCGGTCGTAGTGGGTGTTTTTGAGCACTCTCCTAGTTTTTTGCAATATGTAGAACAGCTGGGGCTGACCATAGGCACAGAGATAGCCATTTTGGAAAAATACCCTTTTGACGATTCTGTGCGGCTACTACTCAACCAAACAACAGAGAAAGTGATTAGTTTTAAAGTTTGCCAAAACTTATATGCTAAAATTTTATAATTTTTTAACCTTTTTTGTTGGTTTTATTAGCCCATTTTTTGCCCAAAGTGCAGACTTAGACCGAGATATACGCGCTCAACTGGCTGCAGTGGATTTGGAAAATAGGATTATTTTGGCTACCGAACCCCAATTGGCCATTTGGGCTAATCACCACGAATTGCTTTTTGATAGTTTTAGCAGCCCTTTCGATAGCAATCAAGCCAATGCTTTGCTCAAAAAATATGCTGCGGAACGGGTTTTTGTAACCGCTGACTATCCACAAAAAACACAATTTCAAACTTGGGCTAAAACGCAAGAGTTGATGGTTATTGAATTGACAATTTTAGACAAAAACCCCAATATGCTACTCAAGGACGCGGTTGTTGGCCAATCTATTGTCGATGGCTTGCGGCAAAAAACGGCAGAGACGCTCACCATTTGGTGGTTTATGCTCGCTGGGCTTATCTCTGGTATGCTAATTTATGTACTTTTTAGCAAGATAAAAAAACGGTAATTTCTGTCCCCTGTAAGCATTTCCAAATATAAAAAATAGAGTTTTTTATTAAAAAATAAGACATTTTAATAAAAATTGCAAAAAAAACGCTTTTTTTTACAAAAAAATGCAAAAAAATTTGGTGAATTAAAAAATAATTTAGACCTTTGCAGCCGCAATAAAACACCAAAGCGGGTGTGGCGAAATTGGTAGACGCGCTAGACTTAGGATCTAGTGCCGTAAGGCGTGTGGGTTCGAGTCCCTTCACCCGCACTATTTCAAAAAAGCGTGCCTTTCAATAGCGCACGCTTTTTTTTTTAAAATGATTTTAGCACGTTATTAGCTAACCATCACCAAGCCCCCAAAAGGCTTTCGCATTACATACATTTTTCAACTAACACAAAACACACAACCAATATGCCCGCTATCAGCCGCGACATTATCAGCGAAACCAGCAGCATTATCAAAGTTGCAGTAGCCAATGCAGATTACGCGCCCAAAGTAAAACTTAAACTGCGCGAATTTCAGTCACAATCCAATATCAAAGGTTTCCGCCCAGGCCAAACACCTATGTCTTTTATCAAAAAACGATTTGGTGCCACAGTCGTTATGGAAGCGGTAGAAGAAATCGTAAGAGAGTCTATGGGCAATTATTTCAAAGAAGAAAAATTGGTCTATTTGGCTCAACCTTTGCCTTCTGAAAACAATATGTATCGCTATGATGCAGACTCCAACCAAGATTATAACTTTGAATTTGAATTGGGTATAGTACCTAGTTTTGAATTGAAAGGCGCAACGTTGGATAATGTATTGCCTTTCTATGATATTATAATCGATGAAGAGTTTTTGAATGGCGAAATTGATAAATTGCGCAAACGCTTCAGCACAGGTTTTGAAGAAGATATTACGGACGTTCAAGAAGAAGATTTAATTTTCTGCCGCTTGGATGAATTGGAAAATGGTGCGGTCAAATACAAAGGTATCAACCGCGAAGAAGTACCTTTCTTTTTGCGCGATGTCAATCCAGAACTAAAAGCCCAACTTGTAGGCGCTAAAGTAGGCGATACTTTTGATACCAATATCTATACTGTAGAACCCAAACGCGACCGCGAGTTTGTACGCAAACACTTTTTGCAAACCAACTCCAAACACGCAGTAAATGAGACTTTCCGCTTGACCATATCCCGCGTACAACGCCCCAAAAAAGCAGAAATGAGCGAAGAGTTTTTCAACCGCTTGTTCCCTAACGAGGCAGTAACCGATTTGGATGCTTTCCAAGAAAAAATGCGCGGCGAAATGCAAAAAGCTTACAAACAGCTTTCTATGCAAAAATTCTATGGTACGATTTATGATTCTTTGATGGATAACAACCAAATCACTTTGCCTATAGAGTTTTTACAAAAATGGTTGTTGTTTACCAACAAACAAGTGACCAGCGAATTTTTTGAAACCGAACAGTTTAAAGCTATGCAAAACGATATTCGTTGGGGTTTGCTCCGCGACCGTATAGCCGCTCAATTCAGTTTGGAAGTTAGCCGCGAAGATGTAGAAGATGCTGTACGCGTAGAAATTTTGCGCTATTTCAACTATCAAATTCCTCCTTATGGCGAGTATATCAATGGTATGATTAATCGCGTATTGGCTGACAAACAAGAGTTTCAACGCCGCTATGAGGCTGTTTTGGATGAACGCGTGTTGGAACGCCTTTCAGAAGAAATAGGAAAAGATGTCAAAACTGTTACCAAAGCAGAATTTGATGCACTTTCTCCCAATGCACCCAGCGAAATAGCAGCCGCCTAATTTTTTTTATCGCAAATTTTATCCGCCAGCAACGACTTACTTACCAAGACGTTGCTGGTTTTTTTTATATGCCAGCTATTCCCTATTTTATGAAAAAAAACAAAGAAATACTTAATCCCACCCTACACCACGAACAAACAGATACTACTTTATCTTATTTGTTATTTCGTAAAATGGATAAATTATTTAATGCATTCCAACACCACAGCCGCTTGGCCATAGCTGAACAATTGCTAAAAAATAAAAGTCTTAATGTTACCGATTTGTGTATTTGTTTGCGCAGCGAACAGTCTTTTATGTCCCAACACTTAGCCTTAATGCGCCGTAGCAAAGTGGTATTAGCCAATCGACAAGGACAACAGGTTTATTATAGCCTCAACCCAGAACGCTTACAAGCGCTCAACGATATGTTGGCTGCTCTCAATCCCTTATATCAATACGCCAGCAATACAGACCAAAATAACAAATTGTATAACCTCTATTTTTTTCATACCGCTTACGAACTCAACCGCGCACTTTACCACGTAGATAGAATTAAGATATTGTCTTTCTTGCATCAAAAACCCAACAGTTGCGTACAAGAGCTACAAGAAGGGTTAAATATGAACCAATCACCGACTTCCCAACAATTGCGAATTTTACGCCTCAATAACTTAGTACACAGCCAACGCAATGGCAAAAATATACATTATACTTTAAATTATCCTTTATTGAAAACTTACGTGCAGCAAGCGCTATTACTTTTTCCGACAGAACAAATATAATTTTTTTAGCTTATTTTTATAAAAAAAAACCACTAAAGCATTTTAGCTTCAGTGGTTTTTTTATTTTTAAGTTGCTTTTATTAACAATTTAGGCAAAGTTAGTTTTTATTTAAAACGATAATTTGCGGGTATAGTTTGTATAAAATTTTTTTCGTAATTAAAAATCTCTAAACTTGCAGGCAAATTATCAGGTAAAACGGTTATTTTATTATTACTACAATCTAACTCGATTAAATTAGTGGGCAAATTTACAGGCAGGGCTGTTATTTGATTATTACCACAATATAATAGGGCTAAACTATTAGGCAATTTTGTAGGCAAAGCGGTTATTTGATTACTACCACAAGCTAAATTATACAGATTAGCAGGTAAATTATTTGGCAATGTAGTTATTTGATTTTCTGCACATTCTAAATATACTAAACTATCGGGTAGATTAGCGGGTAGATTTTTGATTTGATTAGCACTACAACTTAACGCCTTTAAACCATTAGGCAATTTATTGGGCAAAACAGTCAATAAATTATTGTTGCAATGTAATTGTTCCAAACTTGCGGGCAAATTGTCAGGTAAAACTGTTATTTGATTACCAAAAAAAGACAAATAAATTAGTTGGCTAGGCAAATTATCGGGTAAAGCGGTTATTTTATTATAATCGCACTGAAATAATGTCAAATTTTTAAAATTAAATCCTTCCAAAGTCGTGATATTTTTTTGACTTACATCCAAAACCAGTAAAGAATCTGTATTTTTTGTCAAATAATTATCTTTATCTATGCAGTCGGGGCATTGTTCGCGTATAGCCGCTGCAAAATTATTATCTACAATTTTATATTTTGGTTTTGTTAGATAATTGCAGCTACAACAGATAGCCATTAATAAAATAAGAATACGCATATTTAATGAAAAATTTATATTTTATTTAAAACGTTCGGGAAAATTAGCTGGCAAGGTTTTTATCGGATTATTTCCATAATTAAAAGTCTCTAAGCTTACAGGCAAATTATTTGGTAAAACAGTGAGTTGGTTATTAATACAATTAAAAATTTGTAAATTTACAGGCAGATTAGCAGGTAAAACTGTTATTTGATTATTACTACAATTTAGAGATTTTAAACTTACAGGCAGATTAGCAGGTAAAACTGTTATTTGATTATTACTACAATTTAGAGATTTTAAACTTGCAGGCAAATTAACAGGTAAAATTGTTATTTGATTAACAGAACAAAAAATGCTCTCTAAATTTGCGGGTAAATTGTTCGGTAAAGCTGTTATTTGATTAAACCTACAATCTATATATTCTAAACTTATAGGCAAATTAACAGGTAAAACTGTTATTTTATTATCAAAACAAGAAATATGCTTTAAATTTGCAGGTAAATTGTTTGGTAAAGTTATTATTACATTATAATCACAATACAACAATTCTAAACTTACAGGCAGATTATTTGGTAAAGTTGTTATTTGATTGTAACTACAATTAAATTCTATCAAACCTTTAAAATTAAAGCCTTCCAAAGTTGTAATATTTTTTCCAATTACATTTAACACAGTAAGCGTATCAGCGTGCTTGGTCAAAAAATTATCTTTATCTATGCAGTCGGGGCATTGTTCGCGTATAGCCGCCGCAAAATTATCATCTACAATTTTAGATTTTGGTTTTGTTAGATAATTGCAGCTACAAATAAGTAGCGATAAGATGAAAATTATTAAGCGCATAGTAAAAAATGGATATTATAAAAAATAAAAAAAACGCTGCCCAATTAAAACTAAATCAAGCAACGCAAAGATATAAATGTTTTTGTAACTATTTATCACAAATTGGCAAATCAACATCTTTTAAATTAGGGGGCAAATTAGGCAAACAAATTATTTGATTATTAATAC
>JAAFIM010000110.1 GCA_013297745.1 Chitinophagales bacterium | reverse complement strand
TCTAATAATCTACTCACAAAATTACCAGCTTATAATTTTAAGCGTTTAGAAGGTTTTCGTTGCAACCAAAACCAGCTTAGTGAGTTACCAAACTATGATTTTAGCAATTTAAAAAAATTTAATTGCAACCGAAACCAAATTAGTGAGTTACCAAATTATGATTTTAACAGTTTAGAGATTTTTTCTTGCGACGAAAACCAAATTAGCCAATTGCCGATATTTAATTTTAAACGTTTAGAGGTTTTTTATTGCAATGAAAATCAAATTAGTGAGTTGCCAAATTACAACTTTACAAACCTACAAAGTTTTAGCTGTTGTAAGAATAAATTGAGCAAATTGCCGAATTATGATTTTAAAAAATTAAAATCTTTTTATGTTGATAACAACCAACTCTCTGAACTGCCAAATTACAACTTTAAAAATTTACTATTATTGGCTTGTGATAGCAATCAGTTGAAAACTTTACCCGATTATAATTTTAAGCGGCTGCGAATACTTAGATGTGCCTACAATCAATTAAGCAAGTTGCCCAAATTGCCAGCCAAGCATTTGGGTGAGTTGAAAATAATAGGGAATTTTATAAATTGTCATCCCAAACACGATAAAGAAATGGAGGTGGATATGTTTCTTCCCACTTGCGAAAATTGATACATTTGCTTTTATTGCGCTTTAATCAACTGATGCGTATCCAAAGTATGCCCGTTTTCATCCTGTATTTTGATAAAGTATAAACCAGCAGCGAGGGCGGAAATATCCAAAGTTTCCATACTTTTGCCTGAAGATAAGCTAATTTTTTTGCTATCAAATACCTGCCCTGCTGTGTTGATGATAACGATTTGTAAATTGGTGCGTTTTCTAAGCTGGATTTGCAAATTCACGCTATTTTGGGCTGGATTGGGGAATATGGTAGAACTTTTCAAGCGGGAACGCTCGGTTTTATCCACGCCCAAGCCCATTTCGCCGTTAGCAAAAGCATAATCTCCAGCCAATAACGTATTGGGGCGCAAAAATATAAGCCCAGCTACTGATGTTTTGGTATAATTGGGGTGTTCTATCCATTCAGCGTTGGGATTTTCGCGGTATAAAAGCATAATACTATCCGTTCCATTCTGCAATAAATCGCTATCCAATGTAGTAGAAGGCTCAAATCTGAACGAGGCGTTGGTGTTAATATCCCAAACCCCCTGTATAGTCCAAAAACGGCGGGTAGAAAGTCGGTAATTATTCGCATTTTGGCGCATAGGGTTGGGGCTAACGGGGTGGTATTGAGCGTGTATAAACGCAGAATCTACCAAGTTGCTAAATAAGAAGTTGGATATTTGCGTATTGCCTAAGTTTTGGGCTGTACCAATCGTGGAAAAAGTATTGGAATAGTCATATCTGGCTTGATTAAGGCGGTGTTCTTCATTTAAGATTATTTGGGTGGGAACGAATGGAATTTGTACGGTTGCACTGCTATTTTCGCCGTTAAAATAGGCTTTTGCGCTGTATTTTTGCCAACCGTTGTAAAAACTAAACTGTAGTGGCACAGCCATATGGAAAATGTTAGTACCAACGAGCTTTTGACGCACAAAAATTTCCACTTCAGCCCCATTCCCTTGAGGGGTTACTACGGTAGAATCTATCTCAAAGTGGGGAAATCCCCCCTCAAAAACCCAGTTATCAAAGAATGGGATTAAATCCAACCCAGTTCCCACCATTAGCGCATCTCTAAACTCGGTAGAATTGAGGTCAGACAGGGCATAGTTATCCATAACAGCGCGCGTTCCCAACCCAAACAAGCTATCACCCATATACCAACGCAAGTTATGCGCCACTACCGCCCCCTTGTTATAGACGTGTTGCCCATAGGTGTACTGATGCGGCACTCCCGACACGGCTCTATAGCCGCCCTCTGCCGTGTGTGCGTTGGTTAATACATCGTAATGGTTAGCTTTAACCGTGCTGATATAACGCGCCCAGCCGTGGCGTTCCTCCACAAATAAATGCTCGCAGTAAGAAGCCATCCCCTCGTTTATCCACATATCTTCAGCCGTCTCGCAGGTTATCCAATCGCCCCACCAATGGTGGGATAATTCGTGCGCCATTAGCGACTCATAACGCTCGTATTGGTTGGGATTAGCCAAAGTATAGCGCGGATAAGCGATATTGGTAGCGTGTTCCATAGCCCCTGCGTTGAAAGGAACCAAACTATAACCCACTTTTTGCCATCTGTACTCGCCAAACCAACGCTCATAAGCGGACATAGCAGCGGGTAAGTTCTGAAAAGCAACCTTTAAATTAGCCGTATCGCCAGCTTCAGCAGCCAATTCTATCGGGATATTTCTACTCATACCCGCGTATTGCTGTCTAACTGTGGTATAATCTGCCACCGCTATAGCCGCCAAATAAGAGGGAATAGCTGTAGTGAGTTGCCAAACGCGAGTAGTTTGTCCCCCTTGTTGGGTTTCCGAAATCATTAAGCCGCCGCTATGCCCACGTTTACTCCCTGAAGTGGTTATGCTAACCTGATAGGTTGCCCTCTCCACAAAATTATCAAAACAAGGATGCCAAACTCGCCCAAAATTATGCGGGTCAGCACTAAACCCAACCCCCAAATTATACGCATAATTGCCTTGAAAATAAAAACCGCCCCAACTCGCATCCGTGCGCGGTTGTCCTTTGTAATAAAAGGTTAAAGTTAGCGTATCGTTGAGATTGGTAGCGGGAAAATTCACCAAAACCATACTATCGTTGCGGGTAAAAACGAGTAAGTTATTCCCCATTTTCACAGAATCGGTGCTAAGTCGCAACAGGTCAAAATTTATTTTATCCAAACCACCCATTTTAGCCACCATTCGCACCTCGCAAGAAGCGCGCAAGCTGCTGTTGGAATAATTAACCTCTTGAATATCCACGTTATAATTGAGAATATCAAAGCTATCGCTGCGGCTGCTGTAGTTTAAATTTAGCCGTTTTTGTCCCCAATTCTGATGCGCTCGCTCTTTGTAGGCGCGGCAACTGGGGCAATTTTGATAATTAACTTGAGGATATTGAGCGGCTAAATAGCTGGCTTGTAGAAATAGTATAAACAGGGTAAAATATATTTTTGGCATACGGTTTATTTTTTTAGCATTTTAAAAGCGCAAAGTTAGCCTTTTTTGGAAAAAAATTATACATACAAATCATATTTGTAGCAAATAAATTTGAAGATTATCAATTAGCGATTACATTAGATAAAATTATACTTTTTTACAGATAAATGAAATTAGCACTTTTTTGATAAAAAATATGTTTCTTTGCGGAGTTTTTAACCTGCCCACTCAACTCACTTTTTTATTTATGAACACAAAAACAATCACAGGCTTAGGCTTAATGCTATTGGCAGCTTGCAGCCAGCCAAAAAATCCCGACGATAAAATGAAAACAAAACCCAGCGTGTTGCTTTCTGACCCCGATTTGGTAGAAATTAAATACCCCAACACCAAAACTGTAGCTCAAGAAGATGTATTTTTTGGGCAAAAAGTAGCTGACCCTTACCGTTGGCTGGAAGGCGAAAATCCAGCAGATAGCAGCGATTTGCAAGCGTGGATACAAGCCCAATCCAAAACAGCAGATTATTATCTAAAAGCAGTTCCCTTGCGCGAAGCTATAGAAACGCGCTTAAAAGAGGTTTGGAACTTCCCCAAAGTGGGCGTGCCGTTCAAAGAGGGCAATTATTACTATTTTTATAAAAATACAGGCTTACAAAATCAATACGTTTTATACCAAAGCAGCAAGCCCGACACTGTAGGCAAGCTATTTTTAGACCCCAACACCCTATCAGAAGACGGCACTATCTCTTTGGGGGCTTTATCCTTCTCCAATGACGGCAAATACTGCGCTTATGCCACCGCCCAATCGGGTTCGGACTGGCAAACTATCTGGGTAAAAAATGCAGAAACGGGCGAATTGCTAAAAGATAAAATAGAATGGGTTAGATATTCGGGCTTGTCGTGGCACAAAGACGGATTTTACTACAGTCGCTTTCCCGAAACGGGCGACCAAGAGGGTAAATTTACCGCAAAAAATGAATTTCAACAGTTATTTTATCATAAATTAGGCAGCCCGCAAAGCGATGACCAAGTTGTATACGCTGATAGAAGCCAACCTGCCCATATGCACTCGGGAGAAGTGAGCGAAGATGAGCGTTTTTTGTTCATTTATACCAGCGAAACCACCAGCGGTAATAAGTTAGCTTTCAAACGATTAGATACAGAAAATGCGGCAATAGAGCCTATTATAGAAAATTTTGACCATAACCATTCCGTCGTGGATGTAGAAGGGGACAAGATGCTACTTTTGACCAACTATAAAGCCCCCAATTACCAACTTGTAGAGGTAGATTTGAACAATCCGCAGCCCGAAAAATGGAAAACGATTATCAAAACAGACCCCAAACGGGTATTAGAGTCGGTTCAGTTGGCAGGTACACAACTAATAGCCACTTTTATGCAAGATGTACGCCATAAAGTCTATCTTTGGGAGCGCACGGGCAAAGTGGGGGCAGAAATACCTTTACCAGATTCTATAGGGCAAGTGGGTACTATATCGTCCAAAAAGAACAACACGCAGGTATTTTATGGGTTTAGCTCTTTCGTGCAAGCCAATAGCATTTACCAGTTGGATTTAGCCCGCCAAAAAAGCAGCTTGTGGCGCGCTTCGGCGATTAAATTTGACCATAAAGATTACGTAAGCAAGCAGGTTTTCTACAAATCAGCAGACGGTACTTCAGTGCCTATGTTTATTGTTCATAAAAAAGATATAGAATTGAACGGTTCCAACCCTACCCTGTTATATGGTTATGGCGGGTTTAATGTTAGCTTACTGCCTAGTTTTTTATTGGAAGAAATTCCCTTTTTGGAAAATGGGGGCGTTTATGCGGTGGCGAATATCCGTGGTGGGGGCGAATATGGTACAGCTTGGCATGATGGTGGCCGCTTGTTGAAAAAACAGAACGTTTTTAACGATTTTATCGCTGCGGCTGAATATCTTATCTCACAAAAATATACCTCTAAATCCAAATTGGCTATAGAAGGTGGTAGCAACGGGGGCTTATTGGTGGGTGCTTGTATGACCCAACGCCCCGATTTATTCAAAGTGGCTATACCAGCCGTGGGCGTTTTGGATATGTTGCGTTTCCACAAATTCACTATAGGCGCGGCTTGGGCTACAGATTACGGCACGGCTGAAGATTCTGTACATTTTGCCAACTTAATCAAATACTCGCCCGTACACAATACCCGCAAAAATAATTATCCTGCTACCCTGATTATGACCGCAGAGTTTGACGATAGGGTTGTTCCCGCTCACTCGTATAAATTCGCCGCCGCACTCCAAGCCGCTCAAACGGGACACGCGCCTATTTTGTTGCGCATTGATACCAAAGCTGGACACGGTGCGGGCAAACCCACAGAAAAACAGATAGAAGAAGCAGCCGATAAGTACGCTTTTATTATGTTTAATCTGGGATTAAAATAACTTGTACCTTCTAATGTTTGTCATTATCGTTTTTTTATTTCCAAACTTTAAAACCATCTTGCTTCGGCGGGGTGGTTTTTTTTATTATAAAACTTATTTAGTATGATTTTTTTATCTTTTAATTTCTCTGTGTTGTGCGGGAAAAACCGAAGAGGCAGCAAAGCTGCATCAAGCTGCGCGTAAGCGAAAGTCCCAGCACAATTGAGATTTAGGATTTTTTGCGCTTTTGGGGCTAAAGCCCCGCGCATTCTATAGTGTTATCAATCAATACCAACGGGTTTTAACCCGTTGAAGGATAAAAAAAGATTACAACAGACTTTAGTCTGTTGCTTAAAAGACATAAACATAAACAGCTATTTTTCTTAATTAAAAATGTAGAAAATTTCTTATTAGACAGCTTCAATTATAAAACTTATTTAGTATTGAAATTTTGCTAAACAAGTTTGTTTATAAAAATTATTCCGTTGGGCTGCCCAAGTATAAACTTGCATTTGTAAAATGATGTTTTGGGCTGCCCAAGTATAAACTTGCGTTTGTAAAATGATTATTCGGGCTGCCCAAGTATAGGCTTGCGTTTGTAAAATGATGTTTCGGGCTGCCCAAGTATAGGCTTGCGTTTGTAAAATGATATTTCGGGCTGCCCAAGTATAGTGTTGCATTTGTAAAATGATGTTTCGGGCTGCCCAAATTTACAAATCTTAACACTTTATTAAAATTTTAGGGTTAAAAGTATAAATCTCCGCTCTTTTCGCTATTATTTAAGCGGGTTTTGGATAGAAATTTGATAATAGTTTTATAAATTTTTTCCAACTCGCGCTTGCGGATACAATAAGGAGGCAAGATATAAATCGTATTCCCCAAAGGGCGCAAAATGACCCCGCGACGGATAAAAAACTGATAGATTTTAGCCCCCCAGTTTATAATTTGATTATCTGCATTTGTGGGCATTTTCCACTCAAAAGCGGCTATAACACCCAACGCGCGCGCATTTTGCACATTTTCTAATCGGCTAATTTTGGTTATAAACTGATGCTGCGCTTGGGCAATTTTTACAATTTTTTGCCGACAGGATTTTTTCTCCAATAAGTCCAAACTCGCCGCAGCCAGCCGAGTACTCAAAGGATTAGCCGTGCAAGAATGTCCGTGAAAAAAGGCTTTGGCGCGCTCATCGGATAAAAACCCCTCGTATAAGAAATTTGCACAAGCGGTAATTCCCAACGGCAACATTCCAGAGGTCAAACCCTTAGACAAGCAGATAATATCAGGTTTATTTTCTAAATAATCCGTAGCCAAAAATTTTCCCGTGCGGTAAAAAGCGGTCATAATCTCGTCCGCTATGCAGATAATTTGCGCATTTTTTGCCATTGCTACCAATTTATCCAAACCCGCCGCGCTGTGCATTTGCATCCCAGCCGCGCCCTGTACCAAAGGTTCAAAGATAAAGCCCGCTATATCGTCGTATTTTTCTATAATTTGAGCAAATTGCTGCACAGTTTCCCCCTCTTTGCCCAAAATGGGCGCGTCTATAAACTCCACTTGGAACAAAAATTCGCCAAAAGGCAGGTTGAAAATAGAAGGCGAAGCCACAGCCATAGCCGCAAAAGTGTCCCCGTGATAGCTGTTTTTGAACGCCACAAACCGCTTTTTGATAACGTTTTGGTTATAAAAGTATTGAATAGCAATTTTTATCCCCACTTCCACTGAAGTAGAACCGTTGTCGGTGTAAAAAATACGGTTGATGTTTGCGGGCATATAATTAAGTATGCGTTCAGCCAATTCTACAGCGGGCGCGTGGGTAAAATTGGCAAAAATCACGTGTTCTAATTGTTGGGCTTGTTTATAAATAGCCTTTGCTAAATAAGGGTGAGAATGTCCGTGCAAATTCTGCCACCAAGAAGCTATAGCGTCGATATACGCCTTTTTTTGCTCATCGTACAAAATCGCCCCGCGCCCTTTGGCTATAGCAATCGGCGGCGCAGCCGTTTTGTGTTGGGTATAAGGATGCCACAAACAGCGTAAATCACGAGTTACCAAATCTTGCTTTAGTTTTGTTTTAACATTTTTTTTCATTTTATTTTAGTTTTTTATACTATTTATACAAAATTTTGCGTTAAATGGTTGTTATTTTAAAAAATGTATTATCTTTGCCCCCGTACTTACTATTCTCAACTCGTCAAATAATTAAAACATTTTCCATTCTATGTCAACAAAAATAAACCACAAATTAGCTTTTGGGCTTATCTTGACCGCTTTTTTATCCGCCTGTGGCAGCCAGCCAGCTACCTTAGCAGACATCCAAACCCCAGCAGCCACTACGGAAAGCAGTACCAAACGGGGCAACTCGGTGATTAAATTGGGAGGGGTAGCCAGCGTGCAAAAATTCAATTTATCCGAAAAAATGGATATTCGCAAACTGCAAAATTTTGCCACCAAAAAACGCGATGCCCAACCAAGTCAAGAACAAGCTGAAGATGCAGCCACGATTGTAGGGCTTTACAACACCTTGTTGGCAGCCGAAAGTGCAGCTTCAAAACTAAATCTACAGTTTTCTATGTCCGATAGCCCAGTGGAAGACGGCATATTTTTATTTAAGGTAGAATCTGATAACAAACAACAACTTCATTTTGAAATGTATGATGAAGAAGGTTATCAACTCGCTGCTCAAAATCTATTAGATTTAGAAAAAGGGGCAAATTACAAAGCTTTAAATGTACGCGATTTGGCTAATGGTAGCTATTTGGTTAAAATACAAGACAAAGACGGCGCTGCCTTTATGCAAAAAGTCAATATACAAGGCAAATAAAATACTCTTTTTTATAAAAATAGCCTGTTTTTTAAATTTTTTATAAAAAAATGCTGCTGAAGTGGTAACGTTTTTATAATTAACGTCATTAACGAGAATAACAGGCGAACCCTAAATATTTTTACCTCAATTTTCTTTATCAATTAAATTTTCAGCTTTAAAATGAAAAAATTAGCTCAATTTTGTGCTTTCGCGCTAATATCAGGTTTTTTTGTAGCCTGTAACTCAGAAATTCAAAATGCCGATAATGTTGGCATTATTACCCCCAACGCTGAAACTCGCGGGGTCAAGCAGGTAAAATTTCAAGACAAAACCATAACTATAGCAGCAGCAGATATAGTAATTGCTAAACAAGCCGCTGCACAACAACAACAAGACGCAGAAGCGGTTAAATCAATTTTCAACACGCTTCAATCGGCTCAAAAACAAGCAGAAGCTTTAGATATTCAAGTTATTTTAAGCGAAGAAACCGTTCAGGACGGAATGTTTATTTTCGCCTTGGAAACAGAAAATGCCAAAAGCCTAACTATGGAGCTTTTTGATGAAGAAGGTTACGGAATGGCTGGCAGCAATGCTATGAATCTTACTATGGGTCGTAATTATAAAGCTATCAATGTGAATAGTTTAAATGACGGCAAATATATTATGCGCTTGCGCGATGCTGATGGCAAAGAATTGGTTCAAAATTTTGAAGTAGCAAAACAATAATCATAAATTATCCCTAATAAAAAAGGCTTATCATTACGATAAGCCTTTTTTTATAACTATACTCATAAACAAAAAAAACGGTTGCTTCGCGAGAAGTAACCGTTTTTTTATTGCTAAAAAAGATTAAGGTCTGGTGATAACAAACTTGCGCTGTATTCTGTGAGATTGGGTTTGCACAGAGATAACATAAGGCGCTTGTGGTAGGTTGTAGGTATTAATTTGCAAACTATTTTGTCCTTGTGCGATTTGCCCCGTTTGGACGACAACCCCGTTCATATCAAAAATATGGAAAGTCGCATCATTTTCCAAAGGCTGCTCAAAAGCCAGATTA
>JAAFIM010000011.1 GCA_013297745.1 Chitinophagales bacterium | reverse complement strand
TTGGAAAAAAATTAAATACTACCTTTTGCCTCTAAATGCTTACTCTAATTTCCAAACTCTCAAAACTGCTCTTTTTGATATTATTCAACCTTCTTTACTTTAACTTTCATTTTGTCTAATTACTTATATCATTCTCAACAGCAAATAAATGGGCAAAAAACTATTGTTTTGGAACCTGAATTTGGCTTTGTTAGCCCTGAATATAGAGAAAGCAATTTTGTGCAAAAAGCTTTTGGTAAACTCATCAAATAGCTAAAAATCAGATATTGGTACAAACCCATTTACATAGTGGGCTGCGCTTATCCACACTCTTTTATAGCATTTATGAAGCAGTTTGAAGGCAATACTTGGACGCTCAAAAATCACAAAATACCAACACAGCTTAAGTCCATTCTAACCAATTTTTTGGAACGTAAAACGGGCAATTCGGTAACCACAGATGGCATCGTTGCAGTGCCTACTTTACACAATGAGCAAACCCCTGCTCACCTCTCGCGTTTGAACAATAATCCCTATTATCAATCCTATATCCAACAAAACCCAGATTGGGTTAAGGGTTATACCTTAGCATTTATTACGCAAGTATCTTGGTATAGTTTGCTCAAAGGCTTTTTAAAAAGCAAACGCTAACTTATCAATTTCCAACTATTTTTCTAAAAAACAATTAAAAGTATGGATTTCATCACATTTGCCCGTGCTGCTGCAATAGGTTTTGCTTGGGCAGGCACTTATTTTAGCATCATTGCCCTACTTTTCCCCATTTTTCCTTTGCCTTTATTTTTTGATTTGTACAGGCACAGTCGCAATTATGCAGCCACAAAATTTAAAAAAAACAAAGCAAATGGAATAGAATGGTATGAAAAAGCCGCCAAAGCTATGCGTTGGTTGGCAATTTTGATTTGGTTGTTTATTTTGGGATTATATTTATACAGTTTGAGTGACATTTTGGGCTGGTATATGGATTTAGCGGGGCGCGATTTCTGGGTACTTTTTGGTACAGCGGCTGCTTTGCCCTCACTTTGGTTTATTCGGAAGGCGTTTAAGGCTTGGTACAGAACCTATTATTATAGCGATTTGAAAGAGGAGTGGCTGCAAAAAGAAATCAGCGACAAACCAATCACCCAACAACTTTTGGAGAATAAATACTAATTTTATTATGTTATTGACTAAAATTTTATTCCAACACCGCAATCGTTGGCAGGTTATAGGCGCCAATATGGGCGTTTTTGTAGGGCTATTTTTATTATTATTTGCTTTACAATTTTATTTGGATATGCGTATATTGATGCGCGGAGCTAGAGATGCCAACTTGTTGATTATCAATAAAGACTTAAGCATACTTAATACTATAGGCGCGCCTTCCGACTTTGGTGAAGAAGAAATTGCAGCGGTCAAAAACCAGCCTTTTACCCAATCCGCAGATGCGTTTGTATCCAACCAATACCGCGCCTCTATAGCTATACCCGATTTCAATTTTTACAGCTTATTATTTTTTCAAAGCATTCCCAATAATTATTTGGGGATAAAAAATGAAGCTGGTTTTCGTTGGCAAGAAGGCGAAGAAGTCCCCATAGTAGTGAGCAGTGATTATTTGGCTTTATACAACTTTGGATTTGCCCCTAGCCAAAACTTGCCCCAACTCACTCAAGCGAGTATGCGCCTTTTGGCTGTAGATTTGAACATAACAGGCAAGGGGAAAACCCGCACGTACAAAGCCCGTTTATATGATTTGAGCCCCAATGTCAATTCTATACTCGTGCCTACTGAGTTTATGGAAGCAGCCAACAAGGAATTTGGAGAAAAACAGCAACCCATCAACCAGCTCATTTTGTCGGTAAAAAATCCCTATGATAAAAATTTAAACAATTTTTTGAAGGAAAAAGGGTATAAAATTAGCAGGGGCGGATTGATAGGCGGCGAGCTAAAATCAGTTTTAGATTTGCTTATTTTGGTGGTTTTGGTGGTTGCTTTATTGCTTATTGGTTTGTCTTTATTGGTTTTTGTATTAAATTTTCAGCTTTTGGTCAGCCAAGCCCAGCAAGAAATACGCTTATTATTGCAACTCGGCTATCGTCAATCCGTATTGGTCAAATTTTTGGCACGAAATTTGCTCATCTCTTTTGCTGTCATCGCGCTAAGTGTTTTTCTATTGCTTAGTCCAGTTAAGTATATGTTGGGTCAATCTCTTATCAATCAGGGTTATTCGCTAATTTCATTGTGGCTGGATGTATGGGTTTGGGCTTTAGGAACTATTTTTTCAGCCGCATTTGCTTGGCTCAATTGGAGAAGTATCAACAACAGCGTAGCCAAAGTAGCTTAATGCTCAACAGACAATAAAAAACAATAGACTGAGTACCACTTTACCCACAGTAGATTATCAGATTTATATACCCACTTAAATAAAACTAAAAACAAAATGAAAAAATATTTTTTTGCCCTACTCCTATTTTTACAATTTACCCATTTGTATGCTCAAGCAGGATTGTACCAACGCACAGACAAAGATGTAACCGAAACGATGGATTTGCGCAATAATGGGGTCTTTACTTACACTTATCAAACAGGATTTGCCAAAAGTACGACAGAAGGCACTTGGAAAGCTGAGGGTAAATCTATAGTGTTGCGCAGCAATAAACAAATTGTCCTAAAAGTAGAAGAAGCCTACAACAGCAATTCGCAAAGGCTAAAAATCACCCTAAATGCGCCGTCAGCCCGCAAAGGACCTCGGAATATCGAAAAAGTTTTATTTAATGAGCAAATTCCTTGCACTAAAGACGAAGACTTTGCCCTTGATTATCTAAAACAATACAACGAAATTATGACCACAGGCACTATGGCACAAAAAGATAGTTTGAAAATGAGCTTCGCCACCCGCATATACAACAGCAGCGAATTTGCAGGAAAAGCGGACAGTATTTTTATCCTATTTGATAAGAAAAAAGTAGCTTATCAACCTTTAAACCCTAACTCCAACGAGTACAACATCAAAATAATTTTGGACGACGATAGCCTATATCGCTATTTTAACGACGAAACTTGGCAATGGATTGACAAAAAAATCTTAGCTCCACCCATAGGCGACGCGTTCAAAAAAGGCAAAAAATAAATACCATAAAAATAAAAAGTGCTAACCTATAGAAAAAGGTTAGCACTTTTTTTTTAAAAAAATACCTTGTTTGTTAAAAAAAGCTAATTTTGCCCCTGCATTTTTTTAGCCTGCTGGCTTTGTTGCCACAAAATATAAAAATCATCAGCCGAAATAGCCGTTGTGGCGATTAGCTCAAACATGTCAAAAAAAGCGTTATTTTGAAGCCAAATTTTATGCGAATTTTGATAAGCTACCACCGCCATAGCCGCAAATAATATAGCAGTGAGCAACCATATAGCCCAAATCGCCGCTATACTGCTCCAATCGCCATAAAAAGCACCCAATACAGAACTCAAAGCCGCTACTATAGCCACTGACAACACAAAAATCATCCGTTTGCGTTGGGCTGCCCGCCAATCTTCTGCCTGTTGGGGATTAGCTACCGTTAATTTTATTTTTTCATAATTAGGTCGGGCTTGAATATAGGTATGGTATAAATCGCGCAGGTCTTGTTCGCTGCTCAAAAAATGGGCTACTCGTATCATTTGATTATTAAAAACTAATTTTTTATCCTTTTTTTGTAAATATGTGGAAATTTTTAACCGTTTTCTGCCTAGTTTGGGGGCAAATTTGGGCACAAAGCCCCGAACCGATAGCAGCAGTGATGGCTGGGCATTATACGGATAGTACTGGACTTTTTTGGTTGGCCTTCTCTCCCAAAGCTAAAGTTAGCAATGATGATTTGGAAAACCATATAACAAAAAAACATACTGCTTGGTTTGGAAAAATAGAAAAATTGACGGTCAAAGATAGCTTTTTTAACCAAGAAGCCAAAATTTATCACGTTATTTGCTACCGCCGCCCCCAACCTCCCCCTTCGGATTTTAGCTTCGTTACAGGTTCTTGCGCTTTTCAGTATTTTTTCCCTTTCAATAAAGCCCGCCGCACCCGCAATCCTATTTTTGAGGTGATGAAAGCCCAAAATCCAGAACTTATGCTTTGGCTGGGAGACAATATATACTACATTTTGGGCGAATGGAATAATAATAAGCGTATGCTCAAAAAAAATCTACGCGTACGCAACCGCCAACCGATAAAAGCATTTATGGAACACTGCCCCCAATACGCACTTTGGGATGACCACGATTATGGACCTAATAACAGCGATGGCAGTTTTAAAAATAAAAACAAAACGCTGGCTATGTTCAAAAAAACTTGGCTTAATCCTTATTATGGGTTTGAAAAAGGAGAAAATACTGGCGTAGCTGCTCATTTTCAGCGTGGCGATTGTGCTTTTTTTATGATGGACACCCGTTGGAATTCAGATTTATCCGCTAATGTTATGCTTGGAGATGCCCAAATTGATTGGTTAGAAACCCAACTATTGGCTTCTACCGCCAACTTTAAATTTATCTGCTTGGGCGCGCAGGTACTCACAGACGACAAACACGGCGTTCATCTAGGCAAATGCACGGCAGAGCGGACAAAATTAATAGATATGCTTACCCGCAATAAAATAAAAGGGGTTATTTTAATCAGCGGCGACCGCCATTTTAGCGAAATCAACCAATGGAAGCGCGAAAATGCCTACACTTTGCAAGAATTTACCATATCTCCCCTCACCAGTTTTATAGATGAACGCGCCAGCAAAAATAGCTACCGAGTAGCCAATTCGTTTATTACCGAAACCAATTTCGCCCGCTTTGACATCAAAGGACAAGGCGAAAATCGCACTTGTGTGGTTGAATTAATTGGCAAAAAGGGTCAAACGTATTGGAAACATAGCATATCGTTAAAAGAATTGCAATAGTATTTTATTTCTATACCATATCATTTATCACCATTTTAAAAATTTAATTTATGTCAAATCCCAACTATAAGTTCCAACACGTCAAAGTGTACAACAGCACCGAGTATTTATATCAAAATATGAAACATTATCGCCGCGTTTATGATGCAGCAGAATGTACTTATTTATACGCAGAATTGTCTTTATTCAATAAATTATTTGACGAAAGCAATTGGAATGCCACCGCTCGCTTCAAATGTTTTAATGTAGAAGACGAAACCGAAATATGCGATGTTACCAAAGCCATAAAAGCTACTAAAAATGATAACATCGTCTACGCCCGTGAAGGCTGGGGAACAGAAAAAACAGGTTGGTGGAAAAAAGGACATTATCGTTGGGACGCTTTTGTGGATGAGGTTAAAGTAGGCTCTACTGAATTTTTTGTAGAAGATAGAGGGGTCGTAACCAACCAAACCAATCCACATCTCACCCTCAATCACGTCAAAATGTTTGAATGTGGGGACAGCGATTATCCAAGTTTGGGCACTCGTACTTATTATAAATCGTTTGAGAAAGCCAAAACGCGTTATATTTATGCCGAATTAAATGTAACTTTAGCGGACTCCACCCGCCCTATGCCTTTGGAGTTTACGTTCAATTACTACAACGATGCTGGACAATTTAAAGCAACCACAGATTATTATCACGTTTGGAAAAAGCCAGAATTAACCATCACTTTTGATGCTGGTTATGGAGCAGCAGCAGGCAATTATTGGTTTGAAGACAACTATACTTTAGAAATTATTTATATGGGGCAGCGCATCGCTGTAGTTCCTTTTATTGTGGGCAGCGAATTTGTAACCCACGAAGGCAGCTTGCCTTTTGATATAGAAAACCGCACAGGCAACACAGAAAGCACCGCAAAAGAGAAAAAACCAAAAGTAGAGAAGAAAAAACCAACTTTTGAACAAGCCACAAGCGAACTTAGCAAACTAATCGGTTTGGCAACCGTCAAAAAGCAATTGGAAGAATTTTCTACCTATCTGCAATTTTTGCAAATACGCAAAAAGAAAGGGTTTGAAGAAAGTGGCAAATTCAATATGCACGCTGTTTTCACGGGCAATCCCGGCACAGGAAAAACCACAGTGGCCAAAATGTTGGGCAATATCTACCATAGTTTGGATTTACTCACCAAAGGGCATGTGCACGAAGTAAGCCGCGCCGAACTAGTGGGCGAATATATAGGGCAAACCGCCCCAAGGGTCAAAAAAGCCATTGATAAAGCGCGTGGGGGGATTTTATTCATAGATGAAGCGTATGCCCTCACCGATAGAGGCGGCGACGAAGGCGGAGGTGCTAATGATTTTGGTAAAGAAGTTATTGAAATTTTGCTTAAAGAAATGAGCGATGGACAGGGCGATATAGCCGTAGTATTTGCTGGTTATCCCGAAAAAATGCAACAGTTCCTCAACTCCAACGCAGGCATTAGCTCTCGCATTTCTAGCGTTATTAGCTTTCCTGACTATCAACCCAACGAATTGATGCAAATAGCCGAATTTGCAGCCCAACAAAAAACTGTAGTCATCAGCGATAAAGCCAAAGAATTTATACATCGCCAAGTGGTAGAAGTCTATCGCAATAGGGACAAAAACTTTGGTAATGCTCGCTATATCCACGGGATAATCGAAGAATGTAAAGAAAATATGGCTTTGCGCTTGATGAAATCCAAAGATATTGAAAATCTCACCCGCGAAGAACTTTCTACTATAGAACTACCCGATGCGGAAAAAGCGTTTGGTATCAACTCCAACAGCCGCGTGGATATACCTGTAGATGAATTGCAATTAGCCGAAGCGTTGAAAGAATTGCACGAACTGACAGGAATGGATAATATCAAACGCGAGGTGGAAGAAATGTCCAAATTGGTGCGTTATTATACCGAAATTGGCAAAGATGTGCGCAAAGCGTTTTCTCTACACACCGTTTTTACGGGCAATCCTGGCACGGGCAAAACCACAGTAGCGCGTATTATCGTCAAAATTTATAAAGCCTTGGGCGTTTTGGAGCGCGGGCATTTGGTAGAGGTGGATAGAAAAAATTTAGTAGCCGCTTTCTCTGGACAAACAGCCATCAAAACCAACGAGTTGATAGCAGCGGCCAAAGGTGGTGGTTTGTTTATTGATGAAGCCTATTCTTTGGTCAATGGTCCCCACGATGATTTTGGGCGTGAAGCTATCAATGTTCTCTTAAAAGAAATGGAAGACAAACGGGGCGAATTTATGGTGATTATTGCAGGCTATAGCGAGCCGATTAAATTATTCTTAGAATCTAATCCTGGGTTGATGTCTCGCTTTGACAAAACCTTACACTTTGAAGATTACAACCTCAAAGATTTGATGGATATAGCTCAAGATATGTTGGGCTTAGAAAATTTAAAATTAGATGCAGAAGCTACCACAGCTTTGGAAAAACATATCAGTTTGTTGTTAGAAAATAAACATCAATACTTCGGCAATGCGCGCACAGTGCGCAAAATTGTGAAAGAAATCGCCCGCCGACAAAATTTGCGCTTGGCTTCTTTAGAACCAGCCGCTCGCACCCCCGAAATGGTAGAATTGGTGAGTATAGCCGATGTTACCGATTTGCATTTGGTAGACCAAAATATGTCTGGTGACGGACGCAAACGCATAGGTTTCTAACCCGCTCCGTTGATTTACACCTTAATAAAAACCTCAACTGCTTTCGTAGTTGGGGCTTTTTTTACAAAAAAAATGCAAATTTTAATAAAAAAAATTTTAATTTAAAAAAAGTGCGTATATTGCGCCCGAAACAAGTACTACCTATTATTTTCAATCCAAAACTTAAAACATCAAAAAATGGCTTTTAACCCCAAAGTTAGCCTTAAAGAGCTAAAACAAAAAGATGTATCCAAAAAAGATATCATCGAACTTGCAAAAAAGGCAAATAGTCCTGAAACTGCATTACCTTTTTTTATCAAAGCTGACCACAAATTCCCTGATGGGCAAGAAGGTCCCCTATTTTTATTCGGGAAACTTGGTAAAGTTAAAAATGATATTAAGTCTTTAAAAGGTCCTCTTGAGTTACATGGTGCTGCCTATGTTACCCAAGACGAAAAAGGGGTGACCACTCTCAATCTATTGCCTAACAAAGGGCAATTGAACAAAAAGGACACCACGCTTCAAAGGGCGATGAAAGAAGCTTTTACCAGCTCATACGCTAACTATAAAATTGGCGCTGGGCTTACTGATGAAGAATTAGCTAAAATGGCTGAAGCTGTAGAACAAACCCCCGACGAAGAGGATAGCAAACCTAAAGTGGAAGAGGATACCAAACCTAAAGTAGAAGACCTCAGCGCAGAACAAAAACAAGAACTTATTGAAGAATCAAGAGTGCGTAAAGCAACTGAGCAAATGACCACTGCCCGCGATTTTCTTAAACAAAATACTAATTTACTCGTTAACCGTATTAAAGCAGATAAAGTGGTCAATGACCATTATATACTCCTCGGAAAAGTGCAATCTACCCTAACGAAAACAGTAGAATACTACGAAAAATGTAATGAAAAGCAAAAAGCTGCTACTTTAGAGCTTTTTAAAGAAATCTCCGAACTAGTTCCCACTATCAAAAAAATAGATGATAAATTTAGAAAAATCGCTAAAACGATTAAAGAATAATTTGCTGAATAATAGGGTTACAAGAGTGTAGATTTTCTACAATAGCACGGGGTTTTACACCCCGTGCAGTAAATAAAAAAACGTTATTAGTGTTGGGTTTCGCTTATTTTTGTACCAAACAATACATTATTTTTATAATTTTTTGTAAAATACACTCTCGTAACCCTAATAGATAAAAACCTCAACTGCTTTCGTAGTTGGGGATTTTTTATTTTATCCAAGCCCATTGTCAAAAAATAGCTACCTTTGCGGTTTCTAATGAGATAAAATTTATACCAAAAAATTATTATGTCGGGCAAAATCCATTTAATACTTGGCCCTATGTTTTCGGGCAAAAGCACCACCTTACTCACTCGCTATCGCCGCTATCGAATAGCGGGAAAAAACTGTCTGTTGATAAAATATGCGGGCGACAACCGCTATTTTGCCAACGAAGAGCAATTAGTAACCCACGATTTAATCAGCTACAAGGCTGTATCTTGCCGCCGTTTGGCAGATATGAGCGAAACCGTGCGCAATTACGATGTAGTTTGTATAGACGAGGTGCAATTTTATCCCGATGCGGCCGAAACTTGCGATGCTTGGGCTAATGCGGGAATAATTGTAGAAGCCTGCGGACTTAATGGCGATTTCAAACGCCGCCCTTTTGAGCAAATTAGCCGCTTAATCCCCTTGTGCGAAAGTATAAACCATATTTGCGCTGTGTGTAAAGTTACGGGCGAAGATGCGCCTTTTTCTAAGCGACTTTCCAACGAGGAAGAGCAAGAAGTAGTGGGCGGTGCGGATAAATACACCTCTGTTTCCCGCACTGTATATTTTCAACCCTAATTTTATCATTATATGAAAATTTACCACTGTATAGGGCTTATGTCTGGCTCGTCTTTGGACGGTTTGGATTTAGCTTATTGTAGGTTTGAGTTTGATAATCAACAAATTACAACTTGGGAACTCTTAGCTGCTGAAACTCTGCCTTATAGCGAGATGTGGGTAGAACGGTTAAAACACCTGCCCAGCCAAAGCGGGTTGATTTTGCACAAATCGCACGTTTATTACGCTGAATACACACAAGAACTACTGGATATTTTTATCAAAAAATACCAAATTAAAACTGTAGATTTTATCAGCTGGCACGGACATACCGTTTTCCACTCGCCGCAGTTGGGTTACAGTTTGCAGTTGGGAAGTGGGGCGGTTTTGGCAGCAAAAAGCGGAATTGATGTGATTACAGACTTTCGCCAGCAGGATATTAGCGCGGGGGGACAGGGCGCGCCTTTAGCCCCGTTTGTGGATAAAGTGTTGTGGAATGATTGCGATTTTTGCCTGAATATAGGCGGCATAGCCAACTTGAGCGCGAACTTGGGGGAAAAATACATAGGTTTTGATGTTTGTTATGCCAACCAGATTTTAAACCGACTTGCGCAAAAGTTGAGATTTTTGTACGATGATGGGGGAAATTTAGCCCGTCAGGGAAAAATTGATGAAAATTTGCTCGCCGAGTTGAAAAACTTGCCCTTTTTTAAGAAAAAATACCCCAAATCGATGAGCAATGAGGAAGTTTTGGGCACATATTGGACTGTATTTGAACAAGCAGAGATAGAAATTGTGGATAAGTTGGCGACTGCCACCGCGCATATAGGTTATGAGATTGGAAAAGCCTGCCAGAAAATAATTTCTATAGAAAAATTGGATAGCGCAGCGATGCGTATGTTGGCAACAGGCGGGGGCGTTTTCAACTCATTTTTGATGGAGCAAATCAACCAAAATTTACCCCAAGAGCTAATGTTATCCGTTCCCAACGAGCAAATTATCCAGTTTAAAGAAGCGATTTTAATGGCAGTTTTGGGGCTTTATCGGTTAGAAAATCTACCCAATACCCTAACCAGCGTAACGGGTGCGCGGCGAACTTCAATAGCGGGTGCTGTGTACGTAGGGCGTTGATTATCATATTTTTATAATCTTTTAAAATAAAAACAATGTTTAGACTTTTTGTATTTTCAGCCCTAATTTGGGTAGCCTGCGGGCAAAAAAACAATACCCAACCTACGCCCACGCCTACAGTTGCCCAGCCCAGCGTACAAACCAACAGCCCAAGCACACAGAACGATTTTTCCCAGTTTGCGGGCAGGTATGAATTTGCTATGGACGGGGGCGAAACTGCTGGCGGTACGCCCGTTTTTGTGGGTTATGTATTCGATATAAAAGCCGCCGACAATATCTCCATAAGCGGCGATGGTTATCAAACGGGTTTTGAAGTAGCTTGCCGAGCCGAATTTATACCCAATAATCCCAACGCGGTAGAATTGGTATTGAGTAAAATAACGAGACCTAGTTCAAAAGATTTTTTACAAGAAAAATTAGACCAAAAACAACGGGTTGTATTTGCTACCCTCAACAAAACCGCAGATAAATTAACGTTCCAATCTGAAGAAATTTATGATGCTAATGGAGCGTGCAAAAATTGCATATTAACAGTCAGCAAATAAAAAAACAGCTACTCGGCTTATTGAGTAGCTGTTTTTTTTATGCAAAATTTATTCGCGCTTTTGGTCGTAAATTTTTTGCAATTTAGGGCATTTTTTACCAATTTTTTTCTCCATTTTGGTTTGGTAAGCCTCTCTTTTATCTTCAGGCAGCATCGTCAAAGTATACCGAATAGGGGCAATTTCGTGCATCACTTGCACCCGCAAAGCAGCCATATTCATAGCCATTTCTATTTTATCCATACCAGACAATTTAGCTATTTTTTCATTGGCTTTTTGGAGTTCTTTGAGCGAATTGCAGCCACAAAAATGAGTGGCTGCTTGTTTTTCATTTAATTCTTTGTTCAGCGAATTGGGCAAAGGCAAGTTGGTAACCCCGTTGGCTACATCTGTATATTCTAAAGTTTTGGGGCAAGTTTTTTTGGCAGCAGCCAATAAATACAGTTCATCTTCAGACGTAATGTCGCCCTCTATTTCTTCCATTTTGGTTTGCATATTGCCCACACAATTGCGTCCCTGGTCTTGCAACAACTGCAAAGGTTCGGCAGCTTCTTCATCAGAAATATATTGACGTTGATAAGCTATAGACAATAAAGCCATTTTGCTGGTTTGCTCACAGCCACAAAAAATATCAGCCGCTTCTTTCAGCACACGCTCTTTTGTTGTATTTTGTGACCAGCCTAACATAGTCAACCCACACAAGCAAAATGTGAGCAAAATTTGGTAAAACATAATAATAATTTTTTAAATGAGAATTTTAGTAACAAGATGCAAAGATAAGCTAAATGGTAGAAAAAACAATTTTTTTTATAAAAAAACAGAAAAAAAAACAAAAACTGCAACCAAAACCCATTCATTTCGTTTAAAACTTTTGTGGTGTAAAAACAAATGCTTAATTTTGCGCCGCTTTTTAAACAAAATAATTTTTAAACATTAATTTTTTCAGTATGAATTTTTCAAAATTCCTTTACAAGACCACGTCAGTAATGGGTTTGATAGGTGCTACTTTCTTGCCAAACTATGCGCAAGTAAATGTTACCGCTACTGGAGGGACGCTCAATGCGACCTACCCCACTATAGCAGCAGCAGTTACGGCCATCAACGCAGGGACACACACGGGCACTATCACAACCAACATTAATGCAGGCCACACAGAAACTGCACCAGTCGGGGGTATAGCCCTCACCGCTACAGGTACAGCAGGCAACACCATTACCTTCCAAAAATCAGGAGCAGGCGCCAACCCAGTGATTACCGCTTACACAGGGGGTACAGGCACGCCAGGTGCAGCCGCTCAAGATGGTATTTTTAGGTTGGTAGGTTCAGATTTCGTTACTATTGACGGAATCGACTTATCAGAAAACGCCGCCAATACAGCCAACCCCGCCACAATGGAATACGGTTATGCTTTGTACAAAGCAAGTGCTACTGATGGTTGTCAAAACAATACCATCCGCAACTGTACAGTAACCTTAAACCGTATAAACAATGCAGCTGGCACTAGCCCTATGTTTGACGGTTCTATCGGTATTTTACTTATCAATAGCATACCAACAGCAGCAGCAACCGCACTAACCATTACAGCAGCAACAGGCGCAAGCAGCAACAACACTTTCCAAAGAAATACCATACAAAACTGTAACATTGGTATCGCATTAAGTGGATTTGCGGCTGCATCTCCTTTCACCTTAGCGGATTTCAATAACGTAGTAGGTGGTAGCGCAACCAATGGCAATACTATCATTAATTATGGTGGTGGTGCAACAACAAGCCCAGCGGCTGGTATTCGCATCAATAGCCAATGGAGTGCTAACCTTTCTTTCAATAGCATCAACAACAATAATGGAACAGGTGTAAGCCACGCAACCACACTACGCGGTATCCTCACAGGAACTGCAGTTAGCGCTAACATCACCATTAGCAACAACTCCATAACCCTTACTAGTGCAGGTACTACCTCGCAATTGGATGGTATAAATAACGCCATAGGCTCTACCCCTGCATCCAATAATGTGAACATTAGCAATAATACTATTAGTTTAAACTACTCAAGTGCTACAGGCGCAACTATCAATGGTATTACTAATACAGGAAATGGCGCAACCATAACCGTATCCAGCAACACAATAACAGCACCAAGCTTGGGAGGAACGGGTACACACCTTATGATTTCAGCAGGCGGCGCCGCAGGCTCTACTCTCACAGCTAACAACAATACGGTCAGCAATGTGGTGAGAACAAGTGCCACTACTGGAGCTTTACGTGGTATAGTCATCATCAGCCCAGATGCGGCTACTGTTTCGGGCAACCTCGTAGAGAATATGAGCTATAGCAACACAGCTTCTACTGGGACGATTGACGGTATATTTAGCACCAATTCTGTTATAAACATAACGATAAGTAATAATATCCTTCGCAATTTTTCAACACCTACTACAGGAACTATCAAAGGTATATTGGAATTTGGGATTACAGGAGTAAAAATAATCCAAAATAACACAATAGCTAATTTTTCTACTACAGTAGGAGGAACTGGTGGAACTAGTATGACTGGTATTCAGTATGCTGCTGGTGGAACAATGACCATGGCTAGCAACCAAATATCAGCGCTTAATAGTACAGGTGGAACAGCAGGAGTTATATATGGTATTTCGGTATCGACAGGTTCTATTACAAATATATTTAACAATAAAATCACTGATTTATCTAGTACAAGCACAGGTCCAGTGGTTGCAGGATTATTTATAACTGGTGGTACGACTCACAATGTATTCAACAACATCATAGGTGACTTACGTACTCCAGCAGCTAATGCAGCCAATCCATTGATTGGTATCAACATAACAAGTAGTACAAATACGAACTTATACTACAATACCGTACGTTTGTCAGGCGCAAGTACAGGCGCTTTATTTGGTTCAAGTGCAGTATCTGCTGTCACTTCTACCAACTTAACGATGAATAATAATATATTCGTCAATACTTCTACAACAGCAGGCGCAGGCTTGGCAGTGGCTTACAGACGCAGCAGCACGACATTAACTTCTTACCAAACTTCTTCTAATAGAAACGACTTTTTCGCTAGTACTATCTATACAGATGGCACAACCCCACAAGCTACATTAGCGGGTTATCAAACTGCTATGGGCACAAGAGATGCCAACTCTATTAGCGAAAATCCTCCTTTCTTATCATTAGTAACCACAAATGCCAACTACCTACACATTGACCCAGCTATCGCTACAGGCGTGGAAAGTGGTGGTGTAAATATAGCGGGCATAACCAACGATTTCGACGGTGATATTCGCTTTGGTAATGCCGGTTACACAGGCACAGGCTTTGCCCCTGATATGGGCGCAGATGAAATGAATGGTATTAGCAATTTGCCCGCTTGTTCTGGCGCGCCTGCTGCTGCCAATGCGCTATCTTCTGTTACTTCCACGTGCGCAAGTCAAGTATTTAGCTTAAGCCTTTCTACAGCTTATAGTTTCACAGGCATTACTTATCAATGGCAATCTTCACCTGATGGGGTAACTTATACGAACATAAGCGGCGCAACTGCTGCAACTACTACAGCAACACAAACTTCTGCTACTTTCTATCGTGCTATAGTTACTTGTGCTAACTCTGGTCAAAGCATCACAGCTACGCCAGTGTCTGTAGCTCAAAATACGAGATTTTTCTGCTATTGTGCAGCTACTTACGCCAGCGGACCAGCCTCCAACGATGAAATTACAAGAGTAAGACTCAATACATTAGATAATACTTCTGGTGCTTCTACTTCTCCTTTTTATACCTTTTTCAACACAGTAACAATCCCAACAATTACCCAGAATACGACAGAAACCATTTCTATCACTTTTGGGTCTCATACTGCCCAATTCACTGGTGTATGGATTGATTATAATCAAGATGGAGATTTTAACGATGGTGGCGAATTTATAGCATTCAATACTGTTACAGCTGGTTCCAGCGGCACAGCAGCATTGACTTTCACAGTACCAGCTGGCGCGCTATTGGGTCAAACTATGATGCGTGTACGCGGTGGCGAAGATGTCCAACTAACTAATGCTCCTTGTGGTGCTTCTGGTGGTCTAATTGGGCATACCTATGGTGAAACTGAAGATTACATCGTCAATATCACCGCTGCTACTGCTTGTTTTGGCGTTCCAGCTGCTGCCAACTCTGTATCTTCTGTAACTGCTGCTTGCCCTAGCCAAGTTATCAACTTGAGCTTATCTACAAATTATACACTAACAGGCATTACCTACCAATGGCAATCTTCACCTGACGGTATAACTTATACAAATATAAGCGGCGCAACTGCTTCCACAGCTACTGCCACGCAAAGTTCTGCTACTTTCTACCGTGCTATAGTGACTTGTGCCAACTCTGCTCAAAGCATTACAGCTACACCAGTATCTGTAGCTGCAAACACAAGATTTTTCTGCTATTGCGCTACAACTTATGGTAGTGGCCCAGGCACAACAGACCAAATTACAAGGGTAAGACTTAACACTTTAGATAATACTTCTGGTGCTTCTGCTTCTCCTTTTTATACCTTTTTCAACACAGTAACAATCCCAACAATTACCCAAAACGCTACAGAAAATATTTCTATCACGATGGGTTCTGATGTTAACCAATTCACTGGGGTGTGGATTGATTATAATCAAGATGGCGATTTTGCTGATGCTGGTGAGTTTGTAACTTTTAACACAGTTTCGACTGGTGCAAACGGCACTGCAGTGTTGGCTTTCACAGTACCTGCTGGTGCGCTATTGGGTCAAACTATGATGCGTGTACGTGGTGGCGAAGATACCCAACTCGCCAATACTCCTTGCGGCGCTTCTTCAAGTATCTATGGCGAAACTGAAGACTATATAATTAGCGTAGTGGCTCCTACTCCTTGTTCTGGCGCACCTGCTGCTGCTAATACAATAGCTTCTGTAACTGCTGCTTGCCCTAGCCAAGTTATCAACTTGAGCCTTTCTACAACCTACAGCACTGCTGGCATTAGCTATCAATGGCAATCTTCGCCTGACGGTATAACTTATACAAATATAAGTGGTGCAACAGCTACAAGTACTACTGCTACCCAAAGTTCTGCTACTTTCTACCGCGCTATTATTACTTGCGCCAATTCAGGACAAAGCACAACTGCGACTCCTGCTTCAGTAGCTCAAAATACAAGATTCTTCTGCTATTGTGCTCCTACTTATGGCAGCGGTCCAAATCCATTTGGAGGCAATACTGATGCAATTACCAACGTAACTTTAGGTACTTTGAATAATTCTTCTTTAAGTTCAGCTATTCCTTACTATACTTTCTTTAATACAGTAACCGTTCCTAGCCTTGCTCAAAACAGCACACAGACTGTTTCTGTAACAATGGGCTCTGACCCTAACCAATTTGCTGCTGTGTGGATAGATTTCAACCAAGATGGTGACTTTGATGATGCCAATGAGTTTGTTAACTTCAACACTATCAATGCTGGTGCAAATGGTACAACTGTGTTGACATTTACAGTACCTTCTACTGCCATAATTGGACAAACTATGATGCGTGTACGTGGTGGTAATGACTCACAATTAACCAATACCCCTTGTGGCGCTTCTTCAAGTATATATGGAGAAACAGAAGACTATATTGTTAATATCATTTGTGTATCTCCTACCCTCGCCTCTACAGTAACCAACGTAAGTTGTGCTGGTGGCAACAATGGTAGCATAGCTATTACCGCTACAAATGGTATCACACCATATATGTATATGTGGTCTAATAGCCAAACAGGTGCTACTGCTACAGGTTTGACTGCTGGTACTTACACAGTAACTGTAACTGAAACTGGTACTTGCTTCACTACGCTAACTGCTGTTGTAATTGCACCTACTGCTTTAGCCGCTACTGCTACTGTTACTTCAAACTATAACGGCGCGCAAGTTTCTTGTTTTAGCGCTGCTGATGGACAAGCAACAGTTACCGCGTCGGGCGCAACTGCTCCCTATATGTATATGTGGTCTGCTGGTATGCAAACCACTGCCATCGCTACAGGTTTAGTTGCTGGTGCTTACACAATAACAACTACTGATGCTAATGGTTGTTCAGTTACGAGAAGCGTAACTGTTACCCAACCAACGGCAGTAACAGCCACTATCACTGCACAAACTAACGTACTTTGTAATGGCGCTGCTACTGGTTCAGCTACTGCTACGGGAACGGGTGGTACTGGTACAAGTATGTTTATGTGGTCTAACGGTCAGACTACTGCTACGGCTACTGGCTTGACTGCTGGTATATATACAGTTACAACCACTGATATTAATGGTTGTATGGCTATGGCTACAACCACCATTTCTCAACCTGCTGCTGCTTTAGCAATCAGTGCAACCCCAACAAACGTGCTTTGTTTTGGTGGAAATAACGGTGCTGTTACCACCACTGCTACAGGCGGTACTGGTGCTTACACTTATCTTTGGACTGGCGGCGCAACTACTGCCAATAGAACAGGTTTGACCGCTGGTACTTACAGCGTTACTGTTACTGATGCCAACGGTTGTATGGCTATGACCTCTGCTGCTGTTGGTCAACCTGCTGCTGCTTTGACCGCTACCAATACTCCTACCAACATCACTTGTTTTGGTTCTAATAATGGTATCATCACAGTTAATGCTACAGGTGGTACAACTGCTTACACCTTCAATAGAGGTACAGGCGCTCAAGGTTCTAACGTATTCAACGGACTTGCTGTAGGTTCTTACACGATTACTGTTACTGATGCTAACGGTTGTTCAACCACAACTGCTGCCAACATTACTCAACCTGCCGCTGCTCTATCTCTAACTGTTACCGCTACTGGTGCTGGTTGTGGTGGAAGTGTAGGTTCTGCAACTGCAACTACTACTGGTGGTACTGCTGGTTATAGCTTCTTGTGGACTGGCAACAGAACTGGCGCAACTATCACAGGTTTAACTGCTGGTGCTTATGCCGTTACTGTTACTGATGCTAATGGTTGTATTATCACAGGCAATGCCAACGTTACCGCTACTGTGAGCCCAGTAACAATTACCGCTTCACAAACTAACGTACTTTGTTTTGGTGGAAATACAGGCGCGATTAACGCTACTCCAGCCAACGGCGCAACCCCTTATTCTTTTGCTTGGTCAAATGGGCGTACAGTTGCTAACAATACTGGTTTAGCCGCAGGCGTTTACACTTTGACTGTTACTGATGCCAATAGTTGTATGGCTATGGGCTCTTATACAATTAGCCAACCTGCTGCTGCCTTGACTGCAAGTTCTACCCAAACCAACGTTGCTTGTTTTGGTGGAAACAATGGCACAATTACCGCTTCTGCTGTTGGTGGTACCGCTCCTTATATGTTTATGTGGGCTGGTGGTATCACTACAGCTGCTAGAACAGGTTTGACTGCTGGTACTTATACTGTTACTGTTACTGATAATAACGGTTGTATGACTATGACTTCTGCAACAATAACCCAACCTGCTGCTGCTTTAACCGCAAATGCAACCGCTACTACTGTTAGCTGCTTTGGTGGCAATGACGGTACGGCTACAGTTACCACTACTGGCGGAACAGGCGCGGTTATGTTTATGTGGTCAAACACACAAACTACTGCTACAGCTACAGGTTTAGTTGCTAACACTTACACAGTTACTGCTACTGATGCTAATGGTTGTACAACTACTGCTACTGCAGCAGTTACCCAACCTACTGCCGCATTGACCACAACTCCAGCTTCTACTAGCCCTTCTTGTATTGGTGATGTAGATGGTATGATTATGGCTAACGCTACAGGTGGAACAGCTCCTTATATGTTTATGTGGTCAGATGCACAAACAACTGCTGCCGCTACAGGTCTATCTGCTGGTGTTTATCAAGTTACGGTTACTGATAGCCGCGCTTGTGTTACCAACGCCACAATTACCCTCAGCGACCCTGCTGCAATTACTTTGACTGTAACCTCTGCTGATGTATTATGTAATGGCGATGCTACTGGTATGGCTATGGCTACAACTGCTGGCGGTACTGGTGTATTCAACTATGCTTGGTCTGATGGACAAACTACTGCTGCTGCTACAGGATTAACGATTGGTGTTTACACAATCTCTGTACGCGATGCCAATAGTTGTACAGAAACTGCTTCAGTTACTATCAGCGAACCTACCGCAATAGGTATCAACACCTCTTCTACTGACGCAACCGCTTGCGGTGCTGCTGATGGTACAGGTTTGGTGGTTGCTACAGGTGGTACAACCCCTTACACTTACGCTTGGTCTAATGGACAAACTACCGACAACTTAAGCAATGTTGGCTTTGGTGTTTACACAGTTACTGTGACTGATGACAACGGCTGTATGAAAGATGGCGCGGTTACTATCAGCGAGCCAAGCGGTGTTAACGTTTCTGCTACTGCTACAGACGTATTATGTTTCAATACCAACACAGGTACAGGCACTGCCGTAGCTAATGGCGGTTCTGCTCCTTATATGTACGCTTGGTCTGACGGGCAAATGACTGATGTTGCTACAGGTTTGGTGGCTGGTGCTTATAGTGTAACCGCTACCGATAATGCAGGTTGTAGAGCATTTACTAATGTTACCGTTACTGAAGCTACTCCTATCACACTATCCGTAAGCAGCACAGATGCAACTTGTGGTGCTTGTACAGACGGTTCAGCTATGGCGCAAGTATTGGGTGGGGTTGCTCCTTACACCTTCGCTTGGTCTAATGGTACAACTTCTGCTTTAAACATTGGTTTGGCGGTTGGTGCTTACACAGTAACTATCACCGATGCTAACGGCTGTACAGCTAACAGCAGCGTAACAGTTTCTTTGTTCGTATCTATTGATAACAACACCGTTGAAGCGGTTAAATTGTACCCTAATCCTACTTCAGCTACCATAACTATTGAAAACTTACCAGTTAATGCCCGCGTACAAGTTATCAACTCTCTTGGTCAAACTTTGCGCAGCTACGAGCCAAATCAACCGATTATGCAAATGGATATGACAGAATTTAGCCCTGCTACTTACTACATCCAAATCATAGCCGATAAACGCGCTCAAATTATCCCTGTGGTAAGAATTAGATAATTGATATAACATACGGCTCATTGCGAGCAATAAAAAAACCTACTTCCTTGCGGAGGTAGGTTTTTTTTATGGGCTAAAGTAAGATGGATAAGTTTTTGCTTCCGTGTTATGCTCTTTGCTAACCGTTGGAGGAGATTTATAAGTCGGGTTGATTTCTACCCAAATCGCAAAGGTCGCGGCTGTCAAAATGGCAGTGTATCGCAAAGAAATCAACGCAGATTGAGAAGAAATCAACTCGGACTGCAGCGCGACGAACCCGAACCGCAAAGAAATCAACCCGGCTTACGCCGAAATGGCAGTTTGTTACTAAAGAAAAGGGTCGGGATTGGTTATCAATTGGAGCGGATTAGCTATTGTTAAAAAATAGGGGGAAATTTTATAAATGAGCTATTGCTAAAATGTATGTGATTGATTACAAGCTATGCAAAGCGGCAGCAATTTCTAAAATTAATTGGGGGTCTTTTTCTATAGCATTGCCTACGACTATAATATCAGCCCCCGCTTTTGCTGCTTGGCTGGCTGCTGCTGCGTTGCGGATGCCGCCGCCTATAATCAACGGAATTTGTACATTTTGGCTCACCGCGGTAATCATCTCCGCACTAATTGGATTTTTTGCCCCGCTGCCCGCATCCATATAAATTAGCTTTAAACCCAACATTTCTCCCGCTAAAGCCGTACAAACTGCTATATCGTTTTTAGTGGCTGGGATTGGGTAAGTGTTGCTCATATAAGAAACCGAAGTGGGCACTCCCCCATCTATTAGCATATATCCTGTAGATAAAACCTCCAAATTGCTCATTTTGATAAAAGGGGCGGTTTCTACGTGCTTACCAATCAATAAATCGGCGTTTCTACCCGATATTAAGGATAAAAATAGCAACCCATCGGCTTGATAACTCAACTGGCGCGAGCTACCGGGGAATAATATCACGGGAATATCCGAGTGCTGCTTTATCGTTTTTATGAATAAATCCAAGTGGTTGTTTATCATCAAACTCCCCCCGATAAAAATATAATCCACAGCAGCTTGATTGGCTAAATCTATCCATTGCCCCAATTGTTCAAAAACGATTTTGTCTGGGTCTAACAATAACGCAAAAGATTTTTTACCCGTCGCTTTATGGGTTTGAAATTGTGTGTATAAATGGCTTGGCATACTGAAGGTTGAGAGTTTATAAAACCAAAAGCGCAAAGATAAGCGCATTTGCAAAAAAAAGCCCCAACGGGTTAGGTTGAGGCTATGGCTATAAATAGCGTAGATAAATGATATTATTCGCCCATATTGCGCAATCCTTTCACAATCCCCTGTTTAGAGTGGTTGATAAAGGTTAGAATTTGGGTTTTATACGCGCTATTGGGCAGTTCGTTTTGGATAAAATTAAGCGTTTCTTGGCGCGGTTTTTTCACCACAAACAGTTGATAATAAATATCCTGTATATGGCGCACATCAGCATCAGTAAAACCACGACGGCGCAAGCCAATGCTATTGACACCAATATAAGAGCTGGGATAATGTGCGCAGCGGATAAAAGGGGGAACATCTTTATTGTACATAGTCCCGCCCCCAAGCATAGAGTAAGCCCCAACTTTAGTAAATTGTTGGATAGCCACCATCCCCCCAAGGATTACGAAATTATCAATTTCCACGTGTCCAGCAAGGGTAGCGTTATTGGAAAGGATACAATCATCGCCCACCACACAATCGTGCGCGATGTGCGAGTAAGCCATTATCAGACAATTTTTACCAATAACAGTTTTGCCTGTAGCTTTTGTGCCCCGATTGAGTGTACAACACTCGCGTATGACTGTGTTATCGCCAATAATTAGCAAAGTGGGTTCGCCAGCAAACTTGAGGTCTTGAGGTGCGCCCGCTATCACCGCATTAGCGTGTATTTTGCAATTTTGCCCTATGCGCGCGCCCGACATTATCACCACATTGGGTGCTATCCAAGTGTTGTCGCCAATCACCACATCGGCCTCTATAGTAACAAAGGGGGAAATATGCACATTTCGCCCTATTTGAGCGTTGGGATGCACTACAGCAAGCGGAGATATTTGCATAGCCACTGGGTCAGATGAAGGGGGTAAAATTTGATATGCCAAAATAAGATAGTTTTTAGAAAATGAAAGGATTTTTTATAATTTACGTTTAATAACTTGAGCTAAAACTTCAGCTTCGGCTACCACTTTATCCACAACATACATTTTAGCTGACATTTCGCAAAGGCCTCTGCGCACGGGCGACATAAGTTCTAATTTAATAATTAGCGTATCCCCAGGCAGCACTTTTTCGCGGAAGCGCGCGTTGTTAATTTTTAGAAAATAGGTGTCATACTCATGCGGATTATCTATACCCATAGCTTTAAACACGAACAAGCCCCCTGTTTGTGCCATTGCCTCAATCTGTAAAACGCCGGGCATTACAGGATTATCGGGAAAATGCCCCACGAAAAAGGGTTCATTCATCGTTACATTTTTTACCCCAACGATATGCGTAGGGGACAATTCCATAATTTTATCTATCAATAGGAACGGGAAACGGTGTTGTAGTTGCGCTGTAATCTGATTGATGTCAAAAACGGGTTTTTGTGCGGGGTTGTACTTTGGTATTTGAGCGTTCTTTTCCTGTGTCTTAAAAGCAGTTTTTATCACTTTGGCGGCTTCTGTATTGATGCTGTGTCCTGATTTGTACGCGGTGATTTTAGCTTGAATATCTACTCCAGCCAAAGCCAAGTCGCCGATTAAATCCAACAGTTTATGGCGGGCGGGTTCGTTCCCAAAACGCAAATTGGTTAAGTTTAGCGTTCCCGTTTTTTCGACGGTTAGCGTTTCTACCCCCAAAGTTTTAGCCAATTCTTGCAATTTATCTTCTGTCGGAACTTCATTTACAAACACCACCGCATTATCCAAATCTCCCCCTTTGACCAAGCCCGCTTGAAATAAGGGCAAAATCTCGTGCAAAAATACAAAAGTGCGCGCGGGTGCAATTTGGGTTTCGTAATCGGATAAATTATCCAAAACAGCGAATTGTTGCCCAATTACAGAGTTTCCAAAATCTATCAAATTGCGAATTTCCAAGCTATCGGCTGGTTCAAAACTAATCTCCGAACCGTTTAATTTTACCGAAAAAGGCTGTTCAACCACCAGCGTATTTTTGTCCGCAGTCTGGGTTATATGCCCCACGCGGCTAAATTCGCGGAAAAAGGGCAGTGCTGAACCATCTAGAATGGGCATTTCTTCCCCGTTGATTTCTACCAGCAAATTATCTATTCCGTGAGCATAACAAGCCGATAAAAAGTGTTCTACAGTTCCCACCTCTGCATTATTAGCGGATAAAATCGTGCTGCGGGTGGTTTTTGTTACGTTGGCAGCGTCTGCTTTTATCGTAGGCTGTCCGTCTAGGTCTATCCGTTTGAAACAAATTCCCGTATTTTCTTCGGCAGCTAAAACGTTGATAATTACCGATTTATTCGTATGCAAACCCCGTCCTTGTAGGGAAAAAGGCTGCTTTATAGTTTGCTGTTTGCGCATAATTTTGAGCTAAAAGTTTATAATTTTTTCAAAAGCGGCGCAAAGTTAGCTTTTTTTATCATTATTTTCTAATTCAATCAGCCTTTTTTGCAAATTGGGCAAGTTTTTGAACAAAACATAGGCGCGCAAGAAGTCATTATAGGGCAAAGCGGGCGAACCGAATAAAGCCGTATTTTCCTGTTTTATGGTTTTATCCACTCCACTTTGCGCTTGAATTTTGGTGCCGTTGGCTATAGAAATATGCCCAACTATGCCCACTTGTCCCCCGATTTGGCAATTTTTACCAATTTGGCAACTACCCGCCAAACCCGTTTGAGCGGCTATAACCGTATTTTCGCCTATGCTTACATTGTGCGCTATTTGTATCAAATTGTCCAATTTTACCCCTTTTTGGATAAAAGTACGCCCCATTGTGGCGCGGTCAATCACCACATTCGCGCCAATATCCACATTATCGGCTATTTCTACTATACCCAATTGGGGAATTTTTTGGTAAGAACCATCAGCCAGCGGCGCATAACCAAACCCTTCTTTACCAATCACGGCGTTGGAATGTATGCAGCAATTTTTGCCAATTTTGGTATCTTTATAAATTTTCGCCCCAGCGCGCAACTCTGTGTTTTCGCCAATTTCTACCCTTTCGTCTATCCAAACTTGGGGGCTAATTCGCACATTATCAGCTATTTGCGCACCTGCACTAATATAAGCAAAAGCCTCAATTTGTACATTATTACCAATTTTTGCGCTTGGGTGGATAAACGCTTGTGGGCTTATGTTGGCATTTTGCGCTGTAGTTTTTTGCGCTTGTTCAAAATGGGACAACAACACCGAAAGCGCAGCGTACACATCGGGAACTTTTATCAAAGTAGCCGTTAATTCTTGGCGGGGTAAAAAATCAGTTGGTATGAGTAACACAGAAGATTTGCATTCATACACAAATTTTTCGTATTTGGGATTAGCAAAAAAACTAATCGCGCCCTCTTCCCCCTCTTCAATCTTGGCGGGTTTATTAACCAACACGTTTGGATTGCCTATCAACTCACCATTAAGCAGTTGGGCTATATCTTTGGCTTTTACAGCTTGCATATTTTGCGAAAAAAAATAAATATATGGGTAAAATTGGGTATAAAACTGAAAAAATGGGGCTTTGGTTGGTTTTTTTCTTAAAAATGTTAAAAAAATGTTAGAAAAATTGCAATTTTGTCCCCAAATTAGGAAAAAATATGCAAATTCGCTCCAAATTGCCCCAGCTACAGACCACCATTTTTAGCAAAATGTCAGCTTTGGCAGCCCAACACAACGCCATCAACCTATCGCAGGGTTTTCCCAACTTTGAGACAGACCCGAAGTTATTGGATTTATGCCAATTTTACCTACAAAAGGGGTTTAATCAGTACGCGCCTATGATAGGCTTGCCCGCACTCACCCAAGTTTTATCCCAAAAAATAGCCAATTTATACGGGCAAAAATATCAACCCAGCACAGAAATTACCATTACGGCGGGCGCAACCCAAGCCATTTTCTGCGCAATTACCGCCCTTTGTCAAGCAGGAGACGAGTTGATTATGATAGAACCTGCCTACGATTGCTACGAACCCGCTATAAAACTAACAGGAGCAAAACCAGTAAGTTATGTGTTAAAATCTGCAGATAATTGGCGCATCAATTGGCAAAAAATGTCGGCTTTGGTGAACGAAAAAACCAGTATGATTATTATCAACAGCCCCCATAATCCCACAGGTTCTATACTCAAAAAAGAAGATTTAGAGCAGTTGGAAACGTTAGTAAAGGGCAAAAATATAGTCGTTTTGAGCGACGAAGTTTATGAACACCTTAGCTTTGACGAGCAAGCACACGAAAGCGTTTTGAAATATCCCCACCTCAAAAAGCAAAGTTTAGCCGTTTTTTCTTTTGGCAAAACCCTACACGCTACAGGTTGGAAAATTGGTTATATCGTTGGGGATGAAGCACTTATGCAAGAGTTTAGAAAAGTGCATCAATACAACGTTTTTTCTGTCAATACCCCCTTTCAGCACGCTATAGCCGCCTATCTACAAGATGAAAATGTGTACTTGAATTTGGCCAATTTTATGGAACAAAAACGGGATTATTTTCTTAATTTGATAGCAAACACCCAACTCAAGCCCTTGCATTGTGCGGGAACATACTTCCAAACTGTTGATTATTCGGCTATAAGCCAACAAAAAGATACAGATTTTGCGATATGGCTAACCGAAAAAATAGGCGTAGCAACCATTCCTTTATCCGTTTTTTATAGTGAAGAGAATTTACCAAAAGAACAGAATTTAATTCGGATTTGTTTTGCCAAAACAAAAGAAACATTAGAACAAGCTGCTTTAAATTTACAAAAAATTTAATTTTATACTTTTTATCCACATCAAATTTTTCCCATAAAATGAAAAAAATTATCCTTTCTTTTGCTGCAGCACTCGCTTTTTACGCTTGTCAAAACAGCAGCAGCAACGCCAACACAGCCAGCAACACAGCCAGCACCCCAAGCGCGGCAACTACCACCCAGCCCGCAGCCAACAACACAGCCCCAGCCAAAGTGGTAAAAGCTGAGCGCGAATTGGGGGAAAAAAATATTCTCGGCAAGTTGATTGAGGTTATGGATATGGATTATCCACGCGCCTTTTTGACCATTCAAGATGGCAAGAATAAGGTTAGCGCAAACTTCAACGAAGAGGGCGAAGAGGGCAAACGGTTTAAAGTAGCTGAACTTAGCAAATGGAAAAAACGCCAAGTGAATGTGTTTTATATGGAAAAAATGAACTCCAGCGTCATTGATATCCAAGCTAACGGCGTTTCTATTTTGGAAGGCGGCAACGCTGAGGTTTTGCCCGAGTATAAAAAATTAAACGGTACGCTCATCGCTGCCGAAACCACCAAAGGCGATTTGCCCACTATATTGTCGCTCAAAACCGCCGACGGTACAGTTTATGAGTTTGAGTATTTTATCACTGATAAAGAAGTAGCCCAAAACGGAAAAACTGTAGAGATTATTTACACAGAGGTACAAAATAACGAGCTAATTTCTATAGAAACTTTAGATTAGAATGGATAAACTGCGGATTAGTTTAATCCAAGCCGATTTATTTTGGGAGCAAAAAAACGCCAATTTGCAGCAACTCGAGGCAAAAATAGCAACTTTATCCCCAACCGATTTAATCATTCTACCCGAAATGTTCAGCACAGGCTTCAGTATGCAACCCCAAAAATGGGCTGAAACGATGCAGGGCGCAACCGTCAATTGGATGCTCGCGCAAGCACGAAAAACTCAAGCTGCTGTTGTGGGTAGTTTAATCATTGAAGAAAACGGGCAGTATTTTAACCGATTAATTGTGGCTTTGGCTGAACAAAAGTTGCTCTTTTACGACAAAAGGCATCTTTTTGCGCTGGCGGACGAGCATAATCATTACCAAGCTGGAGAAAAAAAGTTAGTTTTTGAGTATAAAGGTTGGAAAATTGCCCCCTTTGTTTGCTACGATTTGCGCTTTCCTGTATGGTCGAGAAATGTAGAAAACTACGATTTAGCAATTTATGTAGCCAACTGGCCAGACCGACGCGTGCAGCATTGGAACGCTTTACTATTGGCAAGAGCTATTGAAAATCAATGTTTTGTAGCAGCTGTCAATCGCATCGGCAACGACGGCAACAGCATTTACCATTCAGGGCATAGCCAAGTCATCCACCCAAGCGGCGAGATTTTATCCCAATGGGCTGATATAGAAAAAAGCGAAACGCTGATTATCTCCCGCGCCGAATTGTTAGCATTTAGAGAAAAATTACCCTTTTTAGCCGACCGAGACCATTTTGAGGTCGAAATTTAGCCGATAAAAAAATCCCCTACCGAGTTGGTAAGGGATTTTTTTTATTTAATTAACTGGACTGGAATTACGCTCCAGCCAATAAGTTTAAAAAAGTTAAGTAAAAATACCAATTTTCGCCGTGCGACGCCAAAACCAGCGTATGTTGCGGAAAGCCGACCAAGTGAGCGTAGCGAACGCCGTAGCTTTTTTTCGTAGAAAAAAACGTCGGCTTGTAGCAACGGTTTTGCGCTTATTTTTGAAAAAATATAAGCAAAAACGCCTTTTTGGCGTTGGCTTTTTTGGTACTTTTTTGCCACCAAAAAAGTACGAAAGATAAATTTTTTTAGGCGAAAGCCGTTAAAAAAATTTCTACTCAATTTAACTTCCAACTACTTTGTACTAAAATTTCATCTTGAGCGTAACTCCAGTCAATTAAGCCACTTTAGCTATTTTATGCGCGTACAAATGCTGCCAAATTTGGTTATAAGCTCTCTCTTTTAGCATATCCAAATCATCCAAAGTAAGCCCTTCAGTGGGAATAGGTTCAGACCAAAGACAATATACAAAAGCGGGACTAGCTTTAAAAGATTCGCGGGGATTAACCGTATTATCCGCGCCTATCAGCGTGAGCAAAGCCAAAGGTTTTTGGGTTTCTATAGCCAATTTGAACGCACCGTCATAGAATTTAGTTAGCAATTCATTCGTTTTATTCCGCGTGCCTTCAGCGTAAATATGGATAGATTTGCCCCCAAGTACGTGTTTTTGCATCCGAGAATAACTCTCTTGGCGGCTTTGTTCGCTTTTTCTATCCACATAAATGTGCATATTGCGCGCCAAATAACCCACCACAGGCACTTTATCCGCCTCTATTTTTGCCAAAAACGAAAACGGCACAGGACAAGCCGCCATACAAAGCGGAATATCAGTAGCCGATTGGTGGTTGCTAATGATAACGTAAGATTGGTTCGGGTCTAACTTTTCCGCCCCCTCAACCCGCATTTTTACCCCCATCAACGCCGTCAGCGCTTTACCCCAAAATTTGGTAACGTAAAATGAGTAGCTGTAAGCTTTTTCATACCGAAAAAGGTTGAAAATGAACAAATAAGCCACCAAAGCTGCCAAAGCAGTAAATAAAAACATAAGCGCACACCACACGAACCAAAGTCGTTTGAAAAAAGTGGAAAAACTGCGCGTTAGGGTCAAATGAAAAGCCATAATTAGATTTTTTTTAGCAATTTTAACTTTTTTTGGGCAAATAATGGGGCAAATTTATACCTTTTTGTTAATAAACAGATAAAAAATAGCTAATTTTGCGCTTTAAATTTTAAAATTGGATAGAAATAGTCTATAAATATGGAAAATAATACCCCCCGCTTGGATATTCGCTTGCTAAAATGGGAAGATATACAAGCCTTTTTTAAAGAGGTGAAAGAACCCGCTTTTCGCGCCAAGCAGTTGTACGAATGGCTTTGGAAAAAAAGCGCGCATAGTTTTGAGGAGATGAGCAATTTACCCAAAAAGCTGCGCGATTTGCTCGACGAAAGGTTTGAAATTCGCGCCTTGCGGGCAGATATTGTACAAAAAAGCGGGGATGGAACGCTAAAAATTCGCTTCCGTTTGCACGATAATTACCTGATAGAGAGCGTTTTAATCCCCGTTCCAGAAAAAGAACGCTACACAGTTTGCGTATCTACCCAAGTGGGTTGTAGTTTAACCTGCAAATTCTGCGCTACAGGCAAAATGAAACGCGAACGGAATTTGGAAGCTGCCGAAATCTACGACCAGGTGGTTTTAGTGAATAGAATCTGTGAAGAAACCTACCAACGCCCACTTACCAACGTGGTGTATATGGGAATGGGCGAACCTTTGTTGGCTTATCGCCCCGTGTTGGAGAGCGTGCATTGGCTCACTTCAGAAGAGGGTTTGAATATGTCCCCCAAACGATTGACCATAAGCACAGCGGGCATAGCCAAAATGATTAAAAAATTGGCTGACGACGGTATCCGCACCAACTTAGCTTTGTCCCTGCACGCTGCCGACGACGAAAAACGGAACGAGATTATGCCCATCAACGAGCAAAATAATCTAGAAGCCCTTACTGAATCCTTGCAGTATTTTTACCAACACACCAAAGATAGCAAAATTACCTTTGAATATATTGCCTTCAAGAATTTTAACGATAGTCTGGAAGATGCCAAAAAATTACTGCGACTTTGCCGCCAAGTACCCACCGCCAAAGTCAATATCATAGAATACAACCCCATAGACGGCGAGCAGTTTGAAAAAGCGGACGATGCCAAAATCAACGCTTTCGCTCAATATATTCGCCAATACGACATCGCCATCACCGTGCGCAAATCAAGGGGCAAAGATATAGACGCTGCTTGCGGGCAATTAGCCAATAAAGGATAGTCTGATATAAACTATTTTTAAAATAAAAAAACTGTTAGCCTATTTAAAAGCTAACAGTTTTTTTTTCGTAAGTGGGCAATAGCGGGTTATAATAGGGATTTTTTAGTATCACAGATAACCCAAACCCAGCAGATTTTTTATCATTAGGGTTGAAATTGGGTAAGATACTTCTTGTCTCCATTTTATGCGCTAGGTGAAAACTCAACACAGGGTCGCGCAACTCTCTGTTTTTAACCTTCTGCACGTAAGTTTCGCAATCCATTTCATTTTGATATTGATAATAATTACTTAAGCGAGAAACCCCCACCAAGGCGATAAAGTTATCAACGTTAAAAATTTGGTGGTGCAAAACCTGCCGCAGTTGGAAACCGACCCGTTGGCTTTGATATTCGGGCAGTACCACAAAATCCAAAGCGTACACGCTCTCATTGGCTTGTGCGTCTGATTTATACACCGACATATCAAAAGTTTGCTCTTCGGTAAAATTACTCACATATTTATCAGTAGCCACAATCCGATTTAGCGAAGCCGCTATCAACCGCTGCCCATCAAAGCATAAAATTTGCCCCTCTGGATAGATAGATTGCAACAACTCCATTTCTTCTTGGCTCATTGCAGGATTTTCCAAATCTGCATAAGCTGTCTCCATAAGTGCTTTGAGCTGACTATAATCAGTAAGTGCGTAAGGCCTATACGTAAAATAGTCTGTTATATTTTCCATAATATGCGAAGAATGTTGATTTTATAAACCTTATCCCAAATTAAGTTTTTTAGCCCGCTCCACATTCGCTTGTCTCTCCTCAAAAGTGGGCAAATTAGGGTTATAATTAGGATTTACGCACGTTAATACAACCCCATAACCTAAAGAGTTTTTATCTTTTGGGCTATAATTAGGTGATAAAGCGATATATTTCATACCATTACGCAGGTGAAAACTGAGTGCGGCATCATATAACTCTTTATTACATACTTTTTGAACGTACTCCTCAACTGAAAATTCGTACTGATATAAATGATAATTACTTATCCTAGAAATACCAATCATAGCCTTTAAATTATCTTTAAAAGTTGTTGCTATAAAGATACTTATTAATTGCTGTCCAATTTTTAAATTATGATATTGGGGGACAACCACAACATCTATTCCATAAGAACAATCGCCTTCAATAGTATCATTAATATAGCGCGACATATCTATAATTTCCTCCTGTGTGTGTGCTTGTGTATATATCTGATAAGGCAAAACCCTACTGATATTTATACCTATAATTTTATCTTCCAGCAAAGCCACAATTTGCCCCTGCGGGTATAGTGCGTGCAACAAACACATTTCTTCCTCTGGCGCGTAAGCATCTTCCAAATCTGCATAAGCTGCCTGCATAACACTTTTCACTTGTGCGTAATCGCTTAACGCATAGGGTCTGTATGTTATTTTATTCGCTAAATTTTCCATAATTCAAATTTTTAGTTAACCCAAAAGCTAATAGATGTTTTGTGCAGGGTATAAAAGCCCTCGTTTGATAAAATTAGTCTCCACCTCTTGTAGCGCAAATTTTTCTTTAAAATAAGCCACAATTTTTTCCGTATCCAAACCATTTTGACAGGTGTAAATATCCGCACTTACAAATCCTCTTTTAGGGAAACTGTGGAAAGCTATATGACTTTCAGCGATTATGACAAAACCACTCCAACCACCAGGGTCTTTGAGTTGATTGTCGGGTGCAGACACCAAGACAGGCTTATAAAGCGCGTGCATACCCAACAAATTGGGTAATTCTAAAATAATAGATAAGCAGTTTTTCTCGTCGTTCAACAACTCATAATCCCCCCCGTAGCCATCTATCGTCAGGTGTTCTCCAAAATGCAACATAAAAAAGTTTAGAGTTTTAAAAAAAATATTAGAATGCAGTATTAATCTTTTCCTAAGATAATCTTTTCATCAATTACAAGCAGATATAAATTTTTACACAAATCATCATTTTATATCATTTATGCAAGCAATTGATTAGGCTAAATAGGCTAACCTACAAACCCAAATACTACAAGAAAACATTAAGGCGCAATGTAAAATAAAGCCCCCACCGACCAACGCAAAGGCGTTTGGGGGGTCAAAGGCATAATATCCACGTAGTTTAGCCCCGTATGATAATAGCGAGTATCCGTTAGATTGTTAATACGCAAGAATAAATCGGCATACCAATTATCTTTTTTAGAATTAATGCGATAATTTGCAAATAAATTTAAAACAAAAAAATCAGGTGTAGAAATTTGTATGGTTTCGCCTGTAGTAGCGTCCGCCAAACCAGCGTTATAACCACGCCCTCTATACAAACCACGCAAATTTAAGCTAAATGATTCGTACCGAAGAGTAAAACCTGCTCTAAAAGTGTGTTGAGCTGAATAAGGCAAAGACAACTTTGTTGTTATACCGTCAATAGTTTTATCAATTTGTCCGTCAGAAAAACTATAATCTGCGTGCAATTTCAACCCAAACGTATTGTCTTCTCCCCCTTGTAGGTTATATTCTGCTTGCACAAAACCGCCATAAGACGTCAAAGCTCCAGCGTTGGTAGATTTTTCCGCGTATTCTACAGGTATGCCTCCAAAAAGTTCTGTAGTTTCGTAATCAGGTACAAAAATAATAGCATTAGTCAACTGATTGTAATAAGTATTTACAGCAACGTAAAAATTATTTTTATTATAAGCAACATTAGCTTCTAAACTGCGCATACGTTCTGGGTCTAAATTGCCGCCAAAACCAGCATAAGGTATTGTATATCCAATAGCCAAATTGTTGCTATCTAAAACAGGGGTGATAATGTTATAATTTGAAAAAGACACGTCTAAGGCTGGCGCAAGAAAAGCTTCTCCATAAAATAATTTAGCAGTAATGTTATTATTGGGCTTATATACCAAACCCAACCGCGGCGTGAAGGGATATTTTCTAACAGTTGTATCTCCTTGTTGGGCAATCATATCAAGTCGCACACCTGCCGTAATAAATAATTGCTTGTAAAGCGTTTTTTTATATTGTACAAATGCACCAACGTTTGTTTGGCTAGCTAAGAATAACTCTCGACTAACTCCCCGTTCTACACCATCTTGCCACATAACTCGACTACCCACAAATTCTTGTTCTCTAATTTGTTCTCTTATGTTAGTACGAGACAAAAAATTCTCATAAGGATTACCTGCTGATGGCAAAGAATAAGTATAATTTATATTAAGTCCTGCTTGAAGTTGGCTGCTACTATCAATGCGATAGGTAAAAACTTCATTAAGTTGGGCTGTATAATCAAATCCATAACTATAAACTTTTTTAAAATTATTGTAAGGGTCTGCAAAACTGCTAAAAGGCGCAGTTTCGTGTGCTTGCAAATTAGCCAAAGTCTGCATAGCTATTTTATTGTTTTTACTAAGCCAATTATGTTTAACAAAGGCATTTATATTATTTTCTTTAAAAAAATAGTTTTTGCCTGACAAAGTAACTATATCTTGAGATGCAATAGCCGCAGAATGTTTTTGACTATTCCACTGTCCACCGATTTCCCAACGATTATTAGTCATCAAAAAATTTAGCCAATGAGACTGTCTAAACAAACTGTAAGATTTTATAGGTAAAACAGTAGTCAAAGAAGTATTAGCCCCTACAGGCATTTCTCCTGTTTGGCTATATCTCTGATTATACCAAGCATAATCTTGAGGATAAAAATCGGGTAATTTAGCTTCTTCAGATTTATAAAAATTACCATTTAATACCATTCCCCAATTTTTAGTTTTATAAGTAGCCAACACATCGTATTCTTGCGTATCAAAACGGCCTACAGATTGGCGTAATTGTATTTGCGATGCTTCTGATTTTTTACTAATGATATTGATAACTCCCGTTACTGCGTCAGCTCCATACATCACCGAAGCCGAACCTAATAAAATTTCTACTTGTTCTGCGTTGCCTATAAATATATTTTTATCCAGCGTGGCTAAATTAGCTGTAAATGTAGAAATACGCACGCCGTCTAATAAAATAATAAACTTTTTACCCCCTTGCACGCCTCTTACAGAAAATAAATTATAATTATAATAATTACTCGCTTCTTGTACCTCCATACTCGGAATAAGATTAAAAATATCGCTTATACTCGTCAAACCTTGTTCACGTATGTCTTGCTGAGTGAGCAGAAACACAGTAGCGGGCGCATCTATCAGTTTATCGGCATCAAAACTGGCTGTCTTTACCTCTTTTTCTTTAGATGCTTGCAAAGAAGCATAAGTAGTAACCAACTCTTCAGGTGCAGGCAAATTGGTTGTATTAGGGCGTATTCTAAGATATGCCAACTTTTCACCTTTATTTTTTATGTATAATCCCAATACGCGCTGACTGACAAAACCTTCAGCTTCGTACAATAAATCATACAAGCCTTCTTCTACTTCCGTAAAAATAAAAGTGCCGTTTTCGTTTGGTTTAATTTCTATTTTTTTGGCACGACGACGTTCTTTATTGATGAGCGTCAATTTGCCTTGCGCCAAAGGTTGATTGTTGTTTCTGTCGCGCAAAGTCCCTCGAATTGAACCTTGAGCAAAACTACTAACCTCAAGAATGAATAAAGCAATGAATAAAAATAGTAAGTGGTAATTCATAGCTAGTTAAAAAAGTTAAAAAGTGGATAAAAAATACAAATATATTTAGCTACCCGAACTATCAGGCGCATAAATAGCTATTTTATAAGAGCCTGTAATGTTGTCGGTATTGTTCAAAATGAGTTCTTTGATGCGCCCTGTGGTAAAATCCCGCGCCAAACAACTTGCCGATTGTTGGGGTGAAATCAATAACTTGCGATTGGGTGCTGTTTCTTGCACGTTTTCGGCTGTCCAAGCCTCCAAAGTAACGTTGGAATTGTTTTCTATAAAAATTTCCGTATCGGGCTTCAGTTTATCCGCAAACAAACCTACTTTTGCGCTCTCGGGTATGCTATCTTGAGCCACATCTACGGGTTTCAACTCATCTTCTTCGTCTGCTTTGGGGGTAGAATTGGCAGCGCGTAAGTATTGCAATTCATAAAAATTTTCTACTTTTTCTACCTCGCCAGCAAAATGATACATGAGCCCTGAAAAGGCTTTTTGCATAGCTTGAGCTAACGCCAAACGGTTTTTTTCCAACAAAGAGGACAAATCGGCAGCTTTTCGCTCTGCTGCTTGTTGTTCGCTACGCACGTTTTTTATATTTTGGGCAAAAGCCAGCACCGCCGCTTGTGTATGGGCTAAATTCGGGAAATTTAATAATTTGGCTGCCAACGAAAAACACTCGTTTATCCGCACTTCATACGCTCCTTTTTGAAACGGGGTTCTGTTGTTGGGCAACAAAGCCAAATACTCAAACTCGGTATCTAAATAAATAGATTGTATTTGTATATCCCAACGCTTAATTTTGTCATTAGACAACAATTCCATCTGCTCTTCCAACTTGCGCGTATGCATTTGATAAGCCGCTTTGTAGGTGATAACGTCCTGATAAGTTTGTACAAACTCATCATAAGCCGTAACCGCTTCCAAATAAAGTTGTTTTACAAACACATCTGTAGCGGCTGCATCGCGCAATTTGTCAAAATGGTCGGTAGCTAAACGCAACATTTTTTTAAAATTGCGTTTGGTCGCATTATCGAAAGGGTTTTGAACATAACTCCAATTTTGGGTTGCCATAATCGTATATTTTTAGCGGTAAGAATTTTTAATGATTGTAGATTTCCATTTATAAACGCAAAAATATACCATTTGTTACAATTTATAGCTTTTTTATACAAAAAATTTTTATTAAAACTACATTTTTTACCTTTTTTTGATAAAAAAATAGCTTTTTAGCCGTATAAAATAGCAAAACGCCTCTGGATTTATTCTAAAGGCGTTTTTTTTGATGCTAATGCTTGCGGTTAAGTTCCGTTGCGTGCGTGGGGGGTAAAACTTTACGTTATTTAGTTCCGTTGGCTATATTTTATAAAAGTACAGGTCTGGGAGCGTTCCGTTGGCTATATTTTATAAAAGTACAGGTCTGGGAGCGTTCCGTTGGCTATATTTTATAAAAGTACAAGTCTGGGAGCGTTCCGTTGGCTATATTTTATAAAAGTACAAGTCTGGGAGCGTTCCGTTGGCTATATTTTATAAAAGTACAGGTCTGGGAGCGTTCCGTTGGCTATATTTTATAAAAGTACAGGTCTGGGAGCGTTCCGTTGGCTATATTTTATAAAAGTACAGGTCTGGGAGCGTTCCGTTGGCTGCATAATTAAAATTTTAATGAAATAGCTATAATTTTATCTATTACGGGTTATTATTGGCAAAGATAATTGATGCCCTGCACATATTTTTTGATAATTTCTAACTCCAAAGCAGTTTCTGCCCCCGAAAAACTAAAAGTAGCGATTAAAGAATCGTTGATAAGGCGAGGATAAGCCTCTGTAAATGTTTTAGCCAAAGGAAGATAAGACCAATGCCATTTTTCCACCTGATAACCCGTTTGGCGGCTTTCGCCAAAATCTGAATACGTTTGACAAAACCCATATTCTGCCGCGTGGGTTTGCAACCAAAGAAAAGTTTCCAACCCTTTTCCCTTTTCCCAATACTTGGGGTCGGCGCTGTTCATATCAATATCTGTCCCCCAATGGTGACGGCTGGTGCTGGGCATAGCTGACCAACGCAAAATTTTTAGCACGCGGTCTTTACCCGCAAGTTTGGACACAGGAGGCAATTTTTTGCCATCAACGGCTTTTTTGCCATTCCATTTGCTATCCCAGATATTTTTTTGGTGTTTAAAATTGCGCGTGGCCGAATTAATAACCAGTTTAATCCCATCTTTTTGGGCGGCTGCATACATTTTTTTAAAACTCAGTCCAGCTTCTTTGCGGATATAAAGCGGGCGCACCGCGTAAGGTTTGTCTATCAACTCAAAAAGGCTATCTTGTGCGGGTTCAAATTGACCAGTTAGGTACGCCACAGTGATTGTTTTGTTTAAAATCAAACTATCTACACGGGAAATAACCTTTTGAGGGGTTAATGATTGGTTATTTGGCAATGTTCCAGTATCGGGAGGATTGTTTTGGCAAGCAAACAGGGTCAAAAGTGGGTAAAAACAACCATAAATATATATATTTTTTATCATTTTGTTGGGTCTGATTTAGCCCAAAAGGTACGATTGGGGATAGCAAGGGATTGTTTATGAATGGGATTTTCTGTATTTAATACGTTAGCTTTCAAAGTATGGGGGAATATCTTTACCGAATAAATCTCATCTACGCTGTTTTCAAACCGCAATTCGCCGACCAAAGCTAATGTTGGCAAATGAATAACCTTTATCCCCGCCCAATCTGCTTTTTCGGCAAAAGGAAGCTGGGAAAAAGTGGACGAGTTTTTGCGCAATTTATTCATACCCACAAATAAATAATCGGCATAAATATCCATACCGCGGCAAAAACCTTGTAAATTTTTTAGCACGACGTAAGTTTTTTGTGCTACATCTACTTTTATCAACTCGCCAGAGGCAGAAAGCAGCATATACAATTCATTTTTATACCAAATAGGCGAATGTGGCATAGCTAAATTTTCTAAAATCGCTTCGTCAGTAGATAAATCCCACAAGAAACCCCCTTTGGTGATATTGGCGCGCCAACCTTGCTTAGTGTCTGTTTGCCCCAAACCAGAAATATATTGAGGTTTATCATCTTTCAAAACCAATCCATTGAGATGGCAACGGTCTTCAGATACCAAATCGCTAATAAAAGGCGGTTTCCATTTGGGAATAAAATTGTAAAAACCATTGACCAAGCACAAACAAGAAAAAGAGGTATTGACCGCCCAAATTCCGTCAGCACCCAACGCGACATCGTGCATATCCACCTGCCCCGTATAGAAAGTAGCGCGCGGTACAAAAAGAGAATCGTAATGATTGGGTTTGTTGGGATAATGAGTAGCTAATTCAGGTGAATTTTCCAATACAATCAGTTCATCGCGAGTAGCGAGTAATAAACGATTGTCTTGTAAATCCATCCCCATAGGTTTATTGAAAGTACGGGGCAAGATAGAAAAACTTTCTTTATTAACGGGGCTTATCATCACCAACTTACCCGCTTGATAAGTGCTAACGGCTATAGTAGCGCGCAAATTATACATCAATTCGGGCAAAGCGGGAGAATAAGCGCAAGAGAAAGGAGCTTGTGGTTGCATTAAAAAATGGGATATTGATATTAAACAAAAATCCCCACAGCTTTTATGAAAAAAGTTGTAGGGATTTATTTAGCTTTAAGGAAGCTTTGTTGGCTTACCTGGATTCGAACCAAGAAAGGCAGTACCAAAAACTGCTGTGTTACCGTTACACCATAAGCCAATAAAAGGAATGAAAGAATGAAATCGTGAAAAACATTTTAACTATGAAAGAGAACCAGTTGGCTTACCTGGATTCGAACCAAGAAAGGCAGTACCAAAAACTGCTGTGTTACCGTTACACCATAAGCCAATAACGAAACGCAATAAAGAAAGAGTTGGCTTACCTGGATTCGAACCAAGAAAGGCAGTACCAAAAACTGCTGTGTTACCGTTACACCATAAGCCAAAGGATTTATTTGCGTTTCGCGCTGCAAAGGTAGGGCGAGTTTTTGGACTGTGCAAATTTTTTTTCAAAAAAACGCATTTTTTTTTATTATTTTTTGATTTTTTTGCAAAAAAGCGACTTTTTGGGTTAAAAAATTATCTGTACTGTTCTTTTTTCGCTCAAATCGGCTTGAATGTAGATTTTCACCACATCGGGGAGTTGATAGCCGCTGATAATATCCGCCCATTCTATAAAGCAATAATTATCATCAAACAGATACGCTTCTATGTTGGCATATTCTGCTTCGTCCATTTTGTTGATACGGTATAAATCCAAATGATAAATTTCTGTATTAGAATCCGTTAGGTATGTATTGGCCAGCGTATAAGTGGGGCTATGGCTACTATCGCGCACACCCAAAAGTTTGCAAAATGACTTAATCAGCGTCGTTTTTCCCGCTCCCATTTGCCCGAATAGCAAAAATTTGCGTTTGGGTTGGCATTGGTTAAGAATAGCAGCAGCGCAGGCATCTAAATCGGATAGTTGGTGTAGTTCAAAATTGAGTGTGGGCATATTTTTAAAATTTAGGGCGCAAAGTTAGTAGTTTTTTAGAAAATAGCAATAAAAAATGCGCTATGTCTAATTACTTAATAGATTGTATTTTACGCTTAAACTATCAAAAAAAGCGCGACAAATTGGATTTATCAACAAAAATAGGAGATAATAAATAAGTTTTTATTTGATTTCTAAAATTAATATCTTTAATTTTTTCGTCTAAATGTAGAGCAATTTGAGTCGTATCCAAACAATTTGTAAGCTCTCGACTACTAAATAAACCAAAAACAAACTGCTGTCCGTCATAAAATACCATTCTTTTGCCTTTGGGAATAATAAAATCCAATCGCTTACAACGTTTACTATTTTTTTGTTCATAATAGACTTCATATAAAGCCATTTTTTCAAATGTCAATAAAGTATATTTCATAGTAATTTTCAAGCACTTACATTTTTTAAGTTCTTGTTGTACAAAGATACAGTCTTGTTTTAAGGCTATATTAGGATTTTTTTTAAATTTGTAAGCTATAAAATTACTATGGTAACAAGCCGATAATAATAAAATACAGCAAAAAAAAATTAAATACTTAAACATTAAGGTTTATCATTTTTAAAATTTTCAATTTCTATTTTATACGATTTATTTTCTTCACCTGCTCCATCTTTGCCTAATTCAGGTACGTTATGTTCTATTTCGTGAATAAGCACATCGCGAATAAAAAACTCTTTATCCACTAAACAGGCTGCGTTGATATTTTTGATAAGTTCTATTTCTACGTCTGATAATTTTACCACGTCTTGCAAATATGCAGTTTGAAAAGACCCAGATACTTCTACTATTTTCATTTTTTTGGAAAAGGTTTTGGGTTTACTCAATTCTGCACCTTGCAAAAGCAAGATATTTTTAGGTTGTTTTAAAAATTCTTCTGCTTTTTTAGGGTCATTTTTTTTCAACATTTGATATTCTAATGTACCATTAAACAAGTGAATTGTACAAGATTTCACCTCGCCATTTTTTAATACTTTTGGTTTTGGAGGATTATACATTACATTTAAACTTGTGATAACGTGCCAACCAGCCACAGTTACATAACCATCACTTTCACTTGCAAGCCCTATATAAGGGTGACATTTTAAAGTTATTCTAGATTCAGTTTTTATCATATATTCCAACTGCTCTTTTCCTACAGGCGATTTTGACAACGCTATTAAAGCTTCTTTTTCTGCTTCTCCTAAGTTATCAGCTTTGGATAAATCAAGATTACCTTCAGCGTCAAAAGCTACTTTTACTTCTTTATCATTATTTCCGATGATAACATCTTGTTTTTTTAGCGTAGTTTGGGTAGTATTATTTTTAGCAAATAGTTTTTTATACTCTGCTACCACAGCCAATAAGCGCGCTTTAAGTTGTTCTTCTAATGTTGCCATTTTTCAGTTTGTTTTAATTTTTTTTAAGAATTGCGCTGCAAAGCTAACACTTTTATCCTGAACCTACAAATTTTTTTATAAAAAATGTAAAGAAAATTAGAAAAAAAAAAAAATGCTAAAATTAGGACTTTTTTAATTAGAATATAGGGGATTTTGATTAAAAAAAGCCCCAAGCGCAAGGCAAGGGGCTAAATTTATACTATAAATCTAAGAATAAGCGGGTTGGGTCTTCGAGTAGCTTTTTGACTTTGACCAAGAACGTAACTGAAGTGCTGCCGTCTATAATTCTGTGGTCGTAAGAAAGCGCAAGATACATCATCGGGCGAACTTGCACCTGTCCGTTGATAGCTACAGGACGTTCGATAATGGCGTGCATACCCAAAATAGCGGATTGGGGTTCGTTGATAATCGGGGTTGACATCATAGAGCCGAAAACGCCCCCGTTGGTGATGGTAAAAGTTCCCCCCGTCATTTCCTCCAAAGTGAGCGCGCCATCGCGGGCTTTTTTGGCAACAGCGGCTATAGATTTTTCCAATTCGGGCAAAGTTTGCTTTTCTACGTTGCGTATGGGCGGCACAACCAACCCTGTAGGGGTAGAAACAGCTATAGAAATATCTGCGTAATCGTGGTATTTGATATTATTGCCATCTTCAGTGATTTGAGCGTTGACTTCGGGCATTTCCATCAACACTTTGGCGCAAGCCTTAGCGAAAATAGACATAAAGCCCAATTTTATCCCGTATTTAGCCAAAAAGTCATCTTGGTATTTTTTCCGCAATTCCATAATGGCGGTCATATCCGCTTCGTTGAAAGTGGTCAGCATAGCCGTGTTATTTTTGGCAGAAACCAACCTTTTGGCTATAGTGCGGCGCATACGGCTCATTTTTTCCACTCTTTCGCTGCGCGTGGTTAAATTTTTCGGCTCAAGGTTTTCAGTTTTGGCTGTTGTTTGGCTTTTTACTTCGGTTTTGGCGGGTTGATTTTGAGCGGCTTTTAGCACATCTTCTTTGGTAATGCGACCATCTTTGCCTGAAGCTTGGATTTGTTGAGCGGACAACTGTTTTTCGTCCATCAATTTGCGCGCTGCTGGGCTGGGGTGATTGCTGGCGTAAGTTTGTTCGTTATTTTGAACGGATTCTGTTTTCACAGGTTCAACTTTAGCCACTTGCTCTGCTGCTTTGGGTTGGCTGGTATTGGCTGCGGCTGTGTCTATTTTAGCAAAAACTGCCCCTATAGCCAAATCGTCGCCCTCTTGGGCAACCCAACTGATAGCCCCCGCTTGTTCGGCTGGTACATCAATACTCGCCTTATCGGAGTCAAAAGTGCAGATAATTTCATCCCGTTCTACGTAAGTTCCGTTCGGTTTCAATATCGTATTGACGGTAACTTCGCGCACAGCTTCGCCTATTTGGGGAACTTTAAGTTCTATGACGCTCATAATGGTTGGATTATAAAAAATGAAGTGATATTTTTAAATGAAAATGTTAAGTTTATTGAATTGTGCAAAGTACATTACCGACATTAACTTCGTCTTGCAATTGGACGAGCCAATGAATTTGTCCTGAGGCTGGGGCGGGAATTTCCAATACGATTTTATCCGTTTCCAGCTCACAAATTGCTTGTTCGGCTACCACGCGGCTTTGTTCGGCCACCAATAAATTGATGACCTTGAAGGTGCTGATTTCTTCGGTAATGTTGGGGACGGTGATGGTATGCATAATGTGGTTATTTTTTGAGTTCCAGCCCCAACACATCTTTTAGTTTTTGGAGGAGCGGATTTTGTTCCAAATAGGGTTGTTCGTTTTCTTTTTTTCTATCCTCCACGCTTAGGGCAGCGCGACGGCGTTGTTCTACAATTTCGGGCGGTTCTACTATATTAAAAACCAAAATTAGATTATTTTTATCAAATTTTGTTTTCAGCTCGTTGATAAGCGCGCTATTGCGTTGAATTTCGTCTTTATTGAAGACGCTTGACACTTCGATATAGAGTTTTTCTTCGTCTTCCCCCAAAGTCAATTTTGCTGTTTTATAAACAGATTTTTGCGCATCAGAGTTTATTTTTTCTGTATAAAATTGCTGCCAAACGCGATTTATCTCGTTAATATCCCAATCTAAAATTTTAACCACGATGGGATTTTTAACCTCTTCAACGGTTTGTTCGGTTATGGCACTCAACAGATTATTTTTTTGCTTCATTTTATCCTTAAAAGACAACTTGCCGCTATTTTCGGGTTGATAAGGATTGGTTTGTTCAGCGATTAAATTAGTGTTTGCTACAACATCATTTTTTGCTAAGGTTGAAGAGAGGTCTGCACTAGAGTTTTTTTTTCCAAATTGACTGTTTGCACCTGCAAAGTGAGGTTAATATAAGCCATTTTGAGCAAATAAATCTCCACGTGCAGGCGTTTATTCCGAGCCATTTTGTAATGAATATCGCAATCGTTGATTAGTGATATAGCGGTGAGAATGAACGAGTTGGGTGCTTGAGCGGCTTGCTGTTGATAGCGTTTTTTTACATTATCGGAAACTTCCAGCAATTGCAGCGTGGGGGGATTTTTACAAACCAACAAATTGCGCAAATGTGCAGCCAATCCGTTCATAAAAATCTCCGAATCAAAACCTTTTTCTAAAATATCGTTGAAAAACAGCAACAAATCCGACACATTTTGAGTAAGTAAGGCATCGGTTATTTTGAAGTAATAATCATAGTCCAATATATTGAGGTTGGTTATCACATCCTGATAGCTCATTTTAGCCCCAGCAAAGGACACAATCCTATCAAAAATGGACAAAGCATCGCGCAAAGCACCATCTGCTTTTTGGGCTATCACGTGCAAAGCATCGGGTTCGGCTACTATCTGCTCGCGTTCGCAAATAGATTGCAAATGTTTGGCCATATCTTGCACTTGGATTCGGTTGAAATCAAATATCTGACAACGGCTCAATATAGTGGGGATTATTTTGTGCTTTTCTGTGGTCGCGAGGATAAAAATCGCATATTTGGGGGGTTCTTCCAGCGTTTTGAGGAAAGCATTGAAAGCAGCCTGCGACAACATGTGCACCTCGTCTATGATATAAATTTTATACTTTCCCCTCTGTGGCGCAAATCGCACCTGTTCTATCAAAGCGCGGATATTTTCCACCGAGTTGTTGGACGCAGCATCCAATTCGTACACGTTCAAAGAAGCATTTTCGCGAAAAGCCTTGCAAGAATCACATTCGTCACAAGGTTCGGTATCAGATGTAGGCCGCTCACAATTCAATACTTTGGCTAGTATGCGCGCACAGGTGGTTTTACCCACACCGCGAGGCCCACAAAATAAAAATGCTTGCGCCAAGTGATTGCTTTTTATCGCATTTTTGAGCGTATTGGAAATATGCGCCTGCCCCACCACACTATCAAAGCGTATAGGACGATATTTGCGCGCAGAAACTACAAAATTGCTCATATTATTTGTTCAAAATTTATTTTTTTGAATTTAAACGCAAAGATACAAATTTTTATAGCTATTTTTGCAACTATATTTAAAAATAATTTTTTCATTTTTTAAATATGTACTTACAAATCGTTTAAAATCAATTGATTATGAAATTTTTTTTTAATTCTTTACTTTTTTTAATCTTATTGAGTTATTGGGCTTGTGGCAGCGAACCGACCCAAACCATAAATAGTTTGAAATTAGACTCCATAGCGAATAATAACCCTATTGATAGCCCCAAACAAGAAACTATAGCCTTAGCAGATACTATGGCAATAGATAGCCAACCCAACAAAAAAGCCCGCCCCGCGTTCAAATCAGCCGAGATTAAGTTTGTGGATACAGTTTATAATTTTGGCAATATCAAACAGGGCGAAAGCCGCGAGTATAGTTTTAAATTCAAAAATATAGGCGACAAACCATTGGAAATCAGCAAAGTAGAAGGCTCTTGTGGCTGTACTATAGGCAGTTATCCTTTTTTGCCCATTAGTAAAAATGAAGAAAATGCGATTTCAGCCCGTTTTGATAGCAAGGGGAAAATCAACAAGCAAGAAACTTACCTTTTGGTACATTCCAACGCGCTAAACAGTCCCCATAAACTAATCCTAAAAAGTGTAGTAGTGGAGTAATTTTTTGTAGTAAGACTACAGGTATCAAGTAAGAAGACTACAAAAAATCTTGCTACTTGCTACAAAAAATCTTGCTACTCGCCACCAAACAAAACAACCTAAAATTATGAACTTAAACATTATTTCCGCAGGCGCGGGTTCAGGCAAAACATACACGCTTACGCATAAGATGTCGGATTTGTTGCAATCGGGCAAAATTCGCGCTACGGGTATTTTAGCCACCACTTTTACCAATAAAGCCGCCGCCGAGTTGAAAAACCGCGTACGTCGCCGCTTATTGCAGGCTGGACTTTCCGAACAAGCCGACGAATTAGAAAACGCGTTGATTGGCACTGTGCATTCTATATCTGGGCAATTATTAAAACGATTTGCTTTTGAAGCTGGCATTTCTCCTGAAGTAGAAGCATTAGAAGCTGAAGATGCCCAATTATTTTTTCAACAAGCCCTTTCTAACGTTAGTGATATTAAAACCATAACAGAAATCAACAACTTAGCAGAAAAATTAGGTTTTGCCAAAGATAATAAAGAAGTGAGCAGTTGGCGTCAAGAGCTACAAAGTATAATAGAAATAGCCCGCGCCAATAATTTTGATGCAGAAACGTTGGAAAAAAGCCGCTTGTATTCTATAGAATCTTTTTTTAGTTTATTGCCTACCCCAGCCGACAAACCCAAGAGATATTGGCAAGGTCAACTTAAAACGCTTATTAGCGAAACTTTATCCGTTTTGCCCGCTCCCAAAGACGATACCAGCAAAACCATAAGCACTATGGAAGTATTGAGAAAAATACTAAATAGGTTGAATAATGAAAATGATTTATGTTGGTACGAATGGCAGCAAGTGACCAGAGCCTGCACCGAAGTTGGGGCAAAATCGCGCGAATTGGTGGCAGATTTAAACAGTTTTGCCAAAAGCCATATAGAATCTATCCCTTTTCGCGAAGATGTTAGCGATTTTATCAACGCTTTATTCGGACTTGCCCAAAAAGCCATTAGCGAATATGCGAGATACAAAACCCAACGCGGCTTGATAGATTTTACCGATATGGAAGTTTTATTATTGCGTTTATTGCAGCAGCCAGCCGTGCGGGAAGTTTTGGCAGAGGAATTGGATTTGCTGTTAGTTGACGAATTTCAAGATACCAATCCCATACAATTAGCCATTTTTTTGGAACTCACCAAAATTGTAAAACAAGCCATTTGGGTAGGCGACCCCAAACAATCTATTTATGGATTTAGAGGTGCGGACTTAGAGCTTATGGAAGCGGTGGTACAACGCGCCAGCAAAAATGTGGAGATATTAGAAACTTCTTATCGCAGCCGTGAAGATTTGGTCAATGGTATAAATGGGCTTTTTGTACAAGCGTTTGAAGAATTATTGCCCAAAGAAAGGATTGTTTTGCAAGCCGCAGAAAAATTTAAAAAACAAAACGAAGCAGCAGCACTTCATACCGCTTTTATCAATTGGCATTTTAAGGTAGAAAATGGGGGGAAAATTCCCAATCAAAAAGAACTTTGGGCAGAAAAAGCCTTAGCCACAGCCGTTAGAAATTTGTGGGAATCAAAAATGCAAGTATCAGCCGACGGCAGCCAACAACTGCGCCCTTTGCGTTACAACGATATAGCCATACTTTGCCGCAGCAATGACAACTGTAAAGATATAGCCAACGCTTTATTGCAACAAAATATACCAGCTTCTATAGCCCAAACAGGGTTGGTCAATACCCCCGAGATAAAACTTGCTTTGGCTTTTCTGAAATATATTCTCAACGAATACGATAGTTTGGCTTTAGCTGAGCTTTTGCGTTTGTACCAACGTATGCCTTTGCAAGAGATTATCAGCAGCCGATTGGGCGCGGTCAAAAAGGTAGAAAATGACGAAGCCTATTATGCACAAACCCATATTTGGCAAAAAGACAACCCGATATTGGCAGAAATAGCAGCTTTTAGAGCAGCAACCAAAGAGTTTTCTGTGTCTGAAACCCTAACTTTATTGATAGAAAAATGGGAACTAAGACGATATTTATCCACTTGGACAAATCCCGAATTGCGTATAGCCAACCTTTGCCAATTGGTAGCCTTCAGCAGCAGCTATGAAAGCAGCCGCCAACGCCTCCGCAGTGCAGCCACTATAGGCGGGTTTTTGCTTTGGTTGGAAAGATTGGCCAAAGATAAAAAAGACAGCCAAGCCAAAGCCGATAACGCGGTGCAAGTGATTACCTACCACGCCTCCAAAGGGTTGGAATGGAAAGTAGTCATCTGCACAGATTTGGACAACAACCAAAATAATAAAATTTTTGGCAGCCGCTTGCATAAATCTTCAGAAAATATAGACTTAAACAACCCCCTCAAAGGGCAATTTTTAGCCTATTGGCCGAATCCTTATGCCAATTTATCCCAAAACACAGAACTTTGGGCGCATATCACCAACCATCCCGATTATAAATCCAAACAACACCGAAATTTATTGGAAGAAATCCGACTATTATATGTTGGCTTTACCCGCGCTGGCGATTATTTGATTTTGCCCACTTACGACAAGAAAAAAACAAACTGGCTTAATCGCGTTTATCACAAAGGCAACGAAGACAACCCTGCCATCTCCTCTTTGGATAGCCATTTGATGTGGTTGTACAATAACCAGCAAATTGAACTTGCTGCCCATACGTTTGAATTGCCCCTGCACATAAGCAGCCCCAGCAAAGACATTGAAGATATATGCACTTTAGCCCCGTATAGTGGTGAAAAACAATTTTTGCCCCGTATCGCTACAGATTTGGATACGTTGCTACCCAAACTAAAAGCGCAAATAGACAAAATTTATAGCTTTGATAAAATTTTTAAATTGCCAAACGAAACCGATTATAAAGCCACTTATGAACAAGCTGCTCAATTATTTACCCAATTTTTGATAGCCGACGGTGCCCAACTATTGATAGAAACCCGTTATCAATTTGCCAAAAACTTATTGGTACAAAATGATTTATCCGATTTTTTTATCGAACAAGCCTTTGTGGATAGAGCAGATAATTTTTATAACATGCTAAAACAGTTATCGCCGTTCAATCAAAAAAATCATAATTTGCCGTTCAGATACGAACACAAAGGTCAATTTTATAGCCATAATCTACATTTATTGCTGCGTTCCGCTCAAGAAAACATATTCGTAGCCGCCCCAGCGCACCAAACAGAGGACGAAAATAATAACAAAAACGTAGCTTTGTCTTACGCGCTGCACTTGTACGCTGCCGCGCAAAGTTTGGGAAGCAAAGATATTAAAAATCGCTTTTTTTGTCTATTTCCTATACAAGGCAAAATTTACGAACTGAGCATAAACAATAAATAGACAAAGCCCAAAAGCAATTTTGGGCTTAATTTTAATTTTTTTTATAAAAAATAAAAAGTAGCGATTGGGAACTTTAGCCTTATGCGCACAGTTTAGACCTTTGCAAACAGCAAGTAAATTAAATAAGCATTTTATCAATAAAAATAGCTAAAAAAATTTAAGTGGGGAACTTTAGCCGCTATGACTTGGTTAATGTAGCGTGTCTGACAAAAACAAGCGGTTGAAAAATCGTTTTAAAATAAAAAAAGTCCTAAAAGAGAAAAAAAATTGCTTTTTTTGCTTTTTTTTGAAAAAAATGGGCTAATTTTGAAAAAAAAATTTGGCAGATAAAAAAATAATAGTACCTTTGCACTCGCAAACAGATAGAAATACCATTTGGAAAGGTGGGTGAGTGGCTGAAACCACCAGTTTGCTAAACTGACGTAGCCGCAAGGTTACCGCGGGTTCGAATCCCGCCCTTTCCGCTTTATTTTTTTATAGTATGCAATCGGGGTTTGGCGCAGTTGGTAGCGCACCTGGTTTGGGACCAGGGGGTCGCAGGTTCGAGTCCTGTAACCCCGACAATTTAGAAAGTCAATTCGTTAAAACGGGTTGGCTTTTTTTATTTTGTATTTTTTAATAAAAATCCCCTTATTCACAGCGAATAAGGGGATTTTTAGTTTTAAAATATAATTTTTATATTTTCTTTATAGTGTTGCAAAGTGCCGTTGAGGCTAGCCGTCCAACCATCTATAAATATATTGCTGCCTTGCTGGATAACTTCAGCAAATTGTTCTTTGGGGATGCTATCGCAATGGCAAAGGTAATAATTTTGGTCAATTCTGTAGATACAGTTTTCCAATACCACTTCTGGCACTTGGCTTGGTGCATCTATGCCCGCGCTAAAAATCATATTATAAATACGACTTATAGCATCTGTTTCTTTTCCGCTTATCGCCATTTGTAGCGTAGTGTCATCAATCGTAAGTTTGGGCGCATCCACAGAATCAAAAACCTTGTACCCAATATCGGGAACTTGCTTTTTATCTGCCTCAAACATACCCGCCTTGCTGTTTTTTTCGCGCACTTCTTGGGCTATCTTCTCCCCTGCTCGCTTCAATCGCTCTATAGTAATGCTGGAAATCACAGGTGGCAGCCCATTTTCTAGGCAAAACTTGTAAGCCTCTTTTCCTTCCGCTATAGGCTCATCTATTTGACACAAAATAAACTTCCTATTGCCCCCGTCCTCTGTATTGAGCTGCATTATTGCGTGTCCTGTCGTTCCTGAACCTGCAAAAAAGTCTAGAATTAGGTCATTTTTGTTTGCCACAAGCCGCACAAGAAATTGTATCAAATCTGTTGGCTTTGGAGTATCAAATGTGTTTGCGTCTAACAAATATTTAATTTGTTCTTTTGCTAGTTGTGTGGAACCAACAATGCTATTAAAAATAAGTGAATTTGCAACTATCCCTTGTTTAACTTCTGACAAAAATTTTTTTAATCTGGGAACATTTTTACCTTCTTTTCCAAACCATAATCTATTATCCTTGTACGCTTTTATTAAACTATCTTTACTTAATCGCGGATAAGTCCCGTCTGTTGGTTTCCAGAAAACACCATTATCAAAAGTGTATTCATAAATTGAAGAACCACTTTTTGCAGTTAAAGCTACACTAGTCCAGTCGCCTCGCTCATCATTATCAGGATTTGAATATCTTGCATTTGCTTCTTCGGTTCTGTTTAATAAATTAAAACTATCTCTGCATTCTGTCTTTTTATAAGCTAAAATATATTCGTGATTTGTTGAAGTGAATTTTGCGTCATTTTGTACAACTTTTTTCTTTTCCCAAATAAAATTCGCCACAAAATTTTCCTCACCAAAAACATCATCGCAAAGCAGTTTAAGGTTAGCCTGTTCGTTGTCGTCTATGCTGATGAAAATAACGCCATCTTTGCTAAGCAAGTCTTTGGCGAGCAGTAAGCGCGGATACATAAAAGTGAGCCAGCCATTGTGGTTTTTTTTATTTGTGAAATGAAAATCCATACGGGCGAGTTCGTCATCAGAAAGGTTAGCCAAGCCCAGCACTTCGGCTTCTTCCTTATTGAAGCGGTCGGGATAAACGAAATTATCGTTATTGGTATTGTAGGGTGGGTCTATGTAGATACATTTTATTTTGCCGCTATAATGGTGTTTGAGTATTTTGAGACTATCCAAATTATCGCCTTTGAGTACGAGATTTTGGGTTTGGTCTATATTTTTGCTCAAAGTTGGGTTTAGGGCAAGTTCTTTATCCGTTTTTTGGCTGTATTTGGCACGTCCTACATTTCTACCCACAAAATTAAGCCCATAGCCGTTTGTTTTTTCATCAACGGGCAAGCCGAGCGCGTGTTTGAGTTCGGATAAATTAAGTTCGTCGCCTTTCAGCACTTGGGGATAATTTTCTTTTAGAAAATTCAATAATTTATTTTCGCTGTTTTCTGCGTCCAGTACGTCAAAGCCAGCTTGGATAAAATCATTTTTATGATTGGACATAGTAGTTTAGGTGTTATGTATCAAAGCGGCTAAAGTTGTGCTGTTGATACGTTCTTGGAAAGAAATTTTGACGTTTGAGTTTTGGGATTGATAATATGCGTTGAGTGCTTCAAAGTATTTTTTGGCAAAATTAATTTTAGCCAGTTCGTTTTGGGGTATATCGGTAGCGGTTGCATAACCTTTGCTTTCTACGACTAGAAAGAGTTTTGAACCTTCATTATTTTGCACGACATAGCAAAAATCGGGATTGTATTTGCCCAAAGGGGTTTGAATTTCTAATTTGGGTAATTTACCAAAAAATTGGATATTTTGAATATCAGGGTCTTTTTCTACAATTTCCAGCTCAAAATCGCTATCGTACTCTATCACCTCTTCAAAAAGCCATTTGGTTTTTAGCGAAAAGTCGCCACTAATATCTTTTTGAAATCTGCCTGTGCTGCCCGCTGTTAGGTAAAATTGGTTAGTTTCTGCGTCTTTGTGAAAGACATTAGGTAGAACTGTAGCGTCAATACCTTGGTAGCTAACTTTTGCGTTAATGGTACTAACCAATTGGTTGCGAATAATTTTTATTATTTCGGCTTGAACCTGTTTGGGATTAGCAGATATATTCTTTTTAAAATTGCTATCCAAAGCGTTAAAAATTTTGACAACAAACGTAATAGGCGTTTTGGTGTGGTGGGATATATCGCGCACCAATTCCAAATAATCCATTTTTTGGATATAACTTACAGATGCGGTGGTTTGTTTGCTAATAGCATCCTCTTTGTCTATTTTATTGACGTGAAGTTCAGCGCGTACTGTATTGAGAAAAATTCCAGCGGTATTAAGCTTTTCAATCTCTGTTTTTATATTTTGAACAAGTTGGTTTTCGCCCACTTCGTCCAAAGTATCCAAAACATAAAAAGCGTTTTTATGAATAGTAGCCCAAAGTTCTCTAAATGCTTTTGCGTAAGAAGCTTTGATAAAAACTTTCTTTTTCGTTTTTTTGGTTTCAGCTTTTTGTATGTAAGCATTTACATCTGTGGCGAATAAATCCGCTAAGACTTTTTCTTGTTCGGGCGGTAATTTTTGGTCTTTAAGCAACGGCGTAAAGTTGGGCGATTTTTCAAAAATATCCACGCCGTCAATAGTTTGTTTAAATACAATCAGTTCCCCCGCGTCCAATGTTTTAAAAAGTTTACGAACAGTAGCGTCATCAAAATTACCTTTTTCTTTAAGTAGTTTTTTAAGTTCTTGTTCGGTAAAAGTGGTGGCCACAACCAACGAGTTTTTCAAAATTTCGTTTTGAATCTCTTCAACAAAGCCTTGTTCTTTATTGGAAACAACAACATCTAAGTTATTGAGTTGCCAAAATTGTTCTTGGTCGTCGTTTAAGGCTTTCATTGTCTTGCGTTGCAAATTTTGATTAACGCAAATACGCAGCCCACGCCCGATTTGTTGCAGTTTTGAATTTTCGCTGCCTTGGTTAGACAACTTGCAAATGGTAAAAACATTGGGATTATCCCAACCCTCTTGTAGTGCCCAAATAGAGAAAATAAAACGAGTGGGGCTTTCAAAAGATAATAATTTTTTCTTATCTCTCAAAATTTCATCCACGCCTGCTTTAATTTTATCGTCTGCATTTTTTCCCTTATCGCCCGAAAAATAACCTTTATGAACTTGTAAAAGCCCAGCTGTATCAAAATCTTTCTGTAGATAAGTCAAATAACCTGAATCAATGGGTAATTTTTTTATCAATTCGGCTCTTTGGCGTGTGTATTCCTCCTCAAAGATATTTTTAATCTTTGGATTTTCACCCCGAAACAAACCTATATCGCTAGGAATAAAAAACAGACAAAGTGCTTTAATTCCCTGCTCAAATAAGTCTTTTTCTTTTTCTAAATGAATTTTCACCGTTTGGTTAATCATCGCCTTGAGCGCATCATCGGAAAGCGAGTAATCTACTTTTTCAATCGTGCCGTCTGCCAAAACAAGGCTATCTTTATTTATTTTTTTGATGTTTACACCGTTGAAAATTTCGCCTTTATTAAGTTTTTGTATTGATAAAAAGCCGTTATGGAATCGGCTAATAATAGCTTTTTCATTTTCAATAGCTGTAAGCGTATCCACTTTTGCGACCACATCTTGAGTATAAACGACTATTTTTTTAACTAAATTTTGGCGAAAAGAAGAAATACTATCTAAAGAATATGCTACATTTGACAAAACTAAACTATCCTTTTTATTGGGGAAAGTCGCACCAAAGCGTAAATAATAATTATCAAAACCTGCAAAGTGTTTTTTAAACGCGTCGCCGTCAAAACGATGCGGTTCGTCCATTATCACTATAGGATTTAAGCATTTAAGGCAGTCTAAATACGTTTTGGGTTGAGATTCATTAGCGATAAATAATTCAGGGGCGTGAATCTCCCTATCCAAATGTTGATTAAGGATATTTTCTTTTTTATCAAAAGAACTAGGCGTCATCACCAATACAGACAACTGCGCTGCGTTAATAAATCCCTTCACTGCCGCAATATTTCCACTTTCATAAACAAAAGATTCGATTACTTTTTCCTTTGCGTTTGCGTACAAAGCTTTAAAATAGTCTTTGGTATCTTCTAAATTTATTTTTGTACCCTCGCGTATGGGCACAGTGGGCACAAGTATAATGAATTTCTTATAACCTAAACTTTTATTCAATTCAAAAATAGTTTTAAGAAAAGTAAATGTTTTGCCTGTGCCTGTTTCCATCATCACATCAATATTTTTGCTATCTTCTTTAATAAGAAAAGGATAACCATTTGAACCATAATGAGATTTAAACACATCAGCAAAAGGTTGCTTTTCAGCTAATTTTTGAAAAATAGCTACTATGTTATCGATACAATTTTCTTGGTAAGGTTGAACCTCGTATTGGAATTGTTTAATTTCTACTGCCATTGGATTTTTTAATTATTAGAAAATTACAATTATACGAAAAAGCTAAAAATTTGATACACAAATTATGCATCAAATTTTTAGCTTTTTTATTCCTACAACGTTTGGAGGTCTTTCACGATACCATCCATTTTATTCTTTTTGAGTGTTTCTTGAAACTTTTGGGCATCTAATCGGTTTGCAAAGTTACCCACCAAAAGGCGATATTTCACAGGGCTAGTAGATTTATCCACATTGACTATGGTTTTTTGTTCGTACAATTCCCGCATCATTTCGGCTTGTTCTAAAACCATTTCGTAGGAGGAAAAAGAACCCACTTGTACAGAAAAACCTTTAGCTTCTTGTTTTTTGACCAAAATTTCAAACAAAGTAGCCAAATCAGAAATAGGTTTTGGCTCTGCTGTTGGGGAACTTATATCGATGCTATTGATGGATTGGCCAAACAGGGAGACGTTAGCATTTATTTTTTTAGCTTTGGCATTATTATTGGCTTCATAGCTCAAAGGTTGGTCTGGCTGGGTGGTAATCAAAGGTTCAGTTTTGGTTTGGGTTTCCTGAAAAGTTTTTATCAAATCTTTGGCAGATTTATACCCAACAAAACGATGCTGCAAGTTGCCTTTGCTATCAAAAATAAGCATAGTGGGCAAAGCTTCCACATTATATTCTTGCGCCAAACCCACCCCATCAAAATCTTGCACATCAACACTTAACGCCAATACATTTTTGGAGATATAATCGGCTAATTCGTTATCCATAAAGGTAGTTTTATCCATATTGCGGCAAGTCATACAATAACTTGCATCAAAATCCACAAAAAACAGCTTTTTTTCATCAACAGCTTTTTGTTTGGCAGCAGACCAATCCAAATCAGAAAAACTTACTTTAGTACTCCCTGCGGGTTTGGTGGCTATCAAAATTCCCATTCCAGCGATTAGAAAAAAGGAAATAAATAAAATCGTTTTGAGCATTTTTTATAAAAAATTTGGTTATAAAATCGTGGCAAAAATAAGCTATATTTTGACAATAAAAAAAGACAACTCAACTTTTGAGGGTTAAATTGTCTTTTTTGTATAAAAAAGTGAATTTTTTAGTATTTCCAACTTCTTTTTTCTTTAGGATTGTTGGGGCGAGCTTGTCCCAACTCTTTGCCTGTAGAAACAAAAAACTCTACGCGACGGTTCATAAAATGCTCTTCTTCGCGGCGGGCGTTATTGATAATTTGCTTGCGGCGGCCATTATATTGAACGATGAAGCGGCCTTTATCGATACCGTGTTGTTGGTTGAGATACTCAATAGCTGACATTACCCGATTGAAAGAAAGCATATCATTATAATCATCGCTAGCGCGGCTATCTGTGTGTCCATAAGCTACAATTTTCAACTCTGGATATTTTTTCATCACTTCAGCCACGTGTTGTAGTTGGGAATAAGCTTCTGGGCGCAAAGTGTATTTATCCAAATCAAAATGCACCATAGGCAAATACCAATCTTTCAAATTGCCACCGCCTTTGGAACCGTCAAAAACGGGTTCGTATTTTTCGTTACCTATAATCAATTTATTCCCATCCACTTTCACCTGGTCGGGATAAATTGGCTTGGGTACTTGGGCTACACCGTCTTGATTGACGGGATAACCTGGAGGGGAAAAGGGTTCTTTATCTTTGTGGTCTGGCACTCCGTCTTGGTCGCTGTCTTTGGTGCGGCCTTTGCTATCCACCACCGCCATAGGTTCTGTACCTTTTTCTTTGTCCAATTTGTTGGGAACGCCGTCGTCGTCATCGTCTTTGAACCAATCGTCGTCCAATTTCTTTTTTAAATCGGCTATATCTTGATTAGGATAAATCAACGGGTTGATAAACCAAAGCGGCTGTATGCGTTTTGATTTTTTGCCAATATGAAAACCCAAACGCACGCTGGTATAATGAGGAATATCAGAATTAGAGGTTAGAGAACCGTTTATTTTGCGGCTAAACCCGTCCAAATAGTCATCTGCGGTAAAAAACACTTGATGTTCCAACGCTATCGACAAGCGGGGTGTTACCAAAAACTCCAAACTTAGCCCTGTATTCACAAAAGGGGTTAATGAATACTGCTTATCACCACCAAAACGGACCAAATTGCGGTCATTTTGTTGCGCTTGAGTTTCATATTCACCATCCAAAATTCCTTTTGCATTATCGCGGATAGTGCGGCGGTCAGCCAATACAGCAGGGTCAAGGTTATTGCTTACCCCACCAAAATCGTAAGCGTTTCCGTTGTTGTCCAAAGCGTCATAATGGGTATTATAAGCGTTAGCACCCACACCCAAAATCCAGTTCAAACTCCATTTGTTGGATGGTTTATGAAAGCGGATGTTGTTGAGATTAATCACCGCTTGCAGCGAAGCAGCGTGATAATTCATTTTGTAATTGGCATAAAAAGGTTCATTCAAATCGTATAAACCAGCAGCTATTAGTCGTTCGCCATCAGGTGAAATAGGGAAAGGAGCTACACTTGGATAAGCCCCATTGGTAGTCGCTTGGTAATTTAGCCCTTTGGCTTGTCCGTACATATACTCCATTTTTAGGGAGAGAATGTAGCCCAAAGATTTGCGCAAGTGCAAACCTGTACCCCAACCAAATTGAGATTTGACATCGCCACTAACCAAAAAGCTACCCACACCCACACCCAATTGCCACATATCGCGCGGTTTGGCTGGAAATGGCTGTTCTCCTTTGCGCCATTGTTGGTGAGTTTCCTTATCTTTTTCGCGAATATAGCTATCTTCGGTAGGATTAACAGTAAGCTGTGCTTGGGTCTGTGCTGTCCAGCAAACCGTAAACAACAACAGCATTTTTTGGGTTAATTTTTTAATCATAATTCTAAAAACAAAAAAATGGTAAATAATTGAGGTATTACATTAACTTTTGTAAAGCTATAGTCAGTGCTGTTTTGGACAAGCTTCTGTTGCTGGGGTTTACATTTTTCAAGTCAATCAAGGCTTCTTTTATCGTGTTGGATACATCGGTAAAAATAGCTTTGTCTGTCATTTGTATGTTATTTTGCATCAAATAAGCAAAAACTCTCGCCATACCGCAATTGGCGATAAAATCGGGGATTAAAGCGCAATGGTCGTCGGTAAAATCAGCTGTTGGGCCAAAAAACACTTGGTCGTCAATAAACGGCACATTCGCACCCGCAGAAATCACCTCCAATTTATTCGCTAATAAAGCATCAATTTGTGCTTTCGTGATTAGTTTGGATGCTGCTCCTGGGATAAAAATATCAGCTGGCACATTCCAAACTTTTTGGTTGCATTCTTCAAAAGAGATTAATCTATCAGAGCTAATTTTATTCCCTTTTTTGTGCAAGTACAAATCGCGCACTTCTTCGAAAGATAGCCCGTTTTCGTCAATAATTCCCCCAGCCAAATCTATTATACCCACAATTTTTGCCCCTCTTTCGGCCAAATAATAAGCAGCCGCAGAAGCCACATTTCCCCAGCCCTGTACGATAACCCGCTTATTTTCTACTTTGTCGTTGAGATACAAATCGTAATAATGTACCACGGCTTCAGATACGCCATAACCTGTGATTAAATCAGCTACAGCCAATTTTTCCTCTACTGAAGGGGTAAAACTGGTATCTTCTACCAACTTGGAAACCCCTTGACGCAACTGCCCAATGACGGCTATGTATTGCCCCTCGTTCGCTTTGAGGTGTCCGCGAACTATGCCTTCTTGTGGGTGCCAAAGTCCTAAATCTTCCGTGATAGGAATAACATCCTTGAGCTCATCTACATTCAAATCGCCGCCTGTGCCGTAGTAATTTTTGAGCAAAGGCATCACCGCTTTGTACCAACGTTGCAAAACTTGCTCGCGGCGTGGGTCGGTTGGGTCAAAATTAATCCCAGACTTAGCCCCACCTATAGTAGGACCGCACACGGAAAATTTAACCTCCATTACCTTAGCTAATGAAATAACCTCTTCCTTGTTCAAGCCTTTGCGCATACGCGTGCCACCACCAGCAGCCCCACCCCGCAAAGAGTTGATAACTACCCAGCCTTTGGCATCAGTTTCTGCATCAGACCATTCAAAAACGATTTCGGGCTGTTTGGATTTATACTTCTCTAATAATTCTTTCATTTTTATGAATAGTTGCGTTTGAAAATTTGGACGCAAAAGTACAAATAAGTTTTAGATTTAAACAAAAAAAAACACTTTGAGCAGAAAAAAGGCAAAAAAAAAGCCCTTTTGTTAAAATAGGACTTTATAGAAATAATTTTTTTACACTTTGCCTGTATTATTATATACCCGCCAAAAAGAAATCAATAAGCGAAAAGGCAACAAAAATACAGCAATTATAGCACTTGTGCCAAAAAACATCATTTCTCGGCGCATATAACTAATTATGGTTTGTTTTTGTTCATAATCAACCCCTGTATTAAAATGTTTTTCAAAACTGCCCAAACCTTCATCATCCAAAAATATCTGAAAATTTTGCAGATTTTCCACCAAAAACCAACCCAAAGGCAAGCTGGCGAAGATAATGGCAAATTTTGCCCATTGCCAATCTGCCAAAAATGTGTATTTCAACAAAAAAAGGTATCTAGCATAGGTAAAAAATACCACCACAAAAAAGATATTACTACCCAAGAATTGAAAGATAGCAAAATGGCTCACCAGCGGATAAATTACCAAATAAGTAATTAATGCCGTGATGAGCCAAGAGATAATTTCTAACTGTATTTTGAGCGAAAAACTGCTTTTTTCTACGGCTAAATTGTTCATTGTCAAGTATATTTATAAAATTATTTTTTGCTTTTGGGATGGGTTTTGTCGTACACTTCCTTGAGCCTTGCTATAGAATTATGGGTATAAATTTGCGTTGCTGCTAAATTGGCGTGCCCCAATAATTCTTTTATGGCGTTCAAATCAGCCCCTGCATTGGTCAAATGGGTAGCAAATGTATGCCTCAACACGTGAGGGCTGCGTTTTTCGGCGTCAGAAACCATACCTAAATAATAGTGTACTTTGTCATAAACAAATTTAGCATAAATAGGTTTACCCCTATCTGTAAGTAATAACGTTTCTTCCTCGTTATTAGGAAAATTGGTTTGACGCACAAGCAAATAACGATTGACAACCTCCATCAAATCTGGCGGTACAGGCACCAAACGCGTTTTATTCCCTTTGCCCAACACAGTCAATAATCCTTGATTGATATTTATACTTTTCAATTTTAGCCCAATGATTTCAGCCCTACGCATACCTGTTGCATAGAGCAGCTGAAGCATACACAAATCGCGCGTGCCAGAGAAATCATCTTTAAAAATTTCAGTATGGGAGTCATCAAAAAGCTTTTCAGTAGCTGATTCTTCCAAATAAACGGGTAATCTTTGTTTTTTTTTGGGCAAATGTATCCCTACAAAGGGCGTTTTTTTAATCTCCCCTTGTTGAAGCAAAAATTTGAAAAAAGCACGAACAGACGACAACTTACGATGCGTTGTGCTGGCTGCGTGCGCGGTTTTCATCAATGAAGCCACCCAAGCCCGAATTTGTTTGTTTTGAGCATTTTCCAAATCTGGTTCTTTATGAAAAATTTCCAAGAATTCAGCAAATTGCAACAAGTCGGTTTTGTAAGCTGCACAAGTATGTTCCGAATAGCGTTTTTCGTACTGTAGATAATTTAAAAAACTGCTGAGCTTTGCTTTCATTTTTAAAAAAAATTGGGTTTAGGATAAAAATAACCATTTGTAAGCCAAACCTGAAAGCTCAGCAATTTTTTATTTCTCCAATTCAGCCAAAATAACGGTTCTATACGCTGCTTTTTGCAACTCTACACGACGAACCACTGAAGGTTTGATGAAAGTTTTGCGGCGGCGGATACTTTTTAAAGTGCCTGATTTTTCAAATTTCTTTTTGTAGCGGCGGAGTGCTTTGTCGATTGTTTCGCCGTCTTTAATATCAATTAGAAGCATAAAAGGTTATATTTTTATTAAGTTAAAAATTAGCCCGCAAAGGTAAGTGTTTATTTTGAACTACAAACTTTTTTGCCCTTTTTTTTATAAAAATTTCATTTTTTTTATTTACACTATTTATTAAATTAGCAAATTATAGCTTTTTTATAAACATAAAACAAAGTTTATGGGTTTTAGACCATATAAATTTATAAAAATATGCAAACTGTACTAATCACAGGCGGCACGGGCGCGGTAGGTTTGGCTACTTCGCGCTTATTGGCATCACAAGGGTACAAAGTTATCCATTTGAGCCGCAAAGAGAACTTATCCGCAGAGTTTCCCGCCTATAGTTGGGATTTGGAAAAACAAACCATAGACAAAAAAGCATTGGAACAAGCCGATTTTATCATCCATTTGGCTGGCACAGGCATAGCAGATAAACGCTGGACGGCGGCACGAAAAGCGGAAATTATCAGCTCGCGGGTAGAAAGCAGCCTATTATTAGCGCGTTTTTTGGCTACTATGGAAAGAAAACCCCACGCAGTTATTGGCGCGTCGGCTATTGGTTTTTACGGCAACCGACAAGAGGAAACGTTGGACGAAAACAGCGCGGCAGGAACGGGCTTTTTGGCTGAATCTTGCACGCAGTGGGAAAACTCCTACCAACACATCCGCAATTTAGGCATTCCCTGCTCTGTAGTGAGAATTGGGATTGTTTTGGACAAAAAAACGGGCGCACTCTCTAAAATGCTGCCTTCTTATCACGTGCGTTTAGGGGCTTATTTTGGCGACGGCAAGCAAATTTATAGCTGGATACACATACAAGATATGGCTCGAGTTTTGCTTTTTTTGGTACAAAATCATCCCAAAAACCAAGTTTATAACGCCACTGCGCCCCTACCCGTTAGCAACCGCGAATTAGCTCAAACTATAGCTGATGTACTGGGTAAAAAATCGCTAATCGTTCCCGCGCCCGCACTTGCTATGCGGATAGCTATGGGAGAAATGGCAGATGTGGTGTTGCACGGCTCTAATGTACTGCCCAAAAGTTTGGAAAGTGCAGGGTTTGAATTTTTATACCCCAACATTTCGGCAGCTTTAGAGAATTTATTAAAATAGGATTTTTCTATTTAATCGCGCCAAATCATCCCGTTTTGGTTGATGTTCCAATGGTATTTTTGCGCTTCGCCAAAACTCTCAAAGTCCATTTTTTCGCCGAGTATAATCTCTTTGTAGGCTTGAAACATTTGTTTGGCTGAAATAATCGGGGGCATCTGCCCAACTCCTGTGCAAAGTCCTGGAATGGCTACAGATTGGACACGCTCGCCGTTTTTAGCTGTTATCAATATAGCTTTCATCGCCAAATAAGCATTTACTGAAGTGTCAATGTTGAAATTGGTTGGTATGCGCATAGTCGGTGCAGAGATTAGAAAAGGGATGGTTTTGTCCCCTGTTTCCAACAATAAGGCTTGTCCTATCAAAAGCTCACCCATTGGGAGGGCTTTTATCATTTTTTGCAACCGCTTTTCCAACTCCCAACCAAACCGCTCAGATAGCGCATAATCCAAACCGCCATCCATAAACCCAAAAGAGTTGGCGGGGCTAACTACCGCATCACAGCCCAAAGTGGTAATATCAGCACTTACAATTTCCACACCCTCTTGCCCAGCAAAACAATCTGCCCAAGCAGCTAACAATTCTTGCTGTAACCCCGAAAGTATAATTTTCATCTGTATATGAATAGATTAAGTGTCTTAATGAAAGGAAAAAGGAGTATAAAGTTTGTATTTAAAAGGTTTGAAATTCTATCCCCTAATCTTCATCTTGCTGGTTATTTGTTATATCCTTTAGCTGATGTTTTATTAAAACTTTAAAATAATGGCGATTTCTACGCTCTTTTTTCGCGTCTGACCTCTTTTCGTTCCGCTTATCTTTGACGATATGTTCTAATTGGTTGAGGTCTTCCAATTTTTTTACATCGTTGATAGATGTTCTTTTTGGCATAATTAGATTTATATTTTATATTTTGGGTTAATGCCTTTCGCCTTTCCAAGTACCCCCATAACGGTAATTGGGTTGTCCTTTTATTTTATTGCAGCAGTCTGTACACACAAAAATCCAAACTTTGCCTTTTGTTATCTGTACTCTATACATAACCGATTGTTCTTTATTGCACAAGGCACAAAATTTAGTTTTCATTTTTACCAAAAAAAGGTTAATTTATTGATGTGAATAAAACGCCTGCGCTAAGGGATAAGCCAATACTTTTTCACCCCGTCTTGGTCAAGTATAAATTTGGCTCGCCGATGTCCTTCGCGGGCTAAGAATAGCCATTCTATTTCTGTAACCACATTGGTTATCACAGCAAAATTTTCGTAACCCAAAGCTACGCTTTCAGCGGTGAGATGGCTGCGGTCAAAATGTGCTGCCAAACCGTCAGTGGGCGATTCGGTTTTGGTAGAGGGCGCAGGCTGAACCAAATAGCAAGTTTTGCTTTCCAATCTAGATTCGTTCCAGCGCGTTAGCACAACCTCATTGTTATGGTGAATAGTGGCTATAGTTTTGAGCCTAAGCTGTATTCTAGCTTTTTCATCATAAAACAACCAAGCTATTTTGTGATTTGCTTTAATTTGTTCAATTTTGGGCGAGCGATAATCAGTATAAAAAATAAGCGTTTTTTCTTCTGGTAGGACTTTTCTCAAAATAACTGTTCTGATTTCGGGAAAATCTCCGTTCATAGTGGCAATAGAAGGAGAATGAAAGGCGTTTTTTGCCACAACAGCACCATTGACTAGCCGCCGCCAGCAATTCTGAAGTAAGCCTTCTAAGTCGTAAGAAATTTGATTGATGATAACTTTGTTTTGCATATAAAAGCCAACAAAAAGCGGTTAATAAAGTTTATTCTTTACTATGCACAATAAAAAAAAGCCTATCTCAAAAAGAAAGGCTTTGTAGAGGTATGTTTTTGGTTTTTAAATTGCAGCTAACGTTTTGCAGTTTGATGAAGCGGCAGATTTAGAAGCGCAAAAGTTTAATTTAGCACTTCTGCCCGACTTGCACAAATGCAATGTTAGTGGCATTTTTTTGCTTACGGATTTAACCATTCTCTATCAGGCTTAGCAAGCAGCCGAGCATTGTTATAGGCTTGGTCAAGGCTTAAAATTGTGTGTGCCTCATAGATATTTTCGTTTTTATTTACAACAAGTGCCGCTATTGCTTCTGACTTTTTTGCTTTCATACAAAGTGGTATTAAAAATTGTATTTTGTTGTCGTAAAAGTGTGGAATGGCGGTTTTGTAATTCCTTTTAATTCTCTTTTTGGCTAATTCAATAGCCTCTTTTATTTCATCTATAAAAGAATCATCATCAAGGTTTTTCAACTTATCAGAATCAACTCTGTTTTTTCTTTTGATAAGGTGGTCTCTATCAGGCACAATTCTGATTCGGGTATCTAATATCAAGTCTGTAATTTCTGCTTCCGAAAAGTACGTTGCTGTCTCTGGAATACTTTCAGTATATCTATGATAAACAGACTGGTCTGTACCAAATTCTAAAAAATCCCATTCAGGTTGTTGAAACCCCCATGTTTCAATGTTCTTAAAGTGTGGATTTTTTACAAAATAAGCAAAAATTTCATCTTGTTGTGGCGTTACAAGTCCTGTATTGAGAGTGCAATATTCTTTGCCATCTTTTGACGATTTACTTTTTACTGTCTTTTTCTGAAAAATAATCCTTTTACAAGTTTGATTTACATAACTTCTTAGTACAGGAATACCTTTTTTAGGGTTTCTAATGTAATCCCAGTTTTCAGGTTCTGCAAGTTCTTTCAATTCTGTAAGGCTTTTGTTCAAATCTCGGAAGAATGCAAATTTTTCAATGAACATTCGTTTGTCAATCTTAACAATGTCTGTGGCAACCTTACCTTTATCGTTACTACCAACTGAGAATACAACAGGTTCATCTACTTCAATGGATTGAAATTTATCTTTGTACCACTCATCTTTTCTAAACGCTGAAAAGTGGAAAAATATTTTTTGTTTAGTTTGGACATCTTCTATTTTTCCGTGTCCTCTTTCTTTATCATACTCGCGTATGTAACCTACTTTTCTTTGTGAAAAGTCTAAATTGATATTTCGTGCTTCTTTTTCTCCTTTTTTCCTCGTAGAATCTACCATATCAAAGGTTATGGGTTCATCTTTAAAAAGTGCAAGTTCAACTAATGTTTTAAACTCCTCTTTAACACTTTGTAAATTAAAATAAACATTTTTTGTTTGAGATTGAACCTCAATCATACCCCAGTATTCTTCGGGTTTGTAAAATTTGATTTTACCGTTTTCCATCAGCTTTTGTTGTTAAAATTGCCACTAAACAATTAAATAGGCGCAACATCGCGCCTTTATCACCACAAAAGTAATAAATTTTTTTTGAACCACCAAATTTATTTGTAAAATAAAGCTAAAAAAAGCACAAGCGTCAAAACTTGTGCTTTTTTTATTAGAATTATTGTAGTGTAGCCAATATCGCTTTGGCATAATTAGCCCAACTTAATTTTTCGCTGGTTTTGGCTACATTAGATTGAGGCAAAGGATTAGCCAAAAACTTAAGCATTTGTTCGCTCATACTTTTCACATCCCTATCTTCAGCCAAATAACCGTTGAAACCATCCACTACCGTTTCGGGAAAATGCCCTACTTTAGTGGCTAAAATGGGCAGATTGAAATTATAACTCAAAGACTCAACCCCTGACGGGGTAGCGGTGAGATAGTACAAAACCACACAATCGCTAACCTGAAACAAAGGCGGCACTTCCTCGTTGGGGATAAATCGGTTGAAAACTACAGTACTATTCTCCAACCCGTACTCTTTTATCAACTCCAGCGGTTTATAATTTTGTTCATCGTCTTGGCTGTTCAAAAACAGTTTTTTGGCTATACCGAACAAAAACTGTTTAATTTTGGTAGTCCAACTTTTATTATCTAAAGTGTGCCAAAAAGATTCTCCCGCTATCAACAAACTCACATCGTCGCGCTGCTGGCTGACCAACTTAAACGCTTCTATAGCTTGGTGCAGCCCTTTGTATTTGCGGATAAATCCAAAGAATAAAAACACATTCTTTTTCAGATTATGCGCTTTTTTGAACCCTTCTATATCCAAATTGGGGTCAGGTTGGAACAAATCGTAGATGGGATGGTATAATTTTATCACCGTTTTTTCCCCTTTGGCTTTGTCCGCGCCCCTGTGTCCGTTCTCGGTAAGATAAAATTTCTGGTTGGGGAATACCGCTTTCAACTCTTCGTAGGTTTTAAGCGCGTGAACGATATAACTGTCCGCGTGCGGGAGGCAGTATTTGGTGAAAAATTTATCAATAGCGGATTTTTCCTTCTGTATCACAAAATGCAAGTCCATAATCAGCTCAATACCGCCCACTTTTTTCAACCCCTTGAGTATAGAACGGAGCGGAAATCCCTGCAAAGCTATAGACCATTGGAAAATAACCGTGTCGGGCTTCAAACTCGCGATTAGTTTGACCGTCCGCGACCAAGAAAAAGGGTTGTTGAAGTTGGTAATATACTCGCATTTGATATTTGTACCCTCCAAAAAATCCAATTTAGAACTTTTATCCTTAAAATCTCTGGGGATAATGCTCGGATATTGTTGTGTCCAAGACACGATATACACTTTGGTATCAGGTTCGGCTGCCAAAGCCTTAGCTAAAGAGGTGTTGTAGTTGGATAATCCCCCCTTAAATACAGGCCCAGGGCCAAAACAAACTATTGTACGCGCCATTTTTTATTATAAAAATCAATTTTGCCGCAAAGGTAATTATTTTTGTATTTATTAACCACTTGAAGCTAAATTAGAAAGTTTTTTATCAACAAAGTTGCCGATTAAGTTTTGATTAAAACTACCCAATACAGTATTTAGTTTTTAGCATCAATTTATACCAATCTCAATAAAAAAACAAAAAGCCTATAAGAATTAACTTGTAGGCTTTTTGTTTTATAAACAATCATATAAAGCAATTTTTTTTGTCGTTTGGCTATTCTTCCGAATTTAAGGCAGCCAATACCTCTGCTGTCACATCTTTTCCACCAGTAAAATTAGTATATAATGAAGTAAAACTATAAATAATTCCCCAAGGTATGCCCCACCAACCCACACATAAAGTAAGTATGGTATAGCCAATGCTATGTTTGGCGGTAGATTCTCCCGCTCTAATAAAATAAATATCGCTACTTCGCTGAAAACTCATAAAAATGATAGAAAAACAATATTGGAACATAACAAATTTTGCCCCCTTGCCCAATTCTTCATTAATCTCTTCAGTTGAGAGCCCTTCCCAATTTTTAATTTTAGACATTTTGGTAGTTTTACAAATTTATAAATAAGGTTTTTTAGTTCAAAGAAAGCTTAAATGAGCTTATATTTTCTCCCAAGTTGCACCCGTTTTACTATCTTTAATCTGAATACCAATAGATAATAAATTATCTCTTATCAGGTCGGAAGTGGCAAAATCTTTGCGAGCGCGAGCACCAGCGCGCATTTTGAGGATTAAATCCAAAGTAGCAGCCAACAAATGGCTATCTTGGTGCTGACTATCGGCTTCGGTTTCGTCGTATAAACCAAAAATATCGAATAAAAACTGTCTAAAACTGGTTTTGAGCGCGTCCAACTGCTGGGCTGAAGCCTTGGCTATAAACCCGTCGTTGATACGGGGCGCGATTTGGAACATCAAGGACAAAACTTCGGGCGTGTTGAAATCATCGTTCATCGCTTCAGCCGCTTTTTTCACAAAAAGGCTAATTTCTGCATCGGCTGCTGCATCGGGTTGAGCTGCTGGGCTGATATTCAAAAGCGTTTGGTATAATTTCATCAACCGTTGGTAGGCTTTGCTCGCGCTCTCCAACCCGCCCTCGGTCAAATCCAAAGTAGAGCGATAATGCGTTTGCAACAACAAGAACTTGAACGACATAGGCGAATAAGGCTGGCTAAAGAAACCGTTATTACCACTAAATAATTCTTTGGGCATCACATTGTTGCCGTCAGATTTGGACATTTTTCTCCCATTCAACAACATCATATTCGTATGCAGCCAATAACGGGCTGGGCTGTTGCCGCAAGCGCCTATATTTTGGGCGATTTCGTTCTCGTGGTGGGGAAACTGCAAATCCATCCCGCCGCCGTGCAGGTCAAATTCTTTCCCCAAGTATTTAGTGCTCATAGCTGAGCATTCCAAGTGCCAACCTGGGAAACCGAGCGACCATTCCGACTGCCATTTCATCAAGTGGTTGGGGTCAGCTTTTATCCAGATTGCAAAATCGGTCGGGTGGCGTTTATCGGATTGGTGTTTGAGATTATCGCGGCTTTCGGCTATCAACTCATCCACTTTTTTGCCAGATAATTTTCCATAATCGGGGAAATTAGCTATCAATTTGGCTGTATCAAAATAAACCGTGCCGTTGTTGATATAAGCGTAACCATTTTTGAGTATGGCTTGCACCATTTCTATCTGCTCCAGCAAATGCCCAGTGGCTGTGGGTTCTATACTTGGGGGCAAAGTGCGGAGGGTTTGCATCATTTGGTGGAAACCGTTGGTGTAATGTTGTACAATCTCCATAGGTTCTTTCTGCTCCAAACGCGCCTGTTTATCCACTTTGGATTCTGCCCCCTCGTCTGTGTCCCCGACCAAGTGTCCAACATCGGTGATATTGCGCACATAACGCACTTTATACCCCAAATGCAAAAGATAACGGTATATAATATCAAAAGAAACAAAAGTACGGCAATTGCCCAAATGCACATCATTATAAACAGTAGGCCCGCAGACATACATACCCACGCGGGGGGGAAAAAGCGGCTCAAAAAGTTCCTTTTGGCGGTTGAGGCTATTAAATACGTGCAGATGCTGCATAATTATAAAAAAAATTAAGGGAGGTTATAAATGATTATTCTGTTTCAAACTGTTCGTCCATTTTACCAAACAACATAGTCAATAAGTCGCTCAGGGCGATAATCCCCAGCGTTTTTTTCTCTTTATTAACCACCACCACCATATTCAACTTTTCGGCTATCATTTTATGCAATAAATCCTGCGCGGGGTAAGTTTCCAAAACGGTTTGGGTGGGGAAAAGGTATTGGGCTATATTTTTGGGATTTTGCAAAAGATAATGATGGTGAAAATATCCCACGATTTGCTCTTTTTTCTGCTCATAAATCACAATGCGGGTAAAACGATGCTCAATAAACAACTCAGTAAGCTGCGCCATAGACGTGTTTAATTCCACAGCCAGCACCTTGCTAATTTCGGTCATACAACCGCGAGCAGTTAATTCGTTCAGTTCCAACGCATTATGCAAAATTTCTTGGTCTATACCCGTTTGGTCGTGTATATTGTGTAAAAAATGCTCTAAATCTTTTTTACCAAAACGCTGCTTTTGTTCTTTGTGCAAGCGGATATTGAACAAAGCCAAAGTTTGATAATTTATCCACATAAACAAAGAAACCACAGGGCGACAAATCCATTGCAACACATAAATGGGAAAAGCCAACCAGATTAAGTTTTGGGTGGGTGAGATTTGAAATATGGTTTTGGGGATAATTTCTACAAAAATAAGCACCACAACGGTAATGATAACAATATCTAAAATTTCTATCAAATAAATATCTGTTAGTTGAGGATATGCGTACAAATGCAACCAATCAGCCAATTGTATAGCCAACACTACCAAAAAGGCATTAAACAATACCAATGTGGTCGTCAGCCAACGGTCAGGATAATTTAATAAAATGGCTAAAAAACGCGAGCTAAAATTATTTTTTTGCAATTCTAGCTCCAGCCTCAATCGGTCTGCCGCAGTAAATATAATTTCTATCCCAGACAAAAAAACACAACAAAATAATAGACTAAATATGATAAAAAGTTCCATAAAGTTGATTAATCAATAAATAAGTAAGTAGACAAAAACAAAGTGAATAATCGCGCGGAGCGCGTAACTACACTAATCCGTTGAGTTTCTACACTGTTTGAAGTGAGACGGAGCGCAGCTTTAGCAAGCGGAGCGAACAAGTTTGTAGAAACAAGGCGTTTTTGGTACTTTTTGCGCCTGCAAAAAGTACGAAGAAAAAGAAATTTTTAGGCGCAAGCCGTTAAGAAAATTTCCAAAACACAAGTTTTTACTGAAGCGTAAAAATTACTTCCATTTTGTTCAGTTACTTAAAAGTACAAAATTATACTTTTTTATAAAAAAAGCCCCCTCTAAATACAGAAGGAGCAAAAAAGGTATTTTTTAACGGTTCAACACCAAAGTACTAGCCACATAGTCGGGTAAAGTGCGTCTTTGGCGGTTAAAAAATATGATTAAAAAGCCTATGTAGCAGGTAAAAAAACTGCCTATTCTGGCCAAATGGCGCAAAATAGCCTGACCTACATCTATACGCCTATGATACAAATCACATACTTTCAGCCCCAGCCAATACTTACCCCAAGTAGCTTGTCTTGCACTACTCTCCATATACACAAAATAAAAAGCCATTCCGCTGAAAGCAGCCACAACATAAACCAATTCAGCAACAACCTTGTCTTTGAAAAACGCTAACCCCAAATCTTCTAACCCTATAAAAGGAATAACAGCTACTATCCCCACTGCATAAGCCAACACCATATCTATAATAAACGCCAATAATCGTTTGGCATAAGACGCATATTGGGGTGTGTCGCTATTAACTACCCGCAAATCATCCAATGGGACTAATTCCATAACCACACATAATTAAAAAAGGGAAGTAATTACTTTTCTATTACTACAGTAGCCGCTATAATATCAGCCAAAGTTTGCCGCCTAACATTGATGATTAGGTATATAAACCCCAAGCCCAATGTCAGCAAACAAATCACTTTGGCAAAATACCTAGCTGTAGCCCTCATAAAACTAATCGGTTCATAATTGCTATTCACCACCCTTAATTGCAGCCAATGCTTAGCCCAAGTGCCTTGACGCCGACCACTCTCCATCTTAGCAAAATACAAGTAGTGTACTAGAAATAAGCCAGCAGTAGCCAACGCATTCACAATTTCAGTATCCACTACAGGAATAACTCCTATTGACGCTAAAATATGCGAAGGTATCCCCACTATAAACATCAACAGCATCCACAACAATAAAGCTAATAAATTATCCACCAAAAAAGCCAACAACCGACGCCACGGACGACCATAAGCGTAAGAAAATTGTTCGCTCTTTAGTTCAAAATCGTCTAAAACATCTAACTTCATCAGCTCAATTTATTTTTTATTTTTCCACAAATAAATAAACGTGGGAAAGTGGTCGCTATAGCCGCCTATGTATTCAGCCCCCGAATAAGTACGGAAAGGATAACCTTCATAACGTCCAGATTTTTGGGTCAAAAATTTCTCGTTAAATACCACCGCCCCTTTATAATACCAACTGTTTGGTTTGATAGGCACATAAGCCTCGCTGATGATAATTTGGTCAAACAAACCCCAAGCATCGTTGTGCGCCAATGTTCCCAAGCCTTTTTTGTACGGGTCAAAAAATGGGTTATAAAAACCCTGTGGTTTTACCTTTTTCAACTTACCCTCTGCACCAATAATATCTTTGACGCTTATATCATCTGGATTGTCGTTGAGGTCACCCATTATCATAATTTTGGCATTGGGATTTTTGGCTAACAAAGAGTCCGCAGCTTGGCGGCAAACTTTGGCCGCGCGCTGACGCAAAGGCGCAGTAGCCGCTTCTCCCCCTCTGCGCGAAGGCCAGTGTCCCACCATAAAATGCATCTCTTCCCCATCAAACAAACCCGACATTAGGGTAATATCGCGGGTAAAAAGGGTGTCGCCTTCAGCGTTCAAACCGCCCACGCGCAACGGTTTAGCCGATTTGAGTTTGAAGTATTTGGGATTGTACAAAAAAGCGCAATCAATACCCCGTTTATCGGGCGAATCAAACCACAAAATTTGATAATTTTTATCCGCTATTTTGGGCTGTTTGACCAAATCCTCCAATACGCTGCGGTTTTCTATCTCCGCTACCCCCAAAACGGCTATGCCGTCGGGTGCATCTTTGCCCATAAGCGAAATCACGTGGGATAAATTATTCATTTTGTCCGCATATACTTTGCTATTATAGCGCATTTCCCCATTAGGGGTAAAATCTGTATCGCTTACATTTTCTGTATCTATAGTATCAAATAAGTTTTCCAAATTGTAAAAACCTATAGCTGACACATAACTTTTGGGCGCATCTTGTGCCTGCGCCACATAACAATAGGCCATCAACAACCCTATCAAAAACGAGAGCTTGAGCATAATATAAAATTGATAAAAAAGGATAAAAAATAAAAAAAATGCTTTAAAAACGATTTTATGGCGCAAAAATAGCCTTTTTATTCATACTATTGCTTTTTGCAAGGTTATCTTTACATTAAATTTTTATTTTATAGAAAAAAATTAGGATAAAAAGGCTACCTTTGCGCGGTTTTTTGGGCAGCAGTCCCAAACAACAATTCAATTTTTTTATAATTATAATTTTATGATGTTTCAAAAATTTATTTACACGATTTTGTTGGCTTGGTGGGCAATAGTAGCCGCCGCGCAAACAGCTACGGTAAAGGGGATTTTGCAAGATGCAGCTACCCAAAAACCGATAGAAGATGCAGAATTGATGCTGGGTGAGCAAAAAGCCCGCACTGATGCAAACGGTAAATTTGAGTTTAAAGATGTGCCTTATGGGCTCGTCTCGTTTAAAGTTAGCGATAGCGATGACGACAAACTCAACGAAGATTATACCACAGACGCCCAGCAGCTGAATATCCAATCTGCTGAAGTGGATTTGGGGGTTTTGTTTGCTGCTGCTGCCAACGCGAGTAATGTGTCAGGTGAAGATATTATCCCTGCTACTGGTATGTCTGGCGATGGCGACGACGACCGTTCTGGGGCAAGTTCTCAAAACGTATCTGGTATTTTGACCGCCTCGCGCGACGTGTTTGTTTCTACTACAGCTTTTGTATTTGGACCTTTGCGTTTTCGCTTGCGCGGATATGACCAAGAAAATACGGCTGTATTTATGAACGGTGTACCTATGAATGATTTGGAAACAGGCAATCCATCTTGGAATTTATTTGGGGGTTTGAATGATGTGATGAGAGGTAGAGACATTAACTATGGCTTACAACCGCTTTCTTTTAGCTTTGGTGCTTTGGCTGGGGGTACAGATATAGATGCTCGCGCCAGCAAACAACGAAAACAAGTTCGTTTCTCTTACTCTTTATCCAATCGCGCTTACAACCAACGCGTGATGCTTACCTACAACACAGGCATATTGAAAAACGGTTGGGCTTTTTCTTTGTCAGGCTCTCGCCGTTGGGCTCAAGAAGGCTATATAGAAGGTTCTACTTATGACAGTTGGGCTTATTTTGCCGCAGCAGAGAAAAAAATAGGCAAACACGCCATCAATCTAAGCATATTAGGCACACCTACTTTGCGCGGAGGCAATACGCCCACGTTTGGAGAACTTTACGATTTGGCAGGCTCTAACTTTTATAATACACAATGGGGTTACCAAAACGGGGAAAAACGCAATGCCCGTATCACCAATATCCACCAACCTATGGCTGTGCTCAACCACGAGTGGAAAATTGATGAAAATACCAACTTAAATACTTCCATTTCTGGACAATTTGGCAAAAATGGCGTCACTGCTTTGGATTGGTACAACGCTCCAGACCCACGCCCAGATTACTACCGTTATTTGCCTTCTTATTATGCAGAAGATTCTGCCGCTTTTGCGCAATTGACCGCTGCTTATCAAAACGACCCTTCAGTAGGTCAAATCAATTGGGATAATTTATACGATGTCAACCGCAACAGCCAAGCTACAGTAAATGATGCCAACGGACAAGCGGGCAACACCGTAACAGGCAATCGCGCCAAATATGTATTGGCAGAACGCCGCCGCGATACCCGCAAGGTGTATTTCAATACCGTTTTTGATAAAGTAATCAAAGAAAAACTGCACGTTTATGGCGGTTTGGTTTATAAATGGGAAGCTACTCGCCAATTTCAACTAGTCAATGACCTTTTGGGAGCTGATTATTTTGTAGATGTTGACCGTTTTGCTGAACGCGATTCGGGTATAGGTTCTGATTTTTCTCAAGCCAATTTGGATAAACCCAACCATATCGTAAGAGTAGGCGACCAATACGGTTATGATTATACTTCAGAAACCCACTTAGCCAAAACTTGGGGACAAGCTGTTTACTCGCTCAAAAAATTTGAGTTTTTTGCCGCTGCCGAGTTATCTAATAGCCGTTTTTGGAGAGTAGGTAATGTGCGAAATGGTAAATTTCCCGACAACTCTGCTGGCAAATCCGCTGTACAAAATTTTTGGAATGGTGCATTCAAAGCTGGTGGTACTTACAAACTGGATGGACGCAATTTCTTTTTTGTAAACGGTGCTTATATGACCCGCGCTCCGCATTTCAACAATGCCTTTATCGCACCTCGCGTACGCGACCAAGTTATACCCAACCTCGTAAGCGAACAAATCGTTTCTGTAGAAGGTGGTTATATACTCAAATCACCAAATTATAATGCCCGCGCTGTGGGTTATTATACCAAATTCAACAACGAATTTAACCACAGAACTTTCTTCTTGGATAATGCCATTACCTCTCAAAGCGGAGAAGCCACAGGCGGGTTTGTAAACTATGTAATGTCTGGTATCGACAAACGCCACGCTGGAGTAGAATTAGCTTTTGAAGCTAAAATAGCAACAGGGCTTAAAGCCGCAGCTGTAGCTTCTATTGGCCAGTTTGTTTATACTAGCCGCCCCGAAGTGAGTATCTATTTGGATAATGCCCCCGCAGCTATTTCTGCCAACAGAACAGCTTATATGAAAAACTATTTTATAGCGGGTACTCCCCAACAAGCCTATAATGTAAGCTTAAATTATAGCGGAAAGCAATTTTACTTTTTAACTTTGAATTTCAACTATGTTAGAAATAACTGGATAGACATCAACCCTGACCGCCGTACAACCATAGCACTTTCTTATGTAGACAATCCTACCGTACAACAAGATGCAGTTTTGCCCTCTTCAGAATTAGGACAACAAATTATCGGACAACAAAAAGCCAAAGATGCTTTTACCTTAGATTTTTTTGGTGGCAAATCGTTTAAAATTAAAAAATATTTCTTATACTTAAACTTAGGCATAAGCAATATACTTAATAATCGCGACATTATGACTTGGGGTTTTGAACAATTGCGCTTTGACTACGAAGAGAAAAACACCAATAAATTTCCTGCCCGCTATTCTTACAATTTTGGTTTAAACTATTTTGTAAACATTTCGTTCAGAATGTAATTTTCTGCTAAAAAATTCATACCAATTTCCAATTTTTTATAATCCATAATTTTTCAAATATGAAAAATAGATTTTTCTCTTTCGCGGCTTATTGCCTTAGCGCCCTGTTTATTGTAGGGGGTATTTCTGGTTGTGTAAAGCATAAATTTGATGAACCACCCATAGCCGATTTGCCTGTGCTTACCGCTACCCATACTATAGCCCAAATTTTGGGAAGACACACTATAGGTGCAGCCCCAGATTTAATCGCTGATTCGGTAATTTTGGAGGCTATAGTAGCAGCTGATGACGAATCTGGCAATTTTTATAAAAACATGGTTATCCAAGATGCTACATCGGGGGTACAAGTGCGGGTAGATGCTACCAGCTTTTATGTCAACTATCCTATCAAACGCAGAGTGTGGATAAAAGCCAAAAACCTATACATAGGCGACTATAACGGTGTGCCTCAAATTAGCTTTAATGCTGCTGGCGATGGTATCCCACAAGCGCTATTGGCTCAATACATAGTAGGCGGCGAACGCAACCAAACGCTAACCCCTGCTATCAAAACGATAGACCAATTAGGCGACGCAGATTTGAATATGTTGGTACAGTTGGATAGCGTACAATTTGCTGCTGCTGACCAACTCCAACCTTATGCCAATGGGGTAACTAGTACTTCCCTCAATCGTACTGTAGAAAGTTGTGATGGTGGTACTATCATCGTACGTACTAGCGGTTATGCCAACTTCGCAGATGCAAGCACCCCACAAGGCAAAGGTTCTATCGTGGCTGTTTATAGCAAATTTGGTGCCACCAAACAATTATACATTCGCAATACTGATGATGTAACTATGTCAGGTGCGCGTTGTGGCCAAGGTGGTAATCCAATAACCATATCTGCTTTGCGTGCTGCTTTTACAGGCTCTCCTGTTTTGGCTCCTCGCGGTGTAGTAACGGGTATAGTTATTTCTGACAAAAACAACGGTAACTTTGACGGTCGCAATTTGGTGGTACAAGACGCTACTGGTGGTATGACTTTCCGCTTGGACGCTGCTCACAACGCCAACGTTGGCGACGAAATCCAAATCGCCGTAGGCACAGACAGTATCAAATTGTTTAACGGATTGGTGCAAACTTACGCTTCTGCTGGTACTATCAATCTTTTGTCAATGGGCAATACAGTAACTCCCCGTATAGCTACTATAGCTGATATTATAGCTAATGCTTCAGCTTGGCAATCTACTTTGGTAGAGGTACAAAATGCTAGCCTTTCTGGTGGTTCTACTTTCAATGGTAGCCGCACCCTAAACGATGGTTCAGGTACAACCACAGTTTATACCCGTTCTTCTGCCAACTTCGCTTCAGCAGCCGTTCCTACAGGCAATCTCGCTTTCGTAAGAGGGGTTTTATCCGAATTTAATGGACTACAGATTTTGATGAGAGACATTACAGACGTAAGCGGTGGCACAGTTCCTACCTACATATTCCAAGAAAATTTTAGTTCTGTAACAGTAAACGCGGCTGTAGCACTCAATGGCTGGACAAATGTAGCCGTACAAGGTTCTACTTTATGGCAAGGCAAACAATTCCCAGTTAATACAGGTAATTTATTCGCAGAAATGACAGCTTATCAAACAAATCCCACTCAACCTATTGTAGAATCTTGGTTGGTAACCCCCGCTATTAATCTAACCACAAATTCGATTTTAACATTTGAAACAGCGAGAGCATTTACCCCTGCATCAACTTTGACCGCTTATATTTCTACCAACTTTACAGGTGATGTAACCACAGCGACTTGGACACAATTGCCAGCTACTATAGCTCAAGTAGCTAGCGGACAATATGTGTTTGTTGGTTCTGGTGATGTAGATTTGTCAGCTTATAGTGGCAACGTACATATCGCTTTCAAATATCTTGGCGGCGACCCAACTGGTACGATGACTTACCGAGTTGACAACGTACAAGTACGCGAACAATAACGATTATTTGTTATCCAACATAAAAAAACCTCTTCAGCGATTTGCCGGAGAGGTTTTTTTTTGCGTTTTTATATACATTTTAGTCTGAATTTAAAAAGTGGATATGTTTTAAAATTACCTTTTGTTATTGCGTTATAATGCAAGATTATTATTTTTGAACGGCTTAAAAACAATAGACTTTTTTAATCAACTATTATACTTTGCTTTGTTTGATTTGCAGTTTGTCTTCCTCAAACTGTAGTTTGCCTTCCTCAAACTGTAGTTTGCCTTCCTCGAACTGTAGTTTGCCTTCCTCGAACTATAGTTTGCCTTCCTCGAACTATAGTTTGCCTTCCTCGAACTGTAGTTTGCC
>JAAFIM010000109.1 GCA_013297745.1 Chitinophagales bacterium | reverse complement strand
AAAGTATAAAACGCGCGGGGCTTTAGCCCCAAAAGCGCGAAAAAATCCTAAATCTCAATTGTGCTGGGACTTTAGTCCCGCACAACACAGAGAAATTAAAAGATAAAAAATCATACTAAACAACTTCATAGAATAGGCAAACAACGAAATTAAAATTTAAAACGTTCCTTTTTCGAAAAATAAAAAAACTCCCAAAGATAATACCTTGAGAGTTTTTAACCAAAAATATTGATAAACTCAGCTTATTGCATACGTTTCCATACGTCAGTACGTCCAAACATAGACACACCCATAAAACCGCGAATATCCAATTTATTTTTATCTGTCATAGTGATTTTGCAATCGTAAACACTGCCATTTTCTGGGTCATAGATAGTTCCATTTTCCCAAAGTCCATCGCTTACATAGTTAAAATCTTTTAGCACGCGCAAGCCCAAACGAGGACGAGTGCGCAAAGCTGGGTCTGGGTTGTTTTTGTCTACTTTTTTCTGTTTGGTTTCTGGGTCTATAGGCTCGCGCAACCAAACCACTTTGCCGTAGTATTTTTCGCCTATTTTTTCAATTTTAACCCGCCCTTTGCCGTGGCTAGGTTCCCAAACGCCTACTAAGTCATCAGCGTTGAATTTTTGTGCAAAAGCAGCACTAGCCCACATCATAACTATAGCCAAAAGCGATAGGCGGAGCTGAACAGAAAGGAGTTGCATCATTTTTTAGAAAAGGTTTTGTTGTTATGTAAATTAAAATAAAATGTGGTTGTGACTAAAAACTAGCTTATTTTTTAACCTCTTGTTTGCCCGCTTCTACCTTAAAAGACAAATTGGCTTTGAACGTATGCGCAGTAGAATCGTCTGCTGTGGCATTGGCATCAATAACCAAGGTCAATTTAGAAGCTTTGGAAAAGAAAGGGGTTACATCGTTTTGTTGGGTCAAACTTGGCTTAACCGTTGCTGCGTCTTTGGGCACTGTGTTGGCTACGGCAGCTTCTACCATACCGCCAGCGCCACCAGCAAACTGTAAAGAAAGGCTTTCAAAATTATTGAAGTTTTTGCCCTCGTTGATAATTTCTACCGACTGAAGCTCAACTTTGCGAATATCAGCAGCCACTAGTTTGTTTTCTTCAGCCCATTTGTTCAAATCTATGGCAATTTCTGCCTGAACCGAATTAACCCCTACAGTAGCGGGTTCGCTCATTTTGAATTCAATATTTTTCAACTCGTAAGGTTTAGCTTCAGACGGACCCGAACAGCTACTCCACAAGCCAGTAAATCCTAATAAGGCTAAAGCGGGTAAAATTTGTTTAATTTGCATTTTAATAAAAAGATGTTTTGGTTTAAAAATGGTTTAAAGCTTGCATTAAGGGCTTACAAAATTAACAGAAAAATTGATAAAAAGTGCTGAACCTACTTCGTTGGTGTTAAAATAAGCTTGGTCATTGACCAACCCAAAACCGCGGAATACTTCTGCACCTTCATCTATATTGTAACGATACATAATTCTGTATCCTGCGGTAAGATTAGCCCAATAGAAATTTTTGAGTTGAAAATCCCAGCTTAAGCGAAGTTTTATCTCTGACCGTTTGAGTTCTAATTTTTCTAAAGTACCGACTTGGTTAGCATTGCGAAAGTGGTTATTTTTATCATTAAGTCTATAACTTGCCCCTTCCAACTCCAAGCCCATTTTCAAGATATTGCGGGCTGATATGCTATAACGAACATCCGCACGCGCAGGCAACAACATTTCTACCCCCCATTTTTGGGATACGCTGCTATAATTCATCAAAAATACAGGAAGATAATTCACCTCTCCAGCTCTGTATGTTCTGGTAGCTCCCAATCCCCACATCATTCTATCGCTTTTTTTGCGCCCGTAAATAACCGTTCCCGATAATTTGGTTGCCGTAATAGGTTGCCATTGCGCAAAATTCCAGTCGCCTGCATAATCACCCAAAACTTGCGCCAACAAAAAGGTTTTGCTATTGAATGGTTTAAAAACCAAAGTATTAAGACTTAAATTGCGTAAAGCGCGCTGATTTAAACTTCTACTCAAAGGTTGGGTCATTTCGCTTTCTGCGTCGTTAAAACTATAGTATTGGTCTGTGTAAGAACCGCCTACATTCCAAATCACATCATTGCGAGAGATAACGGGTATGCTCGTTTCCAATCTCAACCCGTGGCTAAAATTTACATTTTCAGTTTCAGCCGCTACCCCGTTGGTATTTTGGTTTAAACCCATTTCGTAAGGCGCTTGAAATTCGTAACCTACTGATATTAGCCTAGTTGGTGATTGACCGAATACTTTTTGGGTGCAATAAGTTTTGGTTTTAGAACCGTCCGCTGTGTTCATTTCCGCATACGCTGAAAAGTCTTCTTCTTCTTCTTCTGGTATGGAATCAGTAGCTTGACCTACAGCGCAGGCAGCAGCCAGCAAATAAGCAAAAACGCTAAAAATGTATTTTTTTTGCATAATTATGTAATTTTGTTTAAAGTTTGCATTAAAAAGTTAAACAAAAACCGTGCCAAAAAGTTTTTAAAAAACTTTTTTTTATACAAAAAGTTATAAAAAATCTATAATTGGGTTGAAATAGCCAGTTTTTTGTACAAATAACGCTATAAAAAAAGGCTAACCTTGTGGGATAGCCGTATGGAGTTTTTTATAAATTTTCTAATTTTTCCACCCATTCTTTAAAATGAGGGCAGTGAAGTTTCAACGTTTCCACTCTTGGCATATCAACCATAAGTGCGTCAATTTTCACCTTTCCGTAAGCAGGAATATACTTTAATATCATTTTGGAAGGTGCTGTTTCTTTTCCACCATTGATGAGTTCAGTGTTTCCTTCGTGTGCATTTTTGAGTTTCATTAGTTTCTCTATTTCGGTTTGATGCTCCAAAAATTGCATATCCAAAGGAGAAGATTCAACTAAAAGTAAAGCTTCAAATTCGTGTAGTTGTATGTAAGGGATAAAATTTGAGCGGTCAATGTCTGTAGCAAATGCTCTTTCTAACTTTTCTATTTTTTGGTAAGGCGTTGGTTCTTTTTGAGCAATTGCATAGTCTGGAAAATCATTCGGTAATCCATAGAAATCAAACATAGTGCTAAGATAAAAATCATTTTGTTTTATCTGGTCATCTAATTTCTTCATAATTTCAAATTGGGGTTTGCCATAAGTACTCAGCCCACCTTTGTACATTTTATGCTTTGTGCGACTGGTTATAACGCAAGAAGCTGTTACAAATTTGCTATAGTTTAACAAATGTGGAGCCAAACATCCATTAACAAAAGATTCTTCTGTTGGACCTTCACAAAGTATATGTATTCTCATGGCTTACCTCCTAGTATATTTTTATCGTACAACTCGCTAAGATTGTATCGTTCTAACCATTCAGATAAGGTTTCACTACTTAGTTGTCTAAATGTACTATTATCCTCAGTATCATCTCTTTCTACCACTACTATATTATCAGCTTCAAATTCGTCCAGTAGACGCGAGGATTGAGTTGCTAAAATAATTTGGCTGTTTTGGGCAGCTGTATTTATCATTGACGATAAATAACCTAAAGCTACAGGGTGTAAGCCAAGTTCGGGTTCATCTATAATAATTATAGAAGGTATATTGTCCGCAGGTTGTAGAAGCAAAGCGGCTAAAGCCATAAAGCGCAAAGAACCGTCTGAAATTTGGTGAGCAGCGAAAAAATTCCCCTTTTTATCCCGCCAATTTAAAGCGCAATAGCGGTCTGTTTCGCGTGGGCGTAGCTCAAAGTCGCCAAATTGTGGCATAATTGCCTGTATGTGCTTAATAATTCTGTTGTAGTAGAGCTTTTTATTTTCTTGTAAATACAACAAAAAAGCTGCTAGATTGCCGCAATCGTGGTATAGAAAACCATTATTCTCAACTAAGCTATTTTGTTTGATATTCGCTGTATCTGATGTGTTATGTAGATGAAAGTATGTAATTCCTCTTAGTAGAGCCGCAACTGTCCGCACTGTTTTTTTTTGCGAGAATTCACGGTCAGGGTTTTCTAAAAAATAGTTAATAGATGATTCCTTTGCAGGCGCATCTATTATTTCTACTTTTTGAGCTTTGTTTTTACCTTGTAATTGCCAACTTATAGCCTCTTGCATAAGGTATAATTTTTCACCCGCGCCATAAGACAAATTAAAATGGTATTTATCCTCATTTGCCTCATCTGCAAATACAATTTTTGCATCCACGGTTTTAGTTTTTTCTACACCAAAATGCAAAAAAGTATTTGCACCGCCTTTGTCAGCGATATGATTTTGTAAGTTTCCAGTGCGCATATGATTCAGCAATTGGAAAAAAGAGAGCAAACTACTCTTTCCCACACCATTTGCGCCAATAAAAACAGTTACATCTTCATTAAAAGGTATAACAGTTTCTTTTCCAATGGATTTAAACCCGCTTAATGTAATGTTTTTTAATTTTAACGGCATAATTTTTATCTTTATATATGCAGATTCAGCCGCGATTTGATGTCGCTAATTTTGCCCTTGGGAATAGCAGAGATTAGCTTTTTGGTGTACTCTTGTTGTGGGTTTTCGTAGATTTCGTCCGCTATGCCCATTTCTTCAATCTTTCCTTTGTTCATCACCACCATCCTATCGCTCATAAATTTGACCACAGAAAGGTCGTGAGAGATGAAAATGTAGGTAAATTGGAACTCTTTGCGCAAATCTATCAACAAATTCAGCACTTGCGCCTGTACCGAAACGTCCAAAGCGGATACGGATTCGTCGCAGATGATAAATCGGGGGCGTAGTGCCAAAGCGCGCGCTATACAAATCCGTTGGCGTTGCCCACCCGAAAACTCGTGCGGATAGCGGGTAAAATGGCGTTCTTCTAACGAAACAGTTTTCAACAGTTCCAATACTTTAGCTTTTCGCTCGTCTTCATTCGCACCGATATTGTGGAAAGTCATTGGCTCCATAATCGCTTTGCCCACAGGCATACGCGGGTTGAGGGAAGAGTAAGGGTCTTGGAAAATAATCTGCATATGGCGGCGCAGTTCCAACATTTGGGGCGGTTCTAAATCCAAAACGTTTTTGCCCTCAAATAGAATTTTGCCCCCTGTAGCTGGCGATAAACGCAAAATAGCGCGTCCTGTGGTCGTTTTGCCACAACCAGATTCGCCCACCAAACCTACAGTTTCGCCCTGACGCACGCTAAAGCTGATGTCGTCTATAGCTTTTACATAATTAGTAACCCGCCCAAAGAAATCTTTGGTGGAAGGATACCAAACTTTCAAATTTTGAATATCTAACAGATTGGATTTTGTGGTTAAATTTTCTAACCTTGCTTTGGTTTCTTCAGGTTTTACATAAAATTGCTGTATTAATTCCTGAACCGTTTTATCCTTCTCTTTGATAACGTTATTGCCCGCTTCATCCTTGCTCACCTCCATAAAATCGGACACAATAGGCAACTTGCTCATACGGAAATCCAAAGGGGGGCGACAAGCCAACAAACTTTTGGTGTAAGGATGTTTGGGCGATTCAAACACTTCTAAAACTGTGCCCTGTTCTACAATTTTGCCCTTGTACATAACCACCACGCGGTCAGCGACTTCAGCTATAACCCCCAAATCGTGGGTGATGAAAATAACCGAAGTTTCAATCTCCTTGCGCAAATTATCTATTAATTCCAATATGGTTTTTTGCACCGTAACATCCAACGCCGTAGTGGGTTCGTCCGCTATCAATAAACTTGGGTTGCAGGACAAAGCCATAGCTATCATCACCCTTTGTTTTTGTCCGCCTGACAATTGGTGAGGGTATGAATTGAACATACGGGGCGGGTCGGGCAATTTTACCTTTTCAAATAGCTCCAAAGTGCGCTGTTTGGCTTGGGTTTCGCTTACATTTTGGTGCAACATAATCGTTTCCACCACTTGCTCGCCACAGGTAAAAACAGGGTTTAGCGAAGTCATCGGCTCTTGAAAAATCATAGCCAAATCATTCCCGCGATATTCGCGCATTTCCTCGTCGGAAATTTTAACCAAATCCACCACTTTATCGGGGCTTTTATGGTATAAAATGCTACCACTTTCCACAAAACCTGGAGGTTGTGGTATCAACCGCATAGCGGTAAGACAGGTTACAGATTTACCCGAACCAGATTCGCCCACTATACCCACAGTTTCACCCTTATAAACGGTAAAACTTATATCATCAACGGCTTTCGCCAAACCATCGTCCGTTTTAAAATAGGTGCGCAGGTTGCACACTTCCAACAGTTTTTGTTTTTCTTTCATATAATTATGGTTGAGAAATGATTGTTTTGTTAATCTGCATTATCCCATTTCTTGTTGGCTAAGTTTTTAGTCTCGATAGGAATAAAAATCAAGGTAAGTATATTCTTTATTATCTGCATAAGACCAAATGGCTGCCATAAAAGCAGACCAATCCCGAAAACCCATCCACGCGACAGTACCATCTTCAAAGACTGCACAGGCTTTTGTCGTAGTGTCGATATTGTTTTGGTGTTTATTGGGACTGCATTTAATCCCTTCAGCAATGATAGCATCCCTGTAATTATTCACAGTTTCTCTATCTTCTTCGCTGAACTGTATAACAAACTCCTCCCAAGGGAAAACTTTATCAATTGAGAATTGCGCAAACGCAAAATTTGGCTCGGCTGGGAGTTCTGCATCAGGAGCATCAATATCTGGAAAAGTTATAAACTCAACAACGCGCATATTCTTAGCTAAATTTTATGTTTGATTATAAATGCAGTTCAAAATCGTATTCTAAAAAATATCGGTCGCCCAAACTCGCCAGCATAAAACCAGCTTTTTGCGCTTTGCAAGCGTCGGCAATCAAACTACAGGCTTTGCGGATATTTTCTGTGTCCAAATGCGCAAAAGGTTCGTCCATCAACAACCATTCAAAAGGCTGCAACAAAGCGCGAACTATAGCCACCCGTTGGCGTTGCCCATAAGACAACAACCCAGCTTTTTTATCCCAAAAACTATCCACTTCCAAAAAAGCCAACATCGCTTTTATCTCGTTTTCGGTTTTGAAGTCGGTGAGTTGGTTTTTTATCAATAAATTTTCGCCCACACTCAATTCAGCGAATAAGCGCAAGTCTTGAAAAATGACAGATAAAACTTTTGTGCGGATAATTGCCCACTGGTCAGCGCTGATAGCGGCCGCTTGAAAATTTTCTTCGTTTGACCGAATTTCTACCCCACCGCTAAAATCGCGACGCAAACCATATAAAATATGCTGCAATGTGGTTTTGCCCTTGCCTGAAGCTGCCGAGATAAAATAACGCCCACCCCGCTCAAATTTTTGCTCGCATTGCCAAATTTGTGAATCTGCTCGCACTTGCCCCTGTAAGGGCGCAGGCAAAACTTGAGATAAAATTAGCATAATTCAAAATTATAGTTTTTAATTGGAATAGCAATAAAGCTAAAAATAAAAGCTTAGCGGCTCATTATTTATACTAGCTTTTGTTCTGTAGCTTCTTGTTGTTTTTCATCTAGAGTACGCCATAATATCATCAACGAACCGCCTGAAATAATATGCCAAATTCCCCACCAAGCAGCTATAAAAGCCATTCCGCCCAAATGGGGAAAGTATTGCAAAGACAAAAGTAAGCCCAAACTCGAATTTTGTATCCCCACTTCTATCGTTATGGTGCGACAATCGCGAGTGGACAAAAAGTTGAGTTTAGCCCAAACCCAGCCTATCAATAAAGCAGAGCCGTTGTGCAAAGCAACTAACAAGAGAATTTCGCTAATGTGGTTGATAAAATTTGACCAATTGGTAAGTATAGCCCCAGCCAACAAGATGGAAAAAAATATACGCGATAATACGCTAACAGGTTTTTTGAGCCGATGAGCCGCCAAAGGGAAATATCGACAAAACAGCAAACCCGCAAACATAGGCAAAGCCAAAGAGATAGAAATAGATTTGAATAACTCACTAAACGACAGCGATACTTCAAACAACAAATCGCTGGTGTCGGGTATAAATTGTGACCAAAAAGCAAAATTGAAAGGTACAAAAATTCCAGCCACCAAAGTCGATATTGCTGATAAAATGACCGATAAAGCTACATTTCCCCTAAATAAATAGGTCAAAAAATTGGATATATTCCCCCCCGGGCAAGCTGCTATGAGCAACAAACCAAAGGCTAAACTTGCCGATAATTTGGTGGATTCAAACTGGTTCAAACACAAAATTAACAGACAGGTAACAGCAGGCAATAACAATAATTGCGCCACAATCCCCACAAAAATAGGTTTCGGCTTTTTCAACGCCTCCCTAAAATTGGAAAAATCTGTATCCAAAGCTATCCCAAACATCACAAAAGCCATTACCATTTGCAATAATATCTGCGCTGTGCCATTGATGTGAATTTCTATATCGTCGATATCCATAGTTTAGCGAAAAATTGGTAAAAATAGCGTTATAAATTTAAGGCTTTTTGTACAAAACAGACTTATTGAGCCCCAATTTGGCAAACAAATGCCCTAATGAAACCCGCAAAACGCCCAAGCCGTAGGTTACAGAACGGCGGAAATTGATAGAACTTGCCTCATCAAAATACTTAGTTGGGCAGGTAACTTCAGCAATATGGTATTTATGGTAAATAATCTGCGAAAGCATTTCATTGTCAAATACAAAATCATCAGAATTAGCGTTAAAATTTATCCCTTCCAATACTTCCTTGCTAAAAGCGCGATAGCCTGTGTGGTATTCTGATAGCTTGTAGCTTACCAAAAAATTTTGGGTTGCGGTCAGCATACGGTTGAAAACATACTTGTACAAAGGCATTCCGCCCCTTCTTGCACCACCGCCCAATATACGCGAACCCAACACCACAGGATATAAACCCTCGCCGATGATATTGACCATAGTCGGGATTAGCTTGGGGGTGTATTGATAGTCTGGGTGCAACATTATCACAATATCTCCACCGATTTCTAAAGCTTTGTTGTAGAGCGATTTTTGATTGCCACCATAACCTTTATTTTTTTCGTGTACGATAACGTGATGCACACCCAAATTGCGCGCCAACTCTGCTGTGTTATCTTTGCTGGCATCATCACACAAAATCAATGCATCTACCAAGTTCATATCTACCTCTTTGAGCGTTCGCTCCAATGTGAGCGCAGCGTTGTAGGCGGGCAAAACCACCACCACTTTTTTACCGTTATACATTTTTATTTGAAGAATATAATATAAAAAATTAAGAATTTTACTAAATAACTGACCTTTCGCAGTATATTTTTCATTTTTTTTACAATTAGCTTTTTGCAGTTAAATTTTCCTATATGCGCTCAATAGCGTGGGGTTTTATACCCCGCGCGCTGATAAATTTTCCATAAAAAAATAGAAAATATAACATTTTTTACCATTTTTGTGCGTGGGGTGTAAAACCCCACGCTATTGAGCGCACACTGTTATTTTTTTCAATCCACCAAATTTTTTAACTGCGAAAGGTCAGTAAATAACTGGAGTTACGCTCCAGCCAATAAGTTTAAAAAAATAGATGTTTAGTAAGAAAAAGATTAGTAAATTTTCCTGACGTTGTGGAGAAAAGTGGCGCAAAAAAGCCAAGATTGAAAACAAGCGGATAAAGCGTCATCACGAGTTCTAGCTCTTTTGTAAGTA
>JAAFIM010000108.1 GCA_013297745.1 Chitinophagales bacterium | reverse complement strand
ATAAAAAAATAGAAAATATAACATTTTTTACCATTTTTGTGCGTGGGGTGTAAAACCCCACGCTATTGAGCGCACACTGTTGTTTTTTTCAATCTACCAAATTTTTTCACTGCGAAAGGTCAGTTATCAATTTAATAATTGGGCTGCAAAGATTTTTATCTTTATTGGATAAATTTTCAAACAGCAATAAACTATTTTCAGAAATCGTCCGATTTTGAACCAAATCCTTTCCGCATTGGTCGATAAAAGTGTTTAAATTAATCATCTTTCTGATTTAAGTAACTGAACAAAATGGAAGTGATTTTTACGCTTCAGTAAAAACTTGGGTTTTGGAAATTTTTTTTGACGGCTTACGCCTAAAAAATTTATTTTCCGTACTTTTTTGATGGCAAAAAAGTACCAAAAAAGCCAACGCCAAAAAGGCGTTTTTGCTTATATTTTTTTCAAAAATAAGCGCAAAACCGTCGCTATAAGCCGACGTTTTTTGCTATGCAAAAAAGCTACTGCCCTCGCTGCGCTCGGTTGGTCGGCTTTCCGCGACATACGCTGGTTTTGGCGTCGCACGGCGAAAATTTAGCTGTTGTACTTAACTTTTAAAAAAAAATTGACAGAAGCGTAACTCTAGTAAAGCATAAAAATTACTTCTATTTTGTTTACTTACTTATTAACTGACCTTTCGCAGTATATTTTTCATTTTTTTTACAATTAGCTTTTTGCAGTTAAATTTTCCTATATGCGCTCAATAGCGTGGGGTTTTATACCCCGCGCGCTGATAAATTTTCCATAAAAAAATAGAAAATATAACATTTTTTACCATTTTTGTGCGTGGGGTGTAAAACCCCACGCTATTGAGCGCACACTGTTATTTTTTTCAATCCACCAAATTTTTTAACTGCGAAAGGTCAGTTAAGTAACTGAACAAAATGGAAGTAATTTTTACGCTTCAGTAAAAACTTGGGTTTTGGAAATTTTCTTAACGGCTTGCGCCTAAAAATTTCTTTTTCTTCGTACTTTTTGCAGGCGCAAAAAGTACCAAAAACGCCTTGTTTCTACAAACTTGTTCGCTCCGCTTGCTAAAGCTACGCTCCGTCTCACTTCAAACAGTGTAGAAACTCAACGGATTAGTGTAGTTACGCGCTCCGCGCGATTATTCACTTTGTTTTTGTCTACTTACTTAAAAGCTAAAACAAGCAACAATAACATAAGGCGCGCTCAATAGCGTGGGGTTTTACACCCCACGCGGCAATAAAAATTTTATCAAAATATATCATTTTTTTATTTGATTTCGTGCGTGGGGTATAAAACCCCACGCTATTGAGCGCGCAAATTGTACACAGTTTTTCTTAAGTAAGTAGACAAAAACAAAGTGAATAATCGCGCGGAGCGCGTAACTACACTAATCCGTTGAGTTTCTACACTGTTTGAAGTGAGACGGAGCGCAGCTTTAGCAAGCGGAGCGAACAAGTTTGTAGAAACAAGGCGTTTTTGGTACTTTTTGCGCCTGCAAAAAGTACGAAGAAAAAGAAATTTTTAGGCGCAAGCCGTTAAGAAAATTTCCAAAACACAAGTTTTTACTGAAGCGTAAAAATTACTTCCATTTTGTTCAGTTACTTAAAAGGGATTTAGAGAATAGTTATTTGAATAATTGTTCAAATTTATGCAACAAATTCTCCCGCAAAGGTAGTATATTTTGGCTAATAATTAACTATTTGCTTTATTTTTTACTCAAATTTCATCCATTCCTTAACAAAAAAATAACTTTTTTATGTCTAATCAGCGAAAAATAGATTGGTTTTTGGAAAAATACGGCGAAAGCCACCAAAATGCCACCAACAAACTTATCCATTGGGTTTGTGTGCCTTTAATTATGTTTAGCTTGCTGGGGTTGATATACAGCATCCCTTTTCCTATCGAAAAAAGTTTAATAGCCAATTGGGCGGCTGTATTTATGGGCTTGGCTTTGTGTTATTATCTTTTTTTATCCGCTTTTATGTTCGTGGGTTTTGTGTTTGTGGGTGGGGCTATGGTGGTGGGCAATCATTTTTTGGCGCAACAAGTGGGTAGTAATCTGCCTTTTGTGTCGTTGGCTATTTTTGTAATCGCTTGGATAGGGCAATTTATCGGGCATAAAATTGAGGGCAAGAAACCTTCTTTTTTTGAAGATGTACAATTTTTACTTATAGGTCCTGCTTGGTTATTACATTTTATATATAAAAAAGTAGGGATTAATTATTAACTGGAGTTACGCTTGAGGGTTCATTTTAGTACAAAAAAACTAAAAATTAAATAGGTTAGAAATTTTTTCAACGGCTTACGCCTAAAAAATTTATTTTTATTACTTTTTTGGTGGCAAAAAAGTAACCAAAAAAGCCAACGCCAACGGCGAAGCCCTCCCGTAAGGAAAAAGGCGTTTTTGCTTGTATTTTCTACGAAAATAAGCGCAAAACCGTCGCTACAAGCCGACGTTTTTTGCGTTGCAAAAAAGCTACTGCCCTCGCTTTGCTCGGTTGGTCGTCTTTCCGCGACATACGCTGGTTTTGGCGTCGCACGGCGAAAATTTAGCTTTTGTACTTAACTTTTAAAAATCAAATGATAGAAGCGTAACTCCAGTAAATCATAATAAAAAAAATCCCGCCTCATCACGAAGCAGGATTTTTCGTTTTAAGCGGTTTTACTCGCGGGGATAGTATTCGTATAGAAATTTTTCTTCTGAAATCAACTGCCCGTTGAGGTAAGCACTGCGGCGGGAGATATTGCCATAGGTTTCGTACTCGGTTGTTTCTTCTTCTTTTTCGTTGGTTTCTTTATTGATTTTGCTAACACGCACGCAATTGCCGTAATCGTCGTATTCGTATTGAGTAACCATTTTTACTTGGTTATTGACACTTTGGCTGCTAATCGCTACATTACCGTAAGCATCGTATTCGGTGTTGGTAACCCAAATTTCTGCGCTTTTGGTTTTGTTATTTCGTTTTTTATTGGCGCGGCGGGCTGCTTTTTCTTGTTCTTTTTGGGCTTGTTCCAACGAAATCATCTTTTTGGTATTGCGGGAAGTAGTGCGGATGACCACGCTATCGCGGTATTCGTTGATAAATTCGCTATCAAAACGCTTGTTGATATATTTGCGCCAGCGGATGACGTGGTTATTGCTAAAATACTGAATATCTTTTCTATATTCTTTTTTATTGACGTACTCTTTGCTGATAGATTTGGTGAGATTGCCTTTATCGTCGCGTTTGAATATGCTTAGACTTCTTTTGACGGGTTGGTTTTCTTTTTCTACGAGTAGGGTTGTTTTTATCAATTCGTCATTTTCGTTATAAAACCAAAAGCGGGCTTTTTCCTGTACTCCGTTGGGGGTGTAATGAATTTCGCTTTTTTTGTTGCCGCGTTCATCATATTGAAGGCTGTAAGTGGTTACATTAGCGGTTTGTTCGCCGTTGCTGTAGCGGATTTCTTCCACTTTGGTTTTATTATCTTTGTCGTCCCAATAGATTTTGGTTTCGGCTTCTAACAAATTATCTCCATTATATTCCATAGTTCCCAAATGGCGGCTGCGGGCATCGTAGCTATATAAAATTTTGCGGTCGGTTTGCAATTGGTCGCTATTGGGGCGGGGATAAAGATATTCTTGCTTGGTCATATTGCCATAGCGGTTATAGTTTTGGTCTATTTGAAAAGATAGTTTTATCTCTTGGTTGGCAGCTAAAATATATTTTTGCTGTTTGATTACTTTTATGGCTGGTTTTTGCGCATTTGTGGGGTTGATAATCGCCAAAAAGCTAATAAAAAGGGTAAAAAATGGGGCGAAAAAATTCATTATAAAGTTGTTGTGTTGTGATAGTGAGAAAAACGGGGCAAAGTTAGGGTTAATTTTGTTGATTTCCAAAAATAAAAAAAACCTCTCCGAGTTGGAAAGGTTTTTTTAAAGGGGAAGTTGTTTAGTATGCTTTTTTTATCTTTTAATTTCTCTGTATTGTGCGGGACTAAAGTCCCAGCACAATTGAGATTTAGGATTTTTTCGCGCTTTTGGGACTAAAGTCCCGCGCGTTATACAGTTTTATCAATCAATACCAACGGGTTTTAACCCGTTGAGAGACAAAAAAACGATTACAACAGACTTTAGTCTGTTGCTTCAAATACACAAATGGTTATTTTTTTAAATTGAAAATGTAGAAAAATTCTTACTAAACAACTTCAATTTATAAAAAGATAATTTATTCGCTAATCTTGAGTAGCAATCACTATGCCCGCGATAATGGCGGCAATGAATAGAACAAGCAGGATAATTTTAACCCAAGAAACAGGTTTTTGTCCCTCAATTTTGCCCGTTTGTCCATTGACAGCGAATTGATAAGCTTTATCCCCGTATTTGTAAGTGCAAAGCCAAACGGGAAGTATAAGGTGTTTGAAAGTTTGGTCGTAAAAATCGGCATCAACGCGCAAACCGCGCTGGGTATCGCCTCCAAGTCGTTTTTCTGCTTGTTGTTTTAGTTCGGCGTACATTTTCTGCTCTGCCAATTTGTACCCTTCTTTGACATCAACTGTATAAATTTCGGCTTGCCAACCCACCATAAGTGTAGGGTTGTAATTAACAGATTCTTTCAACTCATAGGGGAAAATACCCTCTACGACCTCGCGGGTTTTGCCCTTTGAGCCTAAAATTAACACATCGTCAAAATTGCGGTTGAAATCTCCACTGCGCCATTCCCAGCGAGTACGGCGTTCTTTTTCTATTTTGCCGTCTTCTTTTTCCACATCCACATAATAATAAAAGCCAGCTTCGCCCTGCCATTGAGTGTAAGAATCGGCATCGTAAGTCCAAAAAGGCAAATAAATACCCTGAATGTCGCCCAATTCGGCTAATTTTTTCAGCGCATTGGGTCTAAACCAGCCCTCTGCTATCCATTTTTTAAACTTATCTACAGCTTCGCGCTTTTGAATTTTGAAAGGAACTATCCCTTGAGGTTGGATTAGGTTTTGGTTGAAAGCGGCTTTATTCACTTTTTCCGAACCGCAAAAATTGCAGCGAATGGCTACAGTGTCCTGTTCTATCATCAATTGGGCGCGGCAAGATTCACACTCAACGACCTGTTTTTGTATAGATGCAGGGCTGTAAGATTGCATAGCCGAAGCGGCAGAAGCCAGCGATTGTTCGCGAATTTGGTCACTAGCGCGGTCGTAATCTTGAGTATAACCACAATGGCGGCAATTTATCATCTGTTTTTCGGCAGAATAAGAAAGTTCGCTGTTGCAAGTGGGGCAAGGCATTTGCAAAATTTTATCCAGTTGCTTTTGATTGGGTTGTTTGTTGTGTTCCATTTGTGAGTGGTGAGGAGTGAGTGGTGAAATGGTGGGAAGTGAGGGGTAATTTTTTAGTTTTTAATCTTCAATGTACATTCTGTCCGCTGCTTTGATGTAGGCTTGAGGGTTGAAAGTGGCATCAAAAGAACTGTTCAAACGCTCTAATTTAGTGGCTAATTTATTCATATTTTCTTTCATTTCGGGCAGTTCAGATTGAGCATATTTTTGTATAAGCCCTTGATATTTAGTTATATTTTCTTTGATACGGAAGGTAAGTTCGCCAAATCTAATTTTTAGCGATTTGACCGTTTGCATCTGTTGATAAAATAGCGTTTTCCACTTATCGGGATTTTTGTCCTTTTCGGATTTAATCCGCTCTTTTATCTTTTGGGTCATATTTCTAATATAATCAAAACGGCGGTTAGCGTCCATTTCGTTGGCAAAGTTTTTTCTAAAATCTTGCTCTCCTATTCCCAAAATTATAAAATTTTCTTTCAAACATTCCGTATGTAGTTTTTGCAACTCGTCCAATTTTTTGTTGATACTTTCCCATTCGTTCTCTATCAGGTCGCGTTCGTGTACAAATTGGGATAAAATCGCGCTCAATTTGAACATTTGCTCGCTTTCTGCTATCAACGCCTTATTCCTTTTGCCCAAAGACACGATAAAATCGCCTATGCCGTTTAGAAATTGATTAGCCAAAGGTCCAGCCAAAGGCACAAAATCTTTGCCCACGCTACCAGACAATTTCATAGCTTGGTCTATCAGGGCGAAAGTGCGCACCTTGGATTTATTCTGCTCTATATGCGCCTTAAACTTATTGAACCACTCGTTGTAACCCCTGTAATTGGTCGGATTACAAGCATCGCCCAAACCAGAGAAAAAGTCGCGGCTGGCGTCAAACAGCACCAAAGGTTTTAGCTCGCGTTCCATAAAAACGAGATTGACTACAGCAGCTTTGTAATTGTGTTCATAAACAGAGATTAAATTATCCACGTTGGCGACTTCTTTCTTCTCCAAAATCTGCACCCGCTCTACCAACGCCTCCACTTTGCGCTGAGAGTTGTTTTCGTTCTCTATTTTTTTATCAATCAACTGCAATTTTTTATCAAAATCGGTCAGTTGCTTGTTCAACAGTTCGTTATTGGCGTTGTGTTGTTTGCTAACTTCGCCCAACAAAGCAGCCCGAAGCAGAGAATCGTTGGAATTGGTAACCACTTTTAGCGAATCTTGCGCCAATACAGTGCTGGTTAAAAAAGATATAGAAAGCAAAAAAGATGAAAAACGCATAGTTAATTGGTATAGAAAAGGGTTTAGAATAAAAATTATTGATTTGTTGCTAATTTTTTAGCCTAAAACAAGGGTAATTTCCTTAGCTGCGCTGATGTTAAGTCCAGCTTTTACCGACTGCGATTTGACCTTGCCCACGCCCACGACCCGCACTTTTATCCCCGCACTTTCCAGCAAATAAAGCGCATCGCGCAAGCCCATCCCGACCACATTCGGCACCACATTCTCCTGCATATTGCGCATTAGCAAAAACAAAGAATCCCCCTGCACCCGCGCTACAGTCCAAGCTGTGTTGGCTTCTTCTATATAAGGCACGTTGAGATAAGCAAGTACACTTTTGATATCGGCTTTATACCCAACCTGTAAATCGGGCAATTTTTTGCCGTTATAAATTGGTTTTTCAGCGTTAATATGAGGATGAGAAACCACATTTTTGTGATAACATTGTTCAGCTATTTCTTTAAAAATGGGCGCAGCTACCACCCCACCATAAAAACCCGTTTTGGGATTATAAACAGAAACCAATACTGTATAAGCGGGGTTTTCGACGGGGAAAAAACCAGCAAAAGAAGCGTGATATTTTTTGGCTTCGCGTCCAGATTTAAACTCTTTATGGTTCATAACCGCCGTACCTGTTTTGCCCGCTATGCGATATTCATCAGATTTGATGGTTTTGGCTGTGCCTGCGCTGCCTTCTATAGGTCGGGTGAGTAAATAACGGGCAAATTCTAAAGTTTTATCGCTGGCTATTTTTCTATCCAACACTTCAGGCGGATAAATTTTTTCGCTAGTACCAAAATAACGAACTTCTTTCACCAATCGAGGACGCATCATTTTCCCATTGTTGGCTATAGCATTATAAAAAGTGGCCAATTGTAAAGGTGTCATTAAAATTTCATAACCCACAGAAAGCCAAGGCACGGTAATCCCAGACCAATTGGGGGTAGAAGGTTCTGCCAATAAGGGCATAGCTTGTTCTTCGTTTTCCAAAGTAACACCAGTAACTTTGTCCAATCCAAATTTGCTAATATGAGCGCGGAATTTTTTCTGCCCTTGTAGATTTTGGTTATAATACTTATGGGTAAGTTTGGCCATAGCCACATTGGACGAAACTTCAAAAGCTTTTTCTATACTTGCCATTTTCAACCCGTGCGCTGAAGCATCTTCTAGCTGTTCGTCAAAAAATTCAGCTTTACCATAATTCAAATCCACCTCGTCATCCAAATGAATATACTCATCTTCATACAAAGACATCATCGTGGCAATTTTGAAAGTAGAGCCTGGATAAGTGCGATACAAAACCGCATAATTATAACTTTCCCAATAACTGCCATCCTCCATTCTACCCAAATTGGCCATAGCTTTAATATCACCCGTAGCCACATCCATCACTATAGCACAGCCAGCTTCAGCCTCGTGCAAACGCAGCCCTCGCAAAAGTGCATTATGGGCGGCTTCTTGTATGTTAATATCTATGGTAGTGACAATATCTTTGCCCGAACGAGGCTCTATTTGGGCTATATCGTCCAAAGGAATCCACATATTATTGCCAATATGTTGCATCACAATCGCGGTATCTTCCCCCGCCAAGATATTATTGAAATAAGCCTCTAAGCCCACTTTGGTTTTTATACTATCTCGGCGGATATAACCAATCGTGCGATTAGCCAACACCTTGAATGGATACTGTCGCTTACTTTTTCGCTCTACGATTAGCCCTGTATTATAACGCAATTTATCCAAAATTTTCTTATCCAAGCTGCGAATTGCCCCTTTTTGTTTTTTCAACACCAACACCCTATCGCCATTAGCGTTAAGCATTTGAGCATTCACCACCAAGCTATCCGCTACATTCATACGCAAAAGGTATTCTTCTGCGGTTTCGTTATCCAAAACTATAGTATCATTTTGCCCATAACTGCCTTTTTTGTCTTGAATATATCGGCTAAAATAAGGGAAATTGACTATGCGGTCTAATTCCAGCTGGGTAACATTCCTGCGGATAAGAAAATATCTATTTTTGTCCTGTTTTGCTCTTAGCAATCTATCCCTATACGCGCCTATAGTGAGTTCTCCGTCTATATAAGTAGCCAAACAAATGGATAAAGTATCCACATCAGCGTTGAAAAGGCTATCATTGACCTTACTCAAATCCCAATGCACATCATAATAAGGCAAAGAAGTAGCCAACAAGCTGCCATCTTCAGTAACGATATTTCCTCTTTGGGCTTCTACTGGGCGTTTTTCGATATAAATAGAATTGGCCATATCCCGCAGCACAGCCCCTTGAGAATACTGTAATACAAAAATGCGCAAAAGCACTATTAATGCACCCAGAAATACCAACAACATGGTGATATAAATGCGCCAAAGAACTACATCTTTCAAAAAACTTTTATTTTCATTTGCCATTATTCTTGCGGGATGGTTATTTTTTTGGGAGGTTCATACAATTTTTTTAACCCTAAATGTTCAACTTTCATAGATACGCGCGACTCCATACTTTCAAACATCAAATCAGCTTTGCGAGAATTGCTTTCCCAACTCGTTTTTTGCAATTCGGTTTGTATCGTTTTTATCTCTTTTACCGTTTTGACCGCGTAATGAGAATTTGCTATATAAATAACGCCCAAAAAACCTAAAAAAAAGATGAAATAAATGTTGTCGAACAACCAAGCTGCGCTGATATTATTGCCACCAAACAATCCTCCGCTTCTTTTGCGTTTGGCTGCTGGTACAGACACTTGGGACAAATCCACAGGCGCGGCTCTTAGCTTATTTTGTGCCATGAGTTATAAAATAATTTTATAAAAATATATGTTTTAAACTGGAGTTACGCTTGAGGTTTAATTTTAGTACGAAATAGCTATAAGTTAAATCAGGTAGAATTTTTTTAACGGCTTACGCCTAAAAAATTTATCTTTGTGCGCTTACGCGGAGGGCTTCGCCGTTCGTACTTTTTTGATGGCAAAAAAGTACCAAAAAAGCCAACGCCAACGGCGAAGCCCTCCCGTAAGGAAAAAGGCGTTTTTGCTTATTTTGCTTCATTTCATTGCGCAAAAAGCGCAAAACCGTC
>JAAFIM010000107.1 GCA_013297745.1 Chitinophagales bacterium | reverse complement strand
TGCTGTGAGGATTAAACACGAATACAACGAAAAATCAGAACCTTCTGCCAAGTATTTGTACGACGACAAAGATAAGCCAATAATCAACCGTTTTTATTTTTATACCAAAACTACCGTATTTATAGAATTTTATGCTGAAAAACCCCCTTATGATTTAAAACGGCGGGTTTTGCGCGACCTCAAACAGGGACGTGATTTGTATAAAGTGTATTTTGATAACGAAGGCAGACGATTGGATAGTATCGTTTATACTTATAAAGGTAAAAAGCAAAAAATAGAAACTACTTATGCCGCCGACAATAGCAAAAAATCGGTGGTGACTGAAAAGTATAAAAAAGGTCGTATTATTTATAAAGCCAATGACGAAGCGGGCAACTTTTATAGCGAATACACTTACAGCAAAAAAGCTGGGCAGCTTATCCGCGATTGCAAAATGTACAACAGCAAAAAAGAAATGTATAACCAGCAAATAATTATCTATAATGCGGCGGGCAAAACATTATCGCTAAAATCGCTAAACGATAAAGGTTTTATTAACTTTGCTGATAGCTGTGAATACGACAAATACAACAATTTGACGGGCAAAAAATTGGAATCTAAGTCAGAAAAAAACTTCAAAATGTTCAATCGCTACGAATATGACGAACAAGGCAATTGGATTATGAAAATTGTTTATTTTGATGACAAACCTGTTTATTATGTAGAACGAAAAATTACATATTTTCAATAATACTCTTTTTATCATCTCTCTAAATAAGCCTTTATATGAAAAAGATATTAATACTTTGGGCTTTTCTCAACTGCTTTTCGGCTATAGCTTGGGGGCAAATGGGCTTGCGTAAATTGTCAGCTACAGTATGGACAGACGAACACAAGCTGTTTATGGCTGGGCATAAGGAAAAACTGCAATCGTTCAACGATTCTATTTCTAGGGGTATGCTGGAGTTTCCTATAAAAATTCATATCATACGAAAAGATGATGCTTCGGGCTCTATCGGGGTCACAGAGGTAGAAGAAGCTATCAATTATCTCAATCAGCAATTTTTGCCGATGTATACCCGATTTAGTGCTTTGGAAGATTATAACTATTTGGATAATACAAAATTTTATGATTTTTCCAAAGATTTAGAGTCTGACTTATGCGACAAACGGGACATCAACAATGTCATCAATGTTTATATTGTGGGTACTATCAAAGGCGACAAGAATAATTTTTGCGCTTATACTTATCCACCCTCCAATCGGAATAAAGACCGAATTGTGATAGCGAATAAATGTTTTGTGGATAAAGTATCGCTTATCCGCCAAATGGGACATTATTTATCTTTATATCCTACCCACGGACCTGATGAAGAAAAACGCAGCACAGAAGCTGTAGATGGCAAAAATTGCAAAGAATCAGGGGACGAAATTTGTGATACACCTGCTGACCCCCGTTTGGATGGTCGTTCTGTAGATGGACGTTGCGACTATATAGGCCAGGTGCAAGACGGCACCAGCAAATTTTACCGCCCGATGATAAGCAATTTTATGTCAGATAATCCCCGTCTAACTTGTGTGGATAAATTTACCCGCCAACAATATGCCCGTATGCTCTACGCTGCTATCAATATGCGCGGTTATTTACAGTTTCCCAAATCCAATAAAAAAAATACTAAAGCATTGGAAGCTGAATATGGTATAGATGGTGAAGTCTCCATACAAATCAATAGTGCAGCTATGCTCACCACATTAGAGCGTAATTTGTATAAATCCAATTATAATTATCCAGCAGGCTCTGTTTATAAAATAAGTATTAACAACAGCAAACAATGTTATATTTATATATTGGAGGGCGACTCTATGCGCGGGGCTAATCTAATTTATCCTCAAAAAGGGGATAAGTTATTTTTTGACAATCAAAAAAATGCTTTTACTTACCCCAAAGACCCTTTATTGGTAGATAATCAACACATTGGCACAAATTATATCTGTGTGTTATTTTCCAAAAAACAGTTGCCTATAGCTGATATGATAAAAAAAATCAATGCTCTCAATGAGCCTAGAAAAAGTTTGATGCAAAAATTTTATCTGTTGTATGGCAAAGATGTAGTGGCTTCCCATTATCTTAATTACGACGATAAAGGCAGTATGAAAGTCACAGGGCTTACCAATGAGCGTACTATAGCCCCAGTTTGGATTGAATACCAACAAAAATAATAACACTTATCCACACGTTTTGCCCGCCAACCTTTGCAGTTGGGGGGCTTTTTTATGTATGAGCAAACAAAGTTTTTTTTATGGGTTAATTTTATCCGCCTTTGTGATTAGATTTTTTCAAGGTGCTATGATAAGCCAATTATTTAATCCTTTATTTATTAGCCCTTTGTCAGACAATACGTATTGGTTATTGCATATTTTAGGCTGCCCACAAGTTTTTTTATCTTATTTTATCCCCGCCTTGATTTTAGATATTGGTTTATTTTTTATCTTATTTTCAACTTTTTTTATTTTTAGTAAGCCCAATCACGAAAAAAAACTGTTTCTTTGCCGCAGTTTGCAAATTACAACCTTTTTGCTACTCACTTTATATTTTTTTGCGTATAATAGCGCCAATATACAACACGGGCATCAACTCATCGCCCTTTGGGTTTTGTCTTTTGCGCTAATTTGGGGTGAAAAAGGGCTGCACTGGTTGAGATTATACACTTGTTTTATATTGGTTTCAGCCGCAGGTTGGAAAATAGCCCGTTTATCTGCTTTTTATCCGCTACAATTGGCGCATATTTTGCCCCTTCAGCACGCTCAATTAGCGTATGAACAGCCCAATCATTGGCGTATTTCGCTGTATAGTTTTTTGGTAGAAAACCCTTATTTGGCTTATGCGGCTTGGTTGGCTGCTATTGGCTTACAAGTTGGTTTTGTGCTGGGATTTTTTACCCGAAAAGCAGATAAATGGTTGTTTATGTTGTTGTGTTTGTTTGTTATTATGGATTATTTAATCATGAATTTATATTTTGGCGAATTATTGCCTTTAGCTTTTTTGTTTTTAAAAAATAATCAAAATTAACCCAATAATCAAATTAACCCATTCTAAAGACTATATTTTTATAATTCTAACATCTCTATGGAAAATTTAACCTATCCTGTTATTTATTTTGAATTGGACGATAATACCGTTTTGGGGGGCATTGTAGGCACTCGTTATCAGGTGGTAGATTCGGATATTCGGGCGGTCAAAGGAAGTATAAAAGATTGGTTGCAAAAGCAGTATAAAAAATACGATTGGTACTTGTCCAGCAATATAGAACAGTATAAAATGAAGGTGTTTGAGGTCAAAATTCGCCCCACATATCGCAATGCAGACCGTTCTTTTCCCAGCTCTTTTGTGCTAAAAGTGCCTGTAGTGGCTATTTTTGGTCAAACCAATGAAGATTATTATGAATGTCATCTGCCTTTGTTGGGAGAACGGTTTGTATATTATGATGCTAAATTATTGCCCTCTTTGGTGCAAAATTTCGCCACTAATTTGCTTACGCAACAAACCCCAGAATCATTGTTCCGCCAGCTTACCAACGCTGAAGCCAAATTGGACGAGATTAGCTTCCGCGTTAATCTCAACCGAGATTACGGGTTCAAAAATAATTGGAACTTCAATCGCAGGTTTCAAGCCTTGGAATCTATGGCAGAACAATACCCTTACCCCAAATCGGTTAGGCGAAATTTAGCCATTTTTCCCGAAGTAGCTTGGGAGTTGGAAGATATGGTGGAAACAGCAGTGGATAAAATTATCGGGCTAAAAGCTAATTTATTGGTGGTTGGGGATACAGGAGTGGGCAAAAGTTCATTGCTTCGTCAAGCGATTAAAAAAATTACCGCTCCGGCCAATAAATATAGCCAAACTTTTTGGCAATTGATGACCCAACGCATAACCGCTAACGCGCGTTATTTGGGTGAATGGCAAGAAAATGTGGAGCGTTTGATTGAAGAGTTGCAGTCTGCTGAGGGGATTTTGTGGGTGGTGGATGTTATCCAGTTGTTGCAAACAGGGGGCGAGGGGGCAGAAGATAGTATAGCGGCTTTTATTTTACCTTATATGCAACAGGGCAAATTGCAGTTGATAGCTGAAGTTTCCCCCACACAGTTGGATATTATGCGCCGTTTGTTGCCCGGGTTTGTGGAAAATTTCCAAATTATGAACATCCAAGAGATGCCCGAGGCGAAAATTTACAGCATTTTGGAAAAATTTGGCGACTATACAGCCCAAAATATGAAAATTAGCCTGCCGAGGCCTACTTTAGAAACTTGCTATAGGTTGTTAAATCGTTATTATCCCTACGAAAAATTCCCGGGCAAAGCGATTAAATTTTTAAGCCAAATGATTAGCCAAGCGCGCAACAAACAGCCAACAGGCGAGGTGGAAATCAACCGCGAGGATATTTTAGCCCATTTTATCAGCCAAACGGGGATGCCCGAATTGTTTTTGCGCGATGATATTTTATTAGACAATCAAGATTTGGGCGACTTTTTCTCCAAGCGAATTGTTGGGCAAACGGAAGCGATAGAAACCCTCTGCAATGTGGTTAAAATTTTCAAAGCTGGGTTGAACAATCCCCAAAAGCCCATTAGTACGATGATTTTTACAGGTCCTACAGGGGTGGGAAAAACGGCAGCGACCAAAGCTTTGGCGGATTATTTTTTTGGAAAAGGGCAGAAAAAAAGCCCCTTGGTGCGTATAGATATGAGCGAGTTTCAACATCCAGCCCAATTGGCGCGTTTTATCGGCGCGGGGGGAGAAGTGGGCAAATTGATACAAGATATTCGCGAGCGGCCATTTTCCGTGCTGTTATTGGATGAGATAGAAAAAGCAGATGCTTCAGTTTTTGACGTGTTATTGACCGTTTTGGACGAGGGGAGATTGGTGGATGCTTACGGTCGCAGTACCAATTTTTGCAACACGATAATTATTATGACCTCCAACTTGGGAGCTTCCAACCGCAGCAGTATAGGTTTTGGGGGAAATAATTCGCCCAATTACGAGTCGGCTATAGCCCAATTTTTCCGACCTGAGTTTGTGAACAGAATTGACCACATTGTGCCTTTCGGGGCTTTGTCGCAAGAGCATATCGCGGCTATTACCCTCAAAGAGTTGAGCGAGTTGCAAGACAGGGAAGGGTTTGAAAAAAGGGGGTTGAAACTAACCTTTTCCAACGCTATAGTTGCCAAATTGACTGAAGTGGGGTTTGATATTCGCTATGGCGCGCGCCCGCTACAACGGGCTATAGAGCAGCAAGTTACCGCCCCGCTCGCCAAGTGGTTGTTGGCTAATCCTCAAGTTATGGGGAAAAAATTAAGCGTAGATTTGCAAAATGATGAGTTAAAAGTTGTGATTTTGTAACCTTATTCATCAAAAAAAATATCAAAACGGCATAAAAAAAAACCGAAACCACTACAAACGATGGTTTCGGTTTTTTTTATAAAACGCTCTCTATGTAAAATTATTTAAACGCGTTCAAACCTGTTACATCCATACCCGTAATCAACAGGTGAATATCGTGCGTGCCTTCGTAAGTAAGCACAGTTTCCAAGTTCATCATATGGCGCATAATCGGATATTCGTTGGTAATTCCCATCCCGCCGTGAATTTGGCGCGCTTCGCGGGCGATTTGTAAAGCAATTTGTACGTTATTGCGTTTCGCCATAGATACTTGCGCTGGAGTAGCTTTATCCGCTATCATCAACGTACCCAAACGCCAAGCCAATAACTGCGCTTTGGTCAATTCGGTTATCATCTCAGCCAATTTTTTCTGGGTAAGTTGGAAACCGCCCAATGGACGCCCGAACTGTTCGCGCTCCAACGAGTAACGCAGCGCAGAATCGTAACAATCCATCCCCGCACCTATAGCACCCCAAGCAATGCCGTAACGCGCTTTTGATAGGCAAGAAAGAGGACCTTTAAGCCCTTTTACGTTGGGTAATAAGTTTTCTTTGGGAACGCGCACATCTTCAAACACCAATTCGCCCGTGATTGAGGCGCGCAGGGATAATTTGCCGTGTATTTCCGGAGCAGATGCGCCTTTGGCGTGCATATCCACGATTAAACCGCGTATCTCACCCGCTTCATCCTTAGCCCAAACTACAGCCACATCGGCTATGGGGGAGTTGGTAATCCACATTTTAGCCCCGTTGAGGATGTAACAATCGCCTCCATCTACAAAATGGGTGGTCATTCCCGCAGGGTTTGAGCCGTGGTCGGGTTCTGTAAGCCCAAAACAACCTATCATTTCAGCAGAAGCCAAAGCGGGAAGGTATTTTTTGCGCTGAAATTCGCTACCAAATTTATAAATTGGGTACATAACCAGCGAACCTTGCACTGAAGCAGCAGAACGAATGCCTGAATCGCCGCGCTCAAGCTCTTGCATCATCAACCCATAGGTAATATCATCAGCACCTACACCGCCGTATTGGGTTGGGGTGGTAGGCCCCAATGCGCCCAATTCAGCCAAACCTTTGAATAAATGCAAGGGGTGTTTGTTGAACTCAAAACAATCTTCAATAATGGGGCTAACTTCTTGCCGCACCCATTCGCGCATAGCATCGCGCGCCATTTTTTGCTCTGTAGTTAGCAATTCGTCCAAAGCGTAATAGTCGTGTCCTTGGAATCTGTCCTGTTTTGCCGCCCGCTTAAACTCGCTAGCAGGGGTTAAAATAATGTTGGGATTGTCGCGCATTATAGCTATAAAATTTTATTGTTGAATTTTTATAAATAGTCGTATTTCTACACTTAAAACCAGCAAATTAGAAAATGGTTTGCTAAAATCGGGTGCAAAATTAGCTTTTTTATCAAAAAAAATAAACAGTTGCCTATTTTTTAGCCGCAGAAGGGTTATATTTTGGCTAAAATTTCCTTTTCTTGCTCTATTCTTAGCCCAAACCAGCCCTCTTTCCAATCATTTTTGTAGATACTTTGGTAATAATCGGCGGTTTGTTGGATAGCTTCCACCAACGGGGTGAATTTTATCCCAAAATCAGCTATTGCCCGCTCGTGGTTAATGTTCAAATCAAGCCCAAACCACAACCCAAACCCGTTTTTGCCCCCGTTTATACCCAAATTTTCCCGATGCTGTTTGTCCAAATAATGTAATTTGGGCGCGGTTTGGAAATAATCGCTGGCTATTTGCACCAAATCGGTGATGGTGTGGGGGGCGTGGGTACTGCTGTTGTAAGTTACGCTGTGTTTGGGGGCGAATATGGCGCGGGTTATCAACTCCGCCAAATCGTTGACAAAGGTGTAATTAGCTTTGAAAGGTTCGGCTGGGAGCAAAATGTTAGCTTGAGTTTTAGCCCGCCAAAGCCAATAATAATGCCTATCGATGTAGTCGTAATCGCCAAATACTACAGAAGGGCGGAAAATAACCGTATCTAATCTATCTAAGTCCAACAGTTCGCGCTCACAAGCTGCTTTTCTCTGCCCGTAGGAAAGGTCGGTTTTATCCGCGCGCATTTTATCTGGACAGGCCAAAATGGGGCTATTTTCGCTGATTTCATCCCCAATTTTTGCCCAATCATAAACCGAAACGGTGGAAACGTAAATATATCTACCCACTTTCCCCAGCAATTTATTGGCTAATACCCGCAATGAATCGGGATAATAAGAGGAAAAATCCACCACAACATCCCAATTTTGGGTATAAACGTCCCGCATATCGTCTGTTTCGCGGTCGTATAAAATCCGCGCCAATTGGGGAAATTCGTGGCTGTTGGTTTTGCCCCTGTGGCAAAGCGTGGGTGGATATTGGGGGTGTTTTTTCAACCATTCGCGGACAAAAACCCGCCCCAAAAAGTTGGTGCCGCCTAAAATGAGTATTTTCATCCGTTATTGATTAGACCGTTTGCAAATTGCTGTAATAATTTTCCATCTCTTCAAAAATTTGGAAAAGCTCCAAAGGGTTATCCGTTGTTACCAGCTTGGAACGAAATTCTTTCACGTTTTCCAACCCTTTGAAATAGTTGGTGTAATGGCGGCGGGTTTCCAATATGCCCAAACGCTCTCCTTTCCATTCCATCGCTTTTTTGAGGTGCTGAACGGTGGCTTCTATGCGCTCGGAGATAGTTGGTGGGGGGAGAAATTCGCCCGTTTTAAAATAGTGCTTGACTTCTCTAAAAATCCAGGGGTAACCTATAGCCCCGCGTCCTATCATAATCCCGTCGGGGGCGTATTTTTCTTTATATTCCAACGCTTTTTGGGGCGAATCTACATCCCCGTTCCCAAATATGGGGATTTTAATCCTTGGGTTGTTTTTTACCTTATAAATCCAATCCCAATTGGCTTGCCCTTTGTACATTTGTACCCTTGTGCGGGCGTGAATGGTTAGGGCTTGTACGCCCACATCTTGCAACATTTCGGCTACATCCACTATATTTATCGTACTTTCGTCCCAGCCCAAGCGGGTTTTGACCGTAACGGGTTTTTTGGTGGATTTAACCACCCCTTCGGTTAGTTTTATCATTTGGGGAATATCCCGCAGCAAGCCCGCGCCAGCCATACGACAGGCGACTTTGGCCACAGGGCAGCCATAATTTATATCTATAATATCGGGGTTGGCTGCTTCTACGATATGCGCCGCTTCAATCATTGTATCCAATTGCCCCCCAAAGTACTGAATGCCTATAGGGCGTTCGTAATCATAAATATCCAATTTTTTCAAACTTTTTTGCGCTTCGTGCACCAACCCGTCGCTGGAGATAAACTCCGTGTACATCATATCCGCTCCCTGTTGTTTGCAAACAGCTCTAAACGGTGGGTCGCTCACGTCTTCCATAGGCGCAAGCAGTAGGGGAAATTCCCCCAAATTTATATCGGCAATTTTTACCATAGTTTGTTGATAATCGTCTTTTTATATAAAAAATACAGGTTAAGAAAATTGGATATTTATACCTGTTTTAATCTAAAAATGGTTTGAAAATAGATTTATATTTACTCAATTCTTCGGGTGGGAAGCTATTATTTTCTAAATTTACATACTCCAAAAGGGGTAATTTTAGCAGAGAGGGGGGCAAATAGTTCAGCCCGCAGCCGCTAAGGTCTAAACGGGATAGATTTATCCAGTTTTTAATCTCGCCGCCCAAAGCCTTGAGGGGCAAATTGGATAGATGGAGTGAAACCAAACCGCTCATATTGGTCAACTGTCTAAATGTTGGGTTGGCTTCTAAATTTTCACAATTATTAAGGCTTAAATGTTCCAAGTTACGCAATTTGGCGAAATTTTCGGGTAGTTTTTTTAGCGGATTTTGGTCTAAACGCAGGGTTTGTAGTTGGGTAAGCCGATAAAAATTATCGGGTAGGTTGCTTATTTTGTTGGGGCTGCCGTTGGGGTGATTGCCTAAGTCCAAATTGCGCAATTTTTTTAATTTATACAATTCTTCGGGCAGATTGATTAGCTCGCAACTGGATAAATTTAATTGTTCTATATGCTTGAGTTGGCAAAAATCTTTAGGAAAATTGCCTTCAAGATTAGAGTTGGATAAGTCCAAATAGCTAACTTTAGTTTTATTGAGACGGCTAAAACCTTGTGCCAAATTGGGGCTAAAAGCGCAATTGTTGAGATGTAAACGCTTGAGTTGCTTGAATGTGGGTATTTTGTCCCAAAAATTTTCCCAATTGATACTTTGGTTGTCTATAATATACAATTCTTCCAAATAAGGGGCTATAGTTATCAGTTCTTTGGGTATTTGTGCAAAAAAATTCCCTTCCAAGCTA
>JAAFIM010000106.1 GCA_013297745.1 Chitinophagales bacterium | reverse complement strand
GCTAATACCGTAATTAGCGATTGCGCAAAGCCCACACAAGCCTGAACGGTGGTCGCTTGCAAAGTTACGGTATAAACTCCGCTCACATTCAGGTTAAAACTGGGATTTGTGGCAGTAGAAGTGTAAATAAGGCTACTATTAGGGGGCGCAACCACAGTCCATTGATAGCTTGATATTGCCCCACGGGAAGTATCTGTAGTTAAATTAAGCAATTGCAGCGCGCGGGGATTAGCACAAGCGCCCAACACGTGGGTAAAATTGGTAGCAACACCAAAAGAACCCGTAGTAATCCGCACAGAATCTATATCTTGGCAGCCGTATCTATCCGTTGCGCGCACATATACCATTCCCAAGCCCCCAATTTGGTAATTATAAGGGTTTTGAGTGGAAACAACGGGGTTGAATTGGACATTAGAAGCCCATTCTATATCCACATTGGGCTGGTTGGGAACGGCAGTAACCAAAACTGCAGCAGCGCAGGTGCTGGTATCAGTGATAATATCCACAGTAAGCGGCGGCGGCACAGCCACTACAGTACTTAATACGGACGTACAGGTTAGATTTGAACCCGCCAAACTCGGCGCGGTAACTGTAGCCGTGTAAATTGTAGGCACAGCAGGCAGCGGCGATAGCAAAGGACTGGGCAAATTGGGATTATTCAACCCTGTAGGAGGACTCCAGCTGTAGTTTTGTCCGCTCGTGATGGTGTTGGGGTTGAGTTGTATGAATGAACTTTGAGGACAAGCCCAAGAAGTATCGTTAAGTCGCGCATTGACGAGGTTGAAAGAAACCGTATCGGTTATAGAATCCCTACAGCCATTGGCAGCAGTAGCCCACATCCGTATTACATAAGTGCCGCTTGAGTTATAAGTATAAGTGGGAGTTCGCCCCTGCGCTGTATCAAAGTTGATATTAGCCACCCCGAAATCCCAAAAGAAATCATTGACAGCGAACAAGCTATCTGTAGTAACGTTGCTAATCGTAACCGTAGCCCTATCGCTACAGCTGTTTATATTCGCAGTAAATTGAGGATTTAAGGATTGGTATTGCACCCTAACCGTTCTATAGAATGTATCAGAACAGGTAGAAGTGGGCGCGACTATCAACCGCACCGTGTAAGTCCCCGTATCAGGGTAAATATAGACAGGGTTCTGCAAGCGGGAAGTATCCGCAACCGTGTTAAGGTCGCCAAAATCCCAGCGATAATCGCCCGAAAAACTGTTGGAAGTGTTTTGAAAGCTAACCAACAAGTCATCATTGCACACTACAGTTGGGGTAAAAAAAGCAGCGTTGTCTCTTCTCCCACATTCGCCCACAGCATATTGAAAATCCCTTTGTATAACCCCAATCAATTGCCCGTTTCTATACTCGAGCGCACGTATGCCCACCACAAAAACCCCTATAATTGTGGGCGTTCCCTGCAATAATCCCGTCTGTGGGTCAATGCGCAGCACATCAGTCCCCCCTAATACATTAGATAAACTATAAGGCGCAATCCAAGTTACGGGCGTATACGGCGGGTTAAACGGGGGTTGGGGCATTGGATTAAGTGGTGTAGCCCCATCAAAGGGCGTGTAAAGTTCATAAACGATAGAATCTCCGTTCAAATCAAAAGCCGAATGGTCGAATAAAATAGGCACGTTTCTACACAAATACACGGGGGGATAATCGCGAAAAACGGGGCTGCTGTTGCAAGTATTCAACGCAGTTTCAGGGATATTAACCATATAAGTAGCCCCTGTACCCAAAGGGTTGATGATATTCACAATATCTTGGTTTCTACAGCAGCGTTGATACACCAACTGATACCCGCCAACCCTAAAAGGTAAATTAACCGTATCCAAATAGGTGGTTTTATGTATACAAACATTGGGCGGCGCGACAAAACAGGTATCTGTTAGAAATAAATCTAAAGTGTCGTTATTCCGCAAAGGCAGGCGCAAATCCATCAACAGTTGATTATTGGCATCAAAAACGCCAACAGAAGCGGGATTATCAAACCAAGGCACGCCCGTATCACAATCCCTATACACAGTTACCGAAATTTCATAATTATTGTTACCCAAACAGCGGTAAGTCACCTCTCCCCCCACAATATGGGTGGCTTGTATTTCGGTGCAAAGGAAAAAGCTAACTATTAGCGCGAATAAATGTTGAATTTTAACCATTGTGTTGAGTGTTTATGTAGATAAGTGTGGGTAAAAGTTAAGATAAGAAACGCAAAAATAAGCATTTTCCAACAATTCGCAAATAACGGTATTTTTTTTAATAAAAAAGAAAAAGGAAAGCCGCAAACGACCTTCCTTTCTTGATTAGGCTTCTATCTGGTAGATTTCAGCGTATTTATGTTTTATGTAGTTTAGAAAATAATCCACATTCAGCGGTTCGCCTGTGGCTTGTCGGCAGAGTTCGTTGGGCAGAAACGTTCTACCGTATTGGTGTACATTCTCGCGCAACCATTTCAATAAAGTGGTCGTATTGCCAGCCGCGATTTGAGCGGGAATTTCTGGATATTGAGCTACTGCTTTGGCAAAAAATTGCGCAGCGTAAAAACTACCTAAAGAATAAGTGGGAAAATAACCAAAAAGCCCCTCTGCCCAATGTATATCCTGCAAAACGCCTTGCTTATCGTTGGGAACATCAACCCCTAAAATGGTTTTGTATTTTTCGTTCCAAACTTTGGCCAAATTCTCCACACTTATGCTGCCATCAGTTAGCCCTTTTTCTATCTCGTATCTTATCAACACGTGGAGATGATAATGTAATTCGTCCGCTTCAGTACGGATAAGATTGGGCGCGACTTGGTTGATACTTTTATAAAAATGTTCCAAACTCACCCCCTCCAATTGGCTTGGGAATAATTTTTTGACCCTATCCAACTGCGAAGCCCAAAAATCACGGGATAAACCCACGTGATTTTCCCACAAACGCGATTGCGATTCGTGAATACCCAAAGACACAGCCGCCCCCAAAGGCAAACCGTATTGAGTAGCGGGCAAACCCTGTTCGTATAAAGCGTGTCCGCCCTCGTGTATGCAGTTGCCCACCATACCCATCAGGTCGTTTTCGTTCACGCGGGTGGTTACGCGCACATCAGCGGGGGAAAAAGTGGTGCAAAAAGGATGATGAGCATAGTCTTGCCGCCCAGCCTCCATATCATAACCTATATTTTTGAGCAGCTCCAAACTATTCTCCCACTGTTGAGATTTAGGATAATGTTTGAATATAAAACTATTATCAGTAGTTTTGCCCTGTTGCTGCATTTTTTGTACAAAAGTCACCAATTCAGCTTTGATTTTGGCGAACAAAGGGTCTAGCATTTCTACTGTAGCCCCCTCTTCGTACTCATCTAGTAAAGCGTTATAAATATGCCCTTTATAGCCCATTAAATTGGCTTTTTCTCTGCACAATTCTACTATTTTGCTCAAAGCGGGGATATACAAACTATAATCATTGGCTTCACGCGCTTTTACCCAAGCCTGATAAGCGTTGGTGCGGGCTTCAGCGAAGTTTTTGACGAAAGAAACGGGCAATTTGGTTGCGCGTTGATAGTCTTGAGTAGATAAGCGGATATTATGCGCTTCTGTTTCTGTAAGCGCAGTTGTAGATAAATAGGATAGTAAAGCCCCAAATTCAGGTGCGATAAACAATTCGTGCGCTTCAGCAGCCAAAGTAGCTATTTGCCGCCCGCGAAAAGCTGCACCTTTGCGAGGCGCATTCACTTCATTATCCCAAGACAACAAAGCAATAGCACCATTATAATCTGCTATCTTTTGGAGATAATCAACGTAATCAGAATAAGAGTTCATTTGAGTTATTAGTTATTAGTGGTTAGTGGTTAGTGGTTAGTGGTTAGTGGTTAGTGGTTAGTGGTTAGTGGTTAGTGGTTAGTTATTAGTTATTAGTTATTAGTTATTAGTGGTTAGTTACTGTAGTTACGCTTGAGCTATTTTGTGATAGAAGTCAAGTTGAAAAGCTAAATCTTCGCCGTGCGACGCCAAAACCAGCGTATGTCGCGGAAAGACGACCAACCAAGCGCAGCGAGGGCAGTAGCTTTTTTGCAACGCAAAAAACGTCGGCTTGTAGCGACGGTTTTGTGCTTTTTGCGCAATGAAATGAAGCAAAATAAACAAAAACGCCTTTTTCCTGACGGGAGCCCTTCGGGGTTGGCGTTGGCTTTTTTGGTACTTTTTTGCCATCAAAAAAGTACGAAAGATAAATTTTTTTAGGCGCAAGCCGTTGAAAAAATTTCTAACATATTTAATTTTTAGTTTTTTTTGTACTAAAATGAACCCTCAAGCGTAACTCCAGTTAGTTATTAGTGGTTAGTTTTGTAAAGTAACTATTAGAAAAGCGTATTTTCACTAATAACTAATCACTAACCACTAATCACTATTTTATAAGGTTACTATTTCGGTTATTTCTAGCCCATAACTTGATAATCCTACCCTTTTTTTAGGGCTATTGGTAAGCAAGCGGATTTTAGAAATGTTGAGGTCGCGTAAAATTTGCGCACCAACCCCATAATCGCGCTGGTCGGGTTGTTGGAAATGAGTGGGCAAAATTTCGGGTTGTTGTATAGCTTGCAATTGGGAAATAAAAGTGGCAACGTCTGTTTCTTGATGTATGCACAACACCACCCCTACACCCTGTTGAGCGATTTGGGATAAAGCCGAATTTAAGGCTTGGTCTTGCTGCCCTTGCAAATTTTGTAAAATCTGTGTACCCGAAGAAGACGAATGTACTCGCACTAATACGGGTTCGGCGCTAGTCCAAGAGCCTTTTTTGAGTACAAAATGCAATTTTTCGCTGCTTTTATCGCTATAAGCTGATATTTTAAACTCTCCAAAAGGGGTATTAAGGTTCGTTTCTACCTCTTTTTTCACCAAACTTTCTTTGGAAAGGCGATATTTAATCAAATCTTCAATAGAGATGATTTTCAACTGATGCTGTTCAGCTATTTTTAACAAATCGGGCATACGTGCCATAGTGCCATCTTCGTTCAAAATTTCCACCAAAATACCCATAGGATACACACCAGCCAAACGCGCCAAATCTACAGAAGCCTCCGTATGCCCAGCCCTGCGCAATACGCCCCCGTCTTTGGCTATCAAAGGGAAAATATGCCCAGGACGCGCGTAATCGGTAGCTTTTGCGGCTGCATTAGTCAACCTTTTTATCCCTGTAGCGCGGTCATAAGCTGAAATGCCCGTACTGCAACCGAATCCGATTAAATCGATAGAAACGGTGAAAGCGGTTTGGTGCAAAGCGGTATTTTCCTGCACCATATAGCGCAACTGCAACTCTTCAGCGCGTTGTTCGGTTAGTGGGGTACAAATCAGCCCACGCCCATATCTCGCCATAAAATTTATCATCTCTGGCGTTACCAACTCGGCAGCACAGATAAAATCCCCCTCGTTTTCGCGGTCTTCGTCATCTACTACGATGATAATTTTACCCTCGCGCAAATCCGCCAAAGCTTCAGGGATGGTGTTTAGTTTGAAACTCATTATTGAAAAGATATGTTTTTATAAAAATTTATTTGTTTTTTAGGCGGATATAGCCATTTTTGCCGTTTTTTTCTACAGCCGCCAAGCCTTCTGAAAAATCTTGGGCAAAATCAAATTGAGGCTGAATAATCCATTTACCTGTTACATCAATAAAACCCCATTTACCATTTTGTTGGACACAAGCCAATCCTTCTGAAAAGCTACCCACATTATCAAATTGTGGCTGAATTACCCATTTGCCTGTTTTGGCAATATAACCCAATTTGCCATTTTGCTCAACAGCAGCCAAACCTTCAGAAAAATTACGAGGAAAATTATCAAATTGCGGCTGAATCACCCATTTACCTGTTTCATCAATATAGCCCCAGTCACCATTCTGTAAGGCGGGAACCAAACCTTCGGAAAAATTCATAGCCGTTACAAATAGAAATTTCGGCTCAATTACCCATTTGCCCGTTTTATCAATATAGCCCCAGTCACCGTTTTGTTTGGCAGAAGCTAAGCCTTCAGAAAAACTACTTACCTCATCAAATTGTAGCTGAATAATCCAACTACCTGTTTTATTGATATAACCCCTCTTGCCATCTTTTAGTACGGCAGCCAAGCCTTCAGAAAAATTGTCAGCAATATCAAATTGTGGTTCAATCGCCCATTTACCTGTTTGGTCTATAAAACCCCATTTATCAGTTTGATAGTTACGGGCGCGAGATAAACCATTAGAAAAATTCCAAGCCACTATAAATTGTGGCGGAATAATCCATTTGCCTGTTTTATCAATATAGCCATACTTACCGTATTTTTCAGCGACAGCTAATCCCTCAGAAAAATTACCCGAATAACTAAACTGTGGCTCTATAGCCCACTCCCAATTTTCGCCTTGTGCAAAAATAAGCGTTTGCGCCAGCAGCGCGCATAAAAAAAGCAATTGCTTCATAGTGGCAGAAGTTTTGAGGTATGAAAAGGATAGGATTAAAAGGTAAAATCCCCTCTAACTGCTACATTTCTGGGTGCTTCCAACACTCCAGCGCGCACCGAAAATTCAGTATTTAGTAAATTTTGACCAATTAAAGCAATTTTTGCGGCTTTGTAACTATAAGCCAAACGCGCGCCAACCAACCAAGTGCCCCCTGGATTATCTTCTCTGAACTTGGGGATGGTGGGATAATTTATTCTATCGTCCAAATATCTATCAATAGCCTCCATAAAGGAGAAATAGTTGAGGGTTAGCCCCAAAGAGATATTTTTGTATGTGGCTTGTCCATCAAATTTGTAGGTGTGGCGGAAACGATACTTAAGTACATTATTTTCAGAAGAAGACGCATCTTGAGTCAAAGAATCGAAATTTTGGAAAATGGGGTTGATATAAGTATAACCCGTTATTAGGCTAACATCCACCTGACCAATCTTACCCAAACCTGTGATGTTGGCATCTATACCAGAAATGCGAGTATCGCCCACATTTTGCACCCAAAAGCCAAAAATGGAACTATTGGCTTGAAATTCGGTCATATTTTGATACTCTGTCCAAAAACCAGCTACATCCACAAAACCCATCCAGTTGCTCAATTTGAACCCTTGTTTAACCCCAATTTCTGCCGACCAACCCGTTTCTGAAGTTAAGTCCGGGTTGGGATAAGTGCGGATACCGCCGCCAGCTGAAGTTGCTACAAACTTTTCCAAAATGGTGGGAAAACGGTACGCTTGCCCAAAACTTGCGCGGGCGTAAGTGGCTTTGCCCAGTTGGTAATTTGCACCAAAACGCATAATTGGTTTAGCTTCTTGCTCACTTCCAGCCGCTTTTTTCCGCCCAAAAATACCAAAAGCCACACTATCGGGGGCGGTAAGATGATAAAATTCATAACGCATTCCCAAACTCAAAGTCAATTTTTCAAAAAACTTCTTCTCTAATTGCGCGTAAGCGGCAGCGTTAGCCAATTTGAACACATAACCGCCATAAACTTCAGCGGTTACATTAGTATTTGAACCCACTACACCAGCCGCTAAATCCAAATTATCAAACTGTTTGAAACGGCGTTGGAACTGATACTCGCCATATACATAATGGCTTTTATTGCTTTGTCCGTTGGCGTTGGCGTTGTTGATATAATAATAGCGCGTTTGCAAACGGTGGCGATTTTCGTTATTGTCGTAATAAGTAGCTGATGGGTCAACACTAACTCTAAAATTGCGCCCCTTTATGGGTAAAGCTGTGGGGTCGGCTTCGTACAAACTTTGACCTAAACGCTGTGTCCAGAACAAATGGCGTTGCTCGCTGCCGATATTGGTATTCCAATTTAAAAAAAGTGATAAACGCTCAGTGGCTTTATACCGCAAATGGATTGTTTTACGCAATTTATGGTTATAATCGGGGTTGGTATCTTGACCACTGCCGCGAATAAAGGAAGAATTTTGGTAAAAATTGCCCCCAGCTACCAAATCCAACTTTTTGGATAATTTTTGTCTGTGCGCAATCTGTATTCCTGCCTCGTAAGGGCGGTTGGTTTCATTCCACCATTGATTTAGCGTATCTTTGGGACTAAAATAAGAGGTATGGAATAAAGAAATGTTAGTATAGGGTTTCTCGGTGGGATAAGCCGTGCGGATGTTGATAATCCCGTTCATAGCAGCCGACCCGTAAAGCGCAGAAGCAGCACCTTTCAGCACTTCTATTTGGGCTATATTTTCTGTGGGCAGGTCGCGCCAATTGGGCAAACCCGCATCCGCTTGCAAAATGGGCATATCATCCATTAATATCATCACCCGCGAACCCGTGCCTTGAGCAAAGCCCGCCCCGCCGCGAATATCCACCTGCCCGTCTATCATATTCACCCCAGGCACTTTCCCCAAGACTTCATTGACGGCTACAGCGTTGGTATTTTTGATTAAATCGGGTTGTATCAACTCCATAGAAACGGTAACTTCCCCCAACGGTTTTTCAAACCGCGAGCTGGTAATCGTAGCCGTGTTTAGTAAGGTGGCAACTTCGGACAAAAATATATCCAATTGCTTAGTTTCGCCCTCTAATAGGTTTAAATCTATATCTTTGGGGTTGTAACCAACATAACTAATCGATAATTTTTGTGCGCCCGCAGGCACAGTTAGGCGAAATTCTCCAGTCAAAATATCCGAACTTGTACCCGTTTCACCCACCAATAAATTAACCGCGCCCAAAACTTCTTGCGTGCTGGAATCTTTGATAACCCCAAAAATGGTGGCTGTTTGCGCTCGTAGCTGATTGGATATTATTAACAAACAAAATAAACCCGAAAGGGTTCTGATTAGTGATACATTAAGCATAAATTTAAGGTTTTATAATTTTAGGGTATAACTAAGCTATAGCTAATTATAATTGATTGATAATTTATAAAAAAAAGCCCTATTCCATAGATAGAACAAGGCTATAATTTGTATTGGATTTTATGTATTTGCGATGTATAAATTAGTTAGCAGAATTATCGCAGGAAAAGATTATAACCGTTTAGAATTTTCTTTTTGACTTGTACAAAACCGTCTTTGTCGTAAATCTCAAATTGATAGATAAAATCAGGCAGGCAAAAAGCATCAGCCCAATTATTTGATTCTGTATTTTTTGCACACATTGCTAATCTTGCGTACAAAGCCGTTTCTACATCTACATAATCCAAGATTAAAATTATATTAGGATTTTGAGGTTGTAGATATTTTTTAAATTCTGCGCAAATCTCTGCGTTGATTAGGCTATCTTTTGGTTCTGCCCAGCGATAAATGAATTCATTGCAATTTAGACGCTGAATTTTGGCGGTTATTTTTGCAAAAGCACTATCATAGTTGCTAATAAATTGATATTTGGGAGAAGGAGAAGAAGAGCAAGGTCTAATATGAGAAATATCAGTAGGGTGTTTTAGAATAGAGTCTAATGGAGTACGTACTGGAAAATAATGAGGCTCACCCCAACGTTTGAGAATCTCTGCTAACTCTATAGTTGAGTATTCTCCCGCTTTAACATCTGCGTTAATAAAAGCTTGATTTATGGCTGCTGTACTTTCGCAATGTTGTAGAAAATTACCTTGATGTAAAAGCTGGCTATCTCTATACGCCTGTATAAAGTCGTAAGAGCTATTTTGTGTTGTTGCCAATGCTACTTTATAACTCCTTTTTTTGAAAAAGAGCGGAAAATTACAGTTGCAAGTTCTTGGTGGTTGATTCCAATTATCAACAAAAATAGCCCCTAAATCGGATTTTTCATAATGCACAATTTTATCTTTTACTAAAAAACTCACAAATGAATTTTTTTTATTATCTATTTTCACACAAGTAAAAAAATCTTCCACAGGAATTTTAGGCTTGGGGATGGGGCTTGAACAACTTTGTAAAAAAAAGAATAATAAAGTTATGTAGAATATATTAGGGTTCTTCATAATTACCTCCCGAGTTTTGTTGTACTATACTTGTTTTTTCTGAAGGTTGTAGATTGGTATAAAACTGTTTCATAATAGCTAATTCTTCTGGTACAAATTGGGCAATTTTTGCGACAAAGCGGGTATGTTTTCCACCTCATTATTGGCTACAGCTTGCGAATTGGTAGCGGTGTCTGTTTCATATTGGAAGCCGTCATTATTAAAATTGCCCATTTTGCTATATTTTTAATAAATTACAAATCGTGTATAGTCAGCGCGGGTTGGCTCTCTTTGTGCGAAGGGCGGGGTTTCAACCCCAATAAAGCGAACATTTCCGCATCTTGATTAACATCAGGATTGGGCGTAGTTAGTAGTTTTTCCCCAGCGAATATAGAACTTGCACCAGCCATAAAACAAAGCGATTGTTCCACCACTGACATTTCA
>JAAFIM010000105.1 GCA_013297745.1 Chitinophagales bacterium | reverse complement strand
GCTTGAGAAACTTCGCGCTCGAGCATAGCCGACAAATCGGGAAAACTAGACTCTTCGTCATAATTAAGCTGGCGTTGGCCTAAATCGTCATTTGAGTTATAATTTAAGCTTCTTTGGCTGTCATTTGCGTAAGAGTTTTCAAAATTTCTATCCATAAGATTAAATTGGGGGTTTGGAAAGTGAATAAAACAGAAACAAAGCAGCGCAAAAATAGTATTTATTTCTATTCTACGCACATTTTAGCAAAAATTTAACTAAAATAAAACTTGCTAATCGTAAAAAACTCGGTTAATTCGCTCGCTGATATTGGTTAGAATTTCATAAGGAATCGTATTAGCCACTTGCGCAAGTTGTTGAATATCATTAATTTCACCAAAAATTATCACTTCGTCGCCCTCTTTGGCTACTGCATCGCCCAAATCTATAAAACACATATCCATACAGATATTGCCGATAGTAGCGCAACGTTGCCCATTGACCAAAACTTGCACTTTTCCATTGCCAAAAGCGCGCAAAAAACCGTCCGCATAACCTATAGAAATCGTGGCCACGCGCGTATTTTTATCCGTTTTTCCCTTGCGGCTGTAACCTACAGTTTGGGCTGGAGTTAGCGTTCTAATCTGTGAAATAACCGCTTTGAGCGTGGCTACGGGTTCTAAAAATGCTTGCTGTGCTGTGCTGCTGTCTATTCCGTACAAACCAATTCCCAACCTAACCATATCGTATTGAGCTGATAACCAACGATTTATACCAGCAGAATTTAGAATATGTTTTAGATAATTTTCGTCTATGGCTTTTGACAAAAATTGGTTAAATTCTTCAAAAATAGCAATTTGCTGTTGGGTAAAATCATCGTGTTGGGCATCTTCAGCTGCTGCTAAATGGGAAAAAACACTCTTGACTTGTATCAAATTTTTATTATTGATAACTAAATCGGCTAAACTTTGCCACTCTGTTTTATCAAAACCCAAACGGCGCATTCCTGTATCAATTTCTATATGAATAGGTTGGGCTTTTAGCTGGTTTTGGGATATAAATTGTATAAATTTATTCAGTATCTCAAAAGAGAAAATAACAGGTTCTAAATTATATTTTATCAACTGATAAAAATTATTCTCGTGGGTATTTAATACCATTATTGGGCAATAAATTCCCTTTTCGCGCAAAGCTGTCCCTTCATCTACATAGGCTACTCCCAAATAATCAACTTGTTGATATTGAAGCAATTGCGCCACCTCAAAACTACCGCTACCGTAAGCAAAAGCCTTAACCATAGCCATAATTTTGGTGGTTTTATCCAGCTTATTTTTATAGTATAAAAAATTATGCGCTAAGGAGTTTAAATTAATTTCCAATACTGCAGAATGTATTTTTTTTTGCAAATGTTGGCATATTTTTTCAAACTCAAACGCTCTTGCGCCTTTTATTAAAATAATTTCGTTATAAAAATAAATATCTTTGCCTATAGCTGCTAAAAAACTATTGGTATCGGGATAAAAATACGCATTTTCTACCTTAAATAAATGCTGATAAGTGGTTAATTTTTTACCTATAGCTACCAATTTTTTTATATTCGCTATTTGCAATAATTTGGCTATTTCGCTGTATATTTTAGCATCTTCGCCCAATTCCAACATATCGGATAAAATCAATGTTTTGCTCGCAAATTCTTGATTATCTGCATTTTGTATCAAAAAATCTAAAGCTATTTTCAACCCAGCCAAATCATTATTATAACTGTCATCTATCAACACACAACCGTTTGCACCTTCTTTTTTCTGTAGGCGCATATTGATATTTTTTAACAATAACAATCTTTTTTGCAGTATATTTTTATCTAAATTAGGTTGTAAATATAAAGCGGCTAAAATAGTATGAATAGCATTTTCTATTGAAGCATTATCTATAAAAGGCAGATAAAAATCTATATTAAACAACTCCGAATGGATAAAAATTTGGGTTTTATCGTTATCAATTTTAATAATTTTTATCTTAAAAAAACTATTTTCATCAGTTCCCCAACTTAATAATTTAATCGATTTATTTTTGGCAAAATTAGCTATTTCTTGAGCTAAAATAGGATTTTGACGGTTATAAATAAGCGCGCTAACTGTATTAAATAAATTTAATTTTTCGCTAATTTTATCCACTTGCGAGCGAAAACCCTCGCTATGCGCCTCGCCGATATTGGTAAAAATCCCCAAATTGGGCTGTATCATCGCTTGCAGACGCTGCATTTCACCATAAGTGGAAATTCCCGCCTCAAAAATTGCCAATTGGTGCTGGGGGCGCATTTCCAGCACAGACAAAGCCACCCCAAGTTGAGAATTATAGCTTTTGGGGGATTTTATCAGCGGCAAATCATCGTTTAACAACTCAAAAAGCCATTCTTTGACTATAGTTTTTCCATTGCTGCCTGTGATGCCCACGACGGGAATTGCAAACTGATTTCTATGCCAAACCGCCCAATCCTGAAGCAGGCGCAAGGGTTCTGGTGTGTGGATAAAAATCGCCTCTTGGCAGTTTTCAAACGTTGATAACCAATGACTTACTACAAATTTGCGAATACCTTTTTGGTATAAATCTTGGACGTATAAATGTGGATTATTAGACTTGCCCAAAAAACAGAAAAAAATATCGTTTTGATTATTGATGAGTTTGCGGCTATCAAAAATGGGTTTGGCGTTTGCCCAAAAATCAGCCTCAAAGGGAATATCGGTATATGTTTGCAATTTCAGAAAAAGATAATTTGAAAAAATATCGCAAAAAAGGCAAAAAAAATTAGAAAAAAGATAACAATTAAAAAATAATCCTTATCTTTGCAACAATTTTATTATCAATATAGTTTATTATGCCAAGCCGTCAGGATTTAAAAAAGATAGCTCTACAAAAATTAAAGGTAGCAAAAATACTAAAAAATAAAAATTGTTTTGATACAGCATTTTATCTGTTAGGCTATGTTGCAGAAATAGCACTCAAAGCTAGGATATGTAGAGTTTTAGGCACAGATTATCCAAATTCTGGCGAGCTAACAAAAGCCTTCCACACGCACAAAATAGAACAATTGATACAATTAACAGGATTATATTCAGAATACCAACAAAAATACACTACTAATGTTAATTTTAAATCTAATTGGAACACTATAAAAACTTGGACTGAAAGTTCCAGATATAACGAAATTGGCACAAAAAGCCAAACAGACGTAGAAAATTTTTTGGCTGCGCTTGAGGATAATCCTGACGGCGTTTTAACTTGGATTAAAAAAAAATGGTAACTAACGCAAATACTTCAGCCTTGATTAAAAGTTTAGAGAAATTTTTAATCGCCAACAACAACTTCCAACTTACTGGCGAAAACTATGAAGTTATGTTTATCAGCCCACAAGAAGCATTTGGTGAATATAAATATGATTTGGTAGTGAGTGCCAAATGTTTGGACAATTTAAAAAAACCAATTTATGCGCTTATTTCCCACTTACAAGCTACATTAACTAAAAAAAACTATGAAATTATAGGTGGGGTCAATGTATGTAATACCAAAGAACCATTAGCACACAGCCTAAAAAGAGCTTATCGCTTAGAGCAAGAAATTACTGAAGTTTTTAATATATCCGCTCCAATGAGTGTAGAAAATTTTTACGACTACGGCATTTTATTACGTTCTTTTGCTTTGGATAAATTAATACTTAAAAATGATTTGGAGATAATAACTACTCAATACCCTAATCCTATAATAGGTAAATTAAATGGAATTGATAATCACTTTAATTTGACTATAAATGCCCATAAAAATGATTTACTCAAGCTTGATTATGATTTGATTAGTAAAATCAACCTAATTCAAACCTCACAACACTCCGCAACAACATTTCAATTTTTATAACATCACAACTATCACAATTTTAAAAAAAATGGCAAAAATCGAAGAATTGGAAGGCATCGGCCCCGCTTACGGCGCAAAATTGAAAGCTGCTGGTATCGAAACTATTGAGGCTTTATTGGAAAAAGGCGCAAGCCCCAAAGGTCGCAAAGAAATCGAGGAAGCTACAGGCATAGCGCACAAACTCGTTTTGACTTGGGTAAATATGGCTGATTTGTGCCGTATCAAAGGCGTTGGTCCTCAATTTGCTGAATTGTTGGAAGCTGCTGGCGTGGATACAGTCAAAGAACTCCGCCACCGCGTACCCGCTAATTTGCACGCCAAATTGGTGGAAGTCAACACAGCTAAAAATCTAACTGGCAGCGTACCGAGCGAAAAACAAATTACAGCATTTGTAGAAGAAGCCAAAACGTTGGAAATTGTTGTTTCTTACTAATTTGCTTTTTCAATTATCACCATTATCAAAATAGGGAGACTTTACGCAAGTTTCCCTATTTTTTTTAACCCCTTATTTTTATAATTATGGAAGATAGCAAATTGATAGCTGTACTAAAAACATTATCCAATAAAGAACTTAATCGCTTTGCTGAATATCTAAACTCACCTTATTTTAATAAAAATGAAAGTTTAACTATTTTATTTGATTATCTAAAAAAATTAGCTCCTAATTTTAACAACCATTATTTGATTAGCCGCTCGTATATTTTTGAATATCTATATGGCAGCCGACCTTATGATGAATTATTTTTAAATAATATACTCTCTCGTTTATTGCGATTGTTGTTAGAGTTTTTGGCGCAAGAAGAGTATTATAACAAACCCAATACTCAAGAATTATATATTCTAAAACAATTGCGCCAACGCAAATTGCCAGAAAAATATATCAGCGCTAGCCTCAAAAAAATAGCACAAAATAACAAGCAATCAGCAGAGTTTTTATTTTATTGTTGGGATAATTTTTTATTGCACAGAGAATTAGATTTACAATTTTTGAGCAAAGGCGGCAGAGTTTATAATGAACATTTGCAACTCAAAAACCATCAATTAGATATTTTATTCATTGGCGAAAAGCTAAAAATCGCCTGTGATATGTTGAGTAGAAACATAGTCGCCAAGGTAAATTATAACCCTACATTTTTGGTAGAAATACAGCAATTATTTGCCCAACAAACAGCACATCCTTTGCTACAAGAGCCGCTTATTGCTATCTATTACGGTATTTTGACCACTATCCAAAACCCTAACGATGAAAATAATTATCTAATCCTTTGCGATATTTTGTACCAATATTATCAACAATTTAGTAAAGAAGAGTTGATGGATATGTACGGTTATTTGCTTAATTATTGTATTAGACAAATCAATGAAGGCAAAACTAAATTTTATGAAGATGTGTGGAAACATTATTTGTTTTTGGTCGCTCAACGTATTATTTATATCAATAATTTGCTGCCTGCTTGGGAGTATAAAAATATAATAACTACAGCTTTAAGATTAAAAAAATATGCAGAAGCTGAAGCATTTGCCAACCAATACAAAGCAGATTTGCCCGAAGATATACGCGATAATGCCCACAACTATAATTTAGCTGCTATTTATTATGGTCAAAAACAGTATAAAAAAGCCCTTTTAATGTTGCATAATGTAGATTTTTCTGATGCTACTTATTATTTGGGAGCTAAAATTATACAAATAAAAAGCTATTACGAACTTAACGAAACTGAAGCTTTATATTCTTTAATAGATAGCTTTTTTGTGTACTTGCGCCGCAATAAGCTTATCTCTGATTATATAAGACAAGCCAATCACAATTTTTTGCGCTTTGTCAAAAAATTATACTCACACAAAGAACAGAAGTTATTAAACTCAAAAACTAACCTGCAAAAACCTTTGGCAACTTTAATGATAGAGTTGGAAAATACCCGCCCTGTAGCCAACAAAGATTGGTTATTGACTTTGTTTACTTTATTGGGCTATCAACCCGAATAAAGTTTATTTTATAAATAAATTCTTATTTTTACCTAATCAGCAATACTGTACCTGCTTTTTTTACGGTTTGACCATCGTTTTGGGTAAATTGGATTAGATAAGTATAAACACCTTGTCCATAGCCCTCGCCTCGCCAAGCATCGTTGTAGTTATTGGTTTCAAAAATTAACTTACCATAGCGGTCATAAATCAACATTGTATAATCGCGTATGCTATTTTTGAACACAAATACGGGTTTGAAAAAGCGATTTTCGCCCTGTGGCGCAAAAGCATTGGGCAAATGTATAACCGCTTCTTGCAATACGCAATTGGTATTGGAACGGCTGGATATTGATAAACGCCGCCCGTTGGGTAAATTTAATATAGAATTAGCCACGAGATAATAACAACAATTATACTGCTGCGGGTCGCCTATATCCACAGGGTCTTGCAAAACAAATGTACTGCTGTCGTAAGTCGCTATTTGGGTGTATGAACCACCACAACTTTTATAAACTTCATAATTTAAGACCGTTGCATAGGTTAGATTGAAAGCTGGCCAAGTTAATTGATTGATAAAATTATCCTTAGCTTGTGCTGTCAAGTGTAAATTGTAACCTACACCACTTGATACCTGAAAATTGCACAAATCAACAGAACTTAATTGATAACTATAGCTGCCTTCATTGGGATTATTGATAACATCTGTATATTGTACAGTGCTTAAAGTAGGATTGTTTATAATTTGATTATTGGCTGTAAGATTGGCAGACTGAAAATCCACGTCATTATCCCACAACCAACTCACTTCTACCTCATTGTTGGGATTAACGGTTATATTGTTCAAATAAATAAAATCCATAGGCCGATTGGCCAATACCCGCAGCGAATAAACGTTGGTAATTGCGCCATTGCTGGGCTGATTGCGTTCTACAGCTCTTATGTAAAAGTCCAAACTATCCAAATCTTGAGCATTTGTGTACGTGTAAGCATTTTGCATAGCTGTATCATACAATACAAAACCTTGATTATTGCGCGATACCCAAATTTCATAATGCAAAACCCCATCCCGCCAACGCTCGTAAGCATTCCAATTGAGCTTAATGGCTTGGCTGCAACTGTCCAAACTACCCATTAGTTGTATGCTTGTATGTGGTCCTGTTGTACCGTCTATGCCCCCCTCGCCCAACAAGCCTTTGTTGCAAGGGCTAACCGCTACTATAGCATACCTTGCCAACAAATCTGTAGCCGCAGCATCCGTATATTGTAGCCCCGTAACCAAAAAATTGGCTGAAGGATAGGGAAAATAATTGTTGGAACCGTAAGGATTTTCTTTATACAAATAATATCCGATAACATCAGGGCTAATGCTCGCGTTCCAAGACACCACAGGGGTATTATTGATGATGCTGACATTGCGCAAATCTGGAGTTATGGGGCGTTGATTGTTGAATACAATAGTAGTTCCAGCGTTTGAGCCGCCACAATAGATTTCCACTTGATACTCCCACAGCGTTTCGCCGTTATTATTGTTGACAAACGTGGTAACATTGGGGTCTGTCGTCGCCACAAGTTGGGTAAAAACTCCCACTCCCCCCCTTCTTCCTGATACAATATATTGGGTAAAATTGCTACAAGGCGAGGCTTCCCACGTAATACTATCTTGAGCCAAACCTGTCAATATCCTCGCGCAAGGATTGTAGATAATAGGCGTTTGCGCGGACAAGAGTTGGATTACACTAATTATAAAAATAAATATAAATAAATACCTTTTCATTGTGATAACAATTAAGAATTGAAAAGTATAAATAGCGATTTAATAAATTACTGGAGTTACGCTTGAGCTATTTTGTGATAAAAGTCAAGTTGAAAAGCTAAATTTTCGCCGTGCGACGCCAAAACCAGCGTATGTCGCGGAAAGACGACCAACCGAGCGCAGCGAGGGCAGTAGCTTTTTTGCGTTGCAAAAAACGTCGGCTTGTAGCGACGGTTTTGCGCTTTTTGCGTAATAAAATGAAGCAAAACAAGCAAAAACGCCTTTTTGGCGTTGGCTTTTTTGGTACTTTTTTGCCATCAAAAAAGTACGGAAAATAAATTTTTTAGGCGTAAGCCGTCAAAAAAAATTTCTAACCTATTTAATTTTCAGTTTTTTTTGTACTAAAATGAAGCCTCAAGCGTAACTCCAGTAAATTAATAAACACAAAAATAACAAAGTTATACACAGTTCGGTTGTGGATAACTTCTTATTTGAACGTAAAATTGGCTTAAAAATTATCTTTACGCTGCAATTTCACAAAATATCGTTATCTTTGTGCCGTTAACTACCAAAAAAATGATAAAAATATGAGTTTCAAACGCCCTGATTTTGATAAAGTAGATATTCAAAACCTATCCACTACTCCTATAGATGACAATCCCATACTTTGGCGCAGTCCAGAAGGTATAGAAATTAAAGCCTATTTTGAAGCTGCCGATGTCGCACAAAATTATGCCCAAAAATACACAGCTGGCGCAGCACCTTTTTTGGGAGGTCCGTACGCGGCTATGTACGCATTACAACCTTGGACGATTAGACAATACGCCGGTTTTTCCACCGCAGAAGAGAGTAACGCTTTTTACAGACGAAATTTGGCCGCTGGGCAAAAAGGGCTTTCTGTAGCTTTTGACTTACCAACGCATAGAGGTTATGATTCTGACAATCCCCGCGTAGTGGGCGATGTGGGCAAAGCAGGCGTTGCCATTGATACGGTAGAAGATATGAAAGTGTTATTTGACCAAATACCTTTGGATGAAATGTCCGTGTCAATGACGATGAACGGGGCAGTTTTGCCCGTTATGGCGTTTTATATCGTAGCGGCAGAAGAGCAGGGCGTAGCTCAAAATTTGTTAAGTGGTACGATACAGAATGATATTTTGAAAGAATTTATGGTGCGCAATACTTATATTTACCCACCCGCCTACAGTATGCGTATCATTGGGGATATATTCGCTTACACCTCTCAAAATATGCCCAAATTTAACTCTATTTCTATCAGCGGCTACCACATACACGAAGCGGGCGCGCCTGCCGATATAGAATTAGCTTACACTTTAGCTGACGGATTGGAATACTTGCGCTTGGGTGTAGATGCGGGTTTGGATATTGACGATTTTGCGCCGCGTTTGTCGTTCTTTTGGGGGATTGGTATGAACTATTTTATGGAAGTAGCCAAAATGAGAGCGGGTAGAATGTTGTGGGCAAAACTTGTTCAGCGTTTCAACCCTAAAAATGATAAATCGTTGATGCTGCGCACGCATTGCCAAACATCGGGCTGGTCGCTTACCGAACAAGACCCTTACAACAACATAGCGCGTACTTGTGTAGAAGCGTTGGCTGCTGTGAGTGGTGGAACTCAGTCGTTACACACCAATTCATTTGATGAAGCTATTGCCTTGCCTACAGATTTTTCGGCAAAGATAGCGCGCGATACTCAACTATTTATACAAAAACATTCACAAATCTGCCGCTCTATAGACACTTGGGCTGGTTCGCATTACGTAGAACACTTGACTGAACAACTTTGTGCTAAAGCGTGGGCGTTGATAGAAGAAGTTGAGCAATTGGGCGGTATGACCAAAGCTATAGAAAAGGGTATTCCAAAGATGAGAATAGAAGAAGCAGCAGCCCGCAAGCAAGCCCGCATAGACAGCGCGCAGGATAAAATAGTTGGGGTTAATCTGTTCCGTTTGGCACAAGAAGAACCTTTGGATATTTTGGAAGTAGATAACCAAAAAGTACGCGCCCAACAAATCGCTAAACTAACCGAAATCAAAGCCAAACGCGATAATAAAGCCGTTGCCGACTGTTTGGATAAGTTAACTGAAGCAGCAGCAAAAAGCACAGGAAATTTATTAACTCTCGCTATAGAAGCTGCCCGCCAACGCGCCACTTTAGGGGAAATTTCGGACGCTTTGGAGAAAGTATTTGGACGTTATCAAGCCACTATCCATTCTATTTCGGGAGTGTATAGCAAAGAAATTAGCAACGACCAAGCTTTCCAAGAAGCCCAACAATTAGCTAATCATTTCTACAATATAGACGGCCGCCGCCCGCGCATATTAGTTGCTAAAGTTGGTCAAGACGGACACGACAGAGGCGCAAAAGTTATCGCTACGAGTTTTGCCGATTTGGGTTTTGATGTTGATGTCAGCCCTTTATTCCAAACCCCCGCCGAAGCCGCCGCTCAAGCCATAGAAAACGATGTGCATATAGTTGGCGTTTCTTCGCTGGCTGGTGGGCATAAAACCTTAGTCCCTGAATTGATAGCAGAGTTGCAACGGCAAGGCCGCCCTGATATAATGGTTGTAGCTGGTGGGGTTATACCCGCTCAAGATTATGATTATTTATACGATGCTGGTGTTGTGGGTGTATTTGGTCCTGGCACTGTAATCGCCAAAGCAGCCACGCATATATTGCAGTTATTAACTGACCTTTCGCAGTATAAAAATTAGAAAAAAAATTACAAGTCAAAAAAAGGGTGCTTATTCCTGCATTATTGAGCAATTACAGGTTTAATTTAAAAGCTTGGACTTCAGCAAAAGAAGCCT
>JAAFIM010000104.1 GCA_013297745.1 Chitinophagales bacterium | reverse complement strand
TTAGTAATAAATTTTTTACATTTTCAATTAAGAAAAATAACTATTTACGTCTTTTAAGCAACAGACTAAAGTCTGTTGTAATCATTTTTTGTCCTTCAACGGGTTAAAACCCGTTGGTATTGATTGATGAAACTATAAAACGCGCGGGGCTTCAGCCCCAAAAGCGCGAAAAAATCCTAAATCTCAATTGTGCTGGGACTTTCGCTTACGCGCAGCTTGATGCAGCTTTGCTGCCTCTTCGGTTTTTCCCGCACAACACAGAAAAATTAAAAGATAAAAAAATCATACTAAACAACTTCTTTATCTAATTATATCCAAAATAAACCCTTTTTCTGCACAAAAAGCTAAGTAGTCAGCTAATATATTTTTTATAATATGCGCAAATTTTATATTATCGTGCAAAACGATTATACTGCCCGATTTGCTGTGTTTTTTTAACCTTTCTAAGCAAGTTTTATGGCTTGTTTTTGGGTCAAAATCGCCAGCCATAAGCGACCACATCACTATTTTATAATTTATATCCGAAGTTTGTAATTGCTTTATCTGACTAAATTTTATCTTCCCATAAGGGGGTCTAAACAGATTAGTTTGGGTATAAATTTGGGTTTTGTTTATATTCTCCCAATAAATATCGTTGTCTGTTTTCCAGCCGTTGAGATGGTTGAAGGTGTGGTTGCCGATTTGATGCCCAGCGGCTAAAATATCGGTCACTTGTTGCGGATAACGCGCGCAATTTTCGCCCACGAGGAAAAAAGTGGATTTAAAATCGTATTTTGCCAACTCATCGAGAATAAAAGGGGTTAAAGTTTCGTTCACGCCGTCGTCAAAGGTCAAGAAAATTCTATTTTCGGGGTTGGGTATATCCCAAATAAGGCTTGGGTAAAAACATTTTGCGAAAAAGGGCGTTTTGATAAAGTACATAATTTTACCTACAGAATTGTTTTTTGCTATTTTCCAACTCCTTAAACCCCAAATTGATAGCCGTTTCCCAATCTTGGCAAGCCAATTGTGGTTCTAACAACTCAAAATACACCAAACCGCGATAATAGTAAGCGTTGGGGTAATTTTTATCCGCCTGTATCGCCAAATTCAACCGCTCTAATCCCAAAGTTGGGTTTTTTTCTGTCAAGGCTATAGCAGCCCAAAGTGTGAGCGGTTCGGCTTGTTGGGGTTTTTGGGATAGGGAAGTTTTAAAGTTGGCTTCTGCGAGCTCAAAATGGTTGTTTTCAAAATATAATTTGCCTAATAAAGCGTAATAATGTGGTTTAGTTTGGTTTAAACTGCTAATCGCCAAATTCAAATCTTCTATAGCTTTATCTTTTTGGGATAAATTTACCCACACCAGAGCGCGATAATAGTATAAAATATCCACTAATTGGGGCTGATTATTGACCAAAATAGCCTCGTTTAACAAGCCCAAACTGCGCTCAAATCTGTTGCCGTCGTAATGGATTATGGCTTCTTGCATCCATTTTTCGGCTTGCGCGCTGCTGTCTATTTGCGCAAAAAGGGGATTAAAACAGCCCCAAAGGGCTAAAAAGGGTATAAATCGGTTCATTTTTTTACAAAAAATTTTTTATATTGGCAAAAAAGGTATATTTTTGCGTAAATTTAACCAAAAAAAGTTAAAAGTAAAATATGGAATTTGTGTATATTACATTAGGTATCAACCTTTTATGCGTGGTGTTTGGGTTTGTACTTTCTTACGTTACCCTTTGCACAACTTGGCTGGATAAGAACAGAATACAAACCAAAAAGGTAACAATGAAAGTATTTTATCAGCGTTTGCCGCTCATTTTATTCAATTTGGCTTGTCTACAGATTTTGTCTGGAGTGGGAATTTATTCGGCGCAAGGGATGTTTGACCAAACGGAATTTTATTGGCTTACGTTTATAGCACAGTTTCTACTGTTTTTATTCTTTGATGATTTATATTTCTACGGTTATCATCGCATACTACACGAAAGTGAGTTTTTGTTCAAACATATCCACAAAATCCACCACAAAGCGACCACGCCTTTCCCGTTAGAATTTTTGTACGTGCATCCGTTGGAGTGGATGATAGGCGCGGTGGGGGTGCTGATTGGTTTGTTGGCTAATTATTTTATCTTCGGTTCGGTGAGTATTTACACGTTTTGGCTGTACGCTTTCTACCGCACGGCGCACGAGATAGAAATTCACGGCGGGGTAGAGTGGTGGTGGTCAAAATATATCCCTTTTTACGGTTCGGTGCGCCAACACGATGAACACCACGCGTATATTAAGGGGAATTATGCTTCTTCTTTGTCCTATTTGGATAAAATTTTTAAAACTGAAGCACCTAAATAAAAACGTAAAGCTGTAACCTTTTGTTTTCTTTTGATTAAGCAAGTTATCAACTCAATGAATAGTTTATTGACTACAAATTTCGTGCTAAACTGTGGCGGGCAGGTTTTGGATTTATCCCAGCCTGTAGTTATGGGCATTTTGAACATAAACCCAGACTCGTTTTTTGACGGGGGACGCTACACTCAAGACGAGGCTATGCTTGCGCAAGCTGAAAAAATGTTGAGCGAGGGCGCGGCGATTATAGATGTGGGGGCAGTTTCTACCAAACCCAACGCGCCTCAAGTTTCTGAACGGGAAGAATTAGCCCGAATAGAGCAAAAATTAACCCTGTTGATAAAAAAATTTCCTCAAGCGATTTTTTCTGTGGATACTTACCGCGCTAATGTGGCGAAATTGGGGTTAGAAATCGGCGCAAAGTTTATCAACGATGTGTCCGCAGGCAATTGGGACGCGCCCATTTGGGACGTAGCTGCCGAGTATAAAGTGCCTTATGTGCTAACCCACGCGCAAGGAACGCCCCAAACAATGCAGCAAAATCCACACTACGAAAATTTAATCTTAGAAATATACGATTTTCTCAACCACAAAATACAACTTTTGCGCGAAAAAGGCATCTATGATATTATCGTGGATTTGGGGTTTGGTTTTGGGAAAACTGTAGCCCACAATTACCAACTTTTGCGCCAATTAAGCGATTTTAAGATACTAAACTGTCCCATTTTGGTGGGCGTTAGCCGCAAATCTATGATTTATAAACCGTTGAATATCAGCCCAGAACAAGCCCTGAACGGAACAACAGCTTTGCATATAGTCGCTTTGCAGAATGGGGCGAATATATTGCGCTGCCACGAGGTAAAAGAGGCGGTAGAGGCGATAAAATTATATCAACTGTTGCAAAACTAAGTTTTTTTAGCATTATACTTATTATGAACTTGTTTACTGGAGTTACGTTTGAGGTTTAATTTTAGTACAAAATAGCTATAATGTTAAATCGGGTAGAAATTTTTTTAACGGCTTGCGCCTAAAAAATTTATTTTTATTACTTTTTTGGTGGCAAAAAAGTAACCAAAAAAGCCAACGCCAACGGCGAAGCCCTCCCGTAAGGAAAAAGGCGTTTTTGCTTGTATTTTCTACGAAAATAAGCGCAAAACCGTCGCTACAAGCCGACGTTTTTTGCGTTGCAAAAAAGCTACTGCCCTCGCTTTGCTCGGTTGGTCGTCTTTCCGCGACATACGCTGGTTTTGGCGTCGCACGGCGAAAATGGGTGTTTTTACTTAACTTTTTTGAACTTATTGGCTGGAGCGTAACTCCAGTTACTAAACAACTTCTATATTACTGCTACTTACTAAGCCAATACTACAATAGCAATTTTATTTATTATATTTTTTTTGCAAAAATCATAAACACCCTGTGTAACTATGAAAATACTTCTTACTATTTTATCCGCCCTGACACTGGCGCATTATTGCATCGCACAAGCAGATTGTGACGCTACCTTTGCCAAAAACATATCAATTAGCGGTATGCAAAGGCTAGAAACTAAACCCCTTACCCTTGTAGTGAGACAAGAGTTTGTTTATAATATAGAATTTATGAACTCTGAGGACGGTTTGATTGCGCGTATGGTAACCACTGAAAATCGCCCGTTGGAAAAAGACGACAAGTTGATGTTTATCTCTATGGCGGACGAAAAGCGCGTTTTTTCTTTTATCCACGAGGGTGAAAAGATTAAATTCAATGGTGTGCCTGCTTATTCCAATACGCTACAATTGGACTTAGAAAACACGGATTGGTTGTCCAAAAATACGATTAAACAAGTGCGTATCATTAGCACATTAGAGAAAAAAATGTATCCTTTTTCGCTACAAAGTGAGCGGCAAACGGATTTGAAAAAATATCTAACCTGCTTTTTGGGAAAATTAGACCGCTCGCGGGTAAAAGATAAAAAATTAGGCGATGCTACTTCAGCTTTTAGCGGTGGCGGTGATGCAACCTCTGCTCCTGACGGGAGCAAAACTACCCCAAGAGGTGCTAATACTAAGCCAGAAACTGATGAAGAGTTGAATGACCTCAAACGCCAATTAACTTTACAAAAAGATAAAACTCGCGCCGAGATTGAAGAAGAGAAAAAACGTTCGGAAAAAGTGCGCGAACGTTTGGCGCAAGAAATCCAAGCCGCTACAGAAAAATCTTCAAAAGACCAAGCCAAAATAGCCGCTGACGTTTTGGAATCTCGCCGCCGTGCAGAAGAAGAAATAGCCAAATCTAGGGATAAAGTGGCAGCAGTAATAGCCGAAGCGATGAAAAATGCCACCGATTTGGTAGAAAAATCTAGATTGGAGGCTTTGTTGGTTAAACAAAAATCTGAAGCCGAAATTGCCAAAACGCAATCCGAAGAAGCTCAAAAAGTAGTAGATGCCAAAACGAATGCAGCCAAACAAATTGAAGAATCTCGCAAACAAATGCAAGCCGCCAAAGACCAATTTGCTGCTGAAGTTCAAAATATCAAAGAAGAGGCTGGGGATGAAATGAAACGGATTCAAACCGAAACTGCAGCCAGAATAGAAGATGCGCGCAAAAAAGCTGATGCGGATAAAAATGCCACTGCTGCGGACGTAACCACAGCCAAAACTAACGCAGCTGAAGAAATACGCAAAACTCGCGAGCAAACAGCTACCGAAGTAGGCGCGGCTAAAAAAGCAGCCGTCGAAGAAAAACAAAAAATTCAATTAGAGGTAGCCGAAGCGCATAAAAAAGCCGCTGAAGAAATATCCGCCACTCGCGAGAAAAATGCTCAAGCTATTTCCACAGAGTTGGAAAAATTGAGCAAAGAGCGCGAAAATATAGCCAAAAGTATAGCAGCTGAACGCCAACGTGCCGCAGAAGAAATCACAGCCATCAAAGCCACAGTAATTGCTGCCAAAGAAGCTGCTGATAAAGAAAAGGCAGCTTCAGCCAAAGAAGTTGCAGACGCTAAAACCAAATCCGCTGAAGAGGTCAAAAATACAAAAATGGCTTCTTCTACCGAAATAGTCAATGCTAGACAAGAAGCTGATACCAAGAAAAAACAGATTGCGGATGAAATAGTCGTAGCCAAAACCAAAGCAAATGAAGAATTGGCAAAAATCCAAGCCGAAATTAGCGCAAAAATAGCTGAAGCCAAAGCCAAAGAGGAAGAAATTCGCAAAAATTCTGCCAAAGAGATTGAAGAAGCCCAAAAACGCGCTGCTGAAGAAATTACCAAAGCAAAATCTGATGCGGTTAAAAATATCGAAAATGCAACCAAAGAAGCCGCCGCAGCCAAATCTCAATATACTGATGGGGTAAAAACTGCTCAAGATGCTGCCTCCAAACGCATAGCCGAAATCCAAACCGAAACAGCCAAACAGTTGGAAGAAGCGAAAAAAATAGCCGAATCTTCCAAAACTATGTCCGCTTCCGAAGTTGCTTCTTCCAAAGAAAAAGCTGCCCAAGAAGTGTTTAAAACCAAAGAATTAGCACTTGCCGAAATAGCAAAAACCAAAGAACAAGAGGCTATCGCCAAACGCGATGCTGCCGAATCGGTGGCTAAATCCCAAAAAGATGCCGCTGACGAAAGATTGGCTATCCGCGAAAAAAATGCTAATGATATAGCCAAAGATAAAGAAAATGCAGCTTTAGAAAGACAAAAAATTTCCGCTGAAATAGCAGCCGCCAAAGAAATATCCGCTCGCGAAGTAGCCAAAGCACGCGAAGATGCCGCCAAAGCCGTAGAAGAAGCAAGAGGAAAAACGGTAGCTATTCAACAAGAAGAAGCGCTAAAAGCATTAAAATCTCGCGAAGATGCAGCCGAACAAATTGCCGTTACCAAAGAAAAAGCTGCCCAAGAAATTGCAGACGCGCAAGCAATAGCTGCCGAAAAGAAAAAACAAATCGCAGCCAATGTAGACTCTAATATGGTTGCAGCTAGCACCCAAATTGCAGCCGCCAAAGAAAAAGCAGCTCAATCTATCGCCGAAGCACAGAAAAAATCTGCCACCGAATTGGACGAAATCCGCGTACAAAATGCTGATGCTAAAGCTAAATTAGCTGAAGATTTAGCCAAGTCGAAAGAAACCATAGCAGCTGAAGTAGCCAAGTCCAACCAAGTTTTGGTTGATAAAAATAAAGAACTTGCCGATAAAACCAAAGAGTTGGATAAAGCAAAAACAGAGTTGGAAAATATCCAAAAACAGATAGAACAGAAGAAAAAAGAACTTTCCGAAACCAAGGACAAATAAATGTAATTGACCTTAAGAAAACCGTCGCTTAAAAAAGTGGCGGTTTTTTTTATTTTAAAATATACCACTGTGCCAAAAATGATTACCTTTGCCCCGCTAATGATAAATTAGCGATTTATCTAATCTTTTTTTAATTTATAAATTTTTTCTAAAACGATGAAAATCAATTTTTTAAACACCAGTTTAGCCGCGGCTTTGTTGTTGGGTTTAGTTGCTTGCAAAAATAACGCTAATCCTACCCCAGCTGCCAACACCACTACCACCCCAAGCACTACTACCACTACCACCACCAACACTGAGCCCGTTAAAACAGAAACTAGCCCAGCGCAAGAAGCTGCTCAAAAAATGTGCGCTTGTGACGGGATTAGAAATTATTTCACTAAGTTGAAAACTTTTGATGGTAAAACTGAAGCTGAATTGAATAAAGCGATGGTAGAATTTGCCCCGCTCAAAAAACCTTTGGATGATTGCAAAAATAGCATCAAAGCTGAAATGCAAACCAAATATGCCGAGTACAAACCCGCTGAGGGCGAATATGAAAAAGCTATGATAAGCGCTTGTGGGGATATTATGCCTAAAAGATTGATTGATAAGTATTCTAAATAGGTGTTTGTTCTTATTTTTTCACATACTTAAACAAAATCTCAAATGAAAATCTCTTTTTTAAGCTCCGCTATAGCTATATGTTTGCTAACGGGGTTGCTGGCTTGCAAAAATAACAGCAACGCTAATCCAGCCACTCCCACACCCGCCCCTAAGGATGTCACGGATAAATTAGACGACCTTTTTACCGCAGTGGATAATTCCGCTAAAGAACTTTGCAATTGCCAAGGGGTGAAAGACTATTTTGCGGCTACGAATGATGCTTTAAAAGCCACTACCGAAAAAACGGTGGCAGCAGCAGAAGACCGTATGCAAAAAGCAAATCCAGCTTATGAAGCTTGTAAAACAGCCACCATAACCACTTTGCAGGGCAAATACGGTAAAGAGAAAATTACAGATGATTTAATTACCACCTCGTTGCAAAAAAATTGCCCTGATATGCCCGATGTGCTAAAAAAATAACTTTCTACACAGCTCTCGCCCACAAAGCGGGGGCTTTTTTTATATGAATTTGTTTAGTAAGAATTTTTCTACATTTTCAATTAAGAAAAATAATCAGCTATGTATTTTAAGCAACAGACTAAAGTCTGTTGTAATCGTTTTTTGTCTTTCAACGGGTTAAAACCCGTTGGTATTGATTGATAAAACTATATGACGCGCGGGACTTTAGTCCCAAAAGCGCGAAAAAATCCTAAATCTCAATTGTGCTGGGACTTTAGTCCCGCACAACACAGAGAAATTAAAATATAAAAAAAGCATACTAAACAACTTCATATTAAAAATCCAATCTGCTGTAATGAAACCAGTATTTTTAATCACCGCTTTTGAACCTTTTGGGGGCGCGGCAATCAACAACTCTTGGGAGATAGCGCAACAAGTTTGCAAAAAATGGGCAGTGCAAACAAACCCAACCGCGCAGGTCGTATGTGAGATGCTGCCCGTGTCTTGGTCAAAATCAAAAACTGCTTTGAAAGAGGCGGTAGCCAAGCACAATCCCCAATTCTTGTTGAGCCTTGGGCTGGCTTCAGGAACGTCTTGCCTCCGTTTTGAGCAAATTGCGCGCAATGAGGCTATTAATTATCAAGATAATGAGGGTAAAACCTTCGCCAAAAATCAAACCGAAACGGTTGCTTTAGCAGCTAAAAAGCCTTTGTTTATCGCTTCCACTTTGCCCGAACAATGGTTGATGAGCCATTTTGCTGCTTCTGTAGCAATCAGCAACGATGCGGGCGGATATTTGTGCAATTATGTCTTTTTTCAAAGTATGGTTAATTTCCCCCAGATAAAAACTAAGGGATTTATCCACGTTTGCGATGTAGAAAATGAAAAAGAGACAAATCAAGCGGTGGAAATTCTGGTAGAGATGATAAAGCATATAACCACAACTGAAGAGTTAGCGGTTTAAGTTGATATTAGCAAATTATTTTTACAGCTTCTGCCGTATAGGTGGGGGCTTTTTGGTTTTTAGAAAGTTTAAAAAACCTATTATGAAAAAAAATTTGGCTAATAACGGATAAAAAACTATCTTTGCGGGATAAATTGATAAATGACAACCTATAAAAATAATTGCTATGAAAATTTTGAAAACACTGCTAAAATATGCTATTTATACCTCTTTGTTATTTGTAGCTTATGTTGTTGTTATTTTAATTTATGGCACAGCGACAGATTACCAACCAGCGCCGATTATCGGTTTGAATGTTAAACAAAATAGCAATTTGCCAGCTTTGGATAAAGATACGCTTAGCTTTTTAAATTGGAATATAGGTTATGCAGGTTTGGGCAAGCGTGCCAATTTTTTTTATGATAATGGCCGTTTTTTTGTGAGTGGGGGCAAAATGGTAAAAAGCCCCAAAGAAGATGTCCAGCAGTATTTTGAAGGGATTAAGCAAACGATACAAGCCCATTCAGCTGATTTTATTTTATTGCAAGAAGTGGATAGCGCAGCCCGTCGCAGTTATTATACCAACCAATATGATAGCATATCCGCGCTTTTTCCCGATTATAGCCGCTGTTTTGGGGTGAATTTCAACTCTGATTTTGTGCCGTTGCCATTGATTGAATTTTGGAATACTATAGGTTATGTTTATGCAGGTTTAGCCACCTACAGCCGTTATCAAATTTTTGAAAATACCCGTTATCAATACCCTGCGCATTTTGGTTGGCCTACGCGAATTTTCAACTTAGACAGGTGCGCAATGGTAAGCAGAGTAGCCACCCGTCAAGCGGGGAAATTTTTGTACATTATCAACTCACATAATTCAGCTTATGATGCCAACGGAACGATGCGTAAGCAAGAACAAGCTTTTCTTAAATCGTTGGTAATCAATTTATACGAACAAGGACATTATGTAATCGTAGGCGCGGACTGGAATCAATGCCCGCCCAACTTTCAGTATAATGCTTTAATGCCCGAAGTGCAAGATAGTAGTTTTTATATGGGCAATATCTCCCCTGATTTGATGCCGCAAGATTGGACTTGGGCGGCTGATACCAAAGTAGGCACACACCGCGAGTTGATAGATACCTTAGAATTGGGCAAAACTTTTGTATCGGTCATAGATTATTATCTGCTTTCGCCGAATGTGGAGCTGTTGCAGGTCAAAAATATAGATACAAAATATGCGTTTTCCGACCATCAACCTATTTATATGACCATAAAATTAAAATAAATATCATTTTTATAAATATAGAGTTATTTGAGGTTGAGGATTATGTGCAGGGCGGCTGTTCGTGGGTTGGAACGCCCCTCTTCTTTGAAAGAGAGGAGGCACAGTGTGAAATAATTTGTTTGTTTTAAACTATAAAAAGTTACTCAGATAAAGAAAAATCAAAATACAGATAAGCCAAACTACAGTTCGAGGAAGGCAAACTACAGTTCAAGGAAGGCAAACTACAGTTCGAGGAAAGCAAACTACAGTTCGAGGAAGGCAAACTACAGTTCGAGGAAGGCAAACTACAGTTCAAGGAAGGCAAACTACAGTTCGAGGAAAGCAAACTACAGTTCAAGGAAGGCAAACTACAGTTCGAGGAAAGCAAACTACAGTTCGAGGAAACCAAACTATAGTTCAAGGAAAGCAAACTTTAAAATAAACATTATCTATTCTTACCCTATTAAGTAAGTAGACAAAAACAAAGTGAATAACTGGAGTTACGCTTGAATCTTCATTTTAGTACAAAAAAACTAAAAATTAAATAGGTTAGAAATTTTTTTTGACGGATTACGCCTAAAAAATTTATTTTATTCGTACTTTTTTGATGGCAAAAAAGTACCAAAAAAGCCAACGCCAACCCCGAAGGGCTCCCGTCAGGAAAAAGGCGTTTTTGCTTATATTTTTTTCAAAAATAAGCGCAAAACCGTCGCTATAAGCCGACGTTTTTTGCGTTGCAAAAAAGCTACTGCCCTCGCTAC
>JAAFIM010000103.1 GCA_013297745.1 Chitinophagales bacterium | reverse complement strand
GTTCGTGTATGGTTTGGGTGGCCATTATGTTGGACAACACTTTCCCGTCGCGTATAATCGCTGCCGAAGTATCATCGCAAGAGGATTCTATAGCTAAAATAATCATAAAATAGTGGTTAGTTATTAGTTGTTAATGAATGGTTTTAAAAAATAACGCGACCGCATAGCGCATAGCTTACAGCGCATACCTTATACCGCATAGCGCACCCCGCAAACCGCCCCACCGCAAAAAAATAAATAAAATAAAAATGTTAACACTTTGGTTGATGCCAGCTGCAAAAACAGCGGCAAAAATAAGCGAATTAATTAATAATCTAAGCAAAACTTATCAAACGGCTGCATTTTCTCCCCATATTACGCTATTATCGGGGATTACGGATAGTGAAGAAATTGCTTTGCAGAAGCTCAAAAATTGGACAGCATTATTGCAACCTATCCAAGCAGAACTCACCAGCATTGCCTATTTGGAATTATATTATAAATGTTTGTTTTTCAACGCAGCAGGCAGCGAAGAGTTATTGATAGCGCGGCAAGAAGCTGAAGAATTATTCACCCACACCAACATACAACCGTTTATCCCCCATATTAGTTTTTTGTACGGTAATTTGCCCATTTTCAAAAAGCAGGAAATTATCAGCGAATTGGGCGCAACTTTCTTACATACCATCCTTTTGGATAAAATTCAACTGGTCAAAACGGAAAGAACCGTAGAAGAATGGCGCGTGTTGGCTGAAATAGAGTTAAAATAAACATATTTAAAAACAAAAATTAAGAATAAAATGCGCACAAATTTAAACTTAGAATGGTGGAACGCTTTAAGCGATGACTGGAAAACCATTTTTGACGAAAACACCCGCTCTACCCCCCAAAACAGCGATTTTTTTGATGAAATATACGCTTTGACCGAATTAAACAATTGGGCTTTGGACTATTTCGATTGCCATTATAAAATTTACAATGTCAACAGTTTAGAACCTTTGCGCAATTTGATAAATTTGACCACATTAGATTTTGAAGGGACAAACATCAGCAGTTTAGAGCCTTTGCAGGGTTTAATCAATTTGACTTATTTAAATGTTGAAGCCACAAAAATCAGCAGTTTAGAACCTTTACAAAATTTAATCAATCTAAACGAATTGCGCCTTTATGGTACAGCAATCAGCAGTTTAGAACCTTTACAAAATTTGGTAAATTTAACCGCATTAGATTTTGGAGGAACACAAATCAGCAGTTTAGAGCCTTTGCGCAATTTGACTAATTTAACCGAATTGGATTGTAGTCTTACCCAAATTAGCAGTTTTGAGCCTCTGCAAAATTTAACTAATTTGATTTTCTTAAATTGTAGCGATACACAAATCAGCAGTTTAGAACCTTTGTACAAGTTAAGCAATTTAACGTTTATAAACACACAAATTAACGACAAAGAAATGCGGGCTTTTAAACAAAAGCATCCCAAGTGTAAAATAAAGTTATAACCGTTAAAAAAAATAAATATGCACCCAACTATCAATTTGGAATGGTGGAATGGTTTGAGCCGAGTATGGAAAAATATATTTAAAAAAAACACCAAATCCGACCCAGAAAACAGCGATTTTTTTGATAAAATACAAGCTTTGACCTCGCTAACTTGTGGGGGAAGTTTTGATACCAACGAGCGGGACAGAATCAAAATTTACGATTTAGAGCCTTTGCGAGCGTTGCCTAATTTAATCAAATTAGATTGTAATTATACCCAAATCAGCAGTTTAGAACCTTTGCGCGAGTTCGCAAATTTGACCAAATTAGCCTGTAGATGTACCCAAATCAGCAGTTTAGAACCTTTGCACCGCTTGCCAAATCTCGCCGAATTAGATTGCAGTTTTACTCAAGTGAGCAGTTTAGAACTGTTGCGCAATGCAGAAAAACTAACTTTTCTCGCCTGCTGGAATACGCAAGTGGGCAGTTTAGAACCTTTGCGCAATCTACAAAATTTGAAGCGGTTGGAATGTGGCGGCACAACAATTAGCAGTTTAGAACCTTTGCATAATTTATTGAATTTAAGCCATTTGGAATGTGATATAACCATCCATAACGGACAAATACAAGCCTTGCAGCAAAAAAATCCAAACTGCGAGATAGTTCTTTCTAACCCTTTATCAAGATAAAATAAGTATGAAAAAGTATTTAATTAACCAACTTGTTTAGTAATTAAAATTTATAAGCCATTTGCGCTCAATAGCGTGGGGTTTAAACCGCAGAGGCAGCAAAGCTGCATCAAGCTGCGCGTAAGCGATACCCCACGCGGCGATAATTTTATAATAAAACAAAGAAAAAAACCTGTTTTTTTATCTGATTTTGTGCGCGGGGTGTAAATCGGTAGAACCGCGAAGCGAAACCCCACGCTATTGATACGTTTTGCAACGCAAATTATAATCTCAAATAAATTGTTCTTGATACTTATGTCATTATTTAACACCGAAGTTGTTTAGTAAGAATTTTTCTACATTTTCAATTAAAAAAAATAACCATTTATGTATTTTAAGCAACAGACTAAAGTCTGTTGTAATCGTTTTTTTGTCTTTCAACGGGTTAAAACCCGTTGGTATTGATTAATAAAACTATAAAACGCGCGGGGCTTTAGCCCCAAAAGCGCGAAAAAATCCTAAATCTCAATTGTGCTGGGACTTTAGTCCCGCACAACACAGAGAAATTAAAAGATAAAAAAATCATACTAAACAACTTCACCTAATAATTTATAAAAACCTATGATTTTAGCCATCAATAAAAACGGACAGCCCGCGCCTATTTCTTTGCAAAATTATAACACTCAACCCTTAGCTAAAGGCGGCGAATCCGAATTATACAGCATAACCACGGCTAATTTTACCAATATGGTAGCCAAAGTATTTTTGCCCCAATATAGGACAGATTATAAACGGGATAAAATAAACTACCTTATCCAAAATAATCCCAACAAAGCGGGCGATAACGATGTGGTGTGGCCTACGCACAGCCTTTGGGAAAATGGGAATTTTATCGGGTTTTTGATGCCAAAAGTAGAGGGCGATAAGTTAGAAATCCTTTGCCAACCCGCACCCAACAGCGACAAACAAAAGGATAAATTTATACAAAAATATCCCCAATGGCAGCGTTTTTTGCCCGACCAGCCCCAAGCGATGAATTTAAGGCTAAAATTATGTTATAATCTACTCGCCGCTGTAGAAAAATTGCATAAAACCAACCAATATGTACTCGTGGATTTGAAACCCGATAATGTAATGGTGCGCGCCGACGGCTTTTTGTCTATTATAGACACAGATTCGCTGCAAATCTGCCAAAATGGAGTGCTAAAATATCCAGCCAATGTTTGCACGCCCGAATATACGCCAGCCGAATACTACACGGGCATAGACCTCAAAAAACAAGCCGTTGCCGCCTCTTGGGATTATTTTAGCTTGGCTATAGTCGTGTATAGGCTACTTTTGGGCATACACCCTTTCGCGGCAAGCTGCACAGGCCAATACCAACACTTGACGAGCTTGGACGAATTGATAAAAAACAAACTGCTGCCTATACTCCCCGCGCTAAAACCGCACTTCTTGGCTATACCCCAGCCCCACCAACGCTTCCTACTGCTGCCCGAGTTTATACAAAACTACCTAAGCCAAAGCCTACAAACTGCCGCCCAAAGACCAACCCTACAGGATTTTATCCCGCAACTGTATCAGTTTATTATGAACCCAGCCGCCAGAGCCTCGCTTTCTACTCCCATAAAAAAACAAAATCCTTTCAATATAGAATGGTGGAATGATTTAAGTGATAAACGAAAAGATACATATTTTAAAATTGCAAAATATTATAAATTTATAAGAAATCCTATTCAAAAACAAAAATTTCTTAGTGCGGAATGGTGGAACCATTTGAGCGAAGAATGGAAGACGATTTTTATAAAAAATACATATTCTAATCCACAAGACAAGGAGTTTTTAAATAAAATACAATACTTAACAAAGCTTACTTGTAGTTTCACCCAAATTAGTAATTTAGACCCGTTAGACAATTTGAAATCTTTGACAGAGCTAATTTGCAGAAATACTCAAATTTATGATTTAACGCCTTTACGTAATTTATCTAACTTGACTTATTTAGATTGTAGTTCTACGGAAATCAACAATTTAGAGCCTTTACGTAATTTATCTAACTTGACTTATTTAGATTGTAGTTCTACGGAAATCAACAGTTTAGAACCTTTGCATAATTTATCTAATTTGACTAAATTACGTTGTAGCAATACCCAAATCAGCAGTTTAGAGCCTTTGCAAAATTTATCTAATTTGACTTATTTAAGTTGTTCATATACACAAATTAGCAATTTAGAACCTTTACGGAATTTATCTAATTTAACAGAATTGCATTGTACAAAAACACAAATCAGCAATTTAGAACCTTTGCGGAATTTGTCTAAATTGAGGGAATTATATTATGGTTTTACACGAATCAGTAGCTTAGAACCTTTGCGGAATTTACAGAATTTAACTAAATTAAATTTAAAAAGCATCAGCCAAAGCGAAAAGCAAATCTTTAGATAAAAAATCAAAAATTTAATGTATCTAATCGTCCAAAATCGTAGGGGCAACCTTTACTACAATAATTTTGTTATACACAATTCTATCTTTCTAACCCATTCACACAATAAAACCCCAGCAAATCAGTTATAGCCGTATAAAAAGCAGATACTTATGAACGGAACAACCTTATTGATGCTTTGCGCAATGGCAGAGCCACAGATTGACAGCAGCAACACAGCCATTGGCCAAGCCATACAGCAAGCCAATGAATGGGCGAATATCTTATTGACAGATAGCACAGCTGCGAACAGACAAGCCGCTTATGACAGTTTGACGGTGAGTTTGGAAAAGGCGCTGAAAATGCCCGCAGCGGCAGATTTTGATTTCAAAAGCGCGCTACAGGGCGTGTCTGTGCAGCAGCCTGAAGATGGAGATTTTGCTATTTATACTTGGCAATTTTTTCAAAACGACAGCAGCTATTTATACGGGGGCTTGATTCGCACCAAAAAAGGGGACGTGTTTAGATTGGTGGATAAAGCCGCCACGATAAAACAACCCTTTACCACCCGCCTAAAACCCGCCGAATGGTATGGGGCTTTGTACTATAATCTCGTCCCGTTCAAACACGAGGATAAGAAAATGTACTTGTTGTTTGGGTACAACGCCCATAGCCTTTTCAACAAGCGCAAGTTGGTAGAAGTATTATTTTTTGAGAATGGCAAGCCAAAATTTGGTTATCCCGTGTTGGAAATGCAGGACAATATGCGCAAAACTCGCACGGTGCAACGGTTTATAATGGAATACTCGGTTACGGTGATGACCACGCTCAACTATTCGGCGGCTGACGATATGATAATCTACGACCACTTGGTAGCGGGCGCGCCCGTCAAAGGGCAAGCCTCCAGCAACATACCCGACGGCAGCTATTGCGGGATGAAGTTGGAAAAGGGAAAATGGGTTTATGTGGACAAAGTGCATAAAGACGATTACGACCCAGCCACCTCTTGGAACAATCCCACCGCGCCTATAGAACAGCCCGTTTTCACCAGCGAAAGTGCAAAATTGGATTTATTCGGCAAGGAGAAAAAGCAGCCTAAAAAGAAAAAATAAAGCATAGCGCAAGCCTTTCCTACGGGATAAGGCTTTTTTTTTGAGAAAAATTAACCGATTTATACAAAATAAGTTTATGTTTGCGCTTTAATCGCGGCTTTTTGGCAAGAAAATTGCAAGGTTAGATTCAGTTTTAAAAACAAAATTGTGGCTTAAACCAAAAATATCAAATCAGCAAAAGTATGAAACAGTTGAAAAAAACGCTGTTGTTGTCCGCCCTCTGGCTAACATCAGCCCCTTTATTCGCCCAATACGGTTGGGAAGAATCCGCCAAAAGCGCAAAAATGGCGGGCGCGAAAGATATTGATGTACAATTTTACGCATTAAAGGTAGAAGTGCCATTGGATAAGCCTTTTATAAAGGCAGAAACGCGCATAGATTTTATAGCAAAAGAAGCCGATACCAAAGTAATTTGGTTGGCTTTTACCGACAAGTTGAAAGTTTTATCCATAGCGGAAGCTGAAAGTTTTGAACAAAAAGGTAATAATTTATTGATTAACCTCAAAAACAGCTTAAACAAAGATACAAAAACGAGCTTAACCATAAAATATGAAGGGGCGGCTGTGCAAGAAACGTACAAAAATTCGGCAGAAAACAACGAAAATGCAACCGTTGGATTAGTTTATCAACAACACGGCGAAGATAAATTGCCTCTTATTGCTACTATAGGTTATCCCCAATCTGCGCATTTATGGTTTCCCAACAACCCCCAAAACGCGGACAAAGCCGATTCGCTGCACATTGACATCACTATAGAAGACCGCAAGGCTAAATTTGTGGGCGCAGACGGGAAAGAAAACCAAATCCCGTTTATAGCTGTAGCCAACGGCGTGTTGGAAAACACCCTAAAAGGGGATAAAACTAAAACGTTTCAATGGCGGCATCGCTACCCTATAGAGCCGCAGCACGTAGGTTTTGCCGTTTCCAACTTCGCCAAAACGACGGTAAATTTCACCAACGAAAACAGGGAAAAATTCCCGCTTAATTTTTACGTATTGCCTCAAGAAATGGAAGAATCTAAGGGGATGATGGACAGATGCAGCGAGATTATGACCTGTATGACCAACACTTTCGGGCGTTATCCTTACGGCAAAGAAGGCTTTTCGGTTATCAATATCAATTTTGAACTGAACGCAACCGGGATTCCAGCTCAAGGATTGGTTATCTTGGAAGATATGAAATCTTTTCACATGTACAGATTGGTGCATAATATAAGCCGAATGTGGTTTGGTTGCCATATTTACCCACAAACCAGTAAAGATGCTTGGATAACAGAAGCTTTTGCAGCGTATGGCGAGGGCATTTGGCAATCTTATAAGCGCGGTTTGAACGTATTTCAGGCGATTTTAGACCAAAAAGAATACTTTGAAGCGGGAACTTTGTACGCAGCCAAAACCGAATACGCAGCCCAAATTGGTTACACCAAAGGTATGTACGTTATCCACATGATAAGGGGCATAATGGGAGAAGCTTATTTTTTTGAGATGCTAAAAGCTATCCCAGAGCAAAAAAGGTTGAAAAAAGGCAGCATCAATACTAAAGAATTTCACCAACTTTGCGAGTATTACGCCTCCGAAAACGTAGCCCAAGATTATAACTACTTTTTTGACCAATGGGTTTATGATGATGGTTATCCTGAATTTGAGGTAACTTTTAGCAATAAAAAAGCAGCGGTTGAGGTGGTGGTTAAACAAATCAGCAATAGCGAAAAATTATTTACTATGCCAGCCAAAATTGACCTTATTTTGGACGATAACAGCAAAATTACCCAAGATATAAAGCTTAAAAATAGCCCCAGTGAGACTTTTAGTTTTAGCGTTAATAAAGGGGTAAAAGAGGTAATTTTAGACCCAGAAAATTGGATTTTCAACGAACAGAGTTGGACGCGGCAAATACTAAACACCAAAACGCCTTTAGAAAATCTGAAAATTAGCAGCAGTAATTTCAAACGGGATATTAAGGTTAATTTTAGCAGCCCTAAAAAGCAAGACATTGTGATAGAATTAATTTTATTAGCCAACAAACCCGAAATACCAGAGGATAAAATTGTAGCCAGCCAAAATTTGACCGCATTTGTGGGTGAGTTTAATCAAGCGTTCCAAATCCCTTTGGCGTTAAACAACAGGGGCGTTTATAGGCTCAAAATATCAGGCAAAAGTGATATTTATATAAAAGAATTAAGGCTCAAACAAATAGAATCTAAATTTGATTAGTGGTTGATACGCATAAAAAAAGCGCAGGTTGTGTAACCTACGCTTTTTTTTATTTTATAGCAAATATGATTATTTTTTCAACTCAATCGCTTTGCCATCAATTTTAATATCGCCAGGAGCGAGTGCAAATTTAGGCTGTTTTTTGAGCGTACTCATCACTTTCACCTCTGTATTCATTTTGTCAGTAATTGCTTTGAACTTAGCTCTTGCGGCTTTGTCTGCTTCTTCGTTGCCACTACGAGCGGCTACCAGCGATTCTTCTTTGGATAGTTTATTGCCAGCTACTAGATATTTGGTAGGGGTTTGTACCACCACAAAAACCTCTTCTTCCAAATCTTTACCTTTAATCGTAACCGTTTTGGCTAAATTGGGCGCAGTCACGGTAAAAGTTCCATCGTCATTTTTGGTAGCTTCTACCGTATAACGGCCAGCTTTTACCAACTGGTCAAGCACCACATCGGGCATATTCGCTTTTATCAACAATTCTACCCGCATCATTCCACCATTCCAAACGGTAGCTGTGATTTCTTTCGTTTTCATATCCAAAACGATAGCTTCTGCACCTTGTGGGTCAAAAGATTTAATCAGATTTTTCTCTGAATTTTCTTGCGCAAAGCCAGCTTGCATAGCAAGGGCAAAAAGCGCGGAAAAAAACATTTTTTTCATATTAGCAAACAAGTTTAAAAATGAGTTAAGAAGTATTATTAGAAAAAAAATTAGCTATTAAGTAAGTAGACAAAAACAAAGTGAATAACTGGAATTACGCTTGAAGCTTCATTTTAGTACAAAAAAACTAAAAATTAAATAGGTTAGAAATTTTTTTGACGGCTTACGCCTAAAAAATTTATTTTCCGTACTTTTTTGATGGCAAAAAAGTACCAAAAAAGCCAACGCCAAAAAGGCGTTTTTGCTTATATTTTTTTCAAAAATAAGCGCAAAACCGTCGCTATAAGCCGACGTTTTTTGCGTTGCAAAAAAGCTACTGCCCTCGCTACGCTCGGTTGGTCGTCTTTCCGCGACATACGCTGGTTTTGGCGTCGCACGGCGAAAATTTAGCTTTTGTACTTAACTTTTTTAAAAAAAGTGATAGAAGCGTAACTATAGTAAAGCATAAAAATTACTTCCATTTTGTTCAGTTACTTAGTAGCCTTCAATAGGGATATTATCGATTAGAATATCGCCGTGTTTGGTATCTTTGCCGCCGCCGTTGCTGTTCAATTTTGAAGCGTTGGGAGCTGCTGTGCTTTCGCCGCTTTTATCTTTTGATTTTGATTTAGAATTGGTACTGCTGGACTTTTTGCTGGGTGCTTTTTTCAACGGAACCAATTTTATTTGCACCTGTTCAAATTTTAGCTCTTTAAAAATGCGCATTTCTGCCACCCGAGATTCAGATTCTCCTCTTTGTACAAAATCGGTAACATCTCTAACGATGATTCCTTTTTCTTTATCAAAAAGATAGTTGGGGGGCATTTTCACATTGATATACACTTGCTCTTCCAAGTCTGTGCCGCCTACAGTAACCCGTTTTTCCAAGTTGGGCGCATAGATATTGAAAGCACCATCTTCCATTTTGCCCTCCAAAGTGTAGCGACCAGCAGATATTAGTTTTTGCAGGGTCGTTTCGTCCATATTAGCGTGGATTTCCAACTCTACCCGCATATTGATATTGGGTGTAGCTACGGCGTTGATACCAGCATTTTTAAACAAAAAGGCAATGGAAGTAGAACCTGTGGGGTCTAATGTTTTAACCAGCGTTTTATCGCTTTCTTTTTGGGCGAAAACGCTAAGGCTCATACCTAAAAAGCAGATAGCCAAAAAAAGCATTTTTTTCATCGTAATAGTTTTTTTTGTAAAAAAATTAAAGAAAAGAGTTATTGAGTATGATTTTTGTCTGCAAATATCATTCCATTTTTGATATTTTCCACCATAAAATGAATTAATTGGACAAATTTAACGTTTTTTGCCGCATTTTATTGTATAAATATCTTTTTTGTTTGAAAAAACCGAACTATTTTCGTCTATTTTGATAAAAGCCTAAAGGACAGCCTAATTTTATCCATTTTTTCTGATTGAAATTATATATAGAAGTTGTTTAGTATGATTTTTTTTATCTTTTAATTTCTCTGTGTTGTGCGGGACTAAAGTCCCAGCACAATTGAGGTTTAGGATTTTTTCGCGCTTTTGGGACTAAAGTCCCGCGCGTTTTATAGTTTTATCAATCAATACCAACGGGTTTTAACCCGTTGAAGAACAAAAAACGATTACAACAGACTTTAGTCTGTTGCTTAAAAGACGTAAACTGTTGTTTTCCTTAATTGAAAATGTAAAAAATTGCTTACTAAACAGCTTCATAAAGAACAAAATTATACAAAATATGCAAAAACTATCTATGGACGAACTCAATCGCGTATCTGCGGACGAGTTTCAGCCCAAACACGAAATTGTAATTATGTTGGACAATGTACGCTCTGCGTTAAATGTTGGTTCTGCATTCCGCACGGCTGATGCTTTTGGCTTGCAGTCCTTAGCTTTGTGCGGGATAACAGCCCAACCGCCACACCGCGATATATTAAAAACAGCTTTGGGAGCTGACGAATCTGTATCTTGGCATTATTTCCAAAGTAGTTTGGCAGCTTTAGATTTTTATAAAGCGCAAAATTATCTACTTATTGGCGTGGAACAAACCGTATCCAGTATATCATTAGCTACATTAAAAAACCAATTATTGAATGAATTAGATTGTAAAAAAATGCCCCCTATCGTGCTTGTTTTTGGAAACGAGGTAGAGGGCGTAGCTCAAGAAGTATTAAATCGCTGTGATTATGCTGTAGAAATCCCCCAATTTGGCAGCAAACACTCACTCAATATATCTGTTTGTGTGGGTATCGTAGCTTGGGAATTGGTAAGATAGTTGTTAGTTATTAGTGGTTAGTTGTTAGTTGTTAGTTGTTAGTTGTTAGTGATTGAAAAAATATATTTTATAACATAATTATTCAGCAACTTTTTTAATTATTACACCCAACTAAGTATGAAAAAGTATTTAATTGACAATATCAATTCTACGCTGCGTATCAATAGCGTGGGGTTTTATACCCCACGCGACAATGAATTTTTAATCAAAATAACCAAAAATATCTGTTTTTTTATCTGATTTTGTGCGTGGGGTATAAAACCCCACGCTATTGATACGTTTTGCAACGCAAATTATAATATCAAATA
>JAAFIM010000102.1 GCA_013297745.1 Chitinophagales bacterium | reverse complement strand
ATCATCGCCCGTATAAACAACCACTCGACCGTCAGCAAGTGGCACACAGGTTGCACATTCGTGCGCGCAACGCCCCAAACTGATGTGTTTTTGTGCCGCGCCCGTCATAGGGTTGATTTCTACCACCCAGCCGTAATGTTCGGGGGGATTGTCAAAATGCAAATCCCAACCGTAGGCGTAAGAGGGGATATGTTTGGGTTTGGCGGGGTCGCTGTAGTCGGTTTCGCCGTAAAACATATCGTAATTTTCCTCACAAGTTAGCACAGTTCCCCAAGGGGTAACGCCTCCAGCACAATTGCCAAACGTACCCATAGCTTCTTTCTTACCCAAAATGGTTTGATTATTAGCAAAAGGTATCATCGTGGCGGCTGTATATCTGCGGTTGTGGCTGTCGTTGAAAACGGGTTGCCATTCGCCCTTTTCGTTCTTTTTGATTCGGGTGATAGAACCGCCCACTGAATACATTTCTTTCTCTAACTCGGCTTTGGTTTTTTTCGCAAACTCGTTGCTGTTGTTGCCGTGTATAAATAGCGGGTTTAGATATTCGTGATTAGCCCACAGCAGCCCATCGTTGGGATTTTTGGGGTCTAATGGCACAAAAGCTAAATAATCGTTGTGGGTGCCAAATTGGTCTTTGTCGCTGATAGGGTCGTCCCATTTCAAAACAACTTGGTAGCTTAACCCCTCTGCTAAAATTAACTTATCTTCCAATAAAGCAGCTAATGATTTTATCGCGGGGAAAGTTTTTGTACCCGCATTTTTTACCACATTGGGGGTATTTTGAGATTGACAGGCGGATAAAAGGGGCGACAAAGCCATAAATGCTGCGCCTTGCCCCAGAAAGCGGAGAAAATTGCGACGGGATTGTGTGGACATAACTATATTTTATCGGGTTATAAATTGTAAAATGGCATTATTATAATTATCAAAACCGTGAATGGTGGGAACGTTGCTATGCCCGCCGTTGGTTACGCGTAAAGCGGTTTTATAGCTGCCTTGATAAGCGTTGTAAACAACTTCGCCGTGGGCTGTTATGCTCAAAAAATCGTCGGCTTCGCCGTGTATCCACATAAAAGGCTGTTGTACTTTCTTAATCTCTTCGGCGTTATCAATTTTCAAATTTACAAAAAAAGAACCTGGCAAAGCCAAACGGGCTGCATCTTGTACCATCACTTCAGCTGAAGCAAAAGGAGCTTCTAAAATCAACTTGCTGGGGTTGAATGTGCGCGGGTTGGCGGTGAGTTCGGTAGCGGCTGAACTGCCCAAACTAAACCCATAATATATAATCCGCTCGTTGCGCATTCCCCGATTGAACAACCATTGGGCGCAAGCATCCACATCTTCGTACAAATTACTCTCGGAGGGCGTGCCTTCAGACAAACCATAACCGCGATAATCCATCATTAGCACCCCAAAGCGGTTTTTGCTGCCTACATTGGCTAATAATTTGGCTCTGTTCCAATATAAATCCATATGCTCGGCGTTACCGTGGCAGTACAAAAACACGGTGTCTGTAGCTATTCGGTTGACATCGCCAATATACACAGCGTAGATTTTTTCATTATTAGTGCCAACGGGTATTTGTACCAAATTGATTAAACTATCTGGGATATTGTATTGACTGCTTATTTCGGCACATTCGCGGCGGCCTGTGTAATTTTCAAACTTATATTCAGTGATTACGGTTTCGTTGGGGTTGAATAAATTGCTGTCCAAGCGCAAACAGCTTGCAAAAGTACACATTAGCCCGATTAGGAATAAATTGCGCATAATAGTGGAGAGTTATTAATGGTTAGTGATTAGTTATTTAGGCATTAGTAGTTAGTTAATTAGGGGGTTAGAAGGTGCGAAATACGCTAAAAAATAAACCTAAAGAGCCCTGATTGCCTATGCCGTTGTAGGTTACCACCAAGTTTTGGTTGCTAGAAAGAGGAGCTATCCAGCGCGTTTCTATAGTATAGCGCATTTTATTGGTTCTGAACGTATGCCCTAAAGCTAAGTTGGGTATCCAATGTTCTTTGTTATCTTGTTGATGCGCTTGTTGGGCTTGCAAATCAAACCAGTTGGCTATGCCCAAATACACGTAATTGCGTTTTTTTGCCCCGTAAGTGTAGTAAGCGTTAATATCCAACTGGGGATAAAAGCGCGCTTTGCCGTCCCAAGTAGAAACCATAAAATTGGCGGTTGCGCCCGCGCTTAGATTAAACCCGTTTTTGTCCTGCGCAAAAATGCTGCGGACTGCGCCCAATTCCATTTGTACCACTCCAGCGGCTAAAGCTGTAGTATGCAAACCGCCAAAAGCGGTTAATTGGCTATCTACGCCGTAAGCGGCTGTTAGTGAAGTAAGCGGCAAAGGGATTTTAGCCCCAGCAAAGTCTATAATCGCCCCGCCCAAGTCTGCGCCTGCTGCCCATTGTTTGGCTTCCAAAGGTTTGACTATGCGAGTGGCGGCACAGTTGTATAAACTGCATATCATCGCTGTGTAAAACATAGTTTTTAACATTTTGTTCTTCATTTTTTTTATTGAATTAAAGGACTAAAACTAAAATGTAGAGTACTTTTTTTAAATTTAATAAAATCAAGTAATTTTTTATTAGTTATACCAACCCAAACGTATAAGCAAAATAAAATTTTAGGGCTTAGACCAACTGGTATGTACCAATAAAAAAATAATTTAGGGCTTATACCAACTGGTATGTATGGGTTAAAATAATAATTGAGGGCTTATACCAACTGGTATGTACCAATAAAAAAATAATTTAGGGCTTAGACCAACTGGTATGTACGGGTTGAAATAAAAATTAAGGGCTTAGACCAACTGGTACGTATGGGTTAAAATAATAATTTAGGGCTTATACCAACTGGTATGTACGGGTTAAAACAAAAATTTAGGGCTTATAATTAACAACTAACAATTAATCACTAATCATTAACAACTAATAATTATTCTACATACAAAAGTAAACCTTTTAAATAGCTGCTTTCTGGGTGAAAAATGTTAATCGGGTGGTCGGGAGATTGGGCTAAATGTTGCAAAATGCGCACATTTCTACCCGCTTCTATAGCTGCTGCCACTACCGCACCTTCAAATAAATCGCGGGTAACGACCTGCGAGCAGGAAAAAGTTAGCAATAAGCCCCCTTTTTTGACCTGTTTTAAACCAGCTATATTTAGTCGTTTGTAGGCTTGGATGGCGTTGTGTTTTTTGGCTAAAGTTTTGGCGTAAGCGGGCGGGTCTAATATCACCACATCGTAATTTTGTTCGCATTGTGCCATAAATTTTAGCACATCTTGGCAATAACTTTCGTGCCGTTGGGTGTCTAAACCGTTTAAAACTAAGTTTTTAGCGACTAAATCTATAGCTTTTTCTGAAGCATCTACAGAATGAACCAATTTAGCCCCAGCCTGCAGCGCGTACATAGAAAATCCACCACTATAACAAAAAGTGTTTAAAACGGTTGCATCCTGACTGAATTGTTTTAATAACTCTCGGTTATTTTTTTGGTCTAAAAAGAAGCCCGTTTTTTGCCCCGTTTGGTAATTGATATGAAATTTAACCCCATTTTCTACCGCTATAGTTTCTGGCTCGCTTTGGTTGGGATTGTATAAAAAACCATCTTTGGCTGTATGTCCGTAATTATCGGGCAAACTGTTTTGACTTTTATTGTAAATAACGGTTAATTTTTCCCCATAAACGGCGCGCAAAGCTGTAGCTATAGCCTCAATTTGGCGGTGCATACCTATAGAATGCGCTTGCACTACAGCCGCTTGGTTGTAAATATCGATAATTAACCCAGACAGTTGGTCGCCCTCGCCGTGGATTAGCCTGTAGCAATTATTGTTAGTATTGTCGGTTAGGTTGAGTTTTTGGCGCAGTTGGTAAGCGTTGTGAACTCTTTGTTGCCAAAACGCTTCGTCTATATTGGGCGTATCAAAAGAAATAATCCGCACCGCTATGCTGCCGTCGTGAAAATGTCCGCAACCTAACCATTCATTATTAGAGTTATAGACGTGCACTAAGTCACCATCGTTGAGCGCGGTAGATTTTTTTTGAATAGCTCCCGAAAACACCCAAGGGTGAAAGCGTTTGATAGAAGCGTCTTTTTGCGGTTTTAATTGGATAAAAGGATTGTGCATTTTAAATATATTCCGTAATTGAGTAAAAATTTGGCGCAAAGATAGTTTTTATTATCTTTTTCGCACCTTTTGAGGGGTTGGAAACGTACATTTTGGCAAAAAAAGGTTTTGTGGGCAGGTTATAACCCATTAACTTTGCGCTTATATTTTTTAACCTAATTAAACATTTTAAAACAATATGCGAACTATTTTATCTTTTATCGCCGCTTTTTGCTGTATTTTTTCCCTTGTCAAAGCGCAGGATAAAAATGCTACTTTTGTACAAAAGATGATTGTAGAATAAAATCGCTACAACGGTTATATTTTTTTAAGAGATGTTTAGTAAGAAAAACTGTGTACAGTTTGCGAGCTCAATGGCGTGGGGTTTTATACCCCACGCACGAAATCAAATAAAAAAATGATATATTTTGATAAAATTTTTATTGCCGCGTGGGGTGTAAAACCCCACGCTATTGAGCGCGCCTTATATTATTGCTGCTTGTTTTACCTTGTAAAACCTTACTAAACACATTTTTTTAATAAAAACCCCTTTTCAATTATATGCTGGAAAGGTTTTTTTATTTTACTAACATTAAGAAATTGTAAATTTTTAAAATTTATGCTTTTGATATAAAAACACTTGCTTATATTTGCCCAATTTTTTAATCGTGTTTAAATTTATTCCAATCTATGCGTAACTTTTATGCTGTTTTTGCGCTCATAATCAGCGCGTTTTCTGTGCAGGGGCAAAATATACCCGATGCCAATTTTGCTAATGCTATTCGTAGCCAATGCCCCGCTTGTATTGATGCAAATGATAATTTGCTGCCCGCTGCAGCCACGCGAGCCTACTTAGATGTTAGCCAGCAAGGTATTTCCAGCTTAACGGGTGTGGGGGGATTTGTTGGTTTGACTACACTAAATTGTGCCAACAATCAACTCACCACTTTGCCCGCGTTGCCTAGCGGTTTAGTTCATTTGGACTGTAGCAATAACCCCCAATTAAGTTGCCTTCCTGTGCTGCCAAACACGCTTCAATGGTTGGGTTGCGACACTACAGATGTAGTTTGTATTCCCAATCTTCCCCCGCTATTAGCTAACAGGTTTGCAGTTCCTATGCCCCCTTTTGACTCTCTAGCACCTTTTCATTTGCCTATCTGCCATCTTAGCAGCAATCCTAATAATTGTTTGATATTCAGCCACGCATCTGGGCAGGTTTATTTTGACTTAAATGCTAACAGTGTTTTTGATGCTGGAGATATAGCAGTACCCAATCAGTTGCTTACATCGAGCAATAATTCATTCGCGGCAGCTACCAATGCGGGCGGTTTTTATTCGTTAGCTTTGGACACCAACACCACAAGCATTATTTCTTTGCCTGTTTTTTATAACAGCAATTATTTTTCAGTTTCGCCAGCATTTCATACTATAACTACAGGTGCAAATTTTCAGTCTTATCCCAATAATGATTTTATCGTTAGCCCAGCGGGTAATTTTGACGACTTAGAAGTGGATATGTTTGGCGGTTGGCATCGGTCGGGTTTTGATGCTGTGTTATATATTGCTTATAAAAATGTGGGTGCAACCACAATTAGCGGAAGTTTGTCTTTGGATTTAGATAGCGATGTTAATTTTATCACTTCGTCCGAACCCAGCGTGCAGGCGGGACAAAATTTAAGTTTTAATTTTAGCAACTTAGCCCCGTTTGAAACCCGCACAATTTGGGTTTGGATTGACATAGATGCTTCTGTAGCTTTGGGTACAGCCATCAATCATACTTTAAACGGTATTGTAGCTAATGATGCGGATTTAACCAATAATCAACATATTATGAATGATATAGTGCGCTCCAGCTATGACCCCAACGATATAAACGCGGATAAAGATGCGCTTTGTAGTAACTATAATTCGGAGTTGGAAGAAGATTTAACCTATACTATCCGTTTTCAAAATACGGGCAATTTTTACGCTCAATATGTGCTGGTGGAGGATACTTTATCCAATCTTTTAGATATTGCAACTTTTCAGCAGATTGCAGCAAGCCACGATTATAGGTTAGTTTTTGATAATGTGGTGGTGAATGGGCAGGCTAAAGTTATAGCTAAGTGGTATTTTGATGATATAATGTTAGCAGATTCTTTTAGCAACGAACCCCTTTCTCACGGTTATATTAAGTATAAAATCAAGCCTTTGGCAGCTTCGTTATCCAATAGAAACGAGATTATAGCCAGCCAAGCGCATATTTACTTTGATTTCAACGCTGCGGTCAATACCAACATAGATGAAATCCGCTCCGAAATTTGTATGGGGGTTAATCAATCGGCGAGCGAAAGGGTAGAAAATAGTTTCCAAATTTTACCCAATCCCAACAAGGGCAATTTTAGCCTGCGTTTTGCTGAAAGCGTTAGTTTAGAAAATGCTAATTTGTACATTTACAACTATTTGGGCGAGTTGGTTGCTCAACAAAATCTACAAAATGCAAATTCAACTGTAGCAATAAATAATTTACCCGCCGCTGCTTATATTGTAAAAGTACAGGCAGAAAATGCTATTTTTGTGCAAAAAATGATTGTAGAATAATCGCTATAAACGTATATTTTTTCTATAAAAAAACCTCTCAACTATAAGCTGGGAGGTTTTTTTATTTTATACGGATATTTTTTTTATCGCTCAATAACAAATTTTTGCGAATAGCTGCGCAAATTATCCTGGATAACAAGTTGATAAACGCCAGTGGTTAGTTGTTGCAAAGGGAAGGAAAAATTGCGCTCATCAGCATCCAATTTTGTGCTAAAAACCAACTGTCCCAAACTGTTATAAACGGTTAGGTTGCTATTGCGGAGTACTTTGTCGAAAAAGCGAATTTGCAAATTATTCCCCACAATCGGGTTGGGATATACTACAAAATAAGGGCGCGCATCTTCGTGATAAACGGCGGCTTTGGGGCTAAAACTGTAACTTTGGTCTAAATCTACCTGTTTGATTTGGTAGTAATTCCAACCATTGGAGGGCTGGGCGTGTATGAACGAATAATCGCGCCGTTGCGCGCTCTGTCCTGCGGCTTGAGTTGTTCCAATTTTATCAAAACGGATACCGTCCAAACTATGCTGTATATCAAAATGGGAAGTGTTTTGTTCCGAACCTGTAGCCCAAGACAACAACACGTCATTTTCCAACCTTTGGGCGGTAAAATCCAACCAAGTGAGCGGATAGGTAATATCTGGGCAGGGTTTGGAGGTTATCACTATAGATTTGGGGCTGCCTGTGCAAGAAATGGCTGGTGGCGCGGCGGGATTGTCGTTTATTCCCCTAACAAAAACGGTGCTGGGAACGGTCGCGCTAAAATCTAAACCTGTAGCCGCTATCACCGAAAAATTGCTAACATAAGACCATTCGTAATTTACCGCACCCGATGCGGAAATAATCGCTTGAGTGTTTTCGCAAGCCTCTACATTGCTGGGTACATTGGGAGTAGCTGGCACGGGTATAACCTGCACACTGGCCGAACCTGTGGCTGCTGCTGGGCATAATCCTGCGCTGGTGGAGGTTGTAAGCTGATAATTCCCCGTTTGGCTAACGAATATGCTAGCCGTATTGCTGGCTACAGTAGCGGTGGTGGATTGGTTGCTGCCGTTGCGGGTGAAAGATATGTTCAAATTGCTACCATTGGGATAGCCTGTAGTGCTAATATCCAACCTTACGGGTAAATTATTACCACAAACTGCTGTGCTTGGGCTACTTAAGGTTGCTGTGGGGCAACTGATATTGAGTTGGTATTCTCGTGTAAATGCTGTAGCGGCTGTGTTGGGGCAACTTATCGTGTTGGGGTGGGGGCGAACTATGCCCTTTAGGTATAAAGTTTTGTTGCAAGCGGTGGTGGGTAAGCTGTAATTGACCGACGGCATAGGGGTTGGGGTGGGGGAATAGTTGCAACGGTTGAGCGAACCGCCCCCCTGTGCTGCCCAAGTGCCAGAACCATCAGGGATATTGGCTATGGAGGCGTTAACTGCGACCCCTCCTGGATGGGTCTCGTAGCCCGTTGTGGGTATACTAACTGCTGCTGGGCAGCCTGCTATGGGTCTTGTTTGAATGATATTGGCGAAGGCTCTCGCTCCTTGCCCTGGGCTATTGACAGGTATAGGTGTTCCCCAGGTCAAACCGTTGATAAAAGTACCCGAATTGTTGAAAAAAGCTAAGTATTCGCCCGCATCGGTGAGGTTTAACAGGTTGCCACCTGCGCCAAAAGTGGTATCGCGCGCACAGTTGCAAGTCGCTACGTTCAAATCAAAGCTAATTCCCGCATAAGCGGGCACAGAACCGTTGCCTATAGAGAAAATTCCATCAGGGGGAACGGTGGTATTGGGGGGAATTGTTACCGTCCAATCGCCGTCTGTTATCACATAACAGCCTATATTCGTACCCGCGGGAGCAATCAACTCTATCCAAGTGCCATCGGGTACAGAGCCATTATTGGCAGCGGGGCGGTATAATACCTCATTTAAGCGGGGAGCGGGCGCAGTACATACGGGCAAATTGGGTATAACCGCTTGCCCAATAAAATCCCCCTGCCCAGCGTAAGGGTTGAAACCAGCAGTTTCGCTGCTATACCATTCTATAGTTCCCCCTCCAGGTAAGTTATTCCCGTTTGCGAATAGGTTTAGCACATCGTTGGGGCAAGCAGTACAGGGCGAGTTGCAGACGGCAGAGTTAATTTTTACCGTATCTGTGTTAATAACAGGGCAAGGTATATCCGCACGGCAGAAACTCAAAGCGGCTGGAGTCGCGGTGATGCTGTTGCAAAGTCCATTGACTACCACATAATAACCCACAGTGGGTGTAGCGGAGGCTACTAGTTGAAAAATGCCTGAAGTGTTGCTTTGTACTAGATTGCTTTGATTGCCAATATCATCAAAAAGTTGATAACTTAGCCCTGTAGCTGTGCTGGGATTGGTGATAATCGTATTCGTTCCCGCAAAAGGGTCAGAACAAACCACTTGCGCAGAAACTAATTGGTCGCGGCGGTTGATGCTCACATTCATCCGCTCATAACATTCATTGCTGCTATTCGCCAAATTACTCCCCAAAGCGCGGCTAAAATCTGCCCATTGTAGGGTGTAATTGCTAATCCCGTTGGGTAAGGTAAGTGGGTTGGAAACTAAATAGAAAAATTCGCCGTCGGCAGCGCCCAATCCTTGCGAAATAGGCCAATCTATACGCCCTGTTTGTGCAGATTGAAAATAAGAACCCAACAAGCCCGCGCTGTTGTACTGTTGGGCTAATACATTTTGGAAGTTGCGCACAGCTATTCTAAACTGTATGCTTGCGCCTGAACACAGTACTAAACTGCTAGCCTGAGTGTTGGTATTGGTGTTATTGGGGTTGAACGTTTGCCAACCGCCTCCGTCAATGCTGTATTGGTACGAAAAAGAAGCCGCCCCGCGCAAATTGTTGCTTGCTCTGGGGGTGGGATGGTCGTCTGTAATCCAAACGTTGCCCCCGTCTGTTGTGCGGGTATAGGAAGTGTTGCATCCTACAGAGCGCGAGCCTACATTAACGACTTGCGGGTTGGTTGGGGCGGTTACATCTATTAATCTTGGCGCGCAACCATTAGAGGCAGCAGCAAGTATAGTACCCCCTATAGGCATGCTTACACCAGCCGCGTTATCAAATTTCCAGGTTTCTACCAAAACGTTCAAATTGTTGTACAAATAAACCACCTCACCCGCATTGTTGCCTTGCCCCAATACCAACACAGGCTGTCCGTTGGGGGCTGCGCTGTAGGCACCCCCATTTTGGCAGTTGCAAGTGGCTAAATTCAAATCCACAGGCAAACCCGCAAAGTCGCAAGTGTCACAGTTGAAACTTGGCGCGTAAGCGATTAGGTAAAAACTACCCGCAGCTATAGTTGTGCCGTTGGGGATGGTGATAAGCCCTTGCCCGTCCGAAATAGACCAGCAGCCTATGTCGCAAGCACCGCCACCTACAGGGCAGTATAATTCGATAAATTCGCCCCCTTGCCCGTCAAAGTTGCTGGGGTCGGCGGCAAATTCATTGATGACCGCAATTTGTGCGGTTGCATAACGAAATAATAAGCAAAGAAATAGGGTAAAAATTGTTTTCATATAGAAATGGATATGTGCTAAATAATCAAAGGGAATTGCTATGAGACAAAATTTGGGCAAAATTAAGCAAAAAAATTGAAATAGACTAATGTTGTAAAAAATATCATAGAGACTTTGGATAAATGTGGCACAGTATTTGATAACTGTAGTCAAAAAAAAAATAAAAAGCTGCTAATTTCAAAATGTTGATTAACTTTGCGCCCGTCAAACATATCAATTAGCTCGTGTTATAGTTACATCTCGTTCAAAATGATGAAATTATTAGCTTTAATCTGCCTTTTTTGTAGCTGTTTATTTACAGAGGCAGTTGCGCAAAAAAAAACCAAAAAAACAAATCAATGTAGTTTTTCCAACGAGTTTTTATTCGGGCAGGTAGAAACCATAGAACAACATTGTTATAAAGCCATAGAAAAAACTGGCAAGTTACTAAAAGGTAGCCGTACAACAGAACGCTATCCCAGCAATACTTTTTTAGAAAGTTATAGCAATTGTGTAGCCAATTATGATAAACAACGCAGATTGATTAATTTGCGTTTTTATGATGAAACTGGCCGACTTAGCCGCCAAGATTTGCACCAGCCTGACCCTAGTGTATTTAGCAATTTTTTTATAGAACCTAATCCTGCCAATAAATCTGCTGTGAGGATTAAACACGAATACAACGAAAAATCAGAACCTTCTGCCAAGTATTTGTACGACGACAAAGATAAGCCAATAATCAACCGTTTTTATTTTTATACCAAAACTACCGTATTTATAGAGTTTTATGCTGAAAAACCCCCTTATGATTTAAAACGGCGGGTTTTGCGCGACCTCAAACAGAGAC
>JAAFIM010000101.1 GCA_013297745.1 Chitinophagales bacterium | reverse complement strand
CGCCACGAGCAACCAAAAACTCGCCACGAGCAACTAAAAACTCGCCACGAGCAACCAAAAACTCGCCACGAGCAACTAAAAACTCGCCACGAGCAACTAAAAACCCACCTCTCACCACCCACCTCTCACTCCTCACCTCTCACTCCTCACCTCTCACCACAATATGTCAAAAACTAAAAAAGGTTCAGAAACGCCCCTAATGGAGCAATATAATCAGATGAAAGCCACCCACGGCGACGCTATATTATTGTTCAGAGTAGGAGATTTTTACGAAACATTCGGACAAGATGCCATACAGACAGCCAAAACTTTAGGCATAACCCTAACCTCACGCAATAATGGCGGCTCGCAGGTAGAATTAGCGGGATTTCCCCACCATTCTATAGAAGTTCATTTACCCAAGTTGGTTAAAGCTGGTTTTAGAGTAGCCGTTTGCGACCAATTAGAAAAGCCCTCGCCCCAAAAGAAAATAGTTAAAAGAGGCGTTACCGAGATATTAACCCCAGGGGTAGTGTTTTCCGATAATGTGCTTGACCACAAAAGCAATAATTATTTATGCGCTTTACATATTGATATAAAAGAAAATGTAGGTATAGCCTTATTGGACGTATCTACAGGCGAATTTTTGATTAGCGAGGGGGATATAGCTTATATGGAAAAATTATTGCAAAGTTTTAGCCCTTCAGAAATTTTAGTATCCAAAACCAAACAAAAAGAATGGACAAAACGCTGGGAAGATAGCTTTTATTTATACGGATTAGATGAATGGATATTTGCAGAAGATTATACCCAAGAGAAATTATTAAAACAGTTTGAAGTACATTCCTTAAAAGGGTTTGGGATAGAAGAGTTAAAACTCGGCACTATAGCCGCTGGAGTTGTCTTACATTATGTAGCCGCTACCGAACATAATAACCTCAAACATATCAACCAAATCAGCCGCATACAAGCCGATAAATATGTGTGGTTGGATAAATTCACCGTCCGCAATTTGGAGTTGGTACAACCCCTACACCCAGCAGGCAAGAGTTTGTTGAATGTTTTAGATTATACCATTAGCCCTATGGGCAGCCGTTTGTTGAGAAAATGGATATTATTGCCGCTTAAAGATTTGAAAGCTATCAACGCAAGGCAAGATATGGCTAGTTTTTTCGTACAAAATGAACCTATAGCCTACCAAATAACCGAACTTATCAAACCCATAGGCGATTTGGAGCGGTTGATAGGCAAAGTTCCCGTCGCCAAAGTCAACCCAAGGGATTTGAAACAGTTGCAAAAAGCCCTTTATAATATAGCCGAGATAAAAACCCTACTTGCGCAGTGCAATAATCCCCAATTGTTATCTTTTGCGGACAGATTGCAACCTTGCGCGCTTATCCACGACCGTTTGGCTAAGGAAATCGTAGAAAATCCCCCCGTCAAAATGGATGCGGGCGACTATATCCAGCAGGGCGTTAACCCAGAATTGGACGAATTGCGCAGTTTGGTCAAAAATACCAACGGTTATATCAGCAATTTAGAGCAAAAAGCGATGTTGGAATCGGGTATTCCCACCCTCAAAATCGGCCGCACGGATGCTTTCGGTTATTATCTGGAAGTTACCAACAAATACAAAGGTAGCGAGCAGATTCCAGCCCATTGGTACAGAAAACAAACCCTTACGAACGCAGAACGATACACTACTGAAGAGTTGAAAACCTTAGAAGAGCGCATTTTGACCGCAGAAGAGCAGATGATAGCGCAAGAACGGGCTATTTTCAACCAACTACTGTTCGATTTGCAAGAATATATCCGCCCCATACAAGCCAATTCCAACCTTATCGCGCAATTAGATTGTTTTTTGTCCTTTGCGCAAGTCGCCCAACTCAATAATTATAACCGCCCCATATTGCACGAGGGTTTGGAGATAGAGATTAAATTAGGTCGCCATCCCGTTATAGAAAAACAGCTTAAAAATGGCGAATTGTACGTTCCCAACGATGTGTATTTGGATAGCGAGCAACAGCAAATTATCGTTATCACAGGCCCCAATATGGCGGGTAAATCGGCTATATTGAGACAAACCGCTTTAATCAGTTTATTGGCGCAGATTGGTTGCTTTGTTCCCGCACAAGAGGCGCGTTTAGGATTAGTGGATAAGATATTTACCCGCGTGGGCGCGTCTGACAACCTCTCTTCGGGCGAATCTACTTTTATGGTGGAAATGAACGAAACAGCGAGTATTTTGAACAATATCTCCCAACGCAGTTTGATTTTATTGGATGAAATCGGCCGCGGCACAAGCACTTACGACGGGATTTCTATAGCTTGGGCTGTGGGCGAGTATTTGCATAATAGTTTGTTGAGACCCAAAACCTTATTTGCAACCCATTATCACGAACTCAACCACTTGATAGATAGGTTGGAACGGGTTAAAAATTACCACGTTTCTACCCGCGAAGTGCAGGGAAAGGTTATCTTTTTGCGCAAGTTGGAAGCGGGCGGTTCGGCGCATAGTTTTGGTATCCACGTGGCCAAGTTGGCGGGTATGCCCCGCGAATTATTACTCCGCGCTCAAGAAATTCTCAACGAGTTGGAGGAAAAAGACCAAGCTATGGGCGGGAATTTATTAGCACAAAAACTGCAAAAAGTAGCCACTACGCCCAGCCAAATGTCTATTTTTGAAATTGCCAAAGACCCCCGTTGGGATAAAATAGAACAAGCGCTTAATTTGATGGAACTCAACAGAATGACACCAATTGATTGTATGATGAAATTGGTAGAGTTGAAAAAATATATGGATTTGCAATAAATAAAAAAGCCCAACCTTCAAACGCTGAAGATTGGGCTTTTTTTATAAAAAAAATTTGGTAAAAAATTAGAACTGTACAGAAGTAGCGAAATGGAAATCAGATTCAATTTTAGCGTTTTCGTCGCTATCTGAACCGTGAACTGCGTTTTCGCCCATACTTTTTGCATATTTGGCGCGCAAAGTGCCAGGAGCTGCATTAGCGGGATTGGTTGCGCCGATAAGCGTGCGGAAATCAGCTACAGCGTTTTCTTTTTCCAAAATAGCCGCAACGATAGGGCCAGAAGACATAAAGTCAACCAATTCGCCAAAGAAACCTCTTTCGCTATGCACAGCGTAGAATTGTTCGGCTTGGCGGCGGGTGAGTTGTTTTAATTCTAAGCTAACGATGCGAAAGCCTGCTGCGTTGATGTCGTTAAGGATAGCCCCGATATGACCAGCTTTTACCGCATCGGGTTTAATCATTGTGAAGGTGCGATTAGTCGCCATTTTGATAGAAAAATTTTTATTGATAATAAAATAAAAGCAAAATACAACCGCTTATGTTGTGCGGGCTGCAATTCGGGGGCAAAATTAACCAAAAAAAATAGACTAGCAACTATAACCTGAAAAAAAATGATAAAAAAAAAGCGGAAACGCTTAACACGCTCCGCTTTTCAAGTGAATTATTCAGAAAGGATAACTTTGTGGGTTACGTTCCCTGCTGATGTTTCTATATTTACAAAATAGATACCAGCTTTGAACATAGACAAATCCATAGTTTGGATGTTGCTGCCTTGTACCAATACCAAATTTTGTTTGCCCATAACCTGCTGGCCGAGTGCGTTTTGGATAGAAACGTTAGCTTCAGTGTTATTGGCTACGCTCACTTCCAAAGATACTTGTTTGTTGCTACCTGTGGGGTTGGGGAATACGCGAGAAGATTGGATGTTGCTGGTGCTGTTGACAGAAGAAATCCAGTTGAAAGTTTCAAAGTTTTCAAATGGGCTAGCATTAAAGCCACAAAAATCTACGGCATTTGTAGCACGCACTCTCCAGCGATAATCTTTATTAGGGTCTAATGTTACCCACAAATAAGGGTCTTTGGTTACCCATTGACCTTGTCCAGGACGGACGTTGCTGGGAATAGTACCATTAAATAACATTTCGTCAATGGTGACAGCATAATAAACAGCATTTTGTACTGGTGTCCATCTCAATTGGGTAACTGTGTAGGGTGCAGGCGCTGCACTATTTGGCCACTCTATGCTTGGATTGCCTACTACAGGAGTAGTGTCTGGTTTGGCTAAACGGTCGTAGCCGCGTTGGATAACGTCTAAAACGATAGCTTCTTTTTGCTCATTAGAGAATTTGTCCGTGCATGCATCATTGAAATAGCTCATATAGTTGTCAGCAGCAGAAGCATTATCTAAACGTACACTATCTGGGTCAAATGCGGGTCTAGCTGGGTTAATGTTGCAAGTACTTACATACAAACCAAAGTTGTAATCAGGTTTGGTATCGCAAAAACCGTCAGCGGCTAAGCGGCAGTTATCTGTGCCACCAGTACGAGCTACCATTTCCACCTGGCGGTTGCCCATCGTGCGGGGTGCTTTGCCGCCACTTACAGCCGCTACATCATAGTAGTCTTCGTTTTCCCAACCAACGAAAGGGTGAGCTAAACTTAGGAAGTGACCAATTTCGTGAGAAAGGGTTTTGGAGGTGCTATTGATAGTGCTTTTTATAGAGTAGATAACATCAGGATAAGGTGTATAATAAGCTAATGTTCGCCCATTTTGACCTGGAGGGTCTATAATGTTATTCCCTACAAATATATTCATCGCGCCAGGGGTTTTGTACACACTCATCAAGTACATAGACATAGAGCGGTTGTTATCGTCCTCGTTGTCGTACAAATTATCGTTGTTGAGATAAATCGGCGGGCCATACATAAAGAATTGTATGTTTTGGTCGCGGTAGTCGTTGTTGATACGACACATACCAGCGTATAGATTGTCCAAATCAATATAGCCAGTACCGTTGTTGTTACCCACAATATGAAATTGGATGGGAATATAAGTGATGCTATCGCCGCTTCTGTACATCAAATCGCGGCGGGCTAGCAAACTTTCGCGTTCGCGGCGATTGGCAAACATACGGTCTAAAACGCCGTCTTGCGACTCAATGGTTGTGCCGCAACTGCCGCGGTGCTGATGTTGGGCGTAACTGCTTTGGGCAGCCCAAAGCATAGGCATACAAAGCGCGGCGTGTAAAAGATACTTTTTCATACAAAACAAAGATTTTAATTTGAAAAAAATAAAGTTGTGTTTATGGTTATTTATCACCTATTCGGGGCGTAAAGATAAAAGTTTTTCCTTATTTCAACGTAAAAAAAATAAATAAAGTGGGGTTTTTTATAAAAAAAAATTAAAAAAGATTGTATTTTCAAATAAATAACTACCTTTGGGGCGTTTTTTGATAAATTTATCCATAATCATTTAATTATTCAAATTTTTAAAATGAAAAAAGTAACCATCGTAGGCGGTGCTGGCAACGTAGGTGCTACTTGCGCTAATGTACTTGCCCATGACAACTTGGTCAACGAAATTGTTGTACTTGACCTAAACGATAATATGGCTAAAGGTAAGGCCTTAGATATGTGGCAACAAGCTCCCATTGATGAGTATAGCACTCGTTTGGTGGGCGGTAGTAGTTACGAATTGACCGCCAATTCTGATATTGTGGTTATTACTGCTGGTATTCCGCGCAAGCCTGGTATGAGCCGCGATGACTTAATCGGTACTAATGCTAAAATTGTAACTGAAGTTACCCAAAATATCCTTAAGTATTCTCCCAATCCTATCATTATTATTGTTTCTAATCCTTTGGATGTGATGACTTATGCGGCTTTTAAAGCTGCGGGGTTGGATTCTAGTCGGGTAATGGGTATGGCTGGTATTTTGGATACAGCTCGTTATCGTGCATTTTTGGCTGAAGAATTGGGTACTTCGCCCCGTGATATTCAAGCCGTATTGATGGGCGGCCACGGCGATACTATGGTGCCATTGCCGCGTTATACTACAGTAGCGGGTATTCCTGTTACCGAATTGGTAGCTGCTGACAAGTTGGATGCTATAGTTAAACGTACCATCAATGGTGGTGCAGAACTTACCAATCTTATGGGAACTTCAGCTTGGTACGCTCCTGGTGCTGCTGCTGCGCAAATGGTTTCTGCCATAGTGCGCGATGAAAAACGCATTTTCCCTTGCTGCACTTTCTTAGATGGCGAGTATGGTATTCACGATTTGTGTGTGGGTGTGCCAGTGGTATTGGGTGCTAATGGGATTGAAAAAATTATTGAACTTCAATTGACGGAGGACGAGAAAGCTTTGTTAAATTCTTCTGCTGCTGCTGTTCGTGCTGTGGTTGATGTTTGCAAAGGTTTGGGTTACGCTCAATAGTGTATTTTTACCTGTTTTTATAGGTAGCTGATTTGAATAAAAAAAGCGACTAATCTGTTCTGGATTAGTCGCTTTTTTATTTGCTATTTGGCAAAAAATGATGAAATTTAGAGTAGAGATATTAATCCCTTTTTTTATCTTTTCTATCCTTTTTTGCTTTTTTATCTTTTTTAGGTTCTGGCGCTAGCGTTAGCCCCAATTCTTTTTCTATGGCATCAATGATGGTTTTGTCCATAGGGCTGGTGTTGGATTTGAAGCTGGAGATTAAATTACCATTTTTGTTGATTAGGAATTTTTGAAAATTCCATTCTACGGGTGCATCAAATTTACCATTTTCGCTTTTGCTGGTTAGAAACTTATATGCGGGGTGAATATCATCGCCTTTTACATCTATTTTTTCAAAAATTGGGAATGTTATTCCGTATTTTCTAGTACAGGTGAGTTGGATATCCGCATTTTGGCTACCTTCTTGCCCAAAGGAGTTGGAGGGAAAGCCTAAAACGACCAAACCATCTTCCCCATATTTATCGTACAAGGATTGTAACTCTTGCATTTGGGTAGCCAAGCCGCATTGAGTGGCTAAATTAACCACCAAGATTGTTTTGCCTTTGAAGTAGGAGAGGCTGGTTTCATTCCCAATAATATCTTTGGCTGAAAAAGAAAAAAAGGTTTTGGGCGGGGCTACAAAAGCTGCCATTGATAAGATAGCAAGTATTGAAGCGAATAGAAAGCTAATTTTGCGCATAAAATATAAGTATTTGGTTATTTATTTTATGCTATAAACGTATTATTTAGCCCCTTTGTTTAGCAATTTTTCAATTTCCTTTGTTAAATCTTTGTTAAAAGGTTTGACTTTGGATTTGTAGCTTTTTACCAAATTGCCGTCGCGGTCAATTAAGAATTTTTGAAAATTCCATTCTACGGGTGCGTTTATTTTGCCGTTTTCGGATTTTTGGGTCAAAAACTTATAAATTGGGTGTATATCGTCGCCTGTTACTGATATTTTGGAGAACATAGGGAAAGTGATAGCAAATTTTTGGGTACAGAATTGTTTAATCTCTTCATTTGTACCAGCTTCTTGCCCGCCAAAACTATTGGAGGGAAAGCCTAAAATCACAAAACCGTGCTCGCCATATTGTTCGTACAAAGCTTGCAAATCCCTATATTGGGGGGTGAAAGCGCATTGAGTGGCTAGATTAACCACCAAAATTACCTTGCCTTTGTATTGGGATAAGGAAATGTCTTGACCAATAATATCTTTGGCTTTAAAACTAAAGAAATTTTTGGGTGGAGCTACAAAAGCGGCTAAAGTAAGCAGCATAAATACGCTTAGTAATATTGTTATTTTTTTCATACAATTGGTTGTTGGGCTGATATTTGAATGTTTTTAATTATCAAATGAGCAGGGGCTAAAAAATAGCTTCGAGTAGCAGCACGGGTATGCCTTCGCGTCCTTTTTTTAGCAGAAAATTGAGTAATTCCAACTCTGGGCTAAGTTCTCGTAAATTCTTTTTTTTGTCTACAACGATTAGCACCGTGTCGTGGCTGCCGCTATCTTTTGGGGATACTACAACGGTAGTTTCTGTTTGTGCGGTTACAGCTGCTTGTTTTTGTTGTTGCAAAAATACATAAGCCCAAATGCTGATGGCTAAAAAGCACGCAGCTATTAGATTGAATAAGAATTTTTGTTGTTTCATATCGCTTTCCTTTATTACGTTTGCGGGCGCAAAGGTAACAGTTTTTTTTTAAATTAGGGCTGTTTTTTTGATTATTGATAAAAAAAATGCTTTTATCCCTTTAATCTTTTTTCAACGGATTGAGCAAAGTGTCAAAATATCCCCCAAAACGGTTAAATTTATTGCCTGTTTCGGTAGCTTTATAAACCTCTAAAAGTTGTTTTTGTTCATCGGTGTTGGCTTCTATTTGGTATTTTCCGCCCACATTGGTGATAATTTTACCTTTTTTTAACATTTCAAGCTGTTTTTCGACGGTAAAAAAGAACTTTTCGCGCACTTCTGCCAACACGGCTTGGTTATTGGCTGTGTCTTGGGGTTGGTTGGCATTTTTAAACGCTTGCTGGTCGCGGGCTACCGTTTTGCCGTCCAAAAGGGAAAAATAAGCGGTATGGATTTTTTCGTGTTCGCTATAGTTTTGGGCTAACAAACCCGCATAAACAGCCAATTGTAAATCTTCTCTATTTTTGAGCGTATCCAACCAGTTCTTGCTATTTTTCCATTTCAAGTCCAATAAAGCTAAATCCTGTTGGCCTCTTTCCAACACCAAATCAGCGCGTCCTTCTATTTTTTGGCTGCCAATTTGCCCTGCAAGGTTTTGTTCTGTGCCCAAAATACTCCAGCCATTGACTTGTATGTTATTGACCAATTCCCAAAGAGAGCGATTGAGTTTTTTAAAAAAATCCAATTTTTCTGGTTCTTTGCCGTACATACTCAATATAGCCCCTTCGCGTTCCATATATTTGTCTTCGTGGGTTGCAATCCAATCTTTGACGCTTTGTTGGTCGCGAAAATGGAGATTTGAGCCATTTTCTGCGCTTTCTTGTTTCCATTGTTGGATAAAGTCGCTCACTATGTTGTGTGCCAAATTGCCCCTTAGGCTATCTTCGCTCACGATGTTTAGAATGGGAGAACGGCGTAGTCCTAAAATATATTTGAACAGCCATTCGTGGGGTTTGTATATCAATTCATTTAGGCTGCTAAAACTTTCTATATCGCGCAAAGATACCATAATATCTTCTCCCATATCTATCATATCATCAATATCTTCCCAATGGGTAGCTGCTTGGGGCTGATAATCAGGCAATGACCAACCCCGAATTTGGGCTAAATTGAGCACTTTGGGGTTAAAATTTTCAGCGGGGTTGTTGGCTGGTCGATAATTTTCGCCCGTGTAGGTAATTTTTTCCACATCTGGCCAAAGTGATTGGATATCAGCGTACAAACGGTGTGGTTCTTGCGCTTCGCCTTCTATATATTCTGGGATAAGCAAACCTAATCCATTTTGGGCGGCTAAGATGGGTTGTTTTTGTTGCCACAAACGCCGTTGCTGGCTTAGGTCGGCAGGGTCTAGCTGGGATTTTTTCCGTTTCAAATAGCGAATTTCTTGAGGATACCAACGACTAAATAGGGAAGGTTGTTCGGTTTTGACAAAATCCCAATACCATATTTCGTCCGCTTGGCCTAATGCGCTGGGTTGTTGTACATAATCAAAACAGCCTTTTTCTGCTTGTCTATAACTAGCGTTGGTGGGTTCATCTATATATTTTACCAATCGTTCTAACTCCAGTTGGCTTAGTCGGTTGTTTTGTGGGGGCAAAGTTTCTAGTATTTGTGCCAATCGGCTGGATTGTTCTATCAGTTTTTGAAAATGGGCTTGGGTTTGCAATTCATTATTTCTTTGTTGCTCCCATTCAGCTTGTTGTTGGCCAATAGCAGTTTTGCGTTTGCTGAGTTTTTCTTCTATTTTTTTGAGCTGTTCTTGGCAATAACTTAGCTCTTCAATAGCCCAATTTTTGACATAATCGAATAAAATTATCACCGTGCGGGCTGCAACGTCAGCATTTAGGTCTTGCCGAACCCTATCAAACCAAAATTTGTACTGTTCTTGAGCTTTGTCTCGCTCTTTGAGCCAACGGCTGCTTTGTTCTGGGTTGTCTACAGCTTTTTGTTCTATTTTTTCAAACCATTCCGCTACCACCGCCCGCCATCTATCAGAAAAAAGTCCTGGACTTTGAGCCACTACTTCAGCTATTTTTCGGCTTAAGCTTTCATTTAGCGGTTTATTGGGTAGGTTCAAAAACTCCAAAAGTTTGTAAGGGTTCATCGGCTTCCACAAAAAATCGGTTACTAGCTTGAGCAATTGAAGGGTAGGGCGGGCTTGTGAGGCTGTAGCTAATCCCATACTAGGCAAGCCTTCTTGTATCAAAGCAATATCCAAAGCCTTGCGTTGAGCGGGGATTAAAAACACGGGCTGCCATTCTGGGTTTTGTTTTGCCAATTTTGCCATCCAGTTGCAGGCTTCGCTTTCGTGGCGGGTTCTCAATATCAATACGCTCCCGTCTGCGCGTAAAGCGGGCAATGTTTGGCTAGGTAGTTTTTTTTGTATAAACAACTGTAAGTTTTCTAAATCTGTATTTTGGGCTATATCTTTGCTCGGTTTGGGTTGGCGTTGATAGTTTTCTATCCTTAGCCCTTGAGATTGAAGTTTGGCAAATAATCTTTGCCAATGGCCAGGCAGCAAATCAAACGGTTCTGTGAGGATTATTTTCTTTAAATCAATATCTTTTGTGCTCAAAGCTTGTTCTACAGCGATAAATCTATCAGCAAATCCAGCATTTAATTCAATGTTGTCGCCGTGTTTGAGTAGGGTTTCTAAGGATGAAAAAACTTGTAATCTGGATGGGCAATCTAATTCTTTGCCAAAATTCCAATTAGATAATTTTAACTCGTCTCTCATTTGCAGCAGCATATTGGCGGTAGCCAACCCGTTGGCAGCAAAAGAATCGGCAAAAAATACCTGTGGATTGGTTTCCAAATAGGCTTGAAGTAATTGTCTGTACTGCTCACCACGCAAAAACTCTTCTTGGGTTTTTTTTTGCACCAGGCAGAGTTGGGTTTCCATATAGGTCAAAAAACTACGCTCGTTGGCTAGCAATTGTGTGGTGTGGTGGTTGGGATAAAAGCGGTCGGTTAGCTCTAATCCAAAATGGATGGTTATCATGCCCAAAAAGGTTTAAAATGTGGATAAGTGATTACTGGAGTTACGCTTGAGGTTTAATTTTAGTACAAAATAGCTATAATGTTAAATCGGGTAGAAATTTTTTAACGGCTTGCGCCTAAAAAATTTATTTTTCGTACTTTTTTGATGGCAAAAAAGTACCAAAAAAGCCAACGCCAACGGCGAAGCCCTCCCGTAAGGAAAAAGGCGTTTTTGCTTATTTTGCTTCATTTCATTCC
>JAAFIM010000100.1 GCA_013297745.1 Chitinophagales bacterium | reverse complement strand
GCCTTGTTTCTACAAACTTGTTCGCTCCGCTGCGCTCCGTCTCACTTCAAACAGTGTAGAAACTCAACGGATTAGTGTAGTTACGCGCTTCGCGCGATTATTCACTTTGTTTTTGTCTGCTTACTTAAGGATGTCCCAATGCTGGTATAAATGATAATTCACGGATACCGCTTACATTGCTGGCGTCATAAATATGCAAACCATCTTTGCCCACTACAACCACATTGTTAGTGTTGGGTATAGTCAATACATCTATAGCGTGTATATTGGCAAAGCTTGAGCGCAAGTTTTGAGCGATATTTTGTTGGTTGGCTACATCAAATACTTTCAAACCTGCATCGCCTTCACACAAAAATAAATCATTGTTGCGCACGCTCAACCCGTGAGGATTGTGCATAGGATAGCTAGCCGTAAGGGTAGGTTGGCGCAAATTGCTAACATCAACCACCAACAATTCGTTGGCGCCATTATTGCATTGGGTGCCAGAACGCAAGGTTACATAAGCTGTGTTGCCACTCGCAAACACGGGGTCGCAGGCTTGGGCGTGTTCAAAACTGCTTAATTGCACGGGTGACCTAGGATTGTCTATACTATAGATAAACATACCTGTTTGGCTGCCTATGAAAAGATTTCTATCCGAAGGAAATATCGTTTCTATATTCCAACCCACCGCCATTTGCGATTCTTCATACATATTGCCTTGTTCGGCAGCAGCTACATTGACCACGTGTAGCGATTGTTGGTCTACACAATACAAAAATTTGTCATACAACGCAAAACGCGACATAGAACCACCCACGCCTGTAGTACCACGTATTGGGGTACCGTTCATGGTCATAATCATATCGTTAGTCCACATATTTTGGTAGCCATAAGCAGCATCGCAAGCTATTTCTTCTGTAACTTCTTTGCTGATATAATCCACTATCATACCATTATTGTCGCTACCTATAATAGGAAATACGTTTTCGGTGCGGGCTATAATGCGGGGATTGGATAAAGTGGTCAAATCTACCGCCACCAAGTCGGTATAATTGTCCGCAAATAGGGTGTTGTTGCGCATAGCTATATCCATATTGCCTTCAATGGGTATAAACGCTACATTTTGGGGACTGTTGGGGTTTTGAATATCTATCAAATGCACCCCAACGTGGGGTTCGTTTACCAACAAATAATTATCTTTGATAAAAATTTTACCCGTTTGGCGAATTTCACGCGCTGGCTGGGGGATAATTGGCTGGCGAATTTCCGCATAAGTGCGATAAACTGGGTCGTGGCGGGTATAGGTTACTTTGCGGGTGCATTGGTCTTTAACACAAGAGCTAAATGCCAAAGCAGCAAATATAGCAGAACTAACCGCTAATTGATTTAATTTCATACTGATTGTTTGTGAAATGTGTAAATAAAGGTTAAAAAAAATTAGTTTGCTTGCGCAAGAAACTACCTAACATAAAACGTATTTTTGAACCTAATCGTTGGCTTATCCAAGCAAAAAATGCTAAAAATGTTAAAAAAAAGCTAAAAAGGTTTAATAATGTCTTATTTTTTCGCTAAATATGTTCAAATTCTTATATTTTACAACCGTGTTACAAAAATCGTTATCGCTGCGTGCTGTTTATCATAGCTTGATTTGGGGGGCTTATTTGGGCTTGATTTTGGCGTTTAATTCTCAAACTGAAAATTGGGTGCAAGCTGTAGGCGGGGCGTTGATACACATTGCTTTTGCGGCTGTGTTGGTTTATTTCAATTTTATTTATTTGATACCCAAATATCTCAAACAGAAAGAATTTGCCAGTTATACCACTTATTTATTGTTGGTTACTATGTTGATTACCCCTTTAGAGTTGGTTTGTTTATATTGGAACTTAAGTGGCAGACCCGCCGCCCAATTTAGTTTGGTTACCAACCAAGGCAGCCATTTTTTGATGTTGTTATTGTTGGTATCTTTGGGGACTATTCTTAAAATTATCAAAGAATGGTTTGTGCAGGAACGCGTGCAGCGAAGTATGGAACTCAAACAAAAAGAGTTGGAAACTAAAACTTTGCAATCCGAACTAAGCTTTTTGAAATCTCAAATCAATCCCCATTTTTTATTCAACAGTCTAAACAGTATTTACGCGCTCGCGCTCAAAAAATCAGATTTAGCTCCTAATCTTATCCTGCAATTGTCCGAAATGATGCGGTATATGTTGTATGAAAGCAACGAAAAAACTGTGCCTTTGGAGCGAGAGATTAAATATGTAGAAAATTATCTGGCATTAGAACGCAGCCGTTATGGGGATAAAGCCGCTATTGATTTTGATTATGATATTGACCAAAAAAATACTTATCAAATCGCGCCTTTGCTGTTTATTACCTTTTTGGAAAATAGTTTTAAACACGGACTTAGCCATCAACTAACGGGCGGTTATGTGTTTGTTTATATCTGCGTGGAAAATAATCAGTTGGATTTGTTGGTAGAAAATAGCAAAACCGAGCTAAAAGATGAACGCTATTTCAAAGGGGGAATTGGCTTGACTAATGTGCGCCGTCGGTTGGAATTGTTGTACAAAAATAATTATCACTTAGAGATTGAAGACTTACCCGACGCATATAAGGTTAATTTAAGAATACAATTTTAGTGGTGGGAAAGTGAGAGGTGAGAGGTGGGTTGATTTGTTAATAATTAAACTATCTGTAGTAAAAAAATGGTATCGTTCTGCATTACGTTAAACATATATACACAAGTAAACATACCCGTTCTGCATTACATTAAACATATATACACAAGTGAATATACCCATTCTGCATTACATTAAGCATATATACACAAGTGAATATACCCGTTCTGCATTACGTTAAGCATATATACACAAGTGAATATACCCATTCTGCATTACATTAAACATATATACACAAGTGAATATACCCGTTTTTGGAAAAAATAAGCATATATACGCAAGTGAATATACCCGTTTTTGGAAAAAATAAGCATATATACGCAAGTGAATATACCCGTTTTTGGAAAAAATAAGCATATATACACAAGTGAATATACCCGTTTTTGGAAAAAATAAGCATATATACACAAGTGAATATACCCGTTTTTGGAAAAAATAAGCATATATACGCAAGTGAATATACCCATTCTGCATTACAATCAACAATTAAGTATGTGAAATAAATTATTGGTGGTTATACAATATTCAAAAAAATTGATGGCGTTGGTGTAGAGACTTGTCTCTACAAGATATTATCACGTAAATTTTTATCACCAACAATTATTTCCACACCCTTAATCACTAAAAACTAATCACTAATCACTCACAATTATTGCCACGCCCACAAGCAGCGAATATACCACACTACGGAAGGGTTGATATGGGGTTTATTATCTAAAAAATCTTGTATAAAACGATAAACGCCTTGTGGATTTAAGCCCATAGTTTCGCAAAAAAGGGGGTCATTTTGTATCATTTTCAAATCTTCCACCAACAAACTGCGCAACCAACGCTCTATAGGCACAGCAAAACCCTGTTTAGGGCGGTCTATTAGCTCGCGCGGGACGTATTTATACAACAAATCTTTCAAAATGGGCTTGGTGCGGCTGTTTTCTATCTTCCATTTATCGGGTATAGACAGCGCAAATTCTAACAAAATATGGTCTAAAAATGGCTCGCGTCCTTCCAGCGCGTTGTGCATAGTCGCTCTATCTACTTTGGTGAGAATGTCCCCCTCCAAATAATTTTGTATATCAACAGCCGAAAGTAGCGAAACTGTCCTGTTTTTATCCAATTTTATCTCTGGAATTTGCAAACCTACTGTAGCTAAATCTGGATTGGCTAATAAATCGCGCAAAGGCTGGGTTTGAATATAAGCAGAAGATTGTAGGAAAAAATCCAACTCGGTTTTTGCGTCTAATGCGTTCAGCAGTTTGGGAATTTTATAATTTAGATTGTTATAACGGTTTAATACGGGGATAAATCGCTTGTTGCGCTCCAACCAACCCAAAGGTATTCGGGATAAAACGCTCTTGCCCAATTTTTTGAGCCAAGCGGGTTTGTTTTGTATTTTTGAAAAATAGTTTAAAGTCGCTTCATATTTGGTATAACCGCCAAACAGTTCGTCCCCGCCGTCTGCCGAAAGGCTAACTTTTACTTGCGTACGAGCCAATTTACTCACCAAAAAAGTAGGCACAGCCGAACTATCCCCAAAAGGTTCGTCGTATAAATGCGGCAATTGGGGCAAAACGGATAAAAAGTCGCTTTCGTCGCAGTATAATTCTGTATGGCTTGTTCCCAAATGCTGGGCTACAGTTTTGGCAAAATGGGCTTCATTATGGCTTTTGTCGTTAAAACCTATAGTAAAAGTTTGTAAATTGTAACCTAATTTTTTTGTTAATAAAGCCACCGTTAGCGAAGAATCCACCCCGCCGCTCAAAAACGCACCCACAGGCACATCAGCCACCATCCGCAGCCGCAAACTATCCAATAAATGCGATTCTGTTTGGGCTAAAATATCCGCATAATTATCCGCTATAGGTTGGGGATTGTTATAACAAGTGGCCAAATCCCAGTATTTTATCGCTTGTGTAGGCTCGTTTTTGGCGAAAATCATCGTTGTACCCGCTTGTAGCTTTTGTACGTGCTGATAAATGCAACTGTGGGCGGGAATGTAGCCATATTGTAAGAACAAACTCACCGCTTGATGATTTATCGTTTTATCAAAATCGGGATATTGCAAAAAAGCTTTCAATTCGGAAGCAAATAACAAAACGCCCCCTTTTTGATACACAAATAAAGGTTTTACCCCCAAGCGGTCGCGCACCAACAGCAATTTTTGCGCACTCTCGTCCCACAAAGCAAAGGCGAACATACCCCGAAATTTATCCCAAGCGGTTAAACCCCATTCTTGATAAGCGTGCAACAACACTTCAGTATCGGAATTGCCCACGAATTGATGCCCCAACGTTTGCAATTCGTGGCGAATATCCATATAGTTGTAAATTTCACCGTTGAACACGACCGTGTAATCGCCCAAAGTCATCGGTTGCGCGCCCGTTGGGGACAAATCTATAATGGATAAGCGTCTGTGCGCCAAACCCAAGCGTTGATTATCTGACAAAAAAATGCCCGCCGCATCAGGCCCTCCGTGTGCGAGGCTGTCGTTCATACGGGATAAAATATCATTGGGGCTAAAATTGGGGTTGGGTTGGTTTATCCAAAAGCCTGCTATTCTGCACATAAGTATAAAATGGAGAAAATAAAGCATAAAAAAACTAAATTGGGTTAATTAAAAACCAATTTAGTTCTGCTAACTAGTGATTTATATAAAAATTAGAACTGCATTTCGGGTACAAATTCGGGAATAACCAATTTGCCCGCCGTTTTAGCTTGAATTTCTTCTACAGATACTCCGGGCGCGCGCTCCAATAGGTGGAAAGCCCCATCTTTTATCTCCAAAAAGGCTAAATCAGTCATTACCCGTTTGATACAAGCCATACCCGTGAGCGGAAGTTGGCATTTTGGCAACAGTTTAGAGTTGCCTTTGGGGTCGGTGTGCATCATAGCCACGACGATATTGCGCGCAGAAGCCACCAAATCCATAGCCCCGCCCATACCTTTAACCATTTTGTTGGGAATTTTCCAGTTGGCAATATCCCCATCTTGTGAAACTTCCATAGCCCCCAATACGGTTAAATCTATATGCCCGCCGCGTATCATCGCAAAACTTTCGGCAGAATCGAACAAAGCCGCTCCAGGTATCATCGTTACGGTTTGTTTGCCCGCGTTGATGAGGTCGGCATCTACATTTTCTTCGGTCGGGAACGCGCCCATACCCAACAAGCCGTTTTCGGATTGTAAGAATACATTAACCCCTTCAGGGATATAATTTGCTACTAAAGTGGGAATACCAATCCCCAAATTGACATAATAACCGTCGCGTAACTCTTGGGCGATGCGGCGAGCGATTTGATTTTTATCTAAGGCCATTGTTGGAATGATAGAGATTTTTGAATGATTATGTAAGAGTAATACCTATACCCTTTAAGTTGTTTTTGGCTGTATCTATATCCAAGACAGCAGCCAATTTTATTTTGGTTTTGAAAAGGTCTTTGTAGGGAACAATGGTAGCTTGGTTGTTATTCTGATTTATTTGTATTGCGTTTGATATTACCAAATTAAAGGCGTTATTGTATATCGCAGCATTAGCTTTTGTATGAACAAGCGAAAAAACTACAATTTCCCAAGTATTGTCAAATATTTGCCAAATATGATTTAGATGCGCTAAGTTATTTTGAAACTGTTTGCCGAAATTAGTTTGGTCAATAACGGCGTTTAGCATAATCAAACAACTACGTGTTTTTTCCACACACATTGCTAACCTTGTGTTCATTTTTGTTTTGCTATTGTTGTTTGTAAAATCTTTAAGCTCGATTAAATAAAGTAATTTATTTTTGACATCAAACCAACAAACGTCCATTTCTTTAAACCCATACAAAGATAAGTTTTGATAACTTGCAACGCCAGAGAACAAAAAGCAATTATTGTCGGGAAAGGTAAAAATAAGCCCACTTTCTTTAAAAACGTTGTTGTTTAGTGTCCCCATTACTTTTATGCTTTTTTAGACTTTTAAACTGTTCTGCTATTTCTTCATCGTAAAGTGCAAAAGTTTCCGCTACAATTGGATTATCAATCATCCCAAGTTTCAAATTATGGCTTTGACATTCTATTTCATTTTCTTGTTCAATTAGCGAAAAGCAGGGAATATCCATTTGGTATTTTTGCGCGTTCAGTGCCAACTGTTTCAAAACAAAATAGCTGTGTGTAGAGATAAAAATCTGCGTGCCTGTTTTTGCCATTTCGGTCAGTAGATTTACAAATTCGCGGGTAGCATTGGGATGCAAATTATTTTCTGGTTCATCCACAAAAAAGCAACTGTTAGTAGTCAATTGTTTGTTTTGTATCAAAGGGGAGAGAATACCAATTTTTTTAACCCCTTCAGCTGCTAAAGGCATAGCGTATTCGGCATTTCCTTTTTTGTACACAAATTCTAAACTGCTGGTATCCGATTTTTTTTGAATAATTTTACCGTTGATAATTCGCTCTAATTGAGTATTAAATTTGCGAAAATTATCTGTTGGTTGGTTTGGAACTTGTAGCGCATCTACCAAATCCAAATAAGTATCGTCAAAATAATTAAAATGAAAATTTCTTCTAGAATAGCTTATCAAATCCAAACCCGACAATAATTCGCGGGTGGGCAAAAATAAACAGTTGAAATCGGCAGAAATATCTTGGCTATAGTTGTGGTCTTGGATATTGCCTTTGTTTTCGTTGCCAAAAGAAAAATTTAAATTCTGTTGGTACTCAAGAGCCGTATGATTAAATTCAAATGCTGCAGAAAGTTTATTTTTAGCCCCCTTTTTTACCAATGTGCCTAATTTTAGCTCATTATTTTGGGTTAAGAACGTTCCAATAATTTTTTCACTTAGCGCACTCGCAAAATCTAATTTTTGCCGACTACATTTTTCTAACGCTTTTGTGGTCGCATACATCATTTTCAGCAAACTTGTTTTACCCGTATTATTTTTACCCAAAATAACGTTGATATTTGCCAAATCTTTTAAATGTATAGATTTATGCAATTGCAAATTTTCAAACTTTGCCGATTTTATCATAATGATAGATATTGATTAAAAAATTACTTGCTCACTGTGCGCTGTTCTATGCGTTTTTCATAATTTTGACCTTGGAACAAACGGTGTACATATACGCCAGCTACGTGGATATGATTGGGGTCTAAAGTACCCACTTCTACAATTTCTTCCACTTCAGCTATAGTAATTTTGCCCGCTTTGGCCATCATTGCGTTGAAATTGCGCGCTGTGCCTTTAAACATCAAATTGCCGTAACGGTCAGCTTTCCAAGCTTTAACTATAGCAAAGTCGGATTGAAAAGCGTGTTCCAATAAGTACATTTTACCGTTAAATTCGCGCACTTCTTTCCCATTGGCTACTTCTGTGCCATAACCCGCTGGAGTGAAAAAAGCGGGAATACCAGCTCCTGTAGCTCTTATGCGTTCGGCTAATGTACCTTGTGGGATTAAATCCACCTCCAATTCGCCAGAAAGTAGTTGGCGTTCAAACTCTGCATTTTCGCCCACATAAGACGAAATCATCTTTTTGACTTGGCGTTGTTTGAGCATAAGCCCTATACCAAAATCTTCAACCCCTGCGTTATTGGAAATACAGGTTAATCCCTTTACCCCTTTTGCTACCAAAGCGGTTATAGAGTTTTCGGGAATACCACACAATCCAAACCCGCCCAACATTATCGTGGCGTTGTCTTGTATGTCGCGCACGGCTTCGGTGGCGTTGGCTACGATTTTATTCATAATTTTTTTTATGGAGTTTGTAATTTGACACATTCATAAATTTCTTTACCCAATTTTTCTAAAAAATTAACGTCTTCTGTTGTATCAGCAGAATCGCGAAGATTTTTATTCCCATCCACAGGGTTTATATCTGCTTCGTGAACAATTAAATGACGTTTGGCGGATATTGCGTTGAGTATGTCAATAATTTCACTTTTTTTATTTTTATCGTTGTACACCGCTTCGGCAATTTTACCCCATTTATCATTTTCGTTCCAAAATAAGGTAAGTCCTTTGCTTACGTTACTACTATTTTGATAGGAAGCATTTTTTCCGTGTAGGTCAATTTCTAACTGAAAAAAGTATTCAGGTGTTTGATTTGGTAGAATAATTGAAGAAGCTGTTTGCTGGTCTAATTTGGCTTGACTAATCGCTTCTAAGCTAGCAGTAGAAATTTTAAATGTTTTAAAAGCATCTGTTTTTTCGCGCAGACCAGAAAAACATTCTAACATTCCAAATTTTACCAATTCGTGAATAAGTTTATCAAAAGCACTGACCGCATACATCAATTCAAAGCGCAACAAATCGGATAAATCTTGGGTTGGATTTGCGGTTGTTAGCGTTTCAAACAAATGATGCATATCACGAATAGCCCTAAAATTAGTCTCAAATTGATTTATAGCTGCTCGCATAATTCAAGGAACTTATTAGCGAAATTATCAAATATGATGTTAAAGTTACTTCTAAGGGTTTTGTATGTTTCCAATACATTGCCTGTGGTTGGTTGTGGTTTGGGGTGTTCTAATGTAGGAGGTTCAGGCTTGTGCAAATCTTCGTCTGTTAAAGCAAAAACAGGTTTTCCAATATAGTGAGATTTAAACATAAGCCCTTGAAAATCTGGGATTTCTGCTATAGCATATTTCTCACCATAGTTGTCTAATAGTAATTCTGTTTGATTGCTTTTTTTGATAGCTGGTATAAAATCATTCTTAATGGCAGCTTCTATATTGGTTATAGCAGCAGCGACAGCATTTGATAGTTTTTGATTGTTTACATTAAAATTATTGACAACAGAGCCTAAAAATTTTGGCTTTTTGGCAGGAAGCTTATAGTAAGCATCTTGAAAAATAGATAAATGTGTATCTTTCCACTTTGCACATTTTGGTAAAAAAGTACCTAATGTTTCTATGGTGGATTTTGAAAAAGGGTCTGGATTGGTAGGAATTATAAAAGCGTCGCTAAGCATAAAAAAATTTTGATTAGTTGCACTTAAATTTGAATTTAAATCTATTAACACATAGTCAATAGTATATTTTTTGCAAGTTAATTCAATTAAATTATTATATGCTCCTGGTAAATTTGCAAGAGTTGGTATCGCAGTCGTTGCAACTTGTGCAAAATTAAGAACGATATCCCATTCGCTTAGCGTTGGGTGGCCTGCAAGTAAAAACAGATTTGTATTTTCGGCAGGCTGAGGGCAAGTTACGGCTGTTAATGGTTTGCTTTGTCCGCGAAAAACAGGTGCAACTCCATCTTTTATATTTTGGCTTTTAGTCTCTTCATTTGTGTAAAAATCATCAAATTGGTCTCTTAATATCAAAGAAGTAAGATTACAATGAGAATCAGCGTCTACCAACAGAACTTTATAACCCATCTCGGCAAGTTTCCAACCCAAATTATAGACTGTTGTTGTTTTGCTCACGCCGCCTTTATGGTTAAAAAATACGATTTTTTTAGCGTTCATTATTTTTATTTTTGATTTTAAGAAGTTAAAAATTATGGGCGGTAATGCGCTGGCGCAATATAAACCCTTTCTCAGCTTTGCGCTCCCAAGGGGTGTTGATACAAGCTGCCAAATTTCCCCCACATTGAGTATCCAAAATCCATTGTTCTTTATAGACCAAACCTATATTTTTGGCGTAAATTTCTTTACTAAAACGGCGTTCTATCAGATTATTGGCATCAGCTTGCAACACAGTAACTGTAGAGTCAAAGCTAAACCCGTTGATATTAAAAGGGTTATGAACGGCTGTGTATTCAAACACTTCCCAATCTTTATAAAAGTTGATGCTGCCGCCCACAATTTCTATAGTGGTATCTTTGCGGATATAAGCCAGTCCGTCCCAATTTTTATCTTTAGCGATGGGAAAAGTGAGTTTAATCAATCGCTGATTTTGTTCGACGTGCAGCAATCGGTTAGCTTCTATTTGTACGGCTGAAACGTTGATAAGCGTCCAATCTTGGCTGCTGTCGGCGCGCTCGTAGCGTTCGTATCGGAAAAAACTCAACCCAGCAGCATCTATTTCTTCCCGCCCCAATACATATTTTACCTCGTAGCTGTTGGTATCTACCGAGTTGTTGTAATCGTCGTAAAGGATAGAATCTATCCGATATTGGATAAATTTCCCCGTTTGCAGGGGCGCATATTCATAACCCAAGGCGGGCAGGGTTTCTATCTCGCGTTGGCAAGCCCAAAAGCTGCTAAAAAGCGCAAATAACAGTATTTTTTTCATAAAAATCTAAGGGGTTCTGTCTCTGAATGTGGTTAAAACGTTTTTTGCAGGGGCAAAGTTAGCAGTTTTAGCTAATTTTTCTCCTTTTTGGTTTGTTTTTTTTAAAAATCTGTTATATCTTTGCCAAAAATCTGTTTATAAAATTCTTACAATTGCCCTATCGCTATGAAAAAAGCTACATTGCTAACCCTGTTTCTACTCTGTTTGGGTCAAATATGGGCGCAAATGCCCCTACGTCCAAAAAAATATACGCCTGTCAACGATTTCGCGCGCGTGTTGAGCAAAACCGAAAAAGAAGAACTTTCTACGCTATTGTACCAGCACGAAAAAACAGCAAATGAGCAGTTTGTGTTCGTTACGGTGGCGAATATGGGGGGCGAAACTGTAGAAAATTTTGCCCAGCAGTTGTATAACGGTTGGGGGATTGGCAAAAAGGGGAACGGGGCTTTGGTTTTAATTGCTATGGCGGAACGAAAAGCGCGGATACAGGTCGGCACAGGGTTGGAAAATCGGCTAACAGCAGCGATAAGAGAAGAAGTTTCACAAAATCAGCTGGTTCCTAACCTTAAAAAGGGCGAATTTTATCAAGCTTTTTTGCAAACGGCGCAAGTGTTGATTTCGCCCCAAAGTGATAACGCTCAAAACCAACAACCCACCCAAGTAGAAATTGTGAACAACGAGCCTGTTTATTCCGAAATAGAAACTAAACAAAGCGGTGCAGATTGGGGGTTTTATACGTTAATGGCTGCGTTATTTACTGGATTTTTTGGGTTGGTATTTTTATTCAGCAAATTGGGGAGAAAAACGAGCAGCACCAATAACAATTATCCGAATAAAAGCGCAAGTTACAACCGCAATTCATCTACTAACTATGTGGGGGGCGTTTATATTGATAATTCTATTAACCACACATACAATAACGATACCGCGAGCTCGAGCAGTTCTTACGATAACAGCTCAAGTTCATCTGATAGCAGTTCGAGTACAGATAACAGCAGTTCTTCATCCGATTGGGGCGGGGGCAGCAGCGACAGCGGCACGAGTAGCGATTGGTAGGTTTATTTATAAAAAGATAATGAAGTTGTTTAGTATGATTTTTTATCTTTTAATTTCTCTGTGTTGTGCGGGACTAAAGTCCCAGCACAATTGAGATTTAGGATTTTTTCGCGCTTTTGGGGCTAAAGCCCCGCGCGTTTTATAC
>JAAFIM010000010.1 GCA_013297745.1 Chitinophagales bacterium | reverse complement strand
TCCACACGCTTTTTGTCGTATGCATTTTTACTTGATAGCATAAACTTTTCAAGCTCTTTTTTCTCTTTTTCTTCTAATTTTATTTTTTCCATTTTTTTACTTTGGTTTTGTCTATTTACTTAATAAATGGAAGCGCTAAAAAAATTTATTAATTCAAAAATACAAATTAATGCTGACAATTTGGAAACGATTATTTCTAATTTCAAAGAATTAAAGATAGAAAAGGATAAATTTGCTTTAAAGCAAGGGCACATCGCAACCAATTTTTTCTTTGTCAAGTCTGGTGGTCTGCGCGTTTATGTCAATCATAACGACCAAGAAATAACAAGCTGGGTAGCACTAGAAAATGAATTTTTTACCGATTTATCTAGCCAAAAAGCTCGCGTTCCGTCCAAATTTAATATGCAAGCCATAGAAGACACCATTTTGATGACCATAAAAGCTGAACAAATGGAACAGCTTTATCGTGATTTCCCCATTTGGCAAGAATTTGGACGACTTATTTGGGAAGCAAACTTTATACATTTAGTAGAGGGTATAATCACTTTTCAAACCTTGTCAGCTGAAGAACGCTATCTTTTTATGATGAAAGAATCCAACTTACTTCAAAGAGTTCCACTCAAACAATTGGCTTCCTATTTAGGAATTACCCAAACTTCGTTGAGCCGACTAAGAAAAAAAATCAAATAAATTCATTAATTGCCATTTGACATTTTTTGCAAAAGCTTTACCTGCTACCTTTGCAGTACTAAATCTAAATAATAAATAAAATGGCGATTAAAATTGGAATTATTGGTGCAGGCCCTGCGGGATTAGTTACTGCACTTGCTTTGGAAGCATATTGTAAATCCACGGAAAAAGTTGAAATAACTTTGCTAGACAAAAATCAAAGTGCTATGGATTACCCAGGTGTTGAATATGGGATTCAAGCTCGTGCTTGTTTGGCACTCAAACAGATTGGTATCAAAGAAAAAGCATTAGCTTGTGGTTTAAATACCTTTCGTATCAGTTTTTTTAATGCACGAACTAATAAAAAACAAAAATTTGGTGTTGCGACAAACCCAGATTTAACAGTAACTGTCCTCCGACAAGAATTTCTTACCGAACTTACAAATTTGCTAAGTCATACAAAAATTCATCGCCAATGCAACGTAAAATCTATTCAAGCCTCCCCTGAAAAAGTCAATGTTTTTTGTGAAGGGAAAGACGGTAAAAATGAAGTCTTTGATTTTGACGTTTTGATAGCAGCCGATGGCATTGGTTCAATAGTGAGAAAAGATTACTTTAAACACGAAAATTATATCCACAATAGGGGTTTTTCCTGTTTGTATATGTTAATTGAACTACCCAATGATGCACCCAATGAATTCAAAGAAGCCGCCAATACGGGAGAATGTTTGCTAGTGCTTGGCAAATCTACCACAGCTACATTTTTTCCAATGGGCAAAAATCGTTTCGCGGTCGGAATTGGATTTGATGAGCAAATTCAAACCGAAATTTGGAATTTAGCTGGTGTTAATCCTAATTTGACTTGGTTAGAATTAGACGCTTTACAAAAACAAAAAATAGCTGAATTGCTGGCAGCAGATTGCTCTTTTCAAGACAATATACTCAGCAAATCGTTTAAATGGGTCAAAGATTGGAATTCATTTAAAATTTATTTGTGGAAAATGCGAGATAGCGACGTTGCTACCCAACCTTACAATGATTATGGAAATGTCATTATGATTGGGGATGCAGCCCACGCTATTATGCCCACCATTGGAATGGGCGCCAGCCTCGCTATTGAAGATGCGGAAATATTGGGTCGCCAACTTGCAGAACAAATACTAAAGGCAAAACCAAACTTCAAAAGTGCCCTGCAAAAATATTCCTCAGACCGCGTACCTGTGTGGAAAGACCTAATAGCTCGCGCAAGAGCAGGCGCAAAGCTGAATTTTATTGGAATACGAAACAAAAGTCGTTTATCTTTTGGTCCTCAAATACCAGGGCGATTTTTATGGAAAATTATTGCTAAAATTGAAGAACTAATCAGTTAAAATTTATTACCGAAATTTAAACCGCTTGGGCATATTTTATGAACAGTTATACAGAATTTAGAAAGTGAGTGTGTAATAAAAGCTATTAAGTACTATAATTATAAAAATAATGTGTTTTTTGTTATAAAAATAAGCGAGAGCGTGGGGTTTTACACCCAACGCGGTGAAAAATCTTATTAGCGTTGGGTTTTACACCCAACGCAAGAGTAAAATTTTATAAAATATGTATATTTTTGGAGTGTTGGGTGTAAAACCCAACACTAATAAGGTTTATTTTATCTACCGCACGGGGTATAAAACCCCGTGCTATTGTAAAAATCTACACTCTCGTAACTCCAATGTTTTAAATAATTTACACTGCTATTACACACTTACTTTTTAAATTCTGTATTAGATTATAGCAAAGCCTTAGATTCTTTGCTAATGCTGCCCCAAAGTTTAGATTTATAATTTTTTTTGATAAAAAAATCCCCTCTCCGCGATTGGAAAGGGGATTTTTTATTTTATAACTACTTAGTTTTCAACTCGGTATAATACTGGTAAAAATAAGGAATGGTTTCTATCCCTTTGTAATAGTTGAACAACCCGTAATGTTCATTGGGCGAGTGGATAGCATCTTCGTTCAACCCAAAACCCATTAACACGGTCTTAATCCCCAAAACGCGCTCGAACAAAGCCACGATGGGAATACTGCCCCCTTCGCGTTGAGGAATGGGCGTTTTGCTGAAAGTTTTTTCATAAGCCAACGCAGCAGCTTGATATTCAATCCCTTCTGTGGGCGTAACTACAGGCTCGCCACCGTGGTGAGGGCGAACTGCTACCTTTACAGATGCTGGAGCTATTTTTTCAAAATGCGATTTGAACAATTCGGTAATTTCGGCAGAAACTTGATGAGGCACTAAACGCATAGAAATTTTGGCGTAAGCCTTAGACGGCAACACCGTTTTTGCCCCCTCGCCGATATAACCGCCCCAAATGCCGTTGCAGTCCAAAGTTGGGCGCACGCTGGCGCGTTCCAAAGTGGTATAACCTTTCTCGCCCGCAACATCGGCTATATCCAAATGCGCTTTGTATTTATCCAAATTGAAAGGGGCTTGATTCATCGCTTCGCGCTCTGCTGCTGTCAATTCGGCTACTTTATCGTAAAAATTGGGAATCGTTATCATCCCGTTTTCATCGTGCAAAGAAGCTATCATTTTGCAAAGTGTATTGATTGGGTTGGCAACCGCTCCCCCATACACGCCAGAGTGCAAATCGCGATTAGGGCCTGTAACTTCCACCTCCAAATAACTCAAACCTCGCAAACCTGTAGTAATTGAAGGCACATCGTTGGCTATCATAGAAGTATCAGAGATTAAAATCACATCGGCAGCTAATTTCTGTGCGTTGGCTTCTACAAATGGTCCCAAGTTGTCAGAACCTACTTCCTCTTCGCCCTCAATCATAAATTTTACGTTGCAAGGGAGCGTATTGGTGCGCATCATCGCCTCAAACGCTTTCAAGTGCATATACATTTGCCCTTTGTCGTCGCAAGCCCCGCGAGCGAAAATTGCGCCGTCAGGGTGTAGTTCCGTTTTTTTAATCACAGGCTCAAAAGCGGGCGAATCCCACAAATGCAACGGGTCGGGCGGTTGCACATCGTAATGCCCATACACCAAAACTGTAGGCAGCGCAGGATTGATAATTTTTTCCCCGTATAAAATCGGAAAACCTTTAGTTGGGCAAAGTTCTACCTTATCCGCCCCCGCTTCTATCAAACGCTGTTTCAACGCTTCTGCTGTGCGCAAAACATCCCCTTTATACTTGCTATCGGCACTCACCGAAGGTATGCGCAATAAATCCATCAATTCGGACAAAAAACGCGCTTTGTTTTGTTCTAAATAATCAGTAGTTGCTTGCATATTGGCTTTTTTGTTTAAAAATTGGCACAAAAGTAGGCATAAAAATAGAAATTCCTAACAAAAGCCGATAAAAAATAAAAACCACCTTTTAAGGGGTGGTTTTGTGCATTATTCCAAAACAAAAATAGCGGGTTTTGTATTTTTTGGCAAGAGTAAAACTGGCCACCAAAATTTTGTATCCGACCAACCTTTATTCTTTTCCCCTTTTTGCTCAATAAGCATTAAACAAGGAATATCTATTGCTACTTTTTTTGCTGGAATAGTATCCGTTTCTCCATTGTCTGGCGAAGCAGAAAATGTTACCCCATCAGCCTTTAGACGGGAAATATCGCGGTCTCGGCGTACAATACAATAAATTTTATCTTGTATATTAACATTTGTTACAGAACTATTAGCACGTTCAATAGCAGTTTCCATAAAAGCACGCCAATCACCAACTCTAATTTCCGTGTCATAATCCACTAATGTTTTATTAATTTCTGCTAGAATTTGAAAAGCTACACGAATATCCAACAAAAAAGGGTCAGTAGGCGATTCAACAGATAAAAGCGGATTTTTGATTAGTGCCTCAATCTGCTCTAAATGCGGCTTTAGGTCTGTTTTTGACTTTGTTTTAAAGAAAACAGGCAGCTTGCGCGAGTAAGGTTTTAGCGATTCTGTTTCAGTATAAATTTTATTTGGAGCACATGGTATGAATTTCCCCCTACCATCTTTCTCAATAAAAACTACGCTATTATCCCCGCCACTTATTCCTTTCTCAAAAGCTTCTCGCAAAGTTGTATCAAATTCATGCATTTTTTCTAATTTATCATAAATTTCTTGGGAAGTGTATAGCCTTGTAACGCGTATATCTTTTTCGCTACGCGCGCCATAAATTCTAAGATGCTGCACAACAGTATCTTGTTGCCGCGACTTGCGACCGTAGAAAAATCCAATTAAGTTTTCAATAGTTAGTCCTCTGTCTAAAATTTGACCACCAATAAAGATATTTAGAGGGCTATCCAACTTTAGCTGTCCGTCATCGTCTAATAAAGTACCTATTTGTTTTTGTTGCTTTGAATTAACAACAATAACATTAATAAAGCCTTTGCTTATAAGATGTTTAACTTCATCTAAAACTTTTTCATACAAAGGAAAATCATCCGATTTGCTTGATAACTGGAAACAATCGTAGGATTTTTTTACATCACTATGCAAGTTAGTGTTGTTTTTAAATACTTCCAATAGACTTTCCAATAATTCTTTTTGCCACTGATGCTCCTTTGTTGTTGTTCCGTTATGTATAATAAAGCTTGACTTATAGTCTTTCTCCTCCTGCAAGATGCGTATAGTGCCTCCCACAATATAGTTCAAAATCGCCATTCTAAAGACTTCTAAATTTGGACTTGTTAAAATACCAGATACATAACGTTTATCTTTTTTTCCTAAAACCTCAATTTCTTTTGGTGGAACTCTTACGAAAATATGCGAATAAATGCTATTGGAGTCTTGTGAATCTTCAAAGTATTGTTTTCCACCAATATATTTACTATGCGTGGGTACTAACTCTGTGAATTTTGGACGAATAGGTTCATACTCTTCAAGAGTGTTGCCGTAGGGCTGTAAATAAAGTGAATAAGGAGTAGCTGTAACTTGCAAAAAACTGCTATTTTGGCATAGCTGTCTTATAGTGTCTATTTTACTAGGAATGGTAGCCAACTCAGTACGTTCTTTTTTAGATAAAAAACCAATACTTGCAAAATCAGCTTCGTCATCTATAAAGAGAATTTTTTTTGTTTCAAGCTGATTTTGTGAAATTAAGTTTTTTAATTTATCCATATTATTTGTTTCTTTTTTTACGACAAAGATAAGTTTTTTACTTAATTTGTAATTGCTTAACTCAGGAGACATTGCCATAATGTCATAAATAGTTATTTCGTCCCCACCAAATTTAAAATCATTAGTGAGCCGTTTACAAGTTTGGCTTGATAGCGGTTTTGTTCCTTTGGTATAAACAACACAAACATCATAGCCTTTATCAAAACAAAGTCCAATAATTCCGATAAAAGCTCTAGTCTTTCCACTTTGTATCATACCAAGCAGCATACCTGGGTGTTTATCGTCTGTTGGTGTATTAAGGAGTTTGCCAACCGCCGTAGTTATACATTTTTCTAAGTCGGGTGTATAACTTAAATTTTCCTTTAAAAATGGATAAAAAAGCATATAATTAAATTTAAAAAGTTGTGAAAGCACAAAAGTAACGTATTTTTTTGCAATTTAAAGGTTTTACAAAAAAATATTATTTTTTTTAAACAAAAGACTTTCCCTCTCCCCGATAAGTTAAAATTTCCTGCGAAATTTCGCCCTTTTCTACCCAATACAAGCGGTTGAAACGCTCGCAAAGTTCGCCCGCTTTGGCGTGGCGGAAAAATACCAAGTCGCCCACAGCCAATTTTTCATCTCCAGCGTATAAAACGGGGGTTTGTACCTCACCCGCGCCCTCGTTATTATCCAAAACACAGCCTTCAGGCAAGCAAGGCAAGGGCAATTTTTCTTTACCTACAGAACCCGAAGCTACATAACCGCCGCCCAAGCAAGTATAAACGCCCTTTTGTGGGGTTCTACATATCTCCAAAGCGAATAAAGCGGCGGGTTGGTGGCGAAAATTGCTATAATGGTCGAATAAAGTGGGGCTATAAAACCCTGAACCGACGGCAACTTCAGTAATCACGCCCTCTTCTCGACTACTTTCCAAACTTCCCGTACCTCCGCCGTTGACAAAATCCAGTTTAAACCCAGCTTTTAGCAACATTTCCACCGCTTGAGCGCGCCATTGACGCAGTTTTTTAATACTTTTGCGCTTGAGATATTGGATAATTTTATTCATCAACAAACGCCCCTTCATCGCATCCCCAACTCCAGCAATTTGCGCCTCGTAACCCATCAAACCGCATAGTTTTAGATTGGGGGACTGGTTCAAAATGGATATAAAAGCGTTAAGTTGGGCGGCATTGGTGAGATTGGAGCGTTTTACCCCAAAATGCAAGCCAAAAAAGGGCATAGACAGGTCAATATCTACACAAATGGGCTGAATAATCCCCTCTTGCACGGCTATTTTTTGCAGTTGTTGCAAGTGTTCGGGCTGATTTGCCATTAAAATAATCTTTTTGCCCAATTTTATCTGCGCGGCTACCTGTTGCAAATGTTTTTTTTGCACGGTGGGATAAGCTACCAACAAATCGTCAAAGCCCAATCCAGCCAACCAAGCGGCTTCTTCGGCACTGTAGCACATCAAACCCTGCATTTGGGGGCTTTGGGCGAGCAAAAATTTTAACACTTCCACCGAGCGGACGGATTTGGTGGCGATGCGAATTTTTTTATCTTGAGCGCGTTTCAATATCGCTTGACAATTGGCTAGTAAAATATCTTTATCCACAAACGCAAAAGGCGTGGGCGTATGTTTAAAAATCTCTTTGTAGTATGAATAAGACATAAATAAGGGTTGTTGTTGGTTAAAAACTGACTTTATCGGTTACCTATTATTTCCCCCAAACTCCATTTTCTAACTCTACAAACTTTTTGGGCAAAAATTGCGGGTCAAAATGGGGACAATTATGCACGATAATTTTTTGCAGCTTTTTGAGCGGCAATTTTTTTAAATTATCAAATCGCAGATTAGGATTATTAGCACAATTTATCTCTTCCAAAAAATCAGGTAACTGGTCGGGGAAAGCGATTAATTGGTTGAAAGAACAAGATAAAAAAGATAACTTACGGGGCAAATTATCGGGTAAAACCGTCAATTGATTGTTATCACATTCCAATTTTTTCAACGATTCAGGCCATTTTGTAGGCAACGAAGTTAATTGATTGTGTTGGCAAAATATACGATTTAGGCTATCAGCCAAAAAAGTGGGCAAAGCGGTTAATTGGTTATAACTACAGTCCAAAATTTGTAAAGCAACGTTGGCTTTTAAATCCAAATGGCTTATTTGGTTGGCGCGGCAATCTAAAACCACCAATTTGGCGGGCAAATCGGCTACAGTCGTTATTTGGTTATTATAACAGTATAAATATCTCAACTTAGCGGGCAATTTGCTGGGCAAAGCCGTTAATAAATTATCTTCGCAGCGCAATTCGTCCAATTGAGTTGGCAATTTGGCGGGCAAAGTCGTCAATTTATTATTATGGCACTTCAGCGTTTTCAAATTATTGGACAATGCGGGCAAACTGCTTAATTGATTGTTCGCACAAACCAATTCTATCAACTTATTCGACAATATAGCGGGAAAACTGCTCAACTGGTTATTGTGGCAGTATACATTTTCTATCTGTTCGGGAAAATTATCGGGTAATTCAGTAAGTTGATTATTATGACAATCCAAAAATTTCAACGCACTAGGCAAAGCGGGCAAAGTGGTTAATTGATTAGCAAAACAACCCAAAGAAGTTAACTGCAGCGGCAATACGGGCAAGCTAACTAATTGATTTTCATTGCAAAGCAACTGTTTTAGCGTGGCGGGCAAATGATTAGGCAATTCGGCAAGTTGATTATCGCAACATTGAAAATACTCCAACGCTGCTGGCAATTTTGACGATATATTCGCAATTTGATTTTTATTAACCAACAAAGCCCGCAAATTATCAGGCAAATTTTGGGGAATATCCGTTAATTTATTCTCGCTGCAGTCTAAATGTTTTAACGTGGTTGGCCAATTGTGGGCAAAATTAGCAATTTGGTTAACTTTACACAACAAATTCTCCAATGTCGGGGGCAAGTTTTGGGCAAAAGTGGTGATTTGATTATTATTGCAGCTCAATTCTTTCAAACTATCGGGTAAATTATTGGGTATAATCGTTAATTTATTATAACTACAATCCAAAGAATCAACCCCTGAAGGCAACAAATCGGGCAAAGTGCTTATATTTTTATGCAAAAAATCTATTCGGTTTTTTAAAAATTTATCCCCGCTATCTAATCCAATAGCAGCGTAACCATATTTTTCCAAAATAGCAGCCATATCCCAACCTTGAGAAATGCAAAGTTGTTCGGCTAAATCTATGTTTGTTTTTTGGGCAGAACACAATAATTCTATAATTTTATAATCAGACATAAATAGTGATTAGTTGTTAGTGATTAGTTAAGTACTGGAGTTACGCTCCAGCCAATAAGTTTAAAAAAGTTAAGTAAAAACACTAATTTTCGCCCTCCGCATTAGCACACAAAAAAAATTTCCAAAACCCAAACTTTTACTAAATCGTAAAAAAATATAAACCCGACCTATCGCCTATGCCAAACCCCTTTTTCTACCTCTATAAAATTTTTGGGTAAAAATTGCGGGTCAAAATGGGGGCAATTATGCACAATAATCTCTTTTAGCCGTTTAGAAATATGATTTTTTAGCTTATCAAACCGCAAATCTGGATTATCCGAACAGTTGAGATACTTGAGATAAGTGGGCAAACGCGCGGGCAACTGTTGAATTTGGTTGTTGGCGAAAGATAAATGGGTGATTTTGTCGGGCAAATTTTCGGGTAAAGCCGTTAATTGGTTGCGATAACAGTATAAAGCCTGCAAATCTGCGGGTAAATTTTCGGGCAAAACCGTTAATTGGTTATCAAAACACTTCAAATTTTTCAACTTTTGGGGCAAATTTTCGGGTAAAACCGTTAGTTGATTATTAGCACAATCCAAATGTTGGAGTTTATTCGGCAAGTTGGCGGGCAGGTGGGTTAATTGGTTATTGTTGCAATCCAACTCTTTCAATTTTATCGGCAACCGCTCGGGTAAAATGGTTAATTGGTTATCGCTACAGTGCAATAATAGCAAATTTTGGGGCAAAACGGTGGGTAAAACAGTCAGTTGGTTATTGCTACAGTTCAAAAAATCTAACTTATTCGGCAATTTTTGGGGCAAAGCGGTTAATTGATTATAACTACAGTTTAAATCTTTCAACCCACGGGGTAAATTATCCGCTAAATGGGTGATTTGGTTGTGCGAACAGTTTAACGTATCCAAATTGGCGGGCAAATTGGGCAAGCTAACTAATTGATTTTCAGAGCATCTAAAAATGGATAGACTTTCGGGCAAATGTGCGGGTAAAGCCGTTAGTTGGTTTTCATTACAATAAAAATGTCTTAAATTACTTGGCAAATTTTCGGATAACGCCGTTAATTGGTTATCATCGCAGTACAAATACCTCAACTTATCGGGCAAATTGGCTGGAAATTGGCTAAGTTGATTGCCATTAAGCCGCAAAGACTCCAATTGGGACGGCCAAACGCTGGGTAAAGTCGTCAGTTGGTTATAACTACAGCTTAAAGTTATCAACGAATTGGGCAAAGTTGGCAACTCGCGCAACAGGTTATTATCACAGTAAATAAACAATAAGCTATCAGGCAGCGAAAATATGCTACTCAAGCGGTTTTTATCGCAATGTAATTGTAACAAACCAGCAGGAAGATTGGGCAAAGCGGTTAATTCGTTCCCACTACAGCGCAATTTTCGCAAAGCAACAGGTAATAAATCGGGCAAAACGGTTATCCCCGAATGCCAACAAATCAATTCACTATCTAAAAAATTGCGCGGTTCGTCCAAACGTATGCGCGCATAGCCGTATTTTTCCAAAATAGCAACTATATCCCAACCTTGAGAAATGCAAAGCTGTTCAGCTAAGGCGATATTTGCCTCTTGCGAGGAACACAATAATTCTATAATTTGATAATCGGACATAGTGGTTAAATTTATTAGTAGTAAGATAAAAAGTATCACGTATAAAGATAAAATCTTGCTACTTACTACAAAATATCTTGCTACCTTGCTACAAAATATATTGCTACTTTCCACCCTACCGCGCAAAAACCCTTATCGTTTCATCCTCAAAACCTTTCCAAATATCTTCGTGGTTTAGATAAAAGGGCGTATCGCCTTGTGCAGCGCGCATTTCATCAGGCAGGCAGATTTGTTGGGCAAGTTCTGCAAATTTTTGTTGATAGGCACAAAGCGTCCATTTTCCATAAAGTGTATGCCCGCCCTCATAATGTTGGGTTTGATACTCTTCTGGAGTGGTGATATAACCCGCATAACCGTTGGCATAAGGGCATAATTGTATAAACTCAACCCCGCGCTGGGCTAATATCGGTTTTAAAGTATTCCGCAAACGGCGGGCGGCTATAGTGGTAATTTCGGCTGGTATGCCAATTAGTGCAACTTGTCCAATGATGAAAATTTGCAACTGCACAATTTCAGGCACCCAAGGGGTTTTTATCGGGCGTTCTTTATTCCCCATACGCTTAATATATTTTATCACGGGGTCTACAGCGTCGGGAATTATCAAATCGTGGGGTCTATCCGTGCCGATTACATAACCTTTGCTGTGGTTCATAAACATTTTTTTTGGATATTGCGACTCCAGCAAACGAAGCATATCTTGGCTAAATTCATTCTTGGGGCGCAATGAAGCGGCTAATTTTTCCAAACGATGCGCTACAGCAAAAATCCCTTTTAACACAGTTCCCAACGGCTTGGGCATACCTTGACCGTCTGTAGTGCCCTCCAAAAAAGCCAATCCGAAAGTTGCCCAACTCGTACTCTGATTTTTTTTCCCGTTGGTGTATTCTTCACTAATCGCTACTTTGGTCATATCCACGTAAAAATCCAAATAATCAACCTCCGCTTTCAACTCTTCGCCTTTATTGGCGGCTTTTGCGAATAATTCTGTAGCCAACTGCGCTTGAAACTTGCCGTTGAATTGCGCGCTTTCATAATCATCTTCTGATTTACCCGTGTATTCTTGATGTTTTTTATCCCAAACAAAATTGGGGCTAATATCCCCGCAAGCATCTTGCGCAAAGGCACAAACGGGCTCTTGAGGGTAAATTTCGTTCAAATGCGTTTCCATAAACGTAGCCGCATAACCTTTGTTGTCGCTGCACACTTTATCCATACGGTTAGAAATTGAAGTCGTATGCACCCCAAACCAATTCACACTCCCCAAAGGCTGCGCTGTATCAGCTTGTTCTATCCGCCATAATTTCATCGTGCGGTCAGCTGCCAAATGGCGATTTTTAAACTCTACCTTTTCCAACACTTCAGGATTGGCGTTGTAAGCGGCTATAGAGCGATTGAAACAAACTTCTGCGTGCTTGTCCAATTCTCCCGTTTGTTGGAAAATGCGCGCGGGCTGTAGATTATTATACGCTGCGATTACGGCATCTGATAGTTTTTCGCTGTAGTGCAAATAAACATCCTCTTGAAAACCAGGATTGACCAAATTATACGCCATGTGTTGGCTATATCCGCCCGCTGTGCTGTGTGTGTGTTGGGCTAAAATCATCAAATTGCTGTTGTTAATGGGCATTTCAGGCGATTTTTGGGCAATATAGCGCAAGATATTCTGTTTTAGATAATCTGTAGAAAATGCAAACTCCACCACCAACAAAACCACCAACTTTTCCCCTTTTACTGCGTAAGCGCGCGCATATTGGGGCGTTTCTACCCCATTCATAAAGTGAAAATGGCGGCCATAGCCCAACATACCCAACTTATCCCGAAAATAGGTAACATCAGTTTTGCTGATGCCCACGTTAAATTTTTTATTCACTACAATTGCTATTAAGATAAACGATAAATATATAAAGGTTAAACTATTTTTATTTACTAAAGGTTGGTATATTTATCTAATAAATTGTATAGTTAGTCAAAAAAACGATTAAATTTGCGCCCATTTTCAACCTTTGATAAAAAATTAAACCAATGAATAGTTATAAACTACCCAAAGAAGGCAGCAGTGCCGAACAGATTTTGAGCAATTTACAATCTTTTAAATCTCAAGATGTACCTTGGGCTACAGGGCGCGCCTTTGCTTATGTGTATGAACCCCCAGCTGATGCCAAAGCGGTAATTAGTCAAGCTTTTGTAAGTTATCTTTCCGAGAATGTATTAGACCCCACTTCTTTTCCCAGCTTACTAAAAATGGAAAGAGACGTTATATCTATAGTAGCCAATGTGTTGGGGGGCGATAGCCAAACAGTAGGCAATATCACCGCAGGCGGCACAGAAAGTATCATTTTGGCTTTAAAATCTGCACGAGATTATTTTAGGGACAAAAAAAATCCCACTGCTACCCCTGAAGTTATTTTGGCTTGTACTGCCCACGCTGCTTTTTTTAAGGCTTGCCATTACTTGGGATTAAAACCCGTTTTAGTACCTGTCAATCCCCAAAATTTTCAGATAGAAACGGATAAAATAGCAGCGTTGATAAACGAAAATACCGCTATTATTGTAGCTTCTGCGCCTAATTATTCGCACGGGGTGGCTGACGATGTGGTCGCTATAGGGCAAATCGCCAAACAATACAATATATTTTTTCACGTTGATGCTTGTGTGGGCGGTTTTTATCTGCCTTTTGCTCGTCGTCTTGGGGCTAACATTCCCCCTTTTTCGTTGGAAGTGGAAGGGGTAAGTTCTATTTCTTGCGATTTGCATAAATACGGTTACACCTTTAAAAGCGTTTCCGTCATCTTATATAAGTCTGCCGTACTGCGTCAATATCAAATTTATACCTGTTCTGATTGGTCTGGCTATTCTATAATAAATCCTACAGTAGCCTCTAGCAAGTCGGGCGCATCTTTGGCTGGTGCTTGGGCTTGCTTACATTATTTTGGCGAAGAGGGTTATCTAAAACTCAACGCACTAACTCAAGGCGCTACCCAACAATTTATAAATGGGGTTAAAAACATACCCAATCTAGAAGTTTTGGGCGAACCTGTGATGAATTTGGTGGCCGTCGTGAGCCATAATCCTGTAGTTTCTGTGTTTCAATTGGCGGATATACTCAAAAGAAAAGGTTGGTATATACAAACCCAATTGGCTTCTGCGATTAGCCCAGAAACCCTACACCTCAATATCAACCCTGCCAACGCTCAATGGGTGGCTGATTTGCTCAAAGATTTGCAACAAGCCGTAGAAGAATTATTGGCTGCCAACCAAGCCTTGCCCGTTTTTGATATGAATTGGGTAGCAGAAACCCTTTCTCAACCTGAAGGTATTATGCAGATATTCCAACTATTTGGTAGTGATGGGGGCAGTTTGCCTGATGATTTTGTATTAATCAATAATTTTCTTAACCAACTCCAACCCCAGCACAGAAATATATTGCTTACCTATTTTACCAACAATTTATTTGTAGCTTCTTAATTATACCGCACCTATTTTAAATCCCATTATGTACAAAAACCAACTTTTACTATTCTTATTTCTTTTTTTCGCTTTATTAGGATTACAGGCACAGGAGATACTGCCAGCAGAGCATAAAAAGGTAAAAAAAGGACAATTAAGTTATGACCACACCCAATACATTATGCGGGAAGGGTTTAATATCCCCGCTTTGCGCATACCTGAAAAAGAAATTTATCAAGTCAAAAGCCCTGCAGCAGCTTTTTTGATACGCGCCCAAAACTTATTGGAAGATGCAAAAATAGCTTACGAAAACCAGCGAGAGATTGTTCGTTTGGAGGATATAAAATATAATATCGCCCAAGTAAAAGCTTTAGATTGGTATTGGGAGTATAAAATGTTAGAATTAGAATATAATTTTTATCTAGATTACGAAACCCAACGCTACCAGCGCGAAGTGGTAATGGTAGATAAGGCAGCAGCAGAGCGCAAAAAGCGCGACCAAAAGCGTATAGATAGCCTTCAGCAAGTATTTGCTTTAGAAAATCAACGCGCCGATAGTTTGGAAAAAATACGCATCGCTTATTTAGCTTCGCGCAAAGATAGTATAATCAAAGCGGATAGATATGCAGGTTATCATTTTGTCAATACCAAATCGTTAGACTTGCGTGCTGCCCCCAGCGCTGACGCGCCCTTAATCGTATGTTTGCGCGCTTGTACTTATGTACAAAAACAAAGCCTGCCCGATGCCAACGGTTATGTGTTTGTAGAAGTGAGCGATTATAAAGGTTATGTTTTGAATGCTATGTTGGTAGATAATCTGAACAAAATAGGCGTGTCGGGCGCAGATGTCAAATTTGCTAAAGACAATTACTTTGTGTCTATCTATGTGCCTGTAGGCTCTACTTACGACCCAATGAGACAAACGGGAGAAGTTCCCAAAGCCATAAGCCCAGAAGAGTACCGCGATAATCCCAACGCATTGAGCGAATTGGTGGCCAAATTGGAGCGTGAGAATAAATTAGTCAAAGAGCGCAAAAATAATAACCCCAGCTTCGCAATAAACGATAACCCCATTCCCGATAAAAAAGAACCTAAAAATGTAGCCATCGTGCCAGAACCCAACCCCGCTCCTATTGTTAGCGAAACAAAACCCACCAAAAAAGAAAAAGATAGCCCTTTGATTGTGGTAACCGAAACGGATAGAAAAGCGGAAAAAGAAAAGAAAAAAAATCAAAGCACAGGCCGCCGCAAACAATGTACAGTTTTATTGCCTGACGGTACCCAATGCCCTAATATAACGACCTCTAACGCTTGTCGATGTTATCTACACGATAATTAAATAAACCATAATCATATCCAACAATCCTTTCAAGAGCAACACTTGAGAGGTTTTTTTTTATAAAAAAAGCCCCCGCAATTATGCAGAGGCCGATGAAAACTATTTTTAAGCATTTACCCGATAAATTATCGTCTAAAGTAACGCCATACCCAAACCAAAGAAGCCGACATTAACCCCGTAATAGCAGCTAAATAATACATATTTTCATACAGATTAGAAAACGAAATCAGCAACACAGCAGTAATCAACAAACGAATAGTCTCCGCCCATTTAAGCCAAGCACTTTTTTCCAAAATACCAGCCCAGTTGATAATCATAAACCACAATAAGCCAGCCCCAACCCAACGTTCTGCTACTTCCCAAGGGCTGTTTTGTTGAATAACTAACATCATCAACCCTAATCCCATAGCCAAATGTGCAATCAAATAAGGCTTTGCCATAGAAAACATTTCTGTACTAAAACGGATTTGAGTTTGGGTAGTAATCTCTACCAAAGGTGGTTTTGGGGGCAAACCAGCAGGTCGCCAAGTTAAGGGCATAAACCAGATTTTAAACTTATCAATCCAATGTGGCGCAGCTACTGCTTCGCGCCAAAGTATGGTAAAGTAGTGAAAATTTATCGTTATCGGATTCCAAGAACGGGGCGGGCTGTACATTCCATACACAACTTTTTCAGTTTCTGGGGCAAAGCTGCCAAATAACTTGTCCCATATAATCAAAAACTCACCATAGTTTTTATCCAAATACTTAAAATTAACCCCGTGATGTACGCGATGGTGTGAGGGGGTGGTAAAAATCAACTCTATAAACCCCAATTTGCGCACGTACTCGGTATGATGCAAGAACGAAATGAACAAATGTATAGCTGACATCATATAAATATCCATTGGTTTGAACCCTATCAACGTAAGCGGCCAAAAGAATAAAAATGAAACTAATCGTTGGGTAACACTTGCACGCAAAGCCACGCAAAAATTCATCTCTTCTGCCGAATGATGTGGTGAATGTGCCGCCCACAATATATTGATTTCGTGCCCCCAACGATGTACCCAATAAAAAATAAAATCTAAGCACAACAATAACAGGATAAAAGTATAAACATTTAGTTCTATGCTAAAAGGTGCATAACTATTGTGCAAAAAACCGTAAATATGATAAACACCTACAGCGAGCAACACGTTCATCGTTTGATTGCCTATAGCTGTACCAAAGTTGGTAATGGCTTCAGCAAAGGATATGTAACCTTTTTTATAATAGTATTCTACCCCAACTTCTATCAACACAAACAATAAAGCCAAAGGGGTTATCCAAGCATACACATTACCGCCATCTGTAGCGGCGTTTGGATTTTGTGCCATAAGCGGCAAATTACAACATAAAAATAGTAAAAATGGTAAAAAACGCATATTTAGAAATGTTAAAAAATGGATAAAATAATATAAAATAATAGCCGTGTTAGTTTATACACTTAATTTATTGATATAAAATAATATCTGTGTTAGTTTATACACTGCGCTTATTTATAGTAAATAATAATCGTGTTAGTTTATACACTGCGCTTATTTATAGTAAATAATAGTCGTGTTAGTTTATACACAATACTTATTGACAGTAAATAATAGCCGTGTTAGTTTATACACTACACTTATTTACAGTAAATATAAACAGCAAACAAAATTATTATTTGTATAAATTAGCTTTATATATCTCTTCTGCAACCTTATCGGGTACTAAATAGCGCACAGAACAATCTTTTTGTATTAATTGACGGATAAAAGTAGCGGAAATTTCCATTAGTGGCACATCAAAAAAGCGCACATTGGCATCATTTTGATAAGCGGATATATCAGCATCGGGGCGATTATAAACATAAATAGGATAGTTTTTAAAAATCCATTCATAATTTTTCCATTTATGCAAAGTTGCCAAATTATCACCGCCCATAATCAGCACAAATTTATCCTTTGGATATTTTTCGTTGAGATAAGCCAGCGTATCGCAGGTGTAAGAAGGTTGCGGCAGATTAAATTCAATATCGCAAGACTGCAACCGCAAGTTATTTTCTATAGACAAATCTACCAAATGCAAGCGGGTATAATCATCCGCAAGGGTAGATTTTTCTTTGTGGGGATTGTGCGGACTGACCACCAACCAAACCGCGTCCAAATCTGTATTAGCCGCCATATAATTAGCTATTATCAAATGCCCAATATGTATAGGGTTGAAAGAACCAAAGAACAGTCCTATTTTCATATAGTTGAGAGTTATAAAATTATTGGTTGTAATGATTAAAAAAGAAAGAGTTGTAGTAGTTATACAATTACTACTTTTTTTTTATTTTATAAAATGCGGTACAAATCCCCCTTGCGTACAGCCCACTACAGGGATAAGATTATCGCCCACTACATCGCAGCCCTCTTGTTTGCTAATGTGTTGATGCCAATGGCGGATATGTTCGGGCGCAATTTTTTTGGGTTCTACCAATAAATGAAAGCCTCCCCGCGTCTGCAATATATGCACAGCCTCGCGGTTGATGTGCGTAAATACGTTGCGGAGGGTAGTATTTATATCCACTTTATCAAAATCAAAATCAATAATGAATTTTCTACTACAACTTTTCTGTATTTCGGACAAAATCTCTTGATGTGGATTATAACCATTGTACGGATGCGTGATGAGGTTGGCAAAGCGAATAAGCCCCTGTTTGGTAGCTGCTTCCATATCGCGGGGGTTGGGGTTGATATACAAAGCTAAAGCCTCTTGAGGAATGGGTAAATTTTCCTGCACATAATCGCCCACGCCACATTCCAACTGGCGTATTTTTTGTATCAACATTTTTTTATCGCTGGTAAAACGCTTGAGTTGTGCTTTATCCGCTTTGAGGGCGGGAAAGTATTTATTGCGCGCCAACAAGCTGACATAATACGTTTCATTTTTAGCCAAATCGGGTAGAAACGACACAAACTCTTCCAACAAAGCAAGGTCTTGGATGATTTTATACTGCATAAATTTTTTATGTATTAAAAAAGAAGTTGTTTAGTATGCTTTTTTTATATTTTAATTTCTCTGTGTTGTGCGGGACTAAAGTCCCAGCACAATTGAGATTTAGGATTTTTTCGCGCTTTTGGGACTACTTCGAAGAACCGCGAAGCGAACTCCCGCGCGTTATATGGTTTCATCAATCAATACCAACGGGTTTTAACCCGTTGAAAGACAAAAAAACGATTACAACAGACTTTAGTCTGTTGCTTAAAATACATAAATAGTTATTTTTTTTAATTGAAAATGTAGAAAAATTCTTACTAAACAACTTCAAAGAATAAACCGCAAAGATAAAAAAAGTAGTATAAACAACAGCATTGAAAATAAAAAAAAGCTACTTCTCGTGATGAAAAGCAGCTTTTATTTTATCGCTCTACAGGGCGTAGGCGGATTTTGTTATTTTGATAAGTCGCTTCTATATAAACCAAAATTTGGTCTATTTCTTCATCTGTAAGATTGGAGAAACCCTGCATAACCACTTGAGCCTTCGCATATAATTCTACCGCTTCTGGGTCTTTTTCTAATATCATTTTGTATGAATTGCGAATATAACTGCGCAACCATTCTTTTTTTCTACGCTGAGTTATGCCTCCTAAGGCAGAACCAGTACTTGCAGTTAGCATATCATTGTTATGGCAGGCTAAACATTTCGATAAAAATAACTCTTTTCCCTTTTCATACATCTGTAGTGTTTCGCCTTGCAGCTCGGTTATGACGGGTTGATTTTCAGCAGTTTGGCAGCTTGCAACTGCAAATAACAATAAGCAAAAACTAAATATCTTATTCATAATTTTTTATTTTTATACAAATATACAGGTTTTAAGTAAGTAGACAAAAACAAAGTGAATAATCGCGCGGAGCGCGTAACTACACCAATCCGTTGAGTTTCTATACTGTCTGAAGTGAGACGGAGCGCAGCTTTAGCAAGCGGAGCGAACAAGTTTATAGAAACAAGGCGTTTTTGGTACTTTTTGCGCCTGCAAAAAGTACGAAGAAAAAGAAATTTTTAGGCGTAAGCCGTTAAGAAAATTTCCAAAACCCAAGTTTTTACTGAAGTGTAAAAATTACTTCCATTTTGTTCAGTTACTTAAATAAAAAAAAGCTACTTCTCGTTATGAAAAGCAGCTTTTATTTTATCGCTCTACAGGGCGTAGGCGGATTTTGTTATTTTGATAAGTCGCTTCTATATAAACCAAAATTTGGTCTATTTCTTTATCTGTAAGATTGGGAGAACCTACCATTAAACCAGCATTATTTTGATGTATTTCTAATGCTTGAGGGTCATTTTCCCGTACCATTTTAGCAGGATTGCGTATGTAATCATACAACCATTTTTTCTCGCGGCGTGCTGTTATACCACCCAAAGCTGAAGCAGTAGCTCTATTTAGCATATTTGCATTATGGCAGCTCGCGCAATATTGAGCAAATAATTGTTCTCCCTTTTCATACATCTGTAGCGTTTCGCCTTGCAGTTCGGTTATGACGGGTTGATTTTCAGCAGTTTGGCAGCTCACCACTGCAAATAACAATAAGCAAAAACTAAATATCTTATTCATAATTTTTTATTTTTTTTGCAAATATACAGGTTTTGAACAAAAAAAGCTACTTCTCGTGATGAAAAGCAGCTTTGTATAATTTGATTTATTTTTTACCCAACCAATGTTTTACGTACAGACCTTGCGGGTCATAGCGATTGGCTTGAGTATTGGGGTTAAAATATCTATCCTCTCGCGGGTCATTGCCCAATCCCGCCACATACAACCAATTGCACCAGTTGGAACACACATCGTAATCAACCAGCAAAGATTCAAAGTATTCTGCCCCAATCTGCCAATTGATACGCAAATCATTAACTAGATAAGAAGCTACATTTTGCCGACCGCGATTGGACATAAATCCCGTAGCGTTGAGTTCTTGCATATTGGCGTTGATAAAATCGTGTTTGGTTTTGCCATCAGCCCAATACTGGAACGCTTTCATATCGTTTTTCAACTTAGGGTCAATTTGTCCGCGCAAGCCACCTTTTAGGAAAATTTTATTCCCATATTTTTTCCCCATTAGGCGGAAATAATCGCGCCAAAGCAGTTCAAAATACAACCAATACGTAGATTTATTATCGCCGCGTTGGAGTTCGTACTGTTTGAGTTGTTGGTAAATATACTTGGGAGAGATGCAACCTAAAGCCAAATAAGGGGATAATTTGGACGAATAATCGCCCCCCAACAACCCGTTGCGGGTTTCTTCATAAGTTTTTATCAAATTACTATCCCAAAGATAGTATTTTAAGCGTTCCAAAGCGGCAGTTTCGCCCCCTTTGAAGGAGAAAGTAGCGCGCGGGTCTGTTGTTATCGGCTCATAATTAAGCGATTGTAATGTTGGCATAAGCCCCACGCTAATATCACAAGTCCAACTTTTGGCCGCTTGGGGAGCAGCAAAAGGCGCGCGCACGCTGATAAATTTCTCCAGTTCTTTGCGGAAGTTGGTGAATACATCAGGAGTTTGAGCGACGGGAAAGGGTAAATCTTGGGTATAATAAAGCATTTTGCCGCGAAAGAAACGCAATTCTACCCCCAAAGACCACAGATTTTTTTCCAATTTAGTTTGCACCTGCGCTTCTTCGTGGGTGCGTTCGCGGTTGCAAAACACCCATTGAGATTGTACCTGTTTGGCTAATTTATACACTTCATCTTCAGGTATGCCCGTTCTAACAACCAAATCCGTACCCAAGCGTTTAAAACTCTGTTTTAAATCTTCTACTGATTCTAAAATAAATTGAGCGCGATGTTGGCCTGTTTTGCGAAAACCAAAGGGCGTTTTGGAATTAAATTTGCGGGTATCAAATACATAAATTGGGATAACTTCTTCAGCGCGGTCGTATGCTTGGCTAAGGGCTTCATTATCGTGCATACGCAAATCCTGTTGAAACCAAACGATTATTCTTTTAACTTTTTTCATATCAAAACTGAGTAAATTTTATATAATTTAGCCACAAAAGGGTTAAAATTGGGATAAAAACATTATTTTTGCAGCCGCTTTGATACATAAAGCGAAAAAAAAGCTAAATTGTTTATAATAACACCAGCAATTTTCACAAAAATGATAAACTTTATCCTTTTAGCAATTCCTTTTTTCTTATTATTTATGCTCTGTGAGTATTTATTGGGGCGCAAGCAAGGGCAAATTTGGTACAAATGGCACGATACAGTGGTTAATTTATGCGTAGGTATAGGCAGTCAAGCGGTCGGTTTATTATTTAAAGCTATATTATTGGGGGGATATTTTTGGGTGTATGAAAATTACGCCCTTTTTCAACAAGAAGTAAGCTGGCATTCGGCATTATTGGCGTTGATTGGGTTTGATTTTACCTATTATTGGGCGCATCGTTGGAGCCACGAAGTTAATTTATTCTGGGGCGCGCACATTGTACACCACCAAAGCGAAGAATATAATCTATCTGTAGCTTTGCGCCAAAGTTGGATACATAATCTGCTGATGTTTGTGCTATTTTTGCCCTTGCCAATGTTGGGATTTGAGCCGATTATGTTCTTTTCTGTGGCTGCTTTTGTAACTTTATACCAATTTTGGATTCATACCAAAGCTGTGGATAAAATGTGGGCTTGGGTAGAGTTTATTTTCAACACGCCCTCACACCACCGCGTACATCACGCCACCAATTCGCAGTATTTGGATAAAAACCACGGCGCTGTGTTTATCATCTGGGATAGATTATTCGGTACTTTCGCCAAAGAACAAGAAACGCCCACTTATGGGATTACCACTCAGTTTAAGAGTTTCAACCCGACTTGGGCGAATGTAGAATTTTACACCCAACTATGGGCAGCGATGAAAACCCAACCCACGCTTTGGAAAAAATTTAAACTGATTTGGGCAAAACCAGAAGCCCTAACCCCATTGCTACCCGAATTAAAACCAGAAACCAACGCGCTAAAAGTTCCCTACGACCAAGAAGTAGCCCCAAGTTTAGAATTTTACGCAACTTTCCAATTTTTGGCGGTTTTGGTGGGATTGGTGGCTTATATGACCCATTTTGACACGATAAGTTTATTCTATCAATGGTTTTTCTGCATAGGGATTGTGTTATCAATTATGATTTGCGGGGGGATTTTGGAGCATAAAAAATGGGTAGGTATAGCCGAATACCTGCGTTTGGGGTTAGTTTTAGTCGGTTTAAACACTTATTACTATTTTTGGTACATAGATTGGCTAACCGTGATGAACATAGCTTCTGCGGCTGGGGTGGTTTTGTCGGCTGTATATTTTACCTTAGTATGGAAACCCAAACAATTAGCCTAATGACATTATGATAAATTTATTCGCATTGAACCTGTTTAGTAATTAAAATTTGTAAACCATTTGTGCTCAATAGCGTGGGGTTTCGCTTCGCGGTTCTACCGATTTACACCCCACGCGGTAATAAACGACAATTAAATTTTAATAAAACATATCGTTTTTTTTTATATTTTGTGCGTGGGGTATAAAACCCCACGCTATTGATACAGTTTGCAACGCAAATTATAATCTCAAATAAATTGTTCTTGATACTTACGATAAATTTATTCGCATTAAAAAAATTATAAACTTTACAAAAAAATGCCCACACCCAAAAACAATAAAAACAACAAACCCGAAGCCCCAATAAAAGAAGCGTTTAAATTGCGCCCTATCGAAATGATAGCAGTGGCTTTATTTTTTTTCGCTATATTTTTCTTCGCTATGCGCGGCTGTGGCGGCAAAAAAGTGGTTAATAATCCAACAAGCAACCCTCCTTTGGCTGATAGTAGCCAATTGGTGGTCAAAGCCTCTAATCTACGCCCGCTTTATATCGTGATAGACAGTTTGAAACTACGCTCTCGCCCTCAATTGGATAGTAGTTTTATTAGATATTTAGCTTATGACGAAATTGTATATGATATGGGCGAACAAACCCAATATATGCAAACTATCCGCTACTCAATGGACGAAGTACGCACAGAACCGTGGATAAAAGTACGCAGCAAACAGGACGAAATAGGCTGGGTTTTTGGCGCAGGGGTTAGTTTTTACCGCAAAAAACGCCGTACCCCCAACCCAATACGCGATAGTAGCCAAACTGTGAGCGTTAGCACCCCTTCCGTAAGCAGCACCCAACCTGCAACCAGCACGGTAAGCAATCCAAGCAACAGATAATTTTGAGCCCATACCCAACTAACAAAAATCTACTTTTATGATAAAAATACTGCTTTTGGGCGCTTTTTTATTGGCTGCAAGCCATCTAATCAGCCAACAATTACCACAAATTTATACAGAAACCTACACAGGGTTTAATGATGGCGAAATAGGCGAATGTTTGCAAAGGGATGCACCTTGTGCGGCTTTATTTACCCAAATGTTTCCATTTGATTTGCCCAAAAAATTGGCGGACTTAAAATATAAACGTATTTTTGCAGACAGCAATCGCCAAGTTATAGCGCGAGAATATGTGCGCAATGATGACTCTTCTTTTTTGTATGCCGAGTACAACAATAGCCGCCAACTGCTAAGTTATGGCAGTTTATACCTCAATTATGAAAAAATAGTGGCCGACACGTTATACGAATATGATTCCCTATTCAACGAAGTTCCCAAAAGTCTGCTCAAAGTACAGCCTATCAGAATCATAAAAACAGGACTTTGGCAAGAAACTCAAAAACAAGTGGTTCGGGCTGGTTATTACTACAATAATTTGCCTGTAGGTATTTGGAAACAATATGCACTGCCTGTTTTGGCTGAATTTGATATGCCTAGTTTTTTATCCCATTACCAAAGCGGGCAAGTAGCAAAACGCGATACTATTAATTTGCTAGAAAAAAAACTTAGCGATGTAGATATCAAACAGTTGCTTTCGGGCAAATGGCTAAATCATTTTGAGAATAAAAATTTTCTGATGCTGTCCCGCAAAGGTATAGAAATCCCCTGTGAAGTATGGGAATTTATGCCCACAGGAGAAATCAAAATTCAAGCTATATATTCTTACACCTCACAAAAAGAATTTATAGGCTCTTGGTCTGTAGATAAATCATTAGCGGTCAAATTGAGCATTCCAGACTTTGGCAATCCAACGATACAACTGCGTTTTTTGGATACTAGCAGATTGTTATTTTTTAAATAGAAGTTGTTTAGTATTCAAAAAAATACAAAAAACAGCTCACAGATTTGACGGATAAAACGGGTTAACACCGATTTTTTTATAAGACAATTCCAATTTTACGGATTTAAAACTAAAAAAACGAAAAACAAACCTGTGCATATCTGTAAAAACAAAGTTCCGCGTAAGCGCATCCGTCAAATCCGTGAGCTAACTTTAATACTAAACAACTTCATAAATAACAGCAAGTAGATATTTTATGTTAAAGTTTTGTTATCATTGGTCAATGATATGCTTTTTTTTAGTATTTTTGTGTTGTGGCGTTCTGCTCTATTCAATTAACATAGAATTAAAATCTATATGAAAATATACTCCATTGGCCGCGCTATCTTATGGATAGCCGCCTTATTTTTGACTTTGGTTGCACAAGCACAAAATCCAGATTCTCGTTTGGCAAGAGTCTATGTCCAAAATGGTGAATTTGAAAAAGCTGCTGTTATCTACAAACAAATCCACGAAGAAAATCGCAGTAATGATTATTATTATGACTGTTATCTCAACGTTCTTTTGGAAATCAACAATCCAGAAACTATTGTAGATATGCTCAAAAAATCAATTAAAAACAATCCAGAAAAATTAGAACGTCTGGTAGATTTTGGTAGTTTTTATGAACGTCAAAACCAAGCCGATAAAGCTAAAGAACAATACGAAAAAGCCTTAAAACAATTGCCAGAAAATGATAAAATTATCAATAAATTGGCTACTGCTTTTATGAATAAAAAGCGCTATGATTGGGCTATACAAGTGTATGAAAAAGGGGAAAAACTACTCAAACAGAAAGATATTTTTGCTTATGAATTGGGTGCAGCTCATTTTCAAAAAGGAGATTTGCCCAAAACGGTAGAAAGTTATCTCAATGCTTTGGATTATATGCCCAGTAGATTGACCAATATAGAAGCTTTTTTTCAGCGCGAAACAGCCAATAGAGGCGGCTATGAAGAGTTGAAAAAACAATTAATTGCTCGTATTCAAAAAAAACCAGATAATATCAATTACCCCGAAATGCTCATTTGGGTATTTATGCAAGAAGGTGATTATGGCAGCGCGCTGCGACAGTCCAAAGCACTAGACAAACGGTTGGGAGAGTCTGGAGAGCGAGTGTTGAAATTGGCTCAAACAGCTACAGATGACAAAGATTATGAAACCGCTATATCTGCTTATGAATACATTTGCAACGAAAAAGGGCGCGAATCTATCTTTTATCAAGAAGCCAAACAAAATTTGTTGGCGGTCAAAAAAACAAAATTATTCCTAAGCAATAATCAAGAACGTGCTACTTTATTGGCTTTGGAAAAAGAATACGAGAATTTTTTGGACGAAATGGGGCGCGGACGTGGTACTTCAGCTATTATGCAAGAATTAGCAGATTTTGAAGCGCGTTATCTACAAAATATAGATAAAGCCATAAAGATATTGGAAGAAGTGGTCAATATCCCCCAACTCCCTCGCGCAGAACAAGCCAATGCTAAGTTGGAACTGGGTGATTATTATCTGATGAAAGGCGAAAATTGGGAAGCTACTTTGTTGTACTCACAGGTGGATAAAGACCAAAAAGATGAACCTTTGGGCGAATTGGCTAGGTATAAAAATGCAAAATTAGCTTATTATAAAGGCGATTTTGAATGGGCACAAGCCCAACTCAATATACTCAAAGGCTCTACTTCCGAACTCATTTCCAACGATGCTATAGATGTATCCGTTTTCATAATGGAACATTTGAACTTGGACACCACCAACGCGGCTATGTTTTTGTACGCAGAAGCAGATTTGTTATATTTTCAAAACCGCACTGATGAAGCCCTAATCAAAATGGATACTTTGTTGAGCAAATTCAAAGGGCATAATTTGGAAGACGATATTTTATTGACCAAATCCAAAATTGCCTATAACCGCCGCCAATATACCGAATCAGCCAACTTTTTGCAGCAAATAGTGGATAATTACAAAGAAGGAATTTTGGTAGATAATGCTTTATTCAAAATGGCCGAATTGTACGAAAACCAACTCGCCAACCCACAAAAAGCGATGGAATTGTACGATAAAATCATCATTGATTTTTCTGGCTCTACTTTTGTGGTAGAATCTCGCCGCCGATACCGCCGCTTGCGTGGGGATAATATCCCGTAGTTAATTCATTGATTTACAACAAATTGTATAAATAAAAAAAGTAGAAACGCGAAAATGACGTTTCTACTTTTTTTATTTGCTGATGCTAAACAGATATTTTTCCAAACTATCAGCCGTCTGTAAATTCATTTTTTTGCGGATTCTGTACCTATTTTTTTCCACCCCAGCCAAAGAGATATTAAGTAAAGAAGCTATATTTTTATTCTCCAATCCACAGCGCAAAAACGTACATAATTTTATCTCACTTGAGGTCAGCCCGCTCACTTGGCTATTGAGTAAGGTTAAGAAATTGGGCATCAAATGGTTAAATTTTTGCAAAAAAACGTTCCAATACTCCTCTTTTTCCAAATCTTGGCTGCTACTTTCGGCTATTTCTTTGAGTACCAAAGTCGCGCTATTGTTGGGAAAACTTGCTTTTTCGTTGATAGTAGCCAATACTTGATTTTTATGCGCCAAAATAGCCAAATAGCTGCTTATTTCTTGTTGCAAAAGTTGGTTATTTTCTTGCTCCAAGCGAATTTTTTCCTTAAAATCAGCCTGTTGTCTCAATATAGATTGTACCCGCGCCAATATCTCCAATCGGTGGGTTGGTTTTCGCAAAAAATCGGTTGCGCCCAATTGCATCGCCTCTACCAAATGCTCGGTTTCCGTCATCACTCCCGTATAAATTAACACAGGAATATGTTGATAATCAGCATTTTGTTTCAAAATACGCAGGGTAGAAATCCCATCCAAAACGGGCATTTCCCAATCTAAAATTAGCAAATCTATGCTTTTTTTTTCCAAAATCTGCAGGGCTTTTTCCCCATTGGCAGCGGTCAATATATTGGTACTAATACTCGTTTGGGCAAACACCTCCACCACCAAATCCCTGTTGGAAGAATCGTCATCAACCACCAAAATAGTTTTTTGCTCAAAGAACTTGCTCATAAAATGATTTGACTAAAATTTTAATTAAATTAACATACGCCTCTTCATCCAAATCCCGCACAGCCCGATTGAGTTCGGTTTGCCATTTTTGTAAACTGCTATCTAATAGCAATGATTGTTGTTGTTGCAAAATTATTTTAATACGGCTAGCTTCGTACACTTCACAAGCGCTGATTTGTACTACAAAATTTTGCCAATTTATTTTATCCTGTTGACGAAATTTTAACGCATAAGCATCGCCCTTATCCACTTGAGGGACAACAGCTACCAACGCATTATTATCTACATTATAATTCAGGCAATTTGATAAAGGGAAAATAACTTGAGTAAGGATAGCATTTTCTTTATGGTTGCTAATTATAATTTTTAGCCCAATTTTATTGGCAATTTCATCCACCAATCTCAAGCCCAAGCCGCCCCCTTTAAACACTTGCCCCTGCTTTTCTTTGTAAGCCTGTATGCGGTGTATCAACGCTTCGGAAACTTCTTTTATTTCGTTTTCTATCTCTATGAAACATTGATTGTTAGCGATTTTATAATTTATTTTCACCACAGAATTTATATTGCTGTATTTTATCGCATTCAATAATAAATTTCTAAAAATAATAGTTACCAAAGCCTTATCAACAGATACAATGGGCAATTGTTCGGTTATATCCAAGCGCAAATGCTCTAATAAATTCATATTCGTAAATAATTGATGAAGTTCCTGCAACAAACCATTCAAATTTACCTGCTCTTCTTGGGGGTTAATTTGCTGTTTTTGCAACACTACCCATTGCAAAAGGTTGTCCAATAGCACAAAAACCTGCTCTGCGGATTTTTTGGCTTGCGCCAATTTTTGTAAAACGGGACTTTGTTTGGCTACGTCAAAATAAGTATAAACTTGGTCTATATTGTTAAAAATGGATTGAAAAGGGCTTCTTACATCGTGGCCAATCACCGACAGCAACAATTCTTTATCCCGATTAGAATTTTCCAACTCGGTAGAATATTTTTTTATCAACTCGTGCTGCTGGTTCAAGCGAAAGGCAGAATACACTATCACCAACAGCACCAAAGCAGCCAAGCCCAAAGCCAGCCAAAGATAAAAACGCACTTGTGCATCTTTTTGCGCATTGAGTTGTTGGGTGGCGATAGTGGTTTGCTGGAGATTAATCGTTTGTTCGTTTTGTAGCTGCAAAACCAAATTATTGGTCATCAATAACTTCTCATCGTATAAATTGGTTTGATTTTCAAATTTTAGCTTATACAGTTTATACCCAAACTCGTTTACTTTATCCTTTTGGTTGAGCTGTTGATAAATTTCGTACAAATTTTCGTACATTAGCAAGCGTAGTCTTAACGTATCAGTATAGTAGTTTTGCTTGAGATAAAAATGGGCAGAATCGGCAGCCGCTCTCCATTTTTGCTCTTTCATCAAAATTTTGACCTCCCAATAAGCAAGTGAAATGGCTGCTGGTAGGTCATATTTATTAACAAAATAGTTGGACATATCCAAATAGATACGACATTTATCCAAGCTATCAAGTTCGTAATAGCATTTAATCAGGTGCAAACAGATGGAATAAGGCATTCGCACATAATGCTTAAAACTTTTTTGTTGTTCTATGCCTTCAGTTTTCACCAACTCGAGAGCTAACAAGCCAAGTTGAATCGCTTGTTCGTAGTCTCGCTTGATATGGTAAGCGGTTGCGCCCGTAACATAAGCAGCAATCAAAAGCACAGTGTCTTTTATTTGCTGGCTCATTTCTATAGCTTTTTGGGTATAAACGGCTACGGTATCCCAGCGTTTTTGGGCTATTGCCACCTGCACCAGATTGTTATAAACAGTAGCCAACGCCTCTTGATTATTTTTTTGTTTAAAAACCTGTTCTGCCAACTCGTAATACCGCCAAGCAGATTCTTTAATCTCCAACCTCAAGTATAAATTGCCCAAATCTATATAAACATAAGGATTGATGCTGTCGGTTTTATTTATTTTTTGCATTTCGGCAAAATACTTTTGATAATTTATCAGCGCATTACCCATTTCTTGGGTAAATTTACTTTGCCAAAGCGCCTTAGTTAAAAATACAGTGTTGAGATAAGATAAATTATCTTTCATCGCTAAATGACATCGCCCCAAGCTAGCCAAATCACTATCCATATTTTCAATTAACCCGTTACTTATCTTGGCTTGTATCAAACTCTCGCGGAGTTCAATTTGTAGTTTTAAGGTGGTTTTATCGTTTGTATCTAATTGATTGATAAGATTTTGTAAAGAATCAATTTGGCGGTTTGTAGCAAAACTATGGCTAATAAAAAGCGTGAATAGATACAATAATAAAATATATTGACGCATTATTTTCAACTTATTTTGATATAAATATAGACTTTTGTTAAAATTGTGGCAAAAATACTGTTTTTTTGTGGCAAAATTCAACCAAAATAAAAATTTATGATAAATCGGGTTACTTTAGTGGGTCGTTTGGGCAAAAACCCAGAAATCCGCTACTTTGAAAACGGGGTCGTTTTTGCCAAGTTCAGTTTAGCCACTTCGGATTATTATCAAAAAGAAGGCGATTGGATAGAATCTACAGAATGGCACAATATCGTGCTTTGGCGAGAATTAGCCCAAAGAGCCGAAAAAAATTTAAAATCGGGTTATTTGGTATTTATAGAAGGCAAATTGACATACAGAAAATGGCGTGACGCAGACGGACGGGAGCGAGAAATCACCGAAATTGTAGCTGATAAATATCGAATTATGAGCAAAACAGAACCCCAAACCAACCCCGAAACCAACGCAGCACCCACAATAGGCGGCTTTATCAATAACAATCAAAACAAAGAAAATGCAGCAGCTAGCGATGATTTACCGTTTTAGCTGGGCTTGTTTTTTATCCTAAAATTATATATATGGACTCGGACTCCGATAGTTTTCAAGCGTTTTTTTCCCTTTTATGGATAAATCCAATGGTAGAAATTGGGTTAAATTTGATTTTGTTGGTCATTTTATTGGTCATCTCTGCCATTATTTCGGCTGCCGAAATGGCGTATTTTTCCTTGCAACCTGCTGATATTTTTATTTTACAAAAAAGTAATAAACCGCAAGCGGCTTTGGTTTTGACCTTTTTAGAACGTTCCAAACCATTACTTTCAACCCTTTTGGTAACCAATACATTTGTCAATATAGCTATTGTTTTGGTTGTTGGATTATTGCTAAATGATTGTTTTACAAGTGAATATATATCCATTATCCAATTTTTTATCGCTTGGCTGCTTATTGTATGCGTGGGAGAAATTGCCCCCAAACTATACGGAAGCCAAAAGCCTATTGAGCTTGCGATGGGTTTAAGTAATTTTGTGCGAATTATCCAATTTTTTAGCAGCCCAGCCAATTTTGTACTCGTCAATTTTACCCAATTGATAGAAAAACGGATTAAAAAACGCTTAAATTTGACCCAACATACAGAAGTTAGCCAGCAAGATATAGAACAAGTGATTGATATTGCGATGAATAAAACCCAATATGCCCAGCGCGAAGTCAATATGATAAAAAGTTTGGTCAAATTTGCCAATAAAATGGTTCGTTCGGCTATGCGCACCCGTGGAGAAATAATAGCTGTAGCCAAAACGGATAGTTTTGAAGAAATAATAGCAACTTTTCGCCATTCCGCTTATTCAAGATTGCCTGTTTATGAAGAAGATTTGGACACTATAGTAGGTATTTTGCACTTTAGAGATGTGATTTGGTATTTGTCTCAAAGCGATAAATGGAAAATAGACACAGTTATCCGCGAACCCTATTTTGTACCCGAAAATAAAAAATTAGACGATTTATTGGCAGATTTTCAGCTAGAAAAACAGCATTTAGCGGTCGTTATTGATGAGTTTGGACAAACCACAGGTATAATTACCTTGGAAGACGTGTTGGAAAATATAGTGGGCGAAATTGACGATGAGTTTGATGAGCCTGAACTTGAATTGTATCAAATTATTGATGATAAAAATTTTATCTTTCAAGCGACTGTATCGTTGGAAACTATGTTGGAAATCACCCAAATAGACCCAGAACGGTTTGTTGATTTGCGCCAAGACAGCGAAACTTTGGCGGGTCTGTTGCTTATTTTATACCAACAAATGCCCCAAAAGGGGGAAATTATCCAATTTGAAGAGTTAGAATTTACCATTTTGGAAGCCAACGAGCGCAAAATTGTACGCGTGCGGCTAACTATTTTATCCCAAAACCAAACCTCTAATATACCAGATGATTTTTAACCTATTATTTAACAAAACGCTGATATTTAGCTGTTTAGCGATTTTGTGTATTCATTTTTCAGCCTGCAAAGAAGAGCCTATTTATTACCCAAAACCGCGCTCTTTTCCAAAATTTAATTTACCCAAGCGAGAATATACCAAATTTGATATTGGTTATTGCAATTTTTCGTTTGAATATCCAACATATATGCGGTTTGAACAAGATACGCTATTTATCAACCAAGCCACCAAACACGCTTGCTGGTTCAATCTGTATATGCCCAACCTCAACGGGGATATTCACTTTACTTATACGGACATTAGCGGGGATTCGTTGGAACAAAAAATTTTTAAAGTGTATCGCGATGCTTACAAAATGTCGGAAGAACACAACCCCAAAGCCAGCCTCAACGAAGATTTGACCATCAACCGCCGCGAAAAAAACGTCTATGGGGTTTTGTATAATATAGAAGGCTATGTGGCTTCTCCCTTCCAATTCGTACTCACCGACAGCAGCCGCCATGCTGTACGCGCGTCTTTGTACTTTCGCAACCGCCCCAATCCAGATTCGCTCGCGCCCATAGTGGAGTTTGTCAAATCGGATATGATGGGCATACTCAACTCTTTCGAGTGGAAAAATTAACTTTTCATCTTTTCAATTGATTTTAATTTATTTATAATAATGGAACATAAACCTTATAAAAAAGCCCAAGATGGAGACCGCGAGGAGTTTTCGGGCGAGATAATTTACGGAAGACACCCTGTTCTGGACGCTTTGGAAGTGGGCAAACAGTTTGAAAAAATTATGATGCAGGTAGGCACGCGGGGCGATTTTGAAAAAGAAGTTCGTAATCTCTGCAAAGCAGCCAACATCCCGTTGCAGGTTGTACCCAAAGAGAAATTATATACCATCACCAGCAACAACCACCAAGGCATTATTGGTATAGTTTCGCCCATTGTGTATCAAAATTTGGAGGATATTTTACCCGAAGTTTTGGCCAAAGGGGAAACGCCTTTATTTGTGCTATTGGACGGGATTACAGACGTGCGAAATGTGGGTGCTATAGCCCGCTCGGCTGAATTGGCTGGCGCTCACGCTTTGATAGTTTCTAAAAAAAATATAGCCGCTATCAACGCCGATGCGATGAAAACTTCAGCTGGTGCGTTGAATATATTGCCCGTTTGTCGTGTGTCGAGCTTGCAAACTGCTGTGGAATATCTACAACGGAATGAAATTGAGCTTTTGGCAGCCGATATGAAAGGCAAAACGATGCTTTATGAAACCGCTTTCAAACGCCCTATAGCTATAGTTATGGGCGCTGAAGGTCGCGGGGTAAATTATGACCTACTCAAAGAATTGAATGGCACTTTCCGCATTCCTATGGTCGGCAAAACCGATTCTTACAACGTTTCTGTGGCTACAGGTATGGTGTTGTACGAGGTAATGCGCCAACGTTTGCAGTAAGATATTTTTAAAAACTAATCTATAAAAAATCAAAAAGGTTAAAAATATCCTTATTAAATGTGATATTTTTAACCTTTTTTCATAAAAAAAACTCGCAAATGGATACTAATTTATCAACTGAACAGCACAAAATTATGCTATTATTATGCACAGGAGATACTGACAATATAAATTTAGCTGAACAATTAGCAGCCAGCATCCATTGGGATTTACAAGCATATCTTGAGCAAAAATCTTATCCTACTTTTGGCATATACACTCCCCAAGATTTCAATATCCACCTACTGATATTGGATGAGGATAACGCAGATTTCTGGCCTTTGTACTTGCCCTCAACAGTAGAAGAACTACATCTAAACAATTACCCCTACGAGGAATTACCCTCAAATTTACCCATCAATTTAAGCAGTTTGTATTGTGAAGATAATCAAAATATAAAAAAACTCCCCCATTTACCCCCTAACTTAGAGTATCTTTATTGTAACAACAACAGTATTAGCAGTTTGCCAAGTTCTTTGCCTGAAAGGCTGATAATTTTTGAATGTAGCCATAACCAAATCACCAGTCTACCCGATTTTCTGCCCGAAACGTTAATTGAGTTTGATTGTAGTTATAACGAAATCGAAGCTTTACCTAACATTTTACCCAATAATATAGAAACTTTCAACTGTAGTCATAATAAGATAGAAACTTTGCCCGATATTTTACCCGAAAAATTGATAACTTTAAATTGTAGCAATAACGAGATAACAAGTTTGCCCAAAATATCTGATAATTTGATAGAAATTGTATGCTCTTTCAATAAGATTAAAAAATTGCCAGCATTCAGCAGTAAATTAAGGCGCTTGTATTGTCATTTTAACCCATTGGAAGAAATACCCCAAAAATTACCCCCTAATTTGAAGTTTTGCCATTAAAAAAAGCCCCTTTTCCAGCTGGAGAAGAGGCTTTTTTTATAACTATTTTTTTCTAAAAATAAACTCGCCACCCTCTGCGCCCGTGTTGGGCAAAATACCGCTTTGGGGGATGTGATTATTGGGGCTGTTGTAAATAACGGATTGTTTGATAGACAGATAAACATCCTCTGCGCTTATACAAGTTTCGCGATTGTCGCGCAAAGCTTTGGAAAAATAGTTTAAAAACACGCTTTCGTCGGGAACGACAGTTTTTGCACCCGCTGTGATAATCCGTCTGCTGGTTAATTTATCCAAAATCTCGCAAGTGCGTTCTTGCATCATATTATCGCCCAACACCATACTACCGCTGTAACAAGCATCGCCCATTAGCAGGATATGTTTAGCTTTGAACTTGCGGATATAAGTGAGTATTTCCGAATAAGCCAACCATTTGCTGCCTCCTTTGCTACTTTCTGCATCTGCTGGCAGCCAATAACCCTCTTTGTTGTACTCTGTGCCGTGTCCTGAGAAGAAAATGATTAAATGGTCTTTTTCGCCAAGTCGGTTTTGTAAGTTGCTAATCTCCGTAACAATCTGCTGTTTGCTGGGATTTTTTAACAAGCGCACATCATCAGCTTCAAAAGTGTAGATATTGGTCAAAATATCCTGCATTTTTTCCATATCCGCTATAGGATTGCGCAAATCGCCCATATTTTGATACTCATTTACCCCTATCAAAAGCGCGTGATAATTGCCAGCAGAAACGGGATTAGGTTTGGGATTGGGTTGGTCGGTTTGATAATTGATGAAACAACTCGCTGACTTGCCGCTACCTGCTGAATTGGAAGCCATTATATAAATTTCATTTTGGCCTTTGTTGAGATTGATAGTAGTGGCGAGTTGATATTTGCAATCTTCTTCCACGATAAACCCTTTTGTAGTCTGCAGTTTGCCGTTGAGATATAGCTGCACATTTTTAACCTCTGTGGGCGATTGTACACAAGCACTCACGTTAAAGGTTGAATTTTTGGTCGTTATTTCCCCCGATTGTGGACTTTCCCATTGAATAACTGGCGTTTTTTCCCCTATAGGATTAGGTTTGGGGTCGGGATTAGGTTTTGGGTCAGGATTGGGATTAGTTGGGTGTCTGATAAACCCACTTCTACCCGTTTCCGCATCTTCAGCATAAGCCAGCCCCTCGTGAAAATTGCCTAACATACGAAAAGTGGGTTTAATAACCCATTTGCCAGTAGCATCAAGATAGCCAAATTTGCCATTGGAAGGCTCTGCTATTAAACCCTGTTTTAGCGGGCGGAAATAATGATAATGCAGTTCTACGTCCCCCCAAGCTATTTTACCCGATTTGTTGATATAAGCATATCCCTCTTCTGACTTATTCACTTTGCCTTCAGTTCGCACCAAAGCAAGCCCTTCAGAAAAATCAAACGCTTCGCCAAATTTTGGTTTAATCGCCCATTGGCCTGTTTTATCTATGTAGCCCCAATCGCCGTATTGTTTTACCACAGCAGGAGCCAAACCATCAGAAAAACGACCAACATCATAAAACTGAGGTTCTATTACCCATTTGCCCGTTCTATCCACAAATCCGTAAGGCCCGTAAGGTTCTGATTGGGCTACTGCCAAACCATCGCAAAGATGCCCCAAGGACGCAAATTGCGGTTCTACCACCCATTTACCCGTTTTATCTATAAAACCAGAACGTCCGCCAGGCATACAAGCAGCAGCCAAACCTTCAGAAAATTGGGTTATGCGCTTAAAAACAGGCTTTATAACCCATTTACCCGTTTTATCTATACAACCCATACCCTCATTTTCAGTTTTGCAACCAACCCAATCATAAACTAAAACCGAAGCCAAACCCTCGCTAAAATTAGAGTTGCCTAATCCATAGAGACGCTCCCAATTGGATTTAAACACAGGGTCTATAACCCATTTACCCGTTTTATCCACAAAACCGTAAGCATCGGCATCTTTGTGCTTGACAAAAGCTAAACCTTCAGAAAAATGATAATTATAGTGAGAACCCCACCCAAGCGCGGGCTCTGGTTCTACAGACTTATCCAAAAAGAACGCCCATTCCTGAGCGTTTGCGGGCAAAAAAGCCGTTGCAGCTAACAAAAAGCTACAAAAAAAGGGTTTTAACATAGCCAAAGAGTATTTTTTTAATGAAGAATTTTGAGCTAAACGGGTTGGGTGGAAAAAAATTATACGCTTGTTCAAAAATTTGAACTTTTTATACAAAAAAAAGCCCCTTTTCCAGCTGGAGAAGAGGCTTTTCGTTTTACTATAGATAAATTTACTAAGCGTAGATAAGCACGGGCATTATCAACATCAATAAATCTTCGTTAATATCATTTTCTTCGGGTTTTATCAGCCCTGCGCGGTTGGGGGTGGAAAGTTCCATACGGATATTATCGCAATCCAACACGTTCAACATTTCTATCAAAAACTTAGCGTTAAAGCCTATAGTTAGGTCGTCGCCCTCGTAGTGGCAGGGCAATTGTTCGGTGGCTTTATTGGAAAAATCCAAATCTTCTGCTTCTATAGTTAGACTGTCTGTAGCTAGGTTAAATTTTACCTGATTGGTGGTTTTGCTGGCGAAGTTGGCGATGCGTTTGAGCGAAGCCAACAAATCTACGCGCTGAATTTGCAACAAGTTGGGGTTGTTTTTGGGAATAACCGCGTTGTAATCGGGGAAGTTGGAATCTATCAAGCGGCAAGACAACATTTGATTGCCGAAGAAAAAGAACGCATTATTGCGCGAGTATTTGATAGTAACCTCCAAACTGCTGTTGGTCAACGCTTTACCCAACAAATTGATAGCTTTGCGGGGGATAATAAACTGGGTGTTGATGCCCGATTCTATCTCGTTGAAGGTGTGTTTTACCAACTTGTGCGCGTCTGTAGCCACGAACGAAATACTTTGCGGTTCCAATTTGGTCAAAACACCCGTCATAGCTGGGCGCAATTCGTCCGAACTGGTTGCGAAAGCTGTAGCACCCAAACCTCTCAACAATAACGCGGCGGGGATATTTACCTCGCTGGTCGTGTCGGCTTGAGGCAAACGGGGATAATCGTCCCCATTTTCGCCCGCCAGTTCGTATTTACCGTTGGAAGATTGGATAGAAATGGCGAAATTTTCCAAATCAATGTTGAAAGTAATTGGTTGGGTGGGCAATTGTTTGAGCGTATCCAACAAAATTTTGGCGGGAATAGCCACATTCGCCGCGCCTGTGGATTGTATCGCCAATTCCGCGCTGATAAATACTTCCAAATCCGAACCCAAAATGGTAAGGCTATCTTCAGTAATTTTAAACAAAAAATCTTCCAAAATGGGAAGCACGGGATTGGAGGCGATTGCGCCCGCGATAATTTGAAGCTGCTCCTTTAATTCAGCCGAGGAGATAGAAAAACGCATATATTGTTGTTGTGTATGAATGTTTTTACAAAAAAAATTAGCTAATAATTCATTTTGCGCTGCAAAAGTAGCTGTTTTTACCGAATTAAAAATTTTTTGTTGCAAAAAACTCCCCTTTTTTTTAGTTGTGGGTTTAAAAAATTTCGTTTTGCGCGATTAAGCGTTCAAATCTAATTCTGCATAGCCAAAACCCGCCTTGCCGTTGTCGTTTCCATTATAAAATAAATAAACTTTCTCATCTACGCGTATCAAAGCGGGATAACAAGCCATTTGGCTGTCCCAACCTGTGGCGGAAAGTTCCAAACCTTGCAAACTTTCATCCGCTCGCTGCCAATTTTCCCCGTCTGTAGAAGTTGCGCGACCCAAAGTGTAACCATTCGGCAAACGACGCACCGCATAATAGAGGCTAAAAGTTCCGTCCGCTTCTCGCCAAAACCAAACGCGGCTAAATCCGTGCTCATCTTCGCTCAAAAAGGGCAAAATGGAACGGTTGGGTTTTTCTGCCCAAGTGAAAGGATTATCGGAATGTAGTTTGAAACATTGATAAACGGGTAATAATTTTTGGCTAATCGGATGCTGCCGCCATTCTCCCCCGCCTATGTAGAACATTTCAAAATGCTGATTATCAACAGTTTTAACAAAAGCTGCTACCCTACTAAATAATTGATTATCTGTTCTATCCAAAATCGGCACTTGCGAATAACGGCTAAAATTCAAACTTCTACCCTCGCAAATTGCCAAACCCTGAAACATATAATAAGGTACTTTTTGCCCCAGTTGAAATCCCGCATAATATAGCAAAAGTTGATTATTCCATTCTATTATAGAAGTGGGCACAACCCCGTTATCGTCAAAACAACCATCTTGGCCTATATCAAAAACGGGCTGTTCGGAAACGGACAAAATACGGCTGGGATTGTGCGCATCCACATCCACATAACCCAAACGACCCACATTCTGCGCATCGCAAAAGCCCAAAAATACGCGGATAGTGTTTTCGTCCCAGCGCATAGGCGTGGGCAACATCAAGCGCGTTTTGCCCCATTCTAGGATTAGCTCGTGTTGAGGGGCGCAAATCAAGCCTTTTTTTATAAATTTTCTCATCAACTTTCGGGCGCGATATTAAATTTTTGATAGGTAGAAACGGGGTCTACAGGGCTTGGGCTGCCTTTTATCAAGCTCGCTTTTTCCAAATTTTTGACCACCAACGCGCCAGCACCGATTAAGCAATCCGCCCCCACGCTGATATTATTGGCAAATGTAGAATTAACCCCTAAAAAGCAACTTTCGCCTATTTCCACAAACCCAGAAATAACCACGTGCGAGGAGATAAAACAATGGCTGCCTACTCGCGAATGATGCCCGATATGATTGCCCGACCACAACACCACATTATCGCCTATTTTGACAAAAGGTTGTATGGTATTATCCTCAAAAACAAAACAATTTTCGCCCAATTTTACATTTTGCCAAACAAAAGCGCGCGAACTTACATAAGTGGCTAATTTATACCCTTTGGATTTAGCAGCTAAAAATTTGGCTTTTCTGATTCGGTTGAGTTGGTTATAAACCAAAGCCACGTACATATCGCAATCGGTGGGCGCAAAATGGGTTTCTATCTCCTCAAAGGGAAAAACGGGCAATCCAAACAGTTCAGTTTTTTGCAAATAAGCCCTATCCACGCAAAAAGCCACCACTTCGTAATCGCTATCGTGGGTAAATAATTCATAAGCAACTTCAGCAAAAGCAGAATCGCCGAATATAATCAATTTTTTTGTTTTATTAGCCATATTTTATACCAAAAAAGTTAGTTTTTAACGATTAAAATATCCTCACGGCGGTTGCTCATAGGCAAATCGGCGCGCTGGGGCAAAATATACGCTTCGCAACCCGCGTTTCTGTACCGTTGGATAATCCCGAATAAAACCCCGTCGTCTATCTGGTCGGGTGCAATTTCATAGGAAAAAGCTGGTGGGAATGTATCCGTTTGGGTGTAATTTTGGTGGTATTTTATCCCCGCCTCGCTGGCAAAAAACCGCTTTCTTTTACTCACGTTGGGAATATCCCCAATCAACAACTGCCCTTGAGGAGCTAATAAATTGACACAATTATCCAAAAAATTGTAGATATTGCCCTCTTCAAAAACGTAATGAAACACGCTGTAAGTGATAATAACCTCTATTTGGTTTTGGTACGGGTTTAATATATCAGCCGTTTGCTGGGGAAAATAACCCGCTACTTTCGCCCCTTGCGCGGGATTTGGGATTAAATCCAACATCGCTTTTCCATCATTTAGGAGCAAAAATTGGGATTTTTCGGCGCAATGTTGGGTTATAATCTGCACCAAATCGCTACAACCACAACCTATATCCAAAACGTTGATATTGGGCAGTTGTAAATTGCTCATTTTTGCCAAAATATCCTCAAAAATAGCCCGTTCTTTGCCCTCGCGGTAGGCGTTGGGAAAACCAATTTTTTGATAGGGGCTAAGGTTGGGGTCTTGTGCCAAATCCTGAAAAGATTGAAAATTAAGCTGTTTAAACCGTTGAATATCAGCTTGAGGGATATTTTTTTGCTCCATAATTTAATTTGCTACAGTTGAAAAGTGCGCAAAGATAAGTTTTTATCCGCTATTTTAGCATTTGGGAATTTTTTGATTATAAAAAAACGCTTCTCTCTGCTGAAAGAAGCGTTTTTGGCACAAAAGGGGGTTCAAATTACATAGCTATAATCAACCAAGAGTTGCCATTTTTGCGAACTACAAATCTAGCCATATCAGAAGCGCGGAACACAGAAGTCGCCCCCGCTTGCTTGGGTTGGCTACCGTCAAAGTAGTAATCTCCCGCCTGCAACTGCAACGATTGTTGCGCTTGAGGATATTGCTGTGCAAATTCGGCTTGAGTCAAAACGCGCGGTTGATAATTTTGTTGATACATTTGATAACTAACCGAGATGTCTGTGCGCAAAGGGTTTTCGCCACACAATTCAGTTTTCAAATCGGGCGTTTTGGCGAAAGTTTGACCACTTTCTACGCTGCGCATAGGGTCAGCCAATCTTGTCCATACGAAATCGCAGTCGCGGCGGAAATAAGCCTCGATAATCGATAAACCAAAAGTTTGAACAGCTGTTTTTTCGCGGCTGTTGGTGGCTATGGCATTGCTGTTATTGGTGGGTGTGGTGGTTGTAGAGCGCTGCTTTTGAGCGGTTGCTACGTTGAGGGATAAACCAAGTGCAAAAGCCGCTAAAATAATCTGTTTGAACATATTTTTAAATTATTGATTGATAAACAAAAAAAGGACGAAAATCGGGCTGCAAATTTAATGCCATTTTTGATAAAACGGGTATTAATCCGCTTATTTTTTGTTCGAATCTTCTATTTTTTGTTGAAGCTGTTTAATTTGTTGTTGTTGAGCTTCAATCTGTTGTTGTTGTTCTTGCACCGCTTTAATCAACACAGGCACCAATTCAGAATAATTGACCCCCATCGTTTTACCGTTAAGGTCTTTGGTTTCTTCCCCTTTTTCATCCTGTTTTACCACAATTTCGGGGATAACTGTATTCACCTCTTCAGCGATAAGCCCCACGTGCGTTTGCTCCAATTTATCAAAATTATACTGATATTGCACAGGTCTCAACTGCATAATAGCAGACAAACCGTAAACTGTAGGGATGATATTCTGTTTGTAACGTTGAGAACTCGCCACTGTAAAAGCTGTAGCTGTGATGGGTATAGAACCAAACGAACCCCCACAATATACGCGGTTGGCATCGGAAAAACTACCACTTATATTGTTTTGGTTATAACCACCCAAATAAATACCGCGTTGGTCCCAACCCATATAACTGCCAATAAGTTGCAAATTGCGTGCGTTGGCGTCATTACGACTTAACAACATATTATCGTTTACATTTTGTAACTCAACATTGCCCTGTACGTTAAAAATGCTAGAAAATATGCTGGTATTAATCCCCACTTGTCCCCCTTGTGCTATAGTCATACGACGCGCCCAAGAAGTTCCGTTGAAATACTCAAACATAAACCCATTGGGTGCGTTGGCGTCGGTAGAACCCAAATGATATAATTGCCAACCTCTATTGCTGGCTGTGTTGTTCATATACAAAGACTGGCTAACATCTGTAGTGGTGCGTTGTTGGAATTGTCCATTTTCCAAGTGCAATTTGGTAGAAGGCGCAATTGTACCAATACCCACATTGCCGTTAGCGCGTACAGAAAGTTCAGGAGCTATACCATTGAAAGGTGTGCTTAAATTGATATTGCCAGCAGCGTTTTCGTTGTAGAAGTTAAAATCTGTACTGCCATTGGTTGGAAAACCTACATAACCTTGTCGCCCTGCTGCCATACCTTGAGAGTAATACTCAATGTAAGAATGTCCTGCCGCTGTACCCGCTAATTGCAGTGTTGCAGCATTTTGTTCCAAACGGGTAGTACCAACCACGTGCAAGTTGGTAGCGGGCAAAAGAGTATTGATACCCACGTGTCCGCTCGAAGCTAAAGATATGCGTTGGGCAGAAAAATCCCCTATAGTAATACGGTCATTATTAGGACTTGTACCATTATCACCAATTATAATTTGCAAATCACTTTGGTCGTTAGCTTGGTTAAAACGTCTCATATACAAAGGGTCAGAGTTGTCGCTGTTGAAAGCGCCGCTGCTCAAACCACCAGAAAAATACAACTCGCGCCCTGCGTTGGGAAACGCGCCAGAACCAGGAGCATTTACCTCACCTATGCGAGTGTTGCCATTAGCTACTTGTAGTCTATCTGTAGGAGTTGTTGTGCCTATACCCACATTGGCGTTACTACCCAAAATAACCGTATTAGACTGGGTAACGGTAACATTCGCACCCACTGCTGTAGCGTTGGTTAGATTGGTTGTGCTAGCGTTGGTATGAGCACCCAAGAAAGAGTTATTATTGCCTGCGCCGTTGTCCAAGCCCGCGCTTCTACCTATCGCTATGGTATTAAATCCAGAGGTATTATTGCGCAATGCTACTTCCCCCAAAGCTACGTTTTGATAACCAGTAGTAGATTGAGACATAGCTTCATCACCTATAGCCACGTTGTCATAACCTGTAGTATTTCTAAATAAAGAATAAACCCCTATTGCTGTGTTGTCGTAACCAGTAGAATTATCACGCAAAGCTTGGCGACCAATAGCTGTATTGTGGCTGGCAGAAGTATTGGAAGACAAAGCTCCCGCGCCAACAGCAGTGTTGTAGTTACCTGTAGTGTTGTTGTACATACTATTTTGCCCCGAAGCGGTATTTTCTGCCCCCGTGCTATTGAAGAACATAGAGTAAGCCCCAACAGCTGTATTATTGTTGGCAGTAGAATTAAATTTCAACGCTTCATTCCCTACTGCGGTGTTACCCCCGCCAGATATATTAGTAACCATAGCATAATTACCCAGCGCAGTATTCAAAGAACCAGTAGTATTCCCTACAAGGGTGGAAACCCCCACGCCTGTATTGAACTCGCCTATAGTATTATTGGATAGAGAAGAGCCCCCCACAGCCGTGTTATTGATACCCGTAGTATTTCTCTCCAAAGCTATAGTGCCCACAGCGGTATTAACCCGCCCTGTGGTATTAAATCTCAACGCATCTTGCCCTAGTGCAGTATTGCTACTGCCTGTGCTATTGCTACTGCCTGCACGATAACCCCAAAAAGCGTTGGCGTTATTTTGGTCAATTCTACCCGATTGGGTGTTATTAACTCGCACATTAAAAGGAACATTATCCGTTGTCCCGATAAAATTGGTGCCATCAACGGTTCCTGCATTTCCCAACAAAGCCCAATCGTTGGTATTGGAAGCTTGGAATTTCACCCACTGCGCGCCATCCCAATAGTACAAACCTTGAGTTACTGCAAAAGGTCCTGGCGCGCTAATGTTGGTATTGAAAACAATCAACCAATTGGCGGGCGCAGCAACGGGCGCAGCCACATTGGTAGCAGTTAGCGCAACTCGAGGCACTAAAAGCCCTCTATTGGCATCTACAATTTCTAGTTTTGCGGATGCGTTGGGAGTAGCTGTACCTATACCCACATTTTGAGCGTACAGAACAGCGTTAAAGAATAAAACTGCGATTAGAGAATATTTTTTTTTCATAAAAGAATTACATTAATTTGAAGAGATTGGCAGCAAACTTATATTTTTTTAGCATAAAAAAAGCAGCTTTTGCATAAAAAGCTGCGAATCAGACAAAAGTAATACAAAATTATTCTAAAATATCAAAAAAACGACAAAAATTAAGGCAACCAGCTTAAATAATAGCTATCGTCCTCTATAGTTACACAATTTTCTGTCATTAATAAAGGTCGGAAAGTATCCACCATAACCGCCAACTCTTTGGTTTCTTTCGCACCTATGCTTCTTTCTATAGCACCAGGATGAGGACCGTGGGGAATACCCCCTGGGTGTAGCGTTATCATCCCTTTGGTAACGTGCTTGCGGCTCATAAAATCGCCATCTACATAATATAAAAGCTCATCGCTGTCTATATTGGAGTGAAAATAAGGCGCGGGAATGGATAAGGGGTGATAATCAAACAAACGGGGTACAAACGAACAGATAACAAATCCCGCCGCTTGGAAGGTTTGATGCACTGGAGGGGGTTGATGCACGCGCCCTGTTATAGGTTCAAAATTATGGATAGAAAACGCGTAAGGATAGCAACCCCCGTCCCAACCCACGACATCAAAAGGATGGTTTAGGTAAACGTAGGGGTAAATTTGGTCTTGTTTTTTGATAAAATACTTAAACTCGCCCACTTCTGTATGCGTTTTCAAATTGCTTGGTTTGCGCAAATCCCGCTCACAAAAGGGAGAATGTTCCATCAATTGCCCCGTTTTGGACAGATAACGCTTGGGAAATTCAATCGGGCTGTAAGACTCCACGATAAACAAGCGGTTGTTTTCGTCCGCAAATTCTAACTGGTAAGTTGTGCCTCTTGGGATAACCAAATAGTCGCCATAGCCAAAAGCAATTTCTCCGTACATCGTTTTCAACACCCCGCTACCCACGTGGATAAAAATCACCTCGTCCGCATCCGCATTTTTGAAAAAATAATCCCCAAAACTTTTGCGCGGCGCAGCCAAAATTATCTTCACATCTTTATTAACCAACACAGGCTTGCGGCTTTCCAAATAATCATCTGTAGGTTCTACCTTAAACCCGTGCAGGCAGCGATGTTTAAGCTGTTCGCTGTGTATTAGACGAGGAGCAACCGAGTATGGGTCTCCAATTTGCTTAATTTGTGTGGGCGGATGATAATGATAAACGAGCGAATAAACATCGGAAAAACCTTCAGTGGAAAATAACTCTTCAAAATACAAACCCCCGTCTGGTTTTCTGAATTGAATGTGTCTTTTTTCGGGAATTTGCCCCAGTTGGTAATAGTGCATAATTGATAACCTATTTTTGTGTTATTGGATAAAAAACTCTTTATCAACGCGCAAAATTAGCTTTTTTTGGCATATCTGCATCTTTTTATCAAAAAAATTTCTTTATCTCTGATTTTTAACCCTAACTTTGCGCCCTAATACACTTGCTTTGCTGTTCTAAAATTTTTTATACTAATGTCCATTCATTACCCAAAAATTAGCTTGCTGCTAATTTTTACCGCTCTATTGTCCGCTTGCCAAACACCAGCCGACGACGAACAAACCCTACGCGCTCAAGTTTCAGCCAAAGAAGAAGCTGCTTTATTGGATAATTTTCAACAAAATGTGGTTAAAACGCGCAAAGAGCAACAACAATCTGCTCACACAAGCACTTTAGCCCAGCAATTGGCGCGGCTTCCAGCACCAGAGTTGCAAAAAATACTAATCTCACAACCCGATTCCGCTTTATCTATTAAAATTGATACCAACTTAATCCGCCCCATATTAGTAGAAAACGCGGCTTTGCTAATGGCTGTACGCTCTTATGAAGAAACCCGAAAAAAAATTATAACTTTAGTTAGCCAATCAGACGGTTTTATCAGCTCCGAAGGGGAAAAATACGCTGAAACAAAGATAGAAAATACGCTGGAGTTGCAAATTCCCGCCGCTCAATTTGCAAATACCATAACCCAGTTGCGCGATTTGGCGATGATTTTGCGCGAAAAACAAACTTGGAAAGACGATTTGACCGTCAATTGGGCAGAAATTCAAACCCGATTGGAAGCCAAACGCGCCGCCGAAACCCGACTAAAAGAACTGCTTAAAGCTGGGCGCGGAGGCGAAGTTTTACCCATACAGCGCGAGTTGGATTTATTATATGAAGATATACAAACGCTCAACCGCAGCGCAAAAATTATCCGCGACAAGGGCATTTATAGCCAAATCAAAGTTTGTTTTTATCAAGAACTCAACCGACCCGCAGAAGCGCAAGCCTCTTTTTCGGAAAAATTTGCTAATAATCTACAAAATGGTTGGGCTAATTTCAAAAATATGCTCATTATAGCCGCTTCTTACTGGATTTTGATAACAGCAGCGTTGGTATTGTTGATAATTTACTGGCTGGCTCGCCGCAGCAGCCAAAAACAGACTTTAGCGCATCAGCAACAGCTTTGGCAACAGCAACAACAATGGCTGCAAAAACAGGATAAGAATAAAAACTAACCGTTGATAAAGAAGTTGTTTAGTAAGAATTTTTCTATATTTTCAATTAAAAAAAACAACCATTTATGTCTTTTAAGCAACAGACTAAAGTCTGTTGTAATCGTTTTTTTTGTCTTTCAACGGGTTAAAACCCGTTGGTATTGATTAATAAAACTATAAAACGCGCGGGGCTTTAGCCCCAAAAGCGCGAAAAAATCCTAAATCTCAATTGTGCTGGGACTTTAGTCCCGCACAACACAGAGAAATTAAAAGATAAAAAATCATACTAAACAACTTCAAAATAAAAAAGGACTTACTGCGATAGTAAGCCCTTTTTTTTATTGGTATAAATCCACTAATTATCTAGCATAAGACACAGCGCGTTTTTCGCGGATAACGGTGATTTTAATCTGTCCAGGATATTGCATCTCGTTTTGGATACGTTGCGACATTTGGAAAGACATCTCTTCTGCTGCTTGGTCTGAAACTTGGTCAGCTTCCACAATCACGCGCAATTCGCGCCCTGCTTGCATAGCATAAACTTTTTCCACTCCAGTATAAGAAGAAGCCAAAGTTTCCAAATCTTTGATACGTTGGATATAACTTTCCAAAATCTCGCGTCTTGCGCCCGGGCGCGCGCCTGAAATGGAGTCGCAAATTTGTACTAAAGGAGAGATGATAAATTTCATCTCTATCTCATCGTGGTGTGCGCCTACGGCGTTGATAATAGAAGGTTTTTCGCCATATTTTTCGCACAATTTCATCCCAGCCAAAGCGTGTGGCAATTCGGTTTCTTCCTCTACCACTTTGCCAATATCGTGGAGCAAGCCAGCGCGTTTGGCTAATTTAACCTCTTTTGGGTTTAAGCCCAATTCGGCGGCCATAAGTCCGCATAATTTGGCAACTTCTATAGAGTGTTTTAGCAAATTTTGACCGTAAGACGAGCGGAAACGCATACGCCCAACCATACGCACCAAAGGCGGTTGGATGCCGTGAATACCCAACTCCAAAACGGTACGATTGCCAATTTCCATAATCTGCTCTTCCAACTGTTTTTTGGTTTTATTCACCACCTCTTCGATACGCGCTGGGTGAATGCGCCCGTCAGCTACCAAACGCTGCAAAGATTGGCGGCAAACTTCGCGGCGCACAGGGTCAAAGCTAGAAATCAAAATCGCTTCTGGAGTATCATCAACAATCAACTCCACCCCTGTGGCTTGTTCCAACGCGCGGATATTGCGCCCTTCGCGTCCGATAATTTGCCCTTTGAGGTCGTCAGAATCTAGCGGGAACACAGAAACGGTATTTTCTATAGTGTGTTCTGCCGCCATACGTTGGATGGTAGCAATTACTATCTTTTTGGCTTCTTTGCCCGCTTCGGCTTCGGCTATGGCGCGGCGTTCGCGGATATAAGCATCAGCTTCTGCGTCCGCTTTTTCGCGGATAATTTTCACCAACTCTTCTTTGGCTTCCAAAGCGGTCAATTGAGCAATTTGTTCTAAACGAGAAAGTACATCATTTTCCTGTTTTTGGATAAATTCGCGTTGAGTTTCTAACTCTGAATTTAATTGAGCATAATTATCTCTCAATTTTTCCGCATCTGTTTGCTGTTTTTTAACCTCTTTTTCAAGGATACGCAATTCCGACTCGCGTTCTTTTTGCTTAAGTTCGCCCTCTTTCAAAAGCGTTTCGCGTTTAGAAGCTTTGGCTTCAAAGTCTTTGACTTTGACATCGTGTTCTTCTTTTTTCTGTATAGAAAACTCTTTAACCTCTACCAATTTTTTCTGTTTAAGGTCTTCTGATTTCTGTTCGGCATCTTTGAGGATTTGTTTGGCTCTATTTTCCTCTTTTTGGGCTTTTTCTTGGGCTTCTTTGACAATAAGGCGAGATTTTTCTTTGGCGTCTTCGCGGATTTGGTTCAAGTTTTGTTCCATTTCAGCTTCTTTGCGCTTTTGTTCGTCTACTTTTGCCTTGCTTAATTTATCAAAAGCCTTTGCCCCCAATAAATAACCTAACACTAGCCCAATGAGCAGCGCGGCTATTCCGATAGCAATTTCCATTTTTCGGGTCTGTAATTAAAGAAGTTATATATTTTATAAAAAGCGGCCTCATTTGCTTAATGTCCCATCAAGCAATTGGTCTAAATCGTTCAGTTGGTCAAGATATTGTTCAAAATCAGCCAATTTGTGCTGCATTTCCATCAATTCTTTTCCATAGGTAAGCAACAACATAGCCATAATATCCTGTTTGGAAAGTCGGCTGGCATAGCGCGCGTGCAATTCATCTATTTGAGAGTTGAGATTACGGACCAACTCGCGCACACTATCTTCTTCTTGGGTACTAACCATAAGCGGGTATTTGCGACCAGCTATTAGCACGTGTATTTCGTAAAGAGACTCTTTGGGCATTTTCTTAAATAAATGATTAGGGCAACTGCGCAATCCATTCGGCACAAGCGTCTATATTTTGGATATGCTGTTGAATTTGTTGTTTCAAAAAGTTTTTTTCTTGCTCAAAATCCACATCGCGATTAGAGCTTTGGCTTGGCATTGGGTTGGGTTGAGCTTGTTGGCGTAACGCTTCATTTTCTTGCTCTAATTGTTTTTTGCTAGCCAATAAATCGTTGCAAATACGCTTGTAATGGGCATTTTGGGCAGCAAGCTGCCTAATTTTTGTGTCAAGGTTTTGGATTGTAGCTTCCCAACTGTTTTCCATATCAAATCAAAAAAGAGTTTTGTGATAAAATAAGAGATTTTTACTTACGAACTACAGCCTGCAACTGTTTTTCAAATTGGGCTATAAGTTGGCTCATCAAGGCGTCTATATCAGCGTCTCGAAGTGTTTTTTGTTCATCTTGGAATAAGAAACTCACCGCATAAGATTTTTTGCCCTGAGCTTGATAAGTTTCGTTTTCAAAGTGGTCGAACAAATGAATTTCTTTGAGTAGTTTTTTGGCGGTTTTGTTGGCAATTTCTTCTATTTGGGCAAATTTCTGGTTTTTATCCACCACCAGAGCCAAGTCGCGACGCACCACAGGGAATTTAGGTAAAGATTTGAACCCAATTTTTTGCTTTTCTATCATTTTTAGCAAATTATCCCAATTAAAATCGGCATAAAATACGGGATTTTTTATCCCCATTTCTACCAAAATGGACTTTTTGACCTGTCCAAACTGCACTATTGGCTGTTTTCCGCGCCCAAAATTCAACCCAAAAGCAAAAAGTTCGTTATCTTCGGGCAAATTTTGTTGTTGGTACGAGCCAGCAGCAATTCCCAAACGTTGCAAAACCAACTCAACGGCTGATTTTAGGTGGAAAAAGTCGCTCATTTTTGCCTCTTTTTGCAGCCAATTGGTCGCGAAAGTTGCGCCCGTCATAAACAAAGACAAATGTTGTTGTTCTTGGTACTTTTTCTCCCCTTTTTGGTGATAAGTTTTGCCAAATTCGTACAAACGCAAGTCGCTATTTTGGCGGTTTTGGTTGTGCGCAATCACTTCCAACCCGCTGAAAATCATATCGGCGCGCATAATATCCAAATGCTGGTTGGAGGTGTTATTGACATAAACCAATTCCGCTTCAGTTGAGGGCATCATCTGTTTGAAATAAGCGGATTTACACATAGAAGTAGCCATCATTTCGTTGAAACCTGCGCTCGCCAACATATCCGCGATGAGATTTTTAACCTTTACGGGATTGGGACGCGCTTCAAACGATAAAATTGAGGATAAAGTGGTGGGTGTTTCTACCCGATTATAACCATAAATGCGCAAAATTTCCTCAATCACATCAGCTTCCCGATTGACATCAGCTTTATTGGTAGGAACAGCCAACAATAATCCCGTTTCGGTTTCGGATAAAATATCCATATCCAAAGCCGCTAAGATAGCTTTCAATTCACTTGGGGGTATGGTCAAACCCAACAGGCGATTGACGTTGTAATAAGATAATTGAACCTGAACTTTGGCCAGAGGCACTGGATAAAAATCTAATAAAGGAGATGCTAAATTGCCCCCCGCTGTTTCTATAATCAACAAAGCTGCTCTTTGCAAGGCGTAAGAAATCTGGTTAATATCGGTAGTTTTCTCAAAACGGGTGGCTGCATCCGTGCGCAGGTTGTGGCGCATACTGCTTTTTCTGATTTGGATGGGGTTGAAATGGGCGATTTCCAAAAATATATTCTTGGTGCTGGCTTTTACCCCCGAATGTTCGCCCCCAAATACGCCCGCCATACAAAGGGGCGCGTTTGTACCATCGCAAATCATCAAGTCGTCGGCGTGCAAACTGCGTTCTACCCCGTCCAAAGTTTTGAATTTGGTGGCAGCTGCTAAAGTTTGTACTGTGATTTTTTGCCCTGCAATCGCTTCGTAATCAAAAGCGTGTAAAGGTTGTCCCAACTCGTGCAGCACAAAGTTGGTAACATCCACGATATTATTGATAGGATTTAACCCTAAAGCTATCAAACGGTTTTGCAACCATTTGGGCGAGGGTTGTACGCTAACATTTTCTATACAAATCCCAGCATAACGGGGGCATTGATTAGCATCTTTTATATCTATAGAAATCGGCAAATTATTGGTTGATGGCAATTGTGCGAAAGCGGAAACATCGGCACGCTGGGCTTTTGGAGATTTTTGTAGTTGAATTTGCATAGCAGCAGCCAAATCAAAAGCCACCCCATAATGTCCCATTGCATCGCAGCGATTAGGGGTCAAATTGATGTCCCAAACGAGGTCAGATTCTAATTTTTGGTACTCTGCAAACAACTTTCCTACGGGTGCGTCAGCGGGCAGGATTAAAATCCCGTCGTGGCTTTTGCCCAAACCGATTTCATCTTCAGCACAAATCATCCCTTCGGACGCTTCGCCGCGAATTTTACCCTTTTTTATCGTAAAAGGTTCTCCCTCTGTGGGATGAACTGTACAGCCTTCTGTGGCAACCACCACTTTTTGACCAGCGGCCACATTGGGCGCGCCACAAACTATAGATAAAATTTTATCTTCTGCTACTTTTACCGTAGTAAGCGACAATTTATCGGCGTTGGGGTGGCGTTGGCAGGTCAAAACCTCCCCTATTAGCAATCCTTTTAGACCGCCTTTTATCATTTCCACAACAGTTTCACCTTCTACTTCTAGTCCTATATTGGTCAGTAAATCAGCAACTTCTGCGGGAGTTATATCAATTTGAACATATTGGCGAAGCCAACTTAAAGAAATTTTCATTTATAAATAATTATAAATCAGCTATTTATTAGCAAAACCGTAGCAAAAAATTATATTTTCAGCGCAAAGATACAAACATTTTCCATATTTTACTTATTTAAAAAAATTAAAAATAAAATAATATATATTTTCGCAGCTTGCTCAAGCACTTGAATCGTACAGTTGGCAAAAAAAATGATTTGTGGGAATCGCAAACTCGCGCTATTTTTGTGTCAACAAACGAGATAAAATAATACAATGCAGAAAAGTTGATGAAATTATAATCTTGCGACCTACTATTATGAACGTGGCTCTTCTTGCAAAGGAAGGGCTTTTTTGTTGTTTTTTTTTCTTTACTTATTTGTAAAAAAGCACATTTTTTGTTATATTTTATCATAAATATATATATTGTAAAATAAAAATTTATAATAAACAAAAAAGCAAACTTAGGATAAAAATTTGCTTTAAGATAAAAATACTAATCAATTTTAAAACAATCTATGCTATCATCCAAGCGCAACCAAATATAATTTTGAAATATCAAAAATTGCAAGATAGATTTTTCTGGCAACTTATAGTTTAGAGTTTGCCCCTGTTCGGTATCCAAGTTATAAACATACAATTGATTAGCATAAGTATAAAAAACTTGCTTTTGATAAAACTGCAGCGCAGCAACCCCCCGAATAGGGATAGTTTTTTGATAATTGGCAAACAAATCAAAGCACAACAGCCCAACATTAGGCTCATACAAATACAAATGATTTTCATATTCAACAATCAACTCTGGATAAAACCCATTTTGGTCAACCAAAGTCCCCAAATCTGCGCTTTTATAAATAGGTTGGGCAAATTTATCCAATTTTTCTATAGTAAAAGTATTGGGGTTATAAATCCAAACATTATTGTCTGAAGCCAACGAAACACAAGCCAAATACTCGCCGTCGGTAATTTGGGAAAAATCCAACAAGCTTTGTTTGTTTAAAGTTCTATCCAACAAAACAGCCCGCGAATAAAACGAATAGTACAATAAAGGCTGCAACGGGTTGGAAAAATCAGCGTGGCTAATTTTGCCATTTTGGTTATCATTATACACAAAAACAGGCTCGCCAGCCGCATCGTATTTGGTTAGGGTATAATCTTCCACCGTGTAAAAATTGCCAATTTTATCCAAATACATCAACTGCGCCGATTGCGGTAGAGAATAAACGGGGATTAAATCTTGAGCTTGAAGGGATAAAAAAAAGAAAAAAAGAGCAGCAAATAACGAAAAAATACGCATAGGTAAAATTTATTCTTTATAAAATTTCAGTTGCAGGTTGTTTTGGTCAAAAATGGCATAAGATTGGTGGTTAATCCATTCTCCCAGATTGATATAACGCGATTGTTGATTGTCCAAAACGAGGTCTAAAGGCAAATGGCGATGACCAAATACAAAAAAATCTATATGAGGCAATTGCTGCAATTTTCTGTTGGCATAAGCGAACAACCATTCTTTTTCTGCATTCACAAACACTTCTTTTTGGGGTTGAGAAGCTCTACTTTTGCGCGATAGATAAGATGCCAGCCGCAGCCCAACATCGGGATGAATCCAACCGAACAAAAACTGACAGAAACGGTTTCTAAAAAATTTTTTCATAATTTTATACCCTGTATCATTAGGTCCCAAACCGTCGCCGTGTCCCACGAAAAAAAACTTAGCATTTCGCTCAAAAACTGCGGGTTTATGATAAATATGTATCCCCAACTCGTTGCTAAAATAATCAAAAAACCAAATATCGTGATTGCCCGAAAATAAATGAATTTCTACCCCACGCTGACGAAGTGTTACTATACTGGACAAAAATCGTAAAAAGCCTTTAGGAACTACAGTTTTATACTCAAACCACATATCAAAAATATCCCCAACCAAAAATAATTCGGTAGCATCGTGACTTATGCTATCCAACCAAGCAACAATTTTTAGCTCGCGTTCGCGGCTTTTTGCTGCATTGGGCGCGCCCAAATGAAAATCAGAGGCAAAATATATCATACCAAATGACTATAATTATAATAAAATGGTTCAAAAAAACGTTAATCGGATAAAAAATATGCGTACAAAAAAACTAAACAGTATCAATCATTTTAGCATCAATCATAAAATTTTGAAGTGGAAGCATAAAAAACAAATTTCTTGGATTTTATCCGCTTTGTTGGCCTGTGCAAGTTATATACAACAAACAGAACTGATGATTTTTATCCTTTTATCCGTCGCATTTCTAGCTTTTTTAGGTAATTACAAATGGTTGATGTTCAGCTGCTTAGTTTGTACGATAGCCATTTGCGAACAGTTTCAAACCCAGTATAAAAACCAACAAAAAAGCGTTAGCACCATAAAAAAAAGCGAAAGTGGGCAAGAGTTGCAAAATATCCGCGCCGCTACCGCCGACAAAAGCCACCGCTAAAAATTAGCCTTTTGCTGCTGATTTGCCCACACGTGGAAAACGTACAACACCCAAAGTTTATGCGTGTGGTCTTCTCCCGCAGCGTGCCGTTCCAACAATTGCGCGATAAAATTATAATTTAAGTCTATAAATTGCTGTTTTTGTTCCAAAACTACAGCCTGAAAGTGAGGTTTTAACTCTTTTCTAAACCAATGGTCTATAGGCACGCCAAACCCCTTTTTGGGGCGATAAATCACCTCACGGGGCAGATAACGTTCAGATAGTAATTTTAAGACGCTTTTATTCCCGTGGGGTAACATCAGTTGATTTTCAGACAAACTAAAAGCAAATTCAGCCAAATTTTTATCCAAAAAGGGCGAGCGCATCTCCAAAGAAGCCGCCATAGAAGCCCTATCCACTTTGACCAAATAATCAGACAACAACCGCGTAGAAAGCGAAGCGTGCAGAACCTTTTTGAGTAAGGGTTCTGCATTTTTTTCGTACAAACGCCAAATTTGTCTATGTTCTTTCTCCAAAGCCCCAGCCACAAGTGGTTGATTGGGAATAAGTTGCGCAATTTCGGCGGGCGAAAAACCCATATTTCTATTGATGAGTGTCCATTGCGGTTTTTGGGCGAGTTGGAGCAGTTGAGCCAAAAATTTGGTTCTGTAAGTGGGGATAATTTTCGCCACCAGATTAGCCAAAGGGGAAAACCCAGCGTAATTTTTTACCTTATCCAACTTATGGGTTACATAATAAGAATGATAGCCAGAAAACAACTCATCGCCGCCGTCGCCCCCACAAACCACTTTTTCCGTTTTGGAAATTTCTTTACAAATCAGATAGGAAGGAATCATAGAAACGTCGGCGAAAGGCTCGCCATATTCCCAAATCAGTTCATTAGCCGTTTCTATAGAATGTGGCTGCATCATAAACTCGTGGTGTTGGGTGTTGTAACGTTTCGCAACTTGTTGAGCATAAGGCAGTTCGTTATAATCCTGATGTTCAAAACCTACAGAATACGTGTTGATTTTTTTATCGGACAACTGCGCCATTTTCGCCACCACCAGCGAAGAATCTATCCCGCCGCTTAATTGGGCGGCAACATTGACATCAGCCACCAGCCTTTTTTCCACCGCTTGAGTGAATAATTTATCCGTTTCGTTCAAAATTTCGGCTGTAGAAAGCTGGCAAGTGGTTTTAAAATCCAAACGCCAATACTGTTCCACCCGCAGCCCGTTTTTATCCACGCAAATATAATGCGAATGGGGAACGCGCTCAATCTCTTGCCAAATGCTGTCGTAACGCGGGGTCGCCAATTCGGACAAAAAATAGCCAAAAGCGTGCAAATTTAGCGTTTTGGGCGTGGGCAAAGCGTTGAAACTGCGAATATCCGAGCTAAAAGCCAACTGTTCGCCCACCATTTGATAGTACAAAGGTTTTTTCCCAAATCTGTCCCTGACCAGATACAATTTTGACCGTTTGAAATCGTATAAAGCGATGGCAAACATTCCATCTATTTTCTCCAGCAAAATATCCATTCCCCAACGCTCAAAACCTTCCAGCAAAACTTCAGTATCCGAGTTGGTTTTGAACTGCACGCCCACTTTTTCCAGCTCTTGCTTGAGTGGTTTGTAGTTGTAAATTTCCCCGTTGAAAACGATAACAGTTTGGCGACTACCGCTAAACATTGGTTGATTGCCATTGGCGGATAAATCTATGATACTCAACCTTTTATGTGCGAAAGCTATTTGCGTATCGCCTTGTGAAGTTAGCAAAAAATCGCCCGCATCAGGCCCACGAAAGCGCAAAGGTTGCGCCATATTTTGCAAGGTTTGTTGGTCTAAATACTGATGATTTGACCAAGTTACCGCGCCCGCAATTCCACACATAGTTTATTTTCGGTTATAGTTTTTAACAGTTTATTTGAACAGCGATTTTCTAAAACAATAAAACCAAGTTCTATAATTAATAAGCTGGGTTGGGTTTAATTTTATCGCCTGCCAAGCCGCATTTTTAGCCTTTTTATACAGTTTATTGTACATAAACACAGCCGCATATTGTCTATAAATCAGCGAAGTATCAGCTTCAAAAGGTGCTAATAATTTTTGTACAAAAGCGTTAAGCGCGGTTAAATTTTGGGTTTCTATATCGTCTTTGCCCTGTGTAGCGCGTTGATTGCCAAGATATTGCACAATTTTATCACTTACAAAACGCTGTGCGGAGATTTTTTTAGAATTGCTTTCTGGGCTTTGTCTGTACGAATACAAGGGCTCGGCCAAATTGATACTTTCAAACTTATCAGCTATACAATAAGACCAATCGTAATCTTGATAAGCATAATTTTTGAAAAAATCGCGATAACCGCCCACAGTTTCATAAACTCGGCGGCTGAACATAATCGTTGCGCCACAAAACGCGCTTTCTTTGGGCAAATGCTCACGAATTTCCGCATAAGTGAGCGGTTTATACACCGTATCTATCAAATTTTTGTCATTATCGACGATATGATACGCAGAACCCACCATTCCCAAGTTTGGATTTTGGGCAAAAGGGGCTAAAAGTAGGCTCAAGCGGTTGGCTGGGCAATAATCGTCGGCATCCAAAAAGGTGATAAAATCGCCCTTGCAGAGCGCGAACAGTTTGTTGCAAGTGGATTGATAGCCCAAATTTTTTCCGTTGTGAAAGAACAAAATTCGCGGGTCTTGGTATTTTCCCAAAACGGCTTTAGTATTGTCGGTGGAAGCGTCATCGGCGATTAGCAATTCCCAATTTTGATAAGTTTGCGCCAGCATACTTTCTACAGCTTCATCAATATAAGCAGCAGCATTATAAGCGGGCATAACCACCGAAACGAGCGGATTATCAACCATTTACGCTAAAATTTGGAAAACCATTTTTTGAAAAAAATACGCCTGCGCAAATACGCCAAATCCTTCTGCAAATTGATGGGCAGTTTTGATTTATCAATCAGTTTGGAGTAGAAATTGGCTTTTTTATAATGTTGGCGATAGAAAGCTTTTAGCACTTTCTCGTAAAAATGCACATAAACCACCTGCGACAAAAACGCTTTGGGATGTTGGGTATTTTGCAAATCTAATCGGTAAGCATCATTCGGTTCAAAATTAAACTTTTTCAGCTTTTCCAACAGCACTTTATCCTCTGCCATCTGTGCGATGCGGTGATAAGCGCGCCAAACTTCTACCAAGAAACCAGATTCTTCTTTATCCTGTTCCTGTGTAGTTTTGGATTGTTCGTGCAAACGAAAATAAGCCACTATACTTTCGTCGCAAACGATATTCTCTTGCCCAAAAATGAGCAGATAGCGCAACCAAAGTTCCCAATCCATAGCAAAATGCAGCAATTCATTCACCCCGCCCAACCGTTTAATCCGCTCCAAATCAAAAAACATCCCTGGTTGGTTGATGGTAGCTTGCCCTATAGTTTGCAATAAAGTTTTGTGTATCGGCGTAAAAGCATTAGTAGCAATTAGCGTTTCATCGCTTTGCATGTAATAAGTTTGGGTACAGACAATTTTCGGCTGGTGTTTAGCGAACAATTCCCCTATGGTTTTGAGCGCGTTGGCTGCATAATAATCATCACTGTTCAACCAGTTGAAAATCTGCCCTGTGGCTTGGGCTATACCTTTGTTGATAGCGTCGCTTTGCCCGTTGTCTTTTTCAGAAACCCAATAGGTGATAAATTTATCGTATTTTTTCAATATCTCCACCGTGTTGTCTGTACTGCCGCCGTCTATAACAATATACTCCAGGTTGGGATAATTTTGCAACAGTACGGAACGAATCGTCTGCTCTATGTATTGCCCTTGATTGTATGAGGGAGTTATAATAGAAATTTTGGGGTAGTAATCTTTATCATATTGATAACTTGGGGGCGGCACTTCCTGATTCCAAGGAAATCCTGTTTTACCCTCTGGAAAGCGCGGGAGTTGGATGATATTTCCAAAAATCATAGTATATTTTTAAATGATTATTTTGTGGTGATTTGGGTTAGAATTTGGATAAAATTTTGGGCAAATGCGCTTATATTTTGTTGATAATCAACAATTTCTATCGTAGGTTTTTCATTTATATATTTTTGCAACAAATTAGCTAAACCTTGAGCATCGTGTGGGTCAATAAAAGCCACATTTTGGGTTAATTGTTCTTTATGCACAGCCAAATCTGAAGCCAAAACGTACTGATTAGCCGATTTTGCATCTTCTACAACAGTGCTCCAGCCCTCAAAAAGCGAAGGCTGCAACACAGCCCTTGAATGTTGCAACAATTGCAATTGTTCGTTTCTATCTATAAAACCTAAAAAAGAGCAATAACTTTCTAATCCATTTTCTTGTACAAATTTTTTCAAATTTTGGGTATAGTCTGGATTTCTAAAATCATACTCTTTGCCCGAAAAAGCCACGTGCGCCTGTATATTTTCTTTTTTCAATAGCAATAAAGCATCTAAAATAAGCTGCTGATTTTTATGTTGCCAAAATTGATTGGGGGCGAAAAAATACGCTTCAGGTAGTTTAAACTTATCCCGCAAGTGGTTGATATTCAAATTTTTATAAACTTGATTATGCGTTACCGCAAAAGGCAGAACAAAAACTTTACAAATGGCTTTTTGCCCATAAAATTGTTGAAAATCTACTTTAGCCGCTTCGCTACTCAAGACCAAAAAAGGCATACGTTCACAAATCCAAGCCCTAATATCTCGTCTATCCGCCAATTCTCGCTCGTTAAAAAAGTGGGGCAAATGCTCTTCTTGAAAATCAGGAATCCAAAAAACTCTATGCTTAGAAAGTTCAGTATAATACATAAATTTAGCCCCTTGTAGGGGAAAAACTACATCTAAAACAGGCCTAAGTTCAAAAAAATTGCGCTTTATAAAAGGGCGAAACAGTTTATTAACGGCTCTTTTCCATAAAGGTAAAGTGATAACCGTGTTTTGATATTTTAAATCAGGATAATTTGACAACTGCTTAATTTCTTCAAAATCAGCTCTTTTATCGGATAAAATATGCACTTCAGGTTGCAAATCGGCGGGCAAATTGCACAAAGCCAACAGCAAATTTTGCACATAATAAGTCCCTCCAGCCCAATTTTCGTAATTTTGATAAAATAAACCTAATTTAATTTTTTCAGCCATTTTACATAATTGGATAAACCTGCTTTCAAATCAAAAGAAGGTTGATAAGTTAATCGTTGCAGTTGGCTAATATCAGCCCGCCAGCGTAAAGGGTCGCCAACGCGAGTTTGTCCGTTAAATTTGACCCCGCCCCGATAATTTAGCTTCGTTAAAAAAATCTGGACGGCATCTTTTATAAAAATCTCCTCCCCATTGGCTACATTTATAGCCTGCCCGTAAAGTTCTAAATTATTGATAATCAAAACTATAGCGCGGCATAAATCTTCCACATAGATAAAGTCGCGACTTTCGTCCCCCGTTCCAAACAGCAAAATTTCTTCAGGATTGGTCAGCGTTTTTTGATAAATATCCCAAAACAGTTGCTTCTGCAAACCCTCGCCAAAAGCGGAGAAAATGCGCAAAGAGGCAGTTTTCAACCCAAAACATTGCGCGTACTCTTGACAGAGCATTTCAGCCATTTTTTTATGAAAACCGTAAGGCGAAAGGGGTTGAATATCAGCGTTTTCTGCTACAGGAATTTGGTCGGGATTGCCGTAAACCGCCGCACTGGATAAGTTGATAAAACCACATTCGGGCTGCCAAACGCGTATATTTTCCAACAAAGTCGCCACGTGGGTAGCATTAAGTTGAAAATCGGCTACAGGCACCTGAAACGAGCGGGAAACGTTGGCAGCACCAGCACAATTGATACAAAAATCAAACTTTTGATTGGCAAAAATAAGACTGAAATCCGTATTTTGGGGGCTGATTTGCGAATAATTGGGCAAAGATAGGGATAAAATATCCGCTTTATGCACGCGATAATTGGGCGTATTTTCTAAAAATCGGGTTAAATTCTGCCCGATAAAACCCTGCGAGCCGATAACGAGTATATTCATAAATAATTGCAAATCATTTCTTTATTGCTACAAAGCTGTACAAACGCCCAGCGATTTGTTTTTCATCAAAACGCTTTCCATAACGAGAGAAAACATAACGACGCACCAAGCGATTGAGAAAGGGAATTTTTATCAAAACACCATTTTCCCAACTTTCTATAGTTTTTTGATGCGGGCGCGAGCGTTCTATCAACTCCCCATTCGCGGGAAAATAGTTAATCGCTGTATCAAAATGGGCGAAACTGTGGCGAATTTCCAACCCAGCGTTTTTCATAGCTTGTTGATATTCAGACAGTTGGAACGCATTTTCTCCCCCGTAAAATTTATGCAAGGGATGATTTTCCAAAAACCATTGTTTATCCTTTTCATCCCAAATCACGTGGTCGCGCACAGTCAGCAACAACCCTCCAGGGCGCAAAACGCGCGCAGCTTGAGCTATAAATTGGGTTAAATCGTGGGCGTGATGCACAGCTTGGCGAATATACACAATATCAAAATAATCTTTGGGGAAAGCTATATTTTCGGCATAATCGCTAACTATTTCTAAATTAGACAGATTATAATGTTGTTTTAATAACGCTACAGCACCCGCGCCTACAGTATCGCTAAGGTCAGGTTCTAAGGCGGTAACTTCATAACCCAAAAGGGCAAAATTAACTGAAGATACGCCATTACCCGCGCCTATATCCAATAATTTTTTCCCATTCGGGGCAAATTTTTGTAGCAGTTTTTTAGTTTCCAAAAACTCGGAAGTGGCAGCAAATCGGCTCACATTAGCGGGCAAATCCGCATCAAAATAAGCTAATTGCACCAAGTTGGCAAATTCGGGCTGTTGGCGAATATAAGCTATAGTTTCGTGCCAAGTCATTTATATTTATTTAAAAAATAGAGTTTTTACAAAATTTTATTTGGTATATTTTACTATTTTGGCGGGATTTCCAGCCACTACAGCATAATCGGGAACGCTTTCAGTAACCACACTCCCAGCCCCCACGACCGCGCCCTCGCCTATAGTTACCCCTTTGAGGATGATACAGTTGAAACCAATCCAAGCTTTATTTTTGATAATAATCGGCGCGTGTCTTACCCCGTTCCAATTTTTATAAAAACCCGTTTTGCCCTCGTCCAAACCCCGTTTCCAATCCAAAACATCGTTTTGCCGCTCTTCCCAAACCAGCGAATGGGCGTTATTATCCATAATCGTACTGCCCCAAGCGAACATCACATCATCGCCAATTTCTATCCTATCAATACAGATAAAAGTGCAACCGCCTATAAAACTGCGACTGCCAACGCTGATTTCCCCACTCTGTTTTTCAAACACAAAGTTGGCGTTGATAACGCTCTGATTGCCAATTTTAGCGAAATTTTTCCCCTCTTGAGGAATACGCAACTGCAATTTTAGCCCTTCGGTGCGACATTCTTGCCCTATTTGGATAAAGCGGCTTAAATCTTCAGCGGGTTTGGGAATGGGTCTGCCCAAGATGCGGCGGGCTATGTTTTTTAAAAATTCTATCATTATTTTGGTATAAATCAGCTATTTTCCAACAACTCAAAAGGCGTATCCCACCACATAGAACTCACTCTGGGCGAGAGTTTGCCCGTTCCCCACACATCTTTTTCCTGTATTTCAAAATGCAAGGCTTCAGTCAAAACTTCCACCGAATTGACCGCCGCGCCCACCCAAAAAGAGGCTATAAATCGCCCCGTGATAAGCTGCAAACGACCAAAATTTATCCGAACTTTCCCCTTTTGGGTCGGTTGTGGAAATCGGAACGTGGGCAAAAAGTGTGTGCTGGAGTGCAAAAAATCCCCAAAAACGGTAGAAGTCAGCACCACGCTCAAGTAAATTTGGCTAACGGGCGCGTCAGCTTCAAACCCCACATCAAAAGCCAAATCATCGCCCATTTCCATCAACCCGCTGATTTCCCCATTGACCACTACAGCCAATTCGGTAGGGCGCAGGGTTAAGGTTTGGTTTTGATAACTGTTGATAAAGCGGTGAAAAGAGGCTTTTTCGCCCAAGTTATTGTTGAAATAAGTTTGTAAAACCTCGTCCGTACTACCCGTGAGTATCAATTGCCCCTGTTGGATTAGACAAGCTGCCGTACAAAGCGAGCGAACCGCGCCCAAATTGTGGCTAACAAAAATCACCGTGCGCCCATCGTTGGCTATTTCGTTCATTTTGCCCAAGCATTTGCGCTGAAACTCTGCATCGCCCACCGCCAAAACCTCGTCCAAAATCAAAATTTCAGCCTCCAAGTGCGCAGCCACCGCAAAAGCCAACCGCACATACATACCAGAAGAATAATGTTTGACGGGCGTATCCAAAAATTTCCCCACGCCAGAAAATTCTACTATTTCATCAAATTTTTGGCGAATTTCTACCCTTGTCATCCCCAGAATAGAGCCGTTCAAGAATATATTCTCGCGCCCTGTGAGTTCGGGGTGAAAACCAGTTCCCACTTCTAAAAGCGAAGTAACCCGACCGTACAAAGTGGCTTTACCGCTCGTGGGTTCGGTGATGCGGGACAAAATTTTGAGCAAAGTACTTTTACCCGCTCCATTTTTGCCCACAACGCCCATAATTTCCCCCTTTTTTATCTCAAGAGAGAAATTTTTTAACGCCCAAAACTCTTCTTTTTTCTCTTTTTTGGAGAATAAGCCAGCTAATGTCTCGCGCAAGCTACCACTGCCAGCCATTTGAAACTGTTTGGACAAATTTTCTATTTTTACGGCTATTTCCGACATTGTTTTTTTGTGAATAAGTTTGGATTTAGACCCCTTTTTATAAAATATCTGCCATTATTTTCTCCACTTTTTTGAAGTAGAAAAGTCCCAAAAGCAGCATCAACGCTATAGCTGCGAAAGAAATATACGAATACCAATGCAAAGGCGCACCACCCAACAAAGACCAGCGCATTCCCTCTACCACTCCCGCCATAGGGTTGAAATAGAATAAAATTTGGTATTTTTCGGGCACAGCAGCAGCAGGGTAAGCTATAGGGGTCGCGTACATTCCCAACCTCAATATGAAAGGGGTAACGTGTTGAAAATCTCTAAAACGTATCGTTAGCGCGCTCATCCATATTCCCCCAGCCAAACCCGATACTATCGCAATTATCACAAACAGGGGGAAAAATACAAAATTGGCTGTGGGCGAAAATCCGTAATAAATCATCAACACCACCATAAATCCCAGCACTATAGCAAAGTCAATAAAAGCTGTCGCCGCTTTAGATAAAGGAATGATTAGGCGAGGAAAATAGATTTTTTTCACCATTCCCTGCGCGCCGATAATGGATGTTCCCGCTTCGGAGAATAAAGAGGCGAAATAAGCCCAGCCCGCCATCCCCGCCACTGTGTAGAGCAAATGGGGAATGGGTTGTCCAGCCGCGTTTTGTCCAGTATCCACTTTGGCCACCACCCCAAACACAAAAGCCAATATCAAAAGGGTAAACAGTGGATTGAGCAAAGCCCACAGCGCGCCTATCACGGTTTGGGCATAACGCACGCGCAAATCGCGGTAAGTCAGCGTCCAAAGCAGTTCGCGATAAGCGTACAACTCGCGAAAATTAAGGTTGAAAACCCCTTTTGAGGGTTCTATAACCAGCACAGATAGCTTAGTTTCAGGGGTAGAATTCATAACAATAATATAAACGAAAAAAATTTAAGCGCGCAAAAGTAGCTTTTATTTTCTAATTGCTAATGATAAAAGTTTTACTTTGGCTAATTTGGGGCGAAACCCAGCGCAAATAGTATAAACCTTTGCTTAAGTTGGGAATAGCTATATTTAACAAACTTTGATTATCAACTAACTGATTATAAACCAATTGCCCTTGTGCGTTATAGATAAAAATTTGACTTTCGGCTGCGATTTGATTAGCTTTTATGTTAAAATAACCTTGGTTGGGATTGGGATAAATTTCAAAATCAAAGGCTAATTTTTGGTAAAAAATCTCCTCAACAGCCGTCGTATCGCAATTACTGTTCATAGCCACCCAGCGCGAAGTGCTGTCTTCTCCGCAAGCACTTTGTACGAATAAACGGATATTGTAACAGCCCGCCGTATCGTAAGTGTAAAAAGCTGAAGAAGTTCCCCCCGTATTCACCCCATAATCGTAATAATAAGTGTCAAAATTTTGGGATAAATTATTCAACCCCACACTTAAGTTCTGTTGATAAAACACCAAAAAGTTGGCTATAGGTGGATTTTGGGCGGTTATAATCACCGCATCTGTAGCCGTACAACCGTTGGGAGTGGTGGAAGTTATCGTATAAAGTCCAGAATTATTGATGATAATAAACCTTGCTGTACTTCCTGTACTCCAGCGGTAAGTTACCCCAGGATTTTCTGCTAAAGTGCCATCGAAAAGCGTATCGCCCACGCAGATATTTCTGTTCAAACCCAAATCAAAAAACGGCACTCGCTCTATTTGGGTAATATGCGCGCTATCCACCAACACACAACCTTCGGGAGTGGTTACGGTTAGTCGGTAAGAAGCCGTATCGGGAATTAGGAGGGTTGAAGTGGTCGCGCCTATACTCCACAAGAAACTCGCGTTGGGAACATTAGAATAATTACTCACCAAAAGCCGCTCGCAGCTAATCCCATTCGTGGGCAAACCCACAGGCATAGGTTTTGAAATTTGTACAGTATCTACCCCCACACAAGCCGCGCCGTCAGAAATCGTAACCGTATAAACACCAGCTTGGCGCAAAGTGGTCGTATCGGTTGTAGCCCCATTTGACCACAAGTAAGAGTTGGCAAAAGCCGCACTCGCATCAGCTAGATAACTATCGCAAACAAAAACCGCCGTATCGGGCAAAATTAGCGGCAAGCGCACAGCCACGCGAAAAGTATCCGCAGCCGACACACAACCCGCCAAAGCGTAGCCGAAATGCCAATCAAAAAAACAGGGATAATTAACCCCAGCAAGATTCGTGCCAGTTAGAACGGCGATATTTGAACCATTTGATGAATTACTTGGGGTTGGATTAACCAAAAAGCGGCTGTTGATATTCGCAAACTGTAGCTGATAACCGTTGGCAGGCGCGAGCGAAAAACCCAAAGGTAAAAAGGTTTTAGTTCTGGCATTATTGACCGTTACCGTTTTGCTGTTGATAATCTGCCCAGCGCTATTGCGCAAAACCACCTGAAAAGTAGCGGGCGCAGTCTCCAAATACACAGCTACAGAGTCTAAAACTGCCCATTCCAAAACATTAAACGTGTTGGGGATGATAAAATTGTTGTATAAATTCAAATTTTGTGGATTGTTTGCTGCTTGCGCCCCTAAGCGGGTTTGCGCGCGAGCTGCATTTTCTACTATAAAATCGGTCGTATCGCGCACATAAACAGAATAAGGCGCATTGATATAAGTTTGTAATCCGTTGATATTAAACCAATTATAGATTTGATTAGGATTTGATTGCAACAAATTCATCTGTTGCGAACTGCAAATATCCATATCTGAAACGTTGGGAGCTGAAGGCGTGCTGAGATATTGCACCAACACATTTTGGCTTACCGAACAAAGCCCTTGATTGGTAACCGTTACCGAATAATAGCCAGAGGACAAAGCGATAAAATTGTTGCTTGTCGCGCCCGTTTGCCAGCGATAGGTATAATTTGGATTGTTTGCTGTAGCGGTTAAGGTTATGGGGGCGGGATTGTTGCAAATGGCGGTATCAGTTGGGATGATTAGCACAGGAAAAGGCGGCACGGTTATCCGCACAGGCTCGCGCAGAGTGGCGCAAGAAGGGGTGGAAATTTTCAGTTTGAAAAAATAATTATAAACACTACCAATTACGGCAGGATAACCCCGTTGGATAACCATTTCGGGATAAACCATAGGAAAGCTGCCAAAATTCGCGTAAGGCTTGCCCCCGCTTATACTATCTAAAACGATTTTATACCCAGCATCGGATAAAATAACCCAATTGAGATTGACGATATTTTCGCCCACAGCCAAATTCGCCCAAAGGCTATTTCTAACAAAACCAAACCTATCCAACAAGATAATTTTAGCCCTTGTAGCAGCCGAATCTATAAAAATGGAAACTTGGTCTAATTTTATCGTGGTTCTAACATCAAACTCCAGCCCGCGCGTGGCGTACATAGAGCGGGGCGAAACGTAATTGGTGGGGAAAACCTGCCCTTGCGAAATTTGCCCGTAAGTGTTCAGTTTGGGCATAAAACCAAGCCCAGCCACCCAGATTGTATCATCAACTGTGGCGTTATAAACGATTGAATCTGCGATAATTAACGGGTTCAAACTGTTGGAATCTGCATACCAAGCGGGCAAAAATCCGTCAGTGGTAGCGCGCAAAGTCAGCGTTCCCCCGCATACTGTAGTGTCATTGGGAGCTTGTACGAAAGTGGGCGGATTGGCAACCTCCACGCGGCAAGTATCTACCACTTCACATTGGCCGATAGTAGCTGTAACTGCGTAAGTATTAGATTGATTTACAACAATTTGCGCGGTGGTTTCTCCTGTAGTCCAAGCGTAAGCGGCGTTGGTATTGTTGGGATGATTGGCGTTAAGCCCCACCGAAAGCCCACAAATCACCGTATCAACGGGCAAATTCAACACGGGCGTGGGCAAGATATTCACCGCCAACGGATAACGCGCCGTTGGGCAAGCCGTTTCCACTATCTCCCAATTATAGAAATGGTTATAAATTTGACCCACAAAACCAGCCGTTACCACATTATTATTAACAATCGTAGCAGTTAGTCTAATATGTTGATAATTAAGCGGATAAGTCGCTCCCGCATCGGGCGCATCGGCGAATAATTGCCCGCCACCTGTAGGATTTCTCAACACAATCCTATAATTACCCGCAGTAACGGGAAAATTCAACTGCACCCGATTCGCACCAGAAACTAAGCTGATATTTTTACTGTAAATAACCGCCCCATTGGTTTGTTGCAGTTCTACCTGCCCATTGACCAACCCGTCGGCGTAAATTAGCACAGATTTTAGCAAAAAATTGCTCAAGGCGGTAAAAGTCATCCCGCGCGTATCCGTTATGTTATAAAATGCAGAACTAGCGCCGTTAATCTGTTGATTGTCTACCAAACCCTCAAAAAAAGTAGCGCGGGCGGTTTGCGCTTGTATGTGATAAGTGGCTAAATTGGTAAAATTTTGGGTAAAACTCAACCCCTCATTCTGTATGTTTCCCGATGTGGGCGCGTTCCACCACAAATAGCTGAAATTATTCCCGCCTTGGATATAAACCGTGCGCAAACCAGCGCAAAAAGTGGTGTCATTTGCTATAAATTGGGCTGTATCCAATAAATAAGCCTGAACTGTGTCCGTCGCCAGACAAGCCCCCCTTAAAACCCGCACCCAAACCCTATCCGTTTGAAATAAAGAGATGTTGGCTGTGGTTTCGCCCGTACTCCAAAGATAGCTAGAATTGGCATTGCTGACATCCAAAATTAAAGGAGATTGGCTGCATAAAGTTGTATCACTGGGAAAATTAACTAAAGGCGAAGGATTAACTGTTACTTGAACCTCGTCTCGAGGGCTAACACATAAAACATTGAGAACGAAAAAATTATAGAAAAAATTATACTGCCCTGTTGTGGCTGCGTTATTAAAATAGCCGCTTGTCAGCCGAATAGGCCCATTGTTCATCGGATAAACCAAACTGCTTCCAGCACTAACGTGTAATTGTCCGCTGCCCACTATATTAGTCAGCATAATTCTAAATCCTGTGCCTACGTTAAAATCTTGATTGATAATTACCGTATTAAAACCAGCCACCAAATTTATATTAGGTTGATTATAAATAAGTTGATTAGCATTATTAAAAATTTGCAGAGTTGCGGTTAAACTACCATTCAAAACGGGAATTTGCACAGAAGTAAGCCTAACAGGTTGAGTAATATCAAAAACCAAGCCTCGTGCTGTATTGATATTGTAATAACCAGAACCGCCTCCTACCAAAAAATTAGCTAAACCGCCCCCAAAACGCGTATTTGTAACACTAGCTGCTTCTATAAAATAACTGCGCGAACTGCTAAAGTTAGCGGTTAGCGTTTGCCCTATGTTTAATAAATTCCCCCCTATAGCCGCATCATACCAATTATATAAAACCCCGTTCGCACCATTGATAGTCAAGGTATTAACCCCAGAACAAACTGTAGTATCATTAATAGAAAAAGTAGGCGTTGAAGACACCAAAACGCGGCTGCTATCTACTGTAGAACAGCCAGCAGCGGTAACTGTTACCGCGTATAAGCCGCTTGTAGTGACATTGATGGTGGAAGTGGTGGCGTTATTGTTCCATAGATAAGTTGCATTGAGGGAAAAAGCATTCAAATCCAAATTACCTGCGCAAGTGCTAGTATCATTAGGCAAAAATAAAACAGGCGAAGGATTAACTGTTACTTGAACCTCATCTCGAGGGCTAACACATAAAACATCTAAAACAACAAAATTATAGAAAAAATTATACTGCCCCGTCGTTGGCGCGCCGTTGAAATAGCCACTTGTCAGCCTAATAGGCCCGTTATTCATCGGATAAACCAAACTTCCCCCCGCGCTCACGTGCAGTTGTCCGCTGCCCACGATATTATCCAACATAATCCTAAACCCTGTACCCACGTTAAAATCTTGGTTGATAATTACCGTATTAAATCCAGCTACTAAGTTTATATTCGGTTGATTATAAACAAGTTGGTTAGCATTATTGAAAATTTGCAAGGTCGCAGTTAGTGTTCCCCCTTGTACGGGAATTTGCACAGACGACAACCGAACAGGCTGAGTTATGTCAAAAACCAACCCACGCGGCGTGTTGATATTGTAATAATTAGAACCACCACCAACCAAAAAATTAGCCAAACCGCCCCCCAAGCGCGTATTTTCGACATTGGCAGCTTCTATAAAATAACTGCGAGAAGTGGAAAAATTAGTGGTTAAAGTTTGCCCTATATTCAATAAATTCCCCCCAGTAGCCGCATCGTACCAACTGTATAAAAGCCCATTTAAGCCGTTGATAGTCAAGGTATTAACTCCAGCGCAAAGGTTGGTATCGTTTATGCTAAAAGTTGGCGTTGGTACGAAATTGACCAGCACAGCATCGCTGCCGCTACCGCTCATATCGGTAACAGTTACGCTATAAGTTCCTGTGTTAGAAACGGTTATAGTTTGGGTGGTCGCGCCCGTATTCCAAAGAAAAGAAGCGGTTGGATTGCCCGCGTTCAGTTGGATAGAAGCGGCGCAAGTGCTGGTATCATTGCCCAAATTAACTACAGGTTGTGCTGCGCAAAAACTTGAAAAGCAAATTGTTATAAAAAAAAGGATTGGGTAAATATATTTATTCATAGCGGGAGTATTTTTTTATCAAAAAGAACACAAAAGTACATACTTTGCTATCATTTAAACGAAAAAAGGGCAAAAAAGATATGAAAATTATGGAAAAATAGCAAAAAAAAAGCGGAAACGTTTTACGTCCCGCTCTTTGTAGTTTATTCTATGCGCTCCATTTCACCAAAATCCTTCCAGTAACAACCAGCAGAAATTCTCACCAATCCACCTTTTTTAGGAATTTGAAGAGAATAAGGATAATTCCTAGCCCAAAAATAATCATCATTGCTTACGCTGCCCCCATCTTCAAAAAAACTAACGCTTTTACCCTCAAACCAAATCCAAAAATAACGATTGGCTTGAGTGGAAAAATACCGTTTTAAACTACCGAATTGATACCCAAAATGTGCTTTTAATACCAACTCGTCCATTTTCAAACAACCTTTTTCATCGAATAAACCAGCAAAAAAAGGCACTCTTTCCAGATAGTTTTTATCCTGTTTGAATTGGGCGCGATTATAAACGCAATCATTCTGCCCCTGCAAAAATGTGGCGAACGAAAGAACGGCAATTAAAATAAATAATCGCATCATTTTTTTAATGGTTTTACAAACTCCAAACCACAAAATCCTGTTTTTCTTGCCCGTGATAAAGGCTTTTCAAATCCATCAAGATAGGGTTTTGGGCGCAAGCTAATTTTCTCAAATCGTTGATAGATAACTCTTTATACGCTTGGTGGGGAACGGCAACTATAATCGCATCGTAATTTTCACCAATTTGAGGCTGGAGGCTAAAACCATACTCGTGCAAAACCTCCTCGCTATCGGCGTGCGGGTCGCAAACATCAACTTGGGTTTCAAACTCGCGCAAAGAGCGAACAATATCAGCCACTTTGGAGTTTCTTATATCAGCCACATTCTCTTTGAAAGTAATCCCCAAAACCAACACTTTTGACGCTTGGGGCGTTTTATGCTGTTTTAGCAACAATTGGACTGTGCGCAAAGCCACGTGTTCGGCTATGCTGTCGTTGATGCGGCGGCCGCTCAAAATCACTTCGGGTTTATAACCCAATTTTTGCGCTTTGTGGGTCAAATAATAAGGGTCAACCCCTATGCAATGTCCGCCCACCAATCCTGGAGAAAATTTTAGAAAATTCCATTTTGTACCCGCAGCTTGTAGAACTTCGTGGGTGTTGATACCCATTTTTTCAAAAATCAGCGATAATTCGTTCATCAAAGCGATATTCACATCCCGTTGGGTATTTTCTATAATTTTGGCGGCTTCGGCTACTTTTATACTGCTGGCGCGATGTACGCCCGCGCTAATTATCAGCTCGTAAGTTTGGGCTATATTTTCCAACGCTTCAGCATCGCTACCTGACACCACTTTTACGATTTTATCAATCGTGCGTTCTTTATCGCCTGGGTTGATGCGCTCGGGAGAATAGCCAATTTTGAAATCTTTGCCCAATTCCAACCCAGATAAATGCTCTAAAATGGGCAGGCAATCCTCTTCTGTAGAGCCAGGATAAACTGTAGATTCAAAGACGACATAATCGCCCACTTTGAGTACTTTCCCTACCGTATCAGCCGCCGATAATAGCGGGCGCAAGTTGGGGATATTATACTCGTCAATAGGGGTGGGAACAGCCACCACGAAAAAATGCGCTTGGCGCAAATCCTCCAACTTGTGCGTAAATTGAATATCACAACCCTCAAAAGCTGCCCGTTCCAACTCTTTGCTCGGGTCAATATGCTGCTGCATCAAAGCCACCCGCTCGGCGTTAATATCAAAACCTATAACAGACAATTTTTTGGCAAAAGCCAAAGCTATAGGCAAGCCTACATAACCCAAGCCGATAACTGCTAATTTTTTTTCTTTATTGAGAAGTTGGGAATACATTATTTTATATTTTGAGAAGTTTTGTATTTAATTCGCTAATTCCCTAAGTTCTTGTAAATCAGGGAATAACGTGTAATCAAATTGAGATAAAGCATACTTATAGTAAGTTTTCAAAGGAAACTCAGGACAAAGCAATTGTAAAGATTGAGCAAAATTTTTACCCTGAAACCAAATTAAAAACTCAAAATTATTATAAAATTCAGCTTGTTGAAATCGGGTTAAGAACTCCTGAATTTTTTGTTTAAAATTTATTTCTGTCCAATTTTGCGCCAAATCAAAAGCAGATTTTATTTTCGCGTAAGCCAACGCTTGGCAGTATTTTAAGTCTAATTTTTCTGGTAGTTCTTTGCTGCCATCAAGCCAAGTTGTACCAAAATTGGTTTTTTCTGTGCGCATAGCCGCCATAGCGTGGCGCACTGCTTGATATTCAGTTATTTGTTTAGCAGCATTTATAAACAACAGATTTACAGCTTCTTGTGTAGATAAATTATATTTAGCATTTAATTTTTCTTGGCAAACAAATTGATAAAAACCGTCAACATTAAATAAATAATTTTCTATCGTTACTCTTTGCCCAAAATAAACATACTTTTTCTCTGGGTGAGGCTGCAAATTTGTATTTTCTAACAATGGAAAATCAAAATCTCTATCTCTAAAAAAAATAAAACTAATGGAATTAGCAGTTTTTTCTATGTACTGAACGGTAGCATAAGAACCTCCTACCCCACCCAAAGCAGAAATAGAGAAATTTTTACCTTCAAACACTTTATCTAAAATTTGGTAATCCCAACTATTTTTGGTGCCTTCACAATAAACGGTCAATTTTGCCATTCTTGATTATTTTTTGATTTGTTTACCGTTTTCGTCCAAGCGTATAATTTGGCTTTCATCAAAAAAAGCGACTACGCTGCTGGAATGAGAGGTAAAAATAAATTGATTATTTTTGCCCAATTTAAGCAAAGATTTTATAAAATCCTGTTGCAAGGAAATATGTAAATGAAGTTCTATTTCGTCAATAATGATAATAGAATTATTGATATTTAAACGCGCAAAATCTACCAAAATTGGGAAAATTGCCCGCTCGCCTGCCGACATAGAACCAAGTTCATATTCTTTGCCATTTTCGTCAGCGAAAAAAAATTCAGGCGCATTATTTGTCGTATCAGTAGAGCTAAAATCGGGAGCAGAACCGACTAATTTTTTATTAGAAAATACCAATTCGTAATTTTTTTTCAAACGCTCATAAAAATCAAATTGCCCTTCTCGTAATTTTCTTTTTCCAGAGGAAACAGCAATATGAAAATTGTAAGCGTCAGCTAAAAAACGGCGAAAATGGTTCATTTTTTCATCATCAACCTTATATTTGTGATTAAAATCGTTGGAATTTCGCTGTTCTGTATACCAATAAACTGTCCCTACGCTCTCAAAAAGTTGGGTGTATTCAGTGGTAATTGTGTTTAATTGCTTAGCATATTGATACCCACAAAATTGCCAAAATACAGAACTTCCGCCAACAGCCACAGATTTTTTTTGTTTAAAATCCCAATTTAATATCGCAGTTTGCAAATTTCCAATTTTTGTGTTAGGATGAATTTGTTCAGCGTATTTTTTAGTCGCCTCTAATTCCGCATTTGTAAATTGAAAATCCGCGCTTATTTTCGGTAAATTTCCTGAGGCTAGATATTTATATTGAAACCCGCCCCAGTTTAGTTCTTCTATATTCAAATCGCGTTGAGCGGTATTAGCCAACAACAAAACTATAGCCTGCAAAATGGAAGTTTTGCCAGAACCATTAGCCCCTAAAATTAATGTTGTTTCATTTATTTCGCCATCTTCGTCCAAAAAAGAAAAAGTTTGTGCTTGAGTAAATTTTTTAAACCCTTGCAGGGTAATTTGTTTAATTTTCATATAGAATTTTAGTTTCGTTTTTACTCTTTTTTACCAAAAACTGCTAACTTTGTGCCGTTTTTGCTGCAAAAATATATTTTTTTATCTAAATAGCTTTAATAATGAACAAATTTTGGGGTTTAGTGGCCTATTTTTTTATACTCATAACCCATTTGCAAGCCCAAACTCGCCTAACGGGAACGATAAAAGATGCTGATAATCAAGATGTTTTAATCGGGGTGAATATATTGGTGGAAAAAACCGATATGGGAACGATTACAGACGAAAACGGTTTGTACGAACTCAATTTGGAAGCGGGCGATTATACCCTTTCGTTCAGTTATGTGGGGTTTGAACCCATTAGCAAAAACATAAGCGCAGACGGCAAAACGCCCTTGAGTTTGGATATTGAACTTAAACCCGCTTTGGGTGATGTGATTATTGTAACGGATGGCAAATACGAGAAAAAATTGGAGGAAAGCACCGTTTCTGTGGATGTTATCAGCCCCAAAATGCTGGAAAACAACAACATTACCTCTTTGGACGAAGCCGTAAAAAAAGTATCTGGGGTGCAAATTATGGACGGGCAAGTGAGTATTCGCGGCGGTTCGGGATTTGCTTACGGTGCGGGTAGTCGCGTGTCTTTTCTGGTTGATGGGCAATTGTTATTGTCGGCAGAATTGAGCGATGTGAAGTGGAATTTTGTACCTTTAGAAAACGCCGAACAGGTGGAAGTTATCAAAGGTTCAGCTTCAGTTTTGTACGGTTCGGGTGCGCTAAATGGGGTTATCAACGTGCGCACAGCCTATGCCAAAGAGGGCAAACCTTACACTGCATTCAGTTTATATTCAGGCGTTTACGACCAGCCGCGCGTGGATAGTATGCGTTGGTACGACCCCAAAACCAACCTGGGCGGGCAACCGCTTTTTTATGGCGCATTCTTTGCGCATCGGGCGAAAGTTAGCAAAAAATTAGACTTGGTATTAGGGGGGAATTTTCACCTTTCCAACGGCTATATCAAAGAATTTGACGAGCGTAGATTTCGCATCAATACCAATTTGAAATATACGCCCAAAGTGGGGGGGAAAACCGTTTTGGGTTTGAACAGCAACCTAATGTATCACGAAATAGAAACGTTTTTCTTGGCCAAAGATTTGGGTCGGAATGCTTACGTGCCTATTTCTGACAATACCCGCGACCGCTATATTTCTTTCACTTTAGACCCGTATTTGACCACCTACGATAAATTTAACAACAAACACGATTTTCGCGGGCGTTGGTTTATGATAAGCAAACCGCGTGGTGGCGCACCTGACAATCCCCCAAGTGTAGGCAGTTTATTCAGTTTTGAGTATCAATTTCAACGCATTTTTGCCAATAATTTAATCATCACAGCCGGCAATTTAACCCAACATTTCAGAGCCAACAGCATTTTATTCGATACAGACCCTAATGTAGATAGAGCTTTATTTTTGGGCAGTTCTTCGGGATTTTATGCGCAAGTAGATAAGAAATTTTTTAATAAATTGAACATCACGGCGGGTATTCGCCAAGAGAATTTTCTCATAGATACATTTTTTACCGCTGCGCCGCCTGTGTTTAGATTGGGGGCAAATTGGGAAATCAACAAAAGCAACTTTTTGCGCAGTTCTTACGGGCAAGGTTTCCGTTTTCCCTCGTTGGCAGAGCGTTTTATCAACGCACCTTCAGGAGAAGCGGGTATAAATGTGGGAATTTTCCCCAATCCAGATTTGCGCCCCGAAATTGGCTGGTCGGCTGAATTTGCTTATCGTCATCAGTTGAAAATCAAAAACTTCCGCATTTATGCAGACGCTGCTTTTTTCTGGATGGAGTACAAAGATATGGTTGAATTTGAATTGGGCAGTTATCCCGAAGGTTTAGGGTTTAAATCGGTAAATGTAGCCAACGCGCGGGTAGCAGGCTGGGAATTTTCCACTCAAGGCGAGGGTTTAATCGGCAAAACGCCATTCCGCATTTGGGGCGGTTATACTTACAGTTGCCCTGTCAATACAGCCAGCGACACCACTTTGCGCGATATTGGCACTTATATGAATTTTTTGTGGACAACTTTTAGCAAAGGGATAGAACACAACGACTTTGTGAACGTGCGCAAACTGTTGAAATACAGAAGTATGCACAATTTCCGTATGGATGCAGAAACCGAACTGTTCGGGCGTTGGATAGTGGGCGGTGTGGCCAATTTTAACAGCTATGTACACCACGTTGATTTGTTGTTTTCATTCGGCATTGTACCCAATTTTAGCGAGTTTAGATTGGCGCATAATCGCGGTGATTGGACTTTTGACCTACGCGCTGGGTATAAAATCAACGACAAACAACGGATAAATTTTGTGGTAAATAATCTCCTCAACCGCGAATACACTTTGCGCCCCGCGCGTATGGAAGCACCGCGCACGTTTCAGGTAAAATATAGCCACACGTTTTAGCGGTTTATTTTTTATTCGTCTTTTTTAGTGTGCTAAACCTATAAGGTTTTAAAAACCTTATAGGTTTGTACGCGATTATTTATATTATAGAGATGTTTAGTAAGAAAAACTGTGTACAGTTTGCGAGCTCAATGGCGTGGGGTTTTATACCCCACGCACGAAATCAAATAAAAAAATGATATATTTTGATAAAATTTTTATTGCCGCGTGGGGTGTAAAACCCCACGCTATTGAGCGCGCCTTATATTATTGCTGCTTGTTTTACCTTGTAAAACCTTACTAAACACATTTTATTTTTAAATTCTCGTTTGGGGTTACAACAGCAAAGCCTCATTCCTATTACGGTTTGAGGCTTTTTTCTATTTTCTAATGGAAAGAAATCTGTTTATCGCTCATCATACGGCGGATATTGAGCAATCCATAGCGCATACGCCCCAAGGCGGTGTTGATACTCACATTGGTCAAATCGGCTATTTCTTTGAAGGTCAAATCCACAAAATGGCGCAATACGATAACCTCGCGCTGTTCTTGAGGCAGCACATCCAATAGTTGGCGAAGCGTATTGTGGGTTTGTTGGCGGATGATGTTATCCTCTTCGCTACTTTCGCCATTTTTGAGCAAATCAAAAATATCAAACTCTTCGGTTTGGGCTACGGTGGCGCGTTTTTTATTCTTGCGAAAACAATCCACGCAGAGATTATAAGCAATGCGCAAAGCCCACTGCAAAAATTTGCCTTCTTCGTTGTATTTACCAGCGCGAAAGGTATCAATTACTTTGATAAAAGTCTCTTGGAAAATATCGTTGGCCGCTTCGTTATCGCGTACAAAAGTATAGATAGAAGCGTAAATTTTGCTTTTGTGGCGATTAAGCAACGTTTCAAAAGCTTGTTCGTTACCGCCCATATACAAGCGTATAAGGTCACGGTCAGTGCAGAGATTAGTTTGCATAACTCTTTAAATTTTAGCTACAACGAGATAATAAAATGCCTGCGCAGAATGTAAATTATTTTGCGACTTGGAAATAAAATGTTGTGTAAAGAGCTGTTACGATAGGCTGAATTAGTTTTTTTGTTTAAAAAAGTTTTTTTTCTTAATGGCTCAAATTTACAAGCCAAGGCTGTTTTTGGAATAGTTTTTGAGGCTTATTCGCCGAACTTTTTACCGTTGGGATTGAATTTGATATTATTTTTTTTTGAACTACTTGGTTCTTTTTTGTTGTGAAGGTTTATAACTGCCAAGCTAATGTATTTATTACAAAAACTATGCCAACAATAAAAAAAATATTATTATTAGTGAAATTTTGTATCAAAAAGTTAAAATAAGTGTTAAATAGTGATTATATAGATAATAAAATAAAAAAATAAGCGTATCTTTCCCCCATATTAATCAAAAATGTTAAAAAATAAATCTATTTTTATAAAAGGAGCGCGTTCCAACAATCTAAAGAATGTAGAGATAGAACTACCCCACAATCAGCTAATTGTAATCACAGGCGTTTCGGGTAGTGGCAAATCGTCGCTCACTATAGATACCCTATATGCTGAAGGGCAAAGACGTTATGTAGAAAGTTTGTCTTCTTACGCAAGGCAATTTTTGGGCAGAATGAAGAAGCCAGAAGTGGATTTTATCAAAGGGCTTTGTCCAGCTATAGCCATAGAACAGCGAGTAGGGAATAAAAACGCGCGTTCTACTGTAGGGACTTTAACCGAAATTTATGAATATCTACGGCTATTATTTGCTAGAATTGGCAAAACCTATTCGCCTATTTCTGGGCATTTGGTCAAAAAATATGCCACAAATGATGTACTAGAATATATTTTTAGTTTTGAGCGAGAAACCCGTATATTTTTGTGTGCGCCTGTGGTTATACGCCAACACCAAAGCCTAAAACAACTGTTGGAGTATTTGCAAGAAAAAGGTTTTACGCGGGTATTATTGGATGGCGAGCAACAAAAAATTGATAAACTATTAGCCAACAATCCATTTATAGAACGCCCCAAAGAACGGGTAAAAATTCTAATTGACCGATTTTTGATAGAAACAAATGACGAAGAATTAGAAAAGCGGGTAGCAGACTCTATCCATTTAGCCTTTCAGGAGGGCAACGGCGCTTGTATAATAGTGGTAGATTCTGAACCCAAAACAGAGCGTGCTTTTAGCAACCGATTTGAATTAGACGGAATTTTGTTTGAAGAGCCACATCCGCAAATGTTTAATTTCAACAGTTCGCTGGGCGCTTGCCCCGTATGCGAAGGCTATGGAAAAGTAATGGGCATCGATGAGGCAAAAGTGGTACCCGACAAAGAAAAAACGATATTTGAAGATGCTGTAATCTGCTGGCGCGGCGAAAAAGTAAGCCGTTGGAAAGAAAAACTAATCAGCGTAGCCGCCAAAAATAGCTTTTCTATACATAAACCTTATAAATTATTGAGCGAAAGCCAACTAGAATTTTTGTGGGAAGGCAATAAACAATGGATTGGTATAAATGGCTTTTTTGATGAACTAAAGTCTCAAAATCAAAAAATACAGAATCGGGTTTTAGTGTCCCGCTACAGTGGCAAAACAACCTGCAAAAGCTGTAAAGGCAGCCGATTGAAAAAAGAAGCTTTGTATGTAAAAATTCTGGATAAAAATATAGGGCAAGTTGGGCGTATGCCAGCACGGCTGCTGTATAAATTTATAAAAAGGGTAGAAACCGAACTTTCTGAATATGATTTGTTGGTAGCCAAGCGAATTTTATACGAGCTAAAACTACGATTAAAATTTATGCTTCAAATTGGCTTAGGTTATTTGTCTATGGATAGACTTTCGTCCACTTTATCGGGTGGAGAGGTACAACGCATACATTTAACCCGCACTTTGGGCAGTAATTTGACCAGTTCTTTATATATATTGGATGAACCCAGTATAGGTTTGCACCCTAAAGACACGAGCCGTTTGGTGCAAGTGTTGAAAAAACTGCGCGACTTGGGCAATACCGTGGTTGTGGTAGAACACGATGAAGAGGTGATTGCAGAAGCTGATTTTTTGGTGGATGTAGGCCCAGCGGCGGGTATTTATGGCGGGGAGATTGTATATGCAGGCTCGTATAAAAACATACAAACAGAAGCAGCCGAAAGTTTGACCGCTCAATATATGCGCGGCGATATGCGCATAGAATTGCCCAAATTAAGACGGGATTTTACCTCATTTTTGAGTATAAAAGGAGCAACAAGACACAATCTAAAAAACATAGATGTAATTTTCCCCCTCAATGTATTCACGGTTATCACAGGAGTTTCGGGCAGTGGCAAAACTACCCTCGTAAAACAACTGCTTTATCCCCTATTAAAAATCAAATTAGATAGTATCCAAGGGGGCAAAACTAGAAATATAGGTTTTAGCAGTTTTGAAGGCGATTTTGATAAAATAACCCGCGTGGAATTTGTCAACCAGCAACCTATTGGGCGCAGTTCTCGTTCAAACCCAGTGACTTATATCAAAGCTTATGACGCCATCAGAAAATTATTTGCAGAACAACAACTCGCCAAGGTTAGCAATTTTAAAGCTAAACATTTTTCTTTCAATGTAGAAGGTGGCCGATGCGAAACCTGCAAAGGCGAGGGCGAAACGGTGGTAAGTATGCAATTTTTGGCTGATGTGCGCCTTACCTGCGAAGATTGCGGGGGCAAACGCTTTCAAAAAATAGTGCTGGATGTTTTATACAAAGGCAAATCTATTTACGACGTGTTGAGTATGAGCGTGGATGAAGCTATAGATTTTTTTGGCGACCAGCCCGAGATTAAAAAATTGATTTTACCTTTACAGCAGGTCGGTTTGGGTTATGTAGGTTTGGGTCAATCTTCAACCACTCTATCAGGGGGCGAAGCGCAAAGGGTAAAATTAGCCTCTTTTTTGAACAAACAAAACAGCCAAGAGCGGATATTTTTCATCTTTGACGAACCCACTACAGGTTTACATTTTCACGATATACAAAAACTATTAATCGCTTTTCAGGCTTTGGTGGAGGCTGGGCACAGCGTTTTGGTTATCGAACATAATTTGGATGTGATAAAATGCGCTGATTATATTATAGATTTGGGTAAAAATGGAGGGCAGCGCGGCGGGCATTTACTTTATCAAGGCAAACCAGAAGGATTACTTGCCGTTGAAGAATCTTATACAGGGGAATTTTTGAAAGCAAAAATGTAAGCTTACAGAAATGCTAATCTCCTAACGCAATAACCAAACTAATAATCATTTTTTACAAAACATATATTAACCAAATTTTAAGGTTATTAATTGATAAAAACCGCGTTAATGTTTTGTTAAGACTGCAAAAATAGTGAGTTTATTGCAAATAAAGTATTATTATTATCAACAATTTACAAATAAAAAAATAAATCCAAATAATATGTTGAGAAAAACCATTTTAATTATTATAAATTTGGTTTTGGGAGTTCAATGGCTATTATCGCAAGGAACGATACTAATACCAATGGATGAAAGCCAAACTAACCACATGAAAGCCTATGGCATAGCCTACAGGGTTTTGGAAGCAAAAATTGAGGCGTACTGGTTGCTAAACTATCGTGGGGGGAGTTTTGCTTTTACCAACAACAAAGTTTTTGCTGACGAATGTAAGCGGCGCGGGGTAAGTTACGAAGTTATTCCCAATACCAAATTCGAAAGCATTTTAGCCCAAATAGCCAACCCAGAGGTGAATATGGATGCGTTAAAATTGGAAGTTGCGCCTAAAGTTGCCGTTTATAGCCCTACAAAAGACGCGCAAGGAAAAGATATTCAACCTTGGGATGATGCGGTAACGCTGGTGCTGACTTATGCGGAAATTCCTTACACTATTATATACGACAGCGAAGTATTGGGGGGAAAATTGGCAGAATATGATTGGTTACATTTGCACCACGAAGATTTTACGGGGCAATTTGGTAAATTTTATGCTCAATACAGTGCGCAAGTATGGTACAAAGACCACGTAACGCAAATGACTAATTTGGCTAAAAAACACGGTTTTCAAAAAGTTTCAGAACTCAAACTAGCTGTAGTCAAAAAGATTAGAGAGTTTGTATCTGGTGGGGGATTTATGTTTGCAATGTGTTCAGCCACAGATAGTTATGATATAGCCTTAGCTGCTGACGGTGTAGATATTTGTGAATATATGTTTGATGGCGACCCTGCCGACCCCAACGCCCAAAATAAATTAAATTTTGAAAACACTTTCGCATTTAAAAATTTTACTTTAGTAAAAGACCCAATGCAATATGAATTTTCTACTATTGACGCTTCCACTGCCACTTCGCCTATGCGGAATGTAAATGAGAATATAGACTATTTTACCTTATTTGACTTTTCTGCCAAGTGGGACCCTATACCTACTATGCTTACCCAATGCCATACCCGCGAAGTCAAGGGATTTATGGGGCAAACAACCGCTTTCCGAAAAAACCAAATAAAATCAAATGTTTTAATTTTAGGGGAGAATAAAGCTGAAGGAGAAGCTCGGTACATACATGGAACTTTTGAAAAAGGCACTTGGAGTTTTTATGGTGGTCACGACCCTGAAGATTATCGCCATTTCGTTATGGACCCGCCCACAGATTTGAATTTACACCCCCAATCGGCTGGGTATAGATTGATATTAAATAATGTTTTATTTCCTGCTGCAAAAAAGAAACAACGTAAAACTTAATGTTTTATACCCAAAAAGCTAATTTCTGTAGAAATTAGCTTTTTTTATTAGCATGGGCACTAAGCAAATATTTATTTTTATTAAGAAAATTTGAACAAAACAACCTTTTTTATTGTATAATAAAAAAAATTGAGTGATGACGAGTAAAATAAGACTATTAGGGGATTTTTTAATCCAATTAGGGCTAATGATTATATTCAGCATCTTAGCCTATCATTACCCCGACAATATACTGATGTTGGGAAGCTGTATGGTAATTTTAATCAGCTGTTGGCAGATATTTTATGCCTTATATATGGTAAAACAGCATAATAATTGGGAAAAATTAGCTTATCTAAAACAAATAAAGCTAATAACTGCTTATTTATTATTTTCTCTTTTCGTTTGTTTGAGCATTTACTGCTTGAGTTTAGGCTTATTAACAGGATTTTCTTGGTTTCTGCTCAAGGTATTTGGGGGAATTTTTATGTTGGGCTTTCTTATTTTAGCTTTGTATCAATTCAGCATTAGTGCTAAAAACTTATACTTGAATTTCCAGCGTGGTTATTCTTTTTGGGATATAAAATAATAAAAAAGACCTCGTTCAGCGTATGAACGGGGTCTTTTTTATTGGCAGATAAATGGTAAAACAAAAAAGCCTATCTTGCGATAGGCTTTATATGAGGTTGGCGGTAACCTACTCTCCCAGATAATTCTAGTACCATCGGCGCTGCGGGACTTTACTGCTCTGTTCGGAATGGGAAAAGGTGT
>JAAFIM010000001.1:100303-242744 GCA_013297745.1 Chitinophagales bacterium | reverse complement strand
CTTGTTCGCTCCGCTTGCTAAAGCTGCGCTCCGTCTCACTTCAAACAGTGTAGAAACTCAACGGAATTAGTATAGTTACGCGCTCCGCGCGATTTTTTACTTTGTTTTTGTCTACTTACTTATTTTTAATACTAAACAGTTTTTATTTAAAATTTATAAAATTATGGAAATCAATTCCCCCGCGCAATGGTCGCCCGATATTTACAATAAAGCTTGGAATTTTGCGACTTTGGCGCATCAAGGGCAATTTTATGGCGGGGCGCAAGAAGGGCAAAAAATAGAATATATCAACCATATCGGCGCGGTAACGATGGAAGTTATTTGGGCTTTGTCGCTTTCGGCTGGCTGCGATGGCAATTTGGCTATACAATGCGCTTTGCTCCACGACGTAGTGGAAGATACCAAATATAATTATGAGGATATAAAACAGCAGTTTGGCGAACAAGTAGCAAATGGGGTTTTGGCTTTGACCAAAAATGAAAAATTGAGTGGAAAAGAAGCCCAAATTAAAGATAGTTTGCAGAGAATTAGACTACAACCCAAAGAAGTATGGATGGTCAAATTGGCTGACCGAATTTGTAATCTGCAACAACCGCCTTATTATTGGAACAATCAAAAAATAATAAGTTATCAACAAGAAGCTGGACTAATTTACGACGCTTTGCACGAAGCAAATTCAGTTTTGGCCACACGGCTTAAAAATAAAATAAATAATTATACCAATTTTCTAAAAAAAGGCTAATCAATAATTTATGTCCGACATTATCAAACTATTGCCCGACCATATAGCCAACCAAATCGCAGCTGGAGAAGTGGTGCAACGTCCCGCTTCTGTGGTCAAAGAATTGTTGGAAAATTCTGTAGACGCTGGCGCGCAAAATATCCGCCTAATCGTCAAAGATGCTGGCAAAGCACTTATTCAGGTGGTTGATGACGGAATTGGTATGTCGCCAACTGATGCGAGAATGTGTTTTGAACGACACGCAACTTCCAAAATTAGAGCGGCAGAAGATTTATTCGCTATTCGCACGATGGGATTTCGGGGCGAAGCTATGGCTTCTATAGCTGCTGTGGCACAAGTAGAAATGCGGACGCGCAAGCGCGAAGCGGAGTTGGGAACGCTTATCGTTATTGAAGGTTCGGAAATTTTAACCCAAGAGTTTTGCCAAGCCAACGCGGGAACTTCTATTTCGGTCAAAAATTTATTTTTCAATATACCAGCCCGCCGCAACTTTCTCAAATCCAATAATATAGAAATGCAACATATTTTGCACGAATTTGAGCGGGTAGCTTTGGCCAATCCAGAAATTTTCTTTTCTTTGCACCACAACGACGACAAAATACATTATTTGCCCAAAGCCAATTTGCGCCAACGCATCGTGCATTTGTTTGGGAATAAATCCAACGAATCGCTAATCCCGATAGGCGAAGAAACGGATATTTTGACCATAAAAGGTTTTATTTCCAAACCCGAATTTGCCAAAAAAACGCGCGGCGAACAGTTCTTTTTTGTTAATAATCGTTTTATAAAAAGCCATTATTTGCACCACGCGATTATTACCGCTTATGAGGATGTTTTGCCCAGCAATATGCTCCCTTTGTACGTGATATTTTTGGAATTAGACCCTTCGCATATAGACGTAAACGTGCATCCGACCAAACAAGAGATAAAATTTGATGATGAAAAGCTGATTTACAACTACTTGCGCGTAACTGCTCGCCACGCTTTAGCCCAAAATAATGTAACGCCTTCTATTGATTTTGAAGCGCAAACGGGGCTAATGCAGGATATAAAAGACTCCGTTTCGTTGGCACAACATTCAGAAAAAACTGTAGGTCAGCAATTTAGCCAACCCAATTCTTTGTTCAACCAACCCAGAATGGAAACCGAAAGTAGAACTTCGCAATCGCAAAATAACAACAGCCAAAGTTCAGGTTATCAAAAAAACACCTCTTTTTTGGATGAAAATAATCTTAAAAATTGGTCAAAATTGTACGAAAGTGTCAATCAATCCAACCCACAAGATGCTGATAATCATTCAGATATAGATAAAAACAATCAAAATTATACCCTTCTACCAGCTACCGATACGCCCAACAACGGCAAGCAGCCGATTCAGTTGCATCAAAAATTGATATTGTCGCCCATTAAGTCGGGTTTTATGCTAATTGACCAACAAGCCGCCCACCAAAGGATTTTGTATGAACGATTTTTGCAAATGTTGGATAATCCAGCCGAAATAAGCGCGCAACAAAAACTATTCCCGCAAGTGTTGAATTTTGCTGCTGCTGAAAGCGAATTATTGCAATCTATGCTGCCCGATTTGCTAAAAATGGGTTTTGATATTAAAGAATTTGGCAAAAATACCTTCATTATCCACGCTACGCCCGCGCTTTTATCCGATTATCCAGAACAGGAATTATTAAATTCGCTATTGGAACAGCAACGCCAAAACTTGCCTTTGCAGATAGAAACGCACGAAACTATAGCTCGCACTTTTGCCCAACAAGCAGCTATCCCAGCAGGCAAAACATTGACAGCCAACGAAATGCAATCTATTATAGACCAATTATTCGCTTGTCAATCTCCACACAAAGCCATCAACGGGCGCAAAACGTTCATCACTTTAGAATTAGAAGAGATTTTTAAACGGTTTTAACGCGCATAGCGAATTTCGCCCCCATATACAGTCCAACCTTTGTTGAAATTGAATTTTTTTTGGTTAGAAACCAACGCAATTCCCGTACCCAAAGCGGTTGCGCCTACTGCCACAATCGCCACGCCTGGAGCTGTGCTAATAAATACCCCACCAAAAGCCAAAGCACTAACTCCAGCGCCTACCAACATCCCACCAACCATATCTTTATTGCTGCGAACTCTGCCCTTAATATACTCACAATCAGCAAATTGTATTTCTTGGCCATTGACTATCATACTATTGGGTTTTACTTTTTCCAAAATACCCACAATTTTAGTTTTGGGGCGACTGCGCAAGGCGTACTGAATTTTACCCGTCTCGCGCACGAACTTTATATCGCGTTTTTCCAAATTTTCAAACACCAGCACAGGCACAACCACTTCGTTGGCTTTGATTAAATTGGGGGCTTCTTGCCCAAAAATAGAGAAAGAAAAAGCCCAAAAAGCGACTAAAAAAACTGAAATTTTTTTCATTATTATAATTTTTTTGTTATGATAAAATTAATTTTTACTCAATTGATATTTTTGTTGCCATTAATAACTTCTTGCCAAGTCAAAAATAGCAACGAATTTGAAGGGTATTGGTACGCGGGCAAAGCGGAGATAAGCAGTTATGACCTGCAACAAGCGCGTTATGGCGAAATGCGGCAAGGCGATGCTGTTTTGGTGTTTGTAACAGAAGATTTTTCTAAATCCAAACAGGTAAAAATTGAAAATCCGCAAAAAAATCCAAGTGATGCGGTCAAAATTTTGAAATTGAATTTGACCAAAAAATTTAATACGGGTTTGTACGAATACTCTTTGATGCAGTCTGTTTTTAGCCCTATTGATAGAAAAAATTATGAACATACATTCAAAGTATCCGCTTCTGCTCAAGATTGGTGCGGGCAAGTATTTAGCCAACTCAATTTGCAAACGTATAAATATCGCTTTTTGCAACATTCTTATTTTGAATCTGAATACGACCAAGAGTTTATTTTAGAAAAAGAACTGCTTGAAGATGAATTACTTACGCTTATTCGCATCAATCCAAAGTTATTGCCTTTGGGAGATATTAGTTTAATCCCCAACACATTAACCGCCCGTTTGCGTCATACGCCACTATCTACAGAAGAGGCAGAAGCAAGCCTGAACAACAAAGGCGAATTTTCCGTTTATACTGTTGTTTATAAAAAAGATAAACGCAGCGTACAAATTGAGTTTCAGACAGCTTTTCCTCATCAAATAGAGTCTTTTAGCGAAACTTATTCCGATAATGGGCAGCTACTAACCACCACAGCTCGCCGTCGCAAAACTATTATTTCCGATTATTGGAATAAAAATGCGAATGCCGACGCTATTTTGCGGAAAGAGTTAGGATTAAAATAAAAAAACAAATTTTCTTTTATAAAAACACTAAAAATCAATTAAAATTATGAATTTTTCCACTCGTGCTAATGGCAAATTACTCCTTACCGGTGAGTATTTTGTAACAGAAGGAGCGGCTGCTTTGGCTTTGCCAACCCGTTTGGGTCAAACGCTGGAAGTAACCGATTTGGACGGCGAAACTGATATTTTGCGCTGGCAAAGTCTTGATAATCAAGGTAATATCTGGTTTGAAGCAGACTTTTTGCTTAGTGATTTGAGTATAAAAAGCCATTCTACAGGCGAAGGCGCACAAGCTATAGCAGAAGTTTTGCAAGCGGTTTTGAGCCAAGCCCGCGCCCAAAATAGCAGTTTTTTGCAACAAAATGAAGCCGTTTTAGCCAAAACCGTTTTAGAATTTCCCCGCTCTTGGGGTTTGGGTTCTAGCTCTACTTTGGTTTCTGTAGTTGCGGATTGGGCAAAAGTAGATGCTTTCAAACTCTTATCCAACACTATGGGCGGTTCTGGTTACGATATAGCTGCTGCCAAAAGCGACAAACCAATTATTTTCCAAAAATTCAACGGACAAAATCACTGGGAAAGTATAGATTTTTACCCCGCTTTCCAAGATAAAATGTATTTTGTGTATTTGGGCAAAAAACAAGATTCGCGTTTGGCTATGGTTTATTACAGCACCACTCCAGCCGATGTTCGCCACGAACCTTTGCGCCGCATCAGCCAAATTACCCACAATATACACGCTTTGGCCAAACCACAACCAGCGATTAGTGTAAAAAATAGCGGAAATGTGCAAATTTCTGTCGCACAAGCCAATTCTGACCAAAATTTTGCCGAATTATTGGCCGAACACGAAGAATTAGTAGCTAAAGTTATCCAACAACCCCGCGCCAAAGATACTTATTTTGCCGATTTTGACGGCGAAATTAAATCATTGGGTGCTTGGGGCGGCGATTTTGTGTTAGCCTACAGCCACCAAGATGAAGCTACTACAAAATCATATTTCCACAAAAAAGGTTTTGATACTGTATTGACTTTCAAAGAGTTGATAAAATAAACTAAAATAAAAAAAAGCCCTCTCCAAATCGGAAAGGGCTTTTTTTATAGCTATTTTTTTGCAAAAATCTATTTCTTTTTGTATAAAGGCACAGCAGAACAAGCCTCGCCGTACATCAAACTTTTGGCTACAGGACGCAATAAGCGCGCGATTTCTAAATAAGCTGCAGCAGGCACGGGCTTTTCGCCGCAACCTTTTACGACGATGCGTTTTTCTTCAAATTCAGCTAAATTTATCTTAGCTAAAGTTTCGTGGTAATGAACCGTGAGCAACGTTTCTACACTTCCGCAAACTATTTTAGCAGCTATAGGTTCTAAATAAACGGCTATTAATTGATAAGCCCACAAAGGAATTATGGCTTCTGCCGAACAAAAAACAGCTACCATTTTATTGGTGTATTCAGCCCAATCGAGTTCTGTGAGTGCTTTGCGAAAATCTTTTTCTCTGAGTATAAGCCCGCGAAAAAGGAACTTTTGAATATCAAAAGCAATTATTTCTTTATTGGGAAAATAATCTTCCAAATTCAAAGTAATTATCCCGCTTTCAGCTACACGATTGACAAGTGGTTTTTCTGTATTTTCCATCATTGGGATAGGAGTTTTTATAAAAAAATTAATCAACAATTAAAGTTTTGTGGTCTAATTGCTGTTGGATAAGATTGGGCGGCAATTGGCGATATTCGTACTGTTGCGTTCGCAATTGAGGGGTATAACCCGCTTCTCTTATCGCTTCTTGGATGCCGTTGGCAGTGAAACGGAAAGCAGCTCCAGCAGCCGAAACCACGTTTTCTTCTATCATAATTGAACCAAAATCATTCGCGCCAGCGTGCAAACAAACTTGTGCTATAGCTTTGCCCACAGTTAGCCAAGAAGCTTGTATATTTTTGACATTGGGCAACATAAGCCGCGAAATGGCTATCATTCGCACATATTCGTCCCCAGAAACATCAGCACGTTTGTGGTTCAATTTTTTCAAAATCGTATCTTCATCCATAAACGGCCAAGGTATAAAAGCGATAAAACCTTTGCTATTGGCTGGTTTTTCGGATTGTACTTGACGAAGCATAGCCAAGTGTTCGATGCGCTCGTAATTGGTTTCTATATGCCCAAACATCATAGTCGCTGAAGTGGTCAAATCCAACTGGTGTGCAGCGCGCATAACATCCAACCATTCTTGCCCAGAACATTTGCCCCGCGAGATACGGCGGCGAACTCTATCGTTCAGAATTTCTGCCCCAGCACCAGGCAAACTGTCCAAACCCGCTTCTTTCAACGCACTTAATACGTGGCTATAAGTTGATTTTTCCAATTTGGCAATGTGCGCAATTTCAGGCGGTCCCAAAGCGTGTAGTTTTAGCGTTGGGTATAATTCTTTGAGTTGTTTGAATAAATCCACATAAAAACTCAACCCCAAATCGGGATGATGACCGCCTTGTAGCAGCAGTTGGTCGCCGCCGTAAGCAAATAATTCATCTATTTTGGTTTTGTATTCCTCAATAGTGGTTACATAACTTTCGGGGTGATTGGGTACACGAAAGAAATTACAAAACTTGCAATTGGCTATACAAACGTTGGTGGTATTGGAGTTTCTATCTATAATCCAAGTAACGTTGGGTTCGGGGACGTGGAAAAAGCGCAATTGGTTGGCTGCCCACATCAATTCAGCTGTAGAGGCTTGTTCTAGTAAAAAAACGCCTTCTTCTATGCTTAAAAATTCTAAATTTAAGGCTTTTTGCAATAAATCGGCTGTATTCATATTGTTTTTTTTATGAATAACGCTGTTAATAAAAAAAAGTTTGTCAGTTTGACAAAAAACGCCTTATTTTGCAGAATGAATTAACGGGTGCAAGTCGTAAATACTCCGAACCTCTTGGAAAATCTTTTTCATATCTAATTTTAAATCAATGAGTTTGCCTGTTCGTACATCAAAAACCCAACCGTGAATAGTCGGAAATCCTGTATTGTACCAAGCGCGCTGCACGTGGTCTATTTTGATGATATTAATACATTGTTCGCGCACGTTGAGTTCTACCAAGCGGTCAAAACGGGTTTGTGTATCTTCTATAGCATCTAATTCGGTTTTGTGGAAACGATAAACATCGCGCAAAGTTTGCAACCAGCTATTCAATTGTCCCATATCTGAAGGATTAAGCGCCGCTTTTACCCCGCCGCACTCGTAATGACCACAAACAATAATATGTTTCACTTTTAGATGTTCAACTGCATATTGCACCACAGCATTTATGTTATTGTCAGTAGAAACTACCAAATTGGCGACATTGCGGTGTATAAACACTTCACCAGGCAAAACACCCATCAAATCTTCTGCCGTAACTCGGCTATCCGAACAACCAATGTATAAAAATTCGGGTTGCTGACCTTGAGCTAATTTTTCAAAGTATTGGGCATCAAGAGCCAATTTTTCGGCTACCCAAGCTTCGTTATTTTTAAAAATTTTGTTGAAATCCATTACAAAAAGCTGTTTACTGTTGATTAAAGGAAACTTTAAAAAAATTATATTGTTGTTACCAACGCAAAGGTAAATCTATTCTCTAAATAAGCCTACTATTTTTTTGATATAACACTGTTATTATTTTTTATAAAAATGATTTTTCATAAATATGATGTAATTGTAGTTGGGGCAGGACACGCAGGATGTGAAGCTGCTGTGGCTGCTGCCAATTTGGGTAGCAAAGTGCTTTTGACCACTATGAATATGGAAACTATAGGCAAAATGTCCTGTAATCCCGCTATGGGTGGTGTTGCCAAAGGGCAAATTGTGCGCGAAGTGGATGCTTTGGGCGGCTATTCTGGTATAGTTACCGATTATACAATGCTACAGTTTCGAATGCTTAACCTATCCAAAGGGCCTGCTATGTGGTCGCCGCGTGCGCAATGTGATAGAATGTTGTTTGCCGAAAAATGGCGTTTGATGTTGGAAGCTCATCCCAATATAGATTTTTGGCAAGAAATGATAAACGGCTTGATAATCGAAAATGGGCAAGTTTGCGGCGTGCGTACTTCTTTGGGGATAGAAATAAAATCCAAAGCTGTAGTGTTGACCAATGGCACGTTTTTGAACGGAATTATCCACATCGGCGAAAAACAAATTGGCGGTGGTCGCGCTGGCGAATCTGCTGCCAAAGGCATAACTGAGCAATTGGTGGGTTTGGGTTTTGAATCTGCACGGATGAAAACAGGCACGCCGCCGCGTTTGGATGGGCGAAGTATTCGCTGGGAAGCCTTGGAAGTGCAAGAGGGCGACGAAAAAGTGGCGAAATTTTCTTACACAGACACACCCAAATTGCAAAAACAATTGCCTTGCCATATCGCGTACACCAGCCAAAAAGTGCACGATATGCTAAAAACAGGCTTTGACCGCTCGCCTATGTTCAATGGGCGTATTCAGGGTTTGGGGCCTCGTTATTGTCCGTCTATTGAGGATAAAATTAACCGTTTTGCGGATAAAGTTCAGCATCAGCTATTTGTAGAACCAGAAGGTTGGAATACTTGCGAAATTTATCTAAACGGATTTTCTTCTTCTTTGCCTGAAGATGTGCAATATAAAGCCTTGCAGTTGATAGAAGGTTTTGAAAATGTCAAAATGTTCCGCCCTGGCTATGCTATAGAATACGATTTTTTCCCGCCCACGCAATTAAATCTAAACTTGGAAACGCGTTTGGTCAAAAATCTTTTCTTTGCTGGTCAAATCAACGGCACTACAGGCTATGAAGAAGCGGCTTGTCAAGGGCTTATGGCTGGTATCAACGCGCATAAAGCCACACAAGACGAAGAGCCTTTTATACTCAAACGTTCTGATGCTTATATTGGTGTTTTGATTGACGATTTGATAAATAAGGGTACAAATGAGCCTTATCGGATGTTCACTTCCCGCGCTGAATATCGGATTTTGTTGCGCCAAGATAATGCCGATGCGCGTTTGACGCCTTTAGCCGAAAAATTGGGTATGAATGTGAGCGAAAGAATGGAAAAATTGAAATACAAAATTCAAGCCGAACAAGATATTCGCCAGTTACTCAATAGCACTCAAGCCGAACCCGAAATGGTGAATGATTTTCTACAAAGTATAGATTCTGCGCCGATTAGCCAAAAAACTAAATTGCATAAATTGCTAACTCGCCCCAATTTGGATATTTTCAGTTTGGCAAAATGTGTGCCTGCGCTGCATAATTTACTGGATACTTTGCCCGCCGATTATATAGAGGCTGCCGAAATTTCTATAAAATATGAAGGTTACATAGATAAAGAACAAGAGCAAGTGGCTAAAATGAACCGTCTGGAAGATGTTAAAATTTCACCTAATTTTGATTTTCATAAACTCCAATCGCTATCAGCCGAAGCTCGCGAAAAATTGACTAAAACGCGCCCGCTTACTGTTGGCCAAGCCAGCCGAATTAGTGGCGTTTCGCCCTCCGATATTTCTGTGCTGTTGGTGTATATGGGCAGATAAAAAAAGCTACCTTTCCGCGTGGAGGGTAGCTTTTTTTATGATTTATTTTATTTTTTCTTTTTTCTGCAAAAAGACTTCTGCTATAGGTCGGTGAGGGTCATAAGAGCGCAAATAGTAGGTTACTTTTAAGCGTTTTTTATCCATTTTTTGAACGTGAGCCTCGCAGCCTTGGTCGCATATATCTGCACCTTCTATAATTTTTTCTTTAAAAATATAGAGATTACCCGCAGATTTTTCAAATGTCCAATTTCCTGAACAAGGAAAACTTGGGTAGCTAATTTCTATGCTGCTGTCGTCTTTGATATGAAGTACAACTTCCCATTTTTTGCCGTCAATTTGTTCTCCTGTGCCTGTCCAATACCCAGCAAGACTTTTTGTTTTGTCTTTTGTCCCCAAAATAGAGGATAGAATAATGAGTATGATTGTTTTCATATCGTTGTTTTTTTTATAGGAGTTGTTTAGTAAGCATTTTTCTACATTTTTAATTAAGAAAAATAATCAGCTATGTATTTTAAGCAACTAAAGTCTGTTGCAATTGTTTTTTGTCTTTCAACGGGTTAAAACCCGTTGGTATTGATTGATAAAGCTATATAACGCGCGGGACTTTAGTCCCAAAAGCGCGAAAAAATCCTAAATCTCAATTGTGCTGGGACTTTAGTCCCGCACAACACAGAGAAATTAAAAGATAAAAAAAGCATACTAAACAACTCCTATAAAAAAATTAATCGTTTTATTGAGTTTTTATCGCTACAAAGGTAAATGATTTTTTTTAAAATTGCCTAATTTTTTTCAGAAAAATATAGATATTTTGTAACATTTGTCTATAGTTACGTTAGAGAGTATATTTAAAATGTTTGTTATGCTAAATAGAATTTTATTTTGTTGTTTATTTATATTCTGTATTGCTGATAAAAACTTTGCTCAATGTGGCGAAGAACACCTATCTTTATTTGGAAATAATAATTTATTGGCATACTATGATGAAATTTCGCTTAATTCTAATTTTTGGTATTATGAACAAGGCGATAGCACGCTTATCACTTGGCGAGTATCTATAAACAATAAAAATACCTTGCCTATACTTATAGATAGTTCATTATTTCCACACAAAACTTATTTAGAGTTTAGCAACGACACACTTCATATTAGTGCTGAATGGGCTTATATTGAAAATGATTTAAAACTAATGTTTAATCCTTACGATACAACTTTAGATTATTTGCAATTAAATTATGGAGAAAATTACACCTTTTGCACAATAGCAGGAACTTATAAAACTGCTGATATAAAAACTATAAAAGTAAATACAGAATTCTTATTCTTTTTTTGGTATCCTGAATTATCGCCGCAAATTTCTCCGCGAAGTTCCAAATATCAATTTTATTTATCTTTGTTATCTAATTTCCCAACTTATCAGCCTATTAAAGATAAAAAAGGCGAAATTATAGACCACGATTGGAATTGGCGTTATAAAGATGAAATAATTTGGGAGTTGCGAGGAAAAAAAATAGAATTGTACACTGAAGACTAAAAAAGCTACCTTTCCGCGTGGAGGGTAGCTTTTTGTTTATTTATTTTCTAATTTTTCTTTTGCGAGATTTGACATAAGCGCGCGCGCCCAAACCAAAAGCGGCTGCACCAGCCCCACCTATGCCTACATAAAACAACACGTTGCCAATTTGTCGGCGTTGGGTAACGGCTACAGCTTGCGGGTTGATAAGTGCTGGACTTCCTTTGCTTTCTATTTGCCAATTTTCAAACTTTGCGTTGTCGGTAGCATAATCTTTTAACGCCAAAACCACGTTTGCATTTTTTTCTAAATTTTCAATCTGATAAGCAAAACTATCTACGGGTGCATTTTCGCTGTCCAATAATTGAATAGCGTCTTTTTTCTTATCCAAACCAAAAGATAAACCCGCGATTATATTTTTAGCTTCAGGATATGCTTTTTTAAATAATTTAATATCTTGTGCCAAAATTAGATACTCGCCAGCAGCCAAGCTAATATCGCCAAAAATAAAATCATTGCCCGCTTTGTCTATCAATTGCCAATTTTTAAGATTTAGTTTTTCGCTGCTGCTGTTGTAAAACTCTATCCAATCGCCTGCTGTGGTATCGTGGCAACCTATTTCGTTGATAATCACAGATTTAGCAAATGGGTGTTCGCCAGCTACAAAAATCGCTTTTACGACTTCAGTTTTAGATTTGAAGTTGAGTTTGAACGTTTTAGTATCAATTTTTTTCCCATTGACTTCCCAGTGCGAAAAACGACTATTCAATGTCGGTACGGCAGCCATTTGCAAAGGCAAATTATCAAAATAAATCCCTTGAAAAGCAGCTTTTTCTATAGTGGCGGTATTGTTCAAAACTACTTTTCCCGCGCCTGTGATTTCTATCCTCAAAGTTGCTTCTTGTCCAACTTCAGGAAACATTTGTTTGATAAACAAACGCATATTGGCGGGGCGGTCGCGGGCAAATTTTCGCATACGGTCAATTTCTTTATTCCAACGGCTTTCTTCCAAATCCCAACGCTTCAAATGTCTGTAGATTTCGGGTTTGAGATAATTTGCCATCGAATCTATACGCTGTAGTACATAGCTGCTGTCGAAAGTGGTGTTAATTCTATCCAAAAAGCGAATAACAAAGGCTTCCCTTGTTTTTTTATTTTTCAATAATTGGCGCAAATTAAACGTACTCCAAGCGGGATTTGGCCAAGCGGGTCCGTTGGGTTCTGTATGAAAAGCTAAACTGTTGTCTTTTGAACTTCCGCCCGCGTGTCCAAAACCAAAATCTGTATCAAATAAAATCCATCTCCAGCGTCCGTTGGGTGTTTGTGGTCGCCAAAATTTGATATTGCCGCCCGCGTCTTGATTGCCGATATAAATTTGCACAATTTGATAATCCAAAAAGTTATCAATTTCCATCATAGAAGCAATTTTTGCCAAATGCTTGTCGTCTGACAAATCGTTATTTCGCATATATTCCTGCATCGCCATATAATGCTTGCGGCTGCCTGTGTTTCTGCCTTCTTTGTGTTCCATAACGTCCAAACTGTCTTTATCGTAGGGATAATGGTTGGCGATATAATGCTCGTTCAATTTTTCGCGCAAGTTGAGAATACCCCAAAATTTGCCGTTGATATAAACTATAGCTGGGCGATAGGCTTGCACGTCCAAACCCATTTCTTTGCCCAAAGAAGTGATAAAAGCGTCTCTGTAGTGCGTTTCGCCAAAATCCGAACCCGAATTTCTTAATATAAACGTTTTAAAACTTTTTATGGGCAAATCGGGAAAAATTTGGTGTTTAAATCTTTTCGCACCCAAAGAATCGTTGGCAAAAAAAGCTAAAGACTTTTGTGGAAAAATGCGGCTCATTCCCCCAAAAATTTTGAAATTGCAAAAAGTACTAAATCCAACCTCGCCGTTGGGTTCAAAAAATTCTATGTGGCAAGGTGGCTTTTTATTGGAATAGTAATTCGCGCCAAAGTGGGGAAAATTACGCGCTGCTCTTGGCCCCATTTTAAATAAACCTGTGCCGCTATTGAATAAAATTTCTGGTTCTATGGCTATAGAAATCACAGGAAATTTGGTATTTTCGTTGATAATATAACTAGATACCAATACTTGACTTTTTTGGTTGCCATTGTAAGCTATAGCTTGAAAAATGGTCGTGCTATCTACCAAAACGGGATTAGTAAAACGCGCACTACTTGGGCTGGGGCGGCTTCCGTCGGTGGTGTAATATATCGTGGCGCTGGATTTATTGCAGGTAAAAGCTACAGTTTGAGCGTTTTTGTATAAACCAGCCGCTAACGTGGTTTGAATAATAAGCGAGTCGGGACTCATCGCTTTTGCCCAACCCAAAACACACAAAAAAGCTAAAAAAAAGCTTGTTTTATAAAAATTCATTTTGTTTGTAAATTTGCCGCAAAAATACCCTTTTTTCTCTATTTATTTTTTGATTAGACTAAATTTTTTTTATATGGAACGTCAAAGTATTAAAAATTGGAATGAAGAAGACCGCCCCCGCGAAAAGTTTGCTAGCAAAGGGCGCGAAAGTTTGAGTAATGCCGAATTATTGGCTATTCTCTTGGGTTCTGGCAATAGCCAACAAAATGCTGTGGATTTATCCCGCGAGATTTTGGAAAAATATAAAAATAATCTGATAGAATTGAGCGAAGCGAGTATTCAATCGCTGCAACAATTCAAAGGCATCGGCCAAGCCAAAGCCATCACTATCGCTGCCGCCTTAGAGTTGGGTCGCCGCCGCCAAGCCGAAACCAAATTGCAAAGGCCGCAGATTACCAAAAGCCGCGATGCTTTTGATATACTTAATAAAAATTTGGGCGACTTGGCGCAAGAGGCTTTTTGGGTCTTAATTTTAAACCAAAAAAATGAGGTTTTAGATGAAATTTTTATCTCGCAGGGCGGATTAACGGCTACTGTGGTTGATGCCAAAAAAATTTTTCAACAGGTTTTAACCTACCAAAGGGCTACTGGTATTATTTTGGCGCACAATCACCCCTCTGGCAATTTGCAACCCAGCCAAGCCGATATCAATTTAACCAAAAAGATACAAGCTGCTGGTAAAGTGTTGGATATTAACGTTTTAGACCATATTATCGTGGGAGCTAACGCTTATTATAGCTTTTTGGACGATGATATGATGTAGCCTAAAATAAAAAAAAGAACAAGTTTTTGGGCTTGTTCTTTGCTGTTGTTTATTTTCTTATGTAATCGGCTGTCGCAGGAAATTTCCTTGTAGTAATTATTGGTTCTGTAATAATTTTTTTCTCCTCTATGGGTTTGATTTTCATTTCAGTATAAGTCTCCTCTTTATATTTTTTGTATTCTAATATGGCTGATACTTTAACATTAACATCAATGTCGTGCAGAATGTTATCATTGGACATCACAATAAAAAACTGTCCTTGCAAAAGAGCAGGGTTTGAAAACAATTTGTAGCTTACCACTCCTTTACCAAAATCAAAACCTTTATAATCATAACCAGATACAAATAAATTTTTATTGGCTTCATCTACCAACGCATAAATAACATCTTCGCCATTGTTAGGTAGTAATAAACTTGAGGCTGCTCCAAAAGCGTATGCTCCAATAGGAGTGAAAAATGCGCCCGCCGCTAAGTTTATTGCTCCTTCTAATGCTTTTTTATTTTGTTGCCAAGCTTTATTGGATTCTTCGCCAACACCTACCCAGTAAATCCAAGACTTTACTTCCAATGATTCAAATTTGTTCTTATAGTTAAGAGGTAGATTAAAAAAAAGAAAAGTTTTATTCCCATTTACAAAATGGCGACTAGAATTAACTCTTTGGCTTTTATCCAAAATAAGCTCTTCATAGTTTTTTTGTTCTTCTAAAACTAATTTAGTTTTTTGTTGGTATAAAGTATCATAGCCAACAACAACATCTTTAGTATAAGATTTATAGGTGGTGTCTTGTTCGCTTACATATTTGATTGCGGTATTAAAGTTTTTAGTTTCTGGTGATGCAGGAATGCGCTGAATTTTAATTCTACAAACTCTGCCTTTAAGTAGATGAGAGTTGCGAAACTTAAACTTATACACATTCTTTGCTGGAACTTGTATAGATTTAGTTTCAATTTTTTTAGTTTCGTAGTCCATAAATTTTGAATTTTCTGGATATTCTACAATCTCAACTTCTTTGAGAGGTCTGCCTTCAGCTTCTTCAAAAGAAAAAATAATTTGGTCGCCTTCAGCAAATCCGTACAAAAGTTCTTCTGTCTTAGCAGGTCCAACTTTGATTGTTAATTCTGCAACATCTACATATGTTTGGGCAAAGGAAACACAAATGGAAAAAGTAAAACATAAAACAAAGGTAAATAATTTCATATAATAGCGTTGTTATTAGTTAAAAAAAATTGCGCCGCAAAGGTAATGTTTTTTATTTAATAAAAGCTATCACAGTAAAGATATTATAAAAAAATTTATTTTTCCTTTTCAAAATCAAAGGTTTGCCCATTTTGTTTAAAATTAAAACCTGATTTGTCGTCTTTCATTTTGATAACGATGTTGGCAGCATCAAATTTAAAAACATTATCGCCAGCAGCCGTTAGCGGAAATTCGCCCTGTCCTGTGGCTTGGGCAAATAGTTTTTTGCCCCTGCGGGTTAAGCTGATTTTGAGTGGAAAATTTTTAGAACTGTACAGCCCTTCGCAGCTTTTTAGCTCTTCTTCTGATATTTCTACCTCTTTAAACGAGGGCAATTCGTATTTTTTGTCAAAACAGATGCTTAAAATACCTATCAAAACATCGTTAAAACCGTAACTTGCGCCATTGCTGCAATAAGCCACCGCTATTTTTTCCTGTTCAAAATAGCTCAAAACCGAAGAAAATTCGTCAAGTCCGCCCGTATGTCCCCAGCCTTTTTTATCATAAAAAGGGGTTTGAAACATAGCCATTCCATAACCATCTTTTAGCGTTTTCATCTTTTCCAAATGGGCTTTATTCACCAATTTTTCGGCAAAAAGCGCATCTATAAAAATCAATAAATCGGCTGGAGTAGCCACTACAGCACCAGCCCCGCGCGGTACGGACATATCTGTTTCTGGGCTTTTTTCCCAATTTTCAACCCGCGCAAAAGAATGAACTTCATTTTTTGTTACATCAATTTTGCTGCCGATATAGGTATTTTTCAACCCAATTTTATCGCAAATTTGAGTTTTTAGCACTTCTGCAAATGGCTTTTTATACAATTTTTCCACGATTAAACCCAACAAAACATAATTAGAATTGCTATAATCTGCTTTTGTATCTGGTTGAAAATCAGCAGGATATGCGGCTATATGTTTGACCAAATCTTCTTCCGAAATGGGCTTATAAGCCATTTCCAAGTATTTTTCATCATTCGTAAAGTTGAAAATGCCGCTTCTGTGCTGCAAAAGGTGGGCGATGGTGATTTTTTTGCTGTTGGGTATAGTTTTGAAAAATTTGCTTAGTTTGGTGTCTAAACTCAATTTTTTAGCCTCAATCAGTTGAAAAATCAACACAGCAGTAAACATTTTGCTGACTGAACCCACCCGAAAACGGCTATTTTCGTTAATTTGGGGGCTTGAATTGCTCGGATTGTCGCCAAAACCTATGCCTTTTTGATAGATTATTTTGCCGTTTTGGGAGATGGCCACGCTGCCCATCGCTTGGTTTTCTTTTTCCAATAGATTTAGAAAACTATCCAATTTGGCTGTGTTGAATTGTTGGCTGTGTAGGTTGCCAATGAATAAAAAACAAAGAAAAGAGAATATATTTTTCATATCAAAAAAATTAAAATTTACGACTTGTATCTATAGGTGGTGAATAATAAAAATTATCGTTGCGTTTGTTTTTTTCTGTGTCGGGCATAACGATTTCGTTCTTCAATTCTACTTTATTGTGTTGGTTTGGTACAATAAAATGAACGCGGAAAATACACACAAACTGCATATTGGGTTCTAATAAATCGCGGTTTAGTATAATATCAAAATTTTCTACGGGCAACGGCTGATAGAATTTTGTTTGTATAGGTTCTATTTTTACCAAATTATTGTTTATAAATCCGTTTGTATTAGCTAATATATTCTGCGTTTCTACATTTTTGTAACTCGCATCAACAGCCACTACATATTTTTGCTCTTCTATAGTGCGTTCCCAGTCCAAAGCATTAACACCCAATTCTTCTAAAGTTACTGCATATTTTTTAAAATAATTCTCGCATTGAGTGCGTAAATTAGCAAATATATTAGCAGATTGGGCATAGCGAAATTCTACATTTAATAAATTATAAATGTCGTATTGTGCTGCTGCTAGGGCTATTTTGGCTAATTGAGCGGAATTGTCATAACTGATGCGTATATTTTGGCGAATTTCCACCCCACATTTTAATTTTCCCAAAAACTGTTTTTCGCCTTTTTTTGGGGTAAAAAAACTATCTTTAAAAATAGGGCGAATGTCCAAAAAATCTACAAAATACTCGTTGGCTTGTATAGCAGGTTTTTGCAACTCGTTGAAAAAGGGTTTGCAACGGTCTGCCAACAATTTTTCGGCTTGGGCTGCTGTCGCGCCAAATTGGGCAACTTGAAAAGTCGCTACAAAACTACTCGCTTGTTGATTGGCTATAGCTTTGATTTCTATGGTCATCAAATTGGGGTTTGGGCTTTGCGCCCAACTGTTTTTATACAAAAAAAAACAGCAAAAAATTAGAAAAAAAGTTCTCATTTTAAAATTTTAATAATTTTAAAGCTTCTTCAGCCAAATTTGATTTGGTAGCAGAAGATAATCTTATACGCTGCAAAGGTTCGCCCAAATTTTTGGCATTAGCCACAAAAAGATGATAGTTGCCCATTTTGTCACATTCGCAATATGCGCCCAAAGGTGCGTGGCAACCGCCGCCGCTCGCTTGCAAAATTTTTCTTTCTATGTTGGTACAATCCGAAACTTCGCTGTGGTGCAAGGGTAAAATTGCCTTTTGTAGTTGCAAATCTGTACTTCTGACCTGCAAAGCCAACACAGCTTGAGCGGGCGCGGGCACAAACTCGCGCGGGTTGAGTTTGACCACGTGAAAAGCCGATAAATCCAATTTTAACCGATTAAGTCCAGCCGCAGCCAACATTATTGCATCGAAATCGCCATTGGCTAATTTTTGTATTCTCGTCGGAACGTTGCCGCGTATATCTACCAATTCCGCATCGGGGCGAAAATCTTGAAGTTGGGACTTTCTGCGCGCTGAAGAAGTGCCTATTTTTGCGTTTAGTTTGAATTGTAAAATCTGTTGAAAATCAACGCTTTGTTTGTTGATAATCAACCAATCTGCTGCATCGTCGCGATAAGAAAGTGCAGCCAATTTTAACCCGTCGGGCGCAGTAGTGGGCAAATCTTTCATAGAATGAACAGCCAAATCCACCTCGCCACTCAATAGCGCGTCCTCTATCTCTTTGGTAAAAAATCCCTTGCCTTCAATTTTATCAAAACTCAAATGTTGAATACTATCGCCTTTGGTGGTGATAATTTTAAGTTCGGAACTTATATTTATTTTTTTTAATTCGTCTTGTACAAAATGGGCTTGCCATAAAGCCAATTCGCTACCACGCGTACCAATAATTATGTGCATAATTTTTTTATGAAAATTTTAAGGGCGCAAAGGTATTGCTTTTTTTAAAATTTTGTATCAAAAAATAAAAAAAAGCCCCAAGCGAGAGCAAGGGGCGGGGATGTGGAGCATTATTTTTCGTCAATTTTATCTTTATATTTTTCGATTATGTTTAATAATTCAGCCAAAGATTTTGCAATTTCAGAAACTTCTGTATCAGAACTAAATTTTTGATATATCAGCCTCTCGTTTCGTTCGTAATATTCAAATGGTTTTGGAAGCAAATCGCCGTCTTTGAGCATTACATCAAATAAAAATTTAGAAGATTGGCTATCCCTTGCAAATAGTTGAATTTCCCAACCACTTATTTTAGCAAAAGTATCAATCGCAATTCTATATTTTTTTGCTATGGTGTAATCGTGAACTAAGCAAAATTTTTCATAAATCCATTGCTTGTCAACTGAAGGCGCAAAATCAGTTTTTGGTAAAAAAGTATTCAACTGAATGATTTTTTGGTTAAATGAATCTTTGTATTGATTGAAGTTATTTATTAGTTCCTGAATGTGCTCGTTATTATCTTTGAAAAAAGCCCATAAAGATGTGTTTTCCATATTTTTTTGTGTCAAATTTTCTATTGATTTGATGAAGTCGGTTAAATGATTTACATAGTTTAGGTTATCCCCACTTAAATGGGTGCCTATTCCGATTTTTATTTCTCTGAACATTTGTTCATACGAGATATTAATAAAATTATTGTCTTTGATTTTAATTAAATCGTCTTTTGAAGTTAATTTGTTTAATGATAAAACAATGCAAATTGGCTTTTTTGCATTTAAACAGTGTGCTTTAATTGTATTATTATAATCTGTTAAGTCGTTATGAAGAAGATGAAATATTTTATTTTCAATCCCAATTACAAAATTATCTGTTTCAATAAGCAAATCAAGTCTATTCTTATTTTGTGTTTGTAGTTCTCTTGTTATTCTAATTGTTTCATCTGGGTAAAAATTAAACTCCTTGTCTGCCAACTTGACTAACGAATTGAGTACTAAATCTTGCATCCCGTGTTCATTAGTTGGGTTCAAATAGAACGCAAGGATGTTGCTACATACATTTTCATAATGCGGAAACCCAGCAATTTCCATAAATGTTCTTTTTCTTTGGTGTTGCGGAATTGATTTAAAAGCAATTAGTAAATTTGAATACTTCTGTATCAAGGTATATATTTTTTATGTAGTGGGGTGAGTAATTAGTAAATAAGGCTTTGCGCCTTTATCACCACAAAGATAATTACATTTTTTTATCTACCAAAACTTTAACTAAAAAAGTACAATTATTTTTAAAAAATATACAAAAAATGCAAAAAACGCTTTTCGCGCCATTTTATCGCTGGTTGTTATCGGGAGTAGATGAGGCGGGCAATTTCTACAATACGCGGATTTTAAGCCTTTTATTCTTTGCAGAAATTCCCATTTTTATAATAGCCGTATTCAAGTTTCGTTTAGGTGCTTTGTGGGTGATTTATTTGCTAAAATTTGTGATTGGTTATAGTTTATGTTTTTTATTATTGGGGCTTTCGCGCAAGTTTTTGAAAAATCCAATTTTCCGATATGGTATTTTAATGGCTTTTGCTGAATTTTATATGCTGATTTTATTATGGGATAATATACCCGAACAATTGCGCGAAAATGTAGATTTAGTTCATAAAATTGAATTTTTATTGGATTTAATTTACACAGCACACAGTCATTTTTTGGGTTTTTGGTGTAGGTTATTTCCTTTTTTCGTGGCTTGGGTGTTGGCGGCTTACGCAGAGATAGAAGCGCGAAAGATAAGAAACCCTGACAAAGACCATAGCCTTTTGGACGATTTGTAGGGCGTTTTTTAGCTATATGTTATAGATTTTTAGCATTAATGGTCAAAATTTCTAAGGCTTTTTCTAAATTTTCCTCGCTAAAACCTATAAGCGGTTTTGTTTGCACCCATCTTTGTTTTATATCGTTTGGCAAGGCATTGATAGAAGTATCGTCATCTATAATTACATAGTTTAAATTTTTGCCTTTCGTTTCAACCCACTCTTTAATTTCTGTGCCTCTACTGAGCAGTTGGCTTATTTCGGTTTTATCATTTAGTTTTGATAACACTTCAAAATTTAATCCTCTTATTTTAAAAATTTCTTTCCACTGATTTTCGTTGTAACGTATTCTGTGTGTTGAGGTTAAAACTACTGCCGCGTTTGTTTTTTGATGCAGTATTGACAAATTTGCAAGTGCTTTTTCATCCAATTTCATAAATCCATCTGGGTGAATTTCTGGTCGCCGCCAATGCGGGGTCGTTTCCAAAACCCCGTCTATATCCAAAAGTATTATCATTTTATAGAGTTTTTGTTTGGTAAAATAATCAATCAATCCCAACCACAAAAATAATTGTATTCTTATAAAATTAACATATTCCGATGAATAAAATTTTATTACTTGGTTTTTTAACGCTCGTTTTATTGCCGCGCTGTGCTATTTTTAGCCCATTACCAATCAATATAGAGACCCAAACACAAGGTTTTATGGATACGACGCTAAGTTTTCTTAAAATTGAAATCCAAAAAGAGACTGGTTATTTTTTGGTGTTGAATGACAGCGTCTTCATTTTTCAAGATACCAATTTTTTTGTTCAGCCCGAAAAACCTTATTTTTTTTACACACACGAAGATAGTTTGTTTTTGCTAATCCCCAAGTCGGGGGAAATTATCAACGTTAAATTTGGCGATTTCTAATTTTTTTTTGACAAAATGGCATTTTTTGGCAAAAAAAAGACGATTTGGCAGTTTTTTTTATTGTGGTACAAAATATGATTTTAAAATAAAAGCGTATCTTTGCGCGATTTTTTTACTTTTCTTAAAACAACAAAATTTATATGTTTGGTTTTCTCAAACGGCTTTTTGGTGGTAGCAAACAAGACCGAGACATAAAGGCTTTGCGCCCGATTGTCATCAAAATAAACGAAGAATTTGCCAAGTTGCAAAATCTTTCCAACGACCAACTCCGACAAAAAACTTTCCAATTTCGCGGACGCATTAGCGAATATCTCAAACCTATTGATGACAAAGTAGCCGAATTGCGCCAACAAGCAACAGCCACCGATAACGTAGATGCCAAACAAGGTTATTATGAAACAGTGGATAAGTTGCTCAAAGACCGCGACAAAGAAATAGAAGTCGTTTTGAACGAATTATTGCCTCAAGCTTTTGCAGTAGTCAAAGAGACAGCGCGCCGTTTTTCTCAAACTGAAGTAACAAGTTCTATTACCGAATTTGACCAACAAACTTTGGAGCGCGTGGGCGCAAATGCTTTTTTCCATATAGAAAATGACCAAATCCATTGGCATAAATCTTGGACGGCTGCAGGTAGTACAATCACTTGGGATATGGTGCATTACGATGTGCAATTGATGGGTGGTGTCGTTTTGCATCAAGGCAAAGTGGCAGAAATGGCTACAGGCGAGGGTAAAACCTTAGTGGCAACTTTGCCCGCTTATCTCAACGCTTTGGCTGGTGAAGGTGTGCATATTATCACCGTTAATAACTACCTTTCACAACGCGACTCTGAATGGATGACTCCATTATTCAGTTTCTTGTTTATGAATGTGGATTGTATAGATAAATATCAACCCCAAAGCCCAGAGCGTCGCCGTGCTTACCAAGCCGATGTAACTTATGGTACAAATAACGAATTTGGTTTTGACTATTTGCGCGACAATATGGTTAATTCTGCTGAAGAAATCGTACAACGCAAATACCACTACGCTATGGTGGATGAGGCTGACTCCGTATTGATTGACGATGCGCGTACGCCTTTGATTATATCTGGACCTTCTCGCAACGATAACCAAACTGAATTATACCAAGTCTTAAAACGCCCTGTTGAGGCGTTGATAGAAGCGCAAAAACAAATTTTCGCTGGGTACTTGCAAGAAGCCAAAAAGAAAATTGCTGCTGGTGATACCAAACACACAGAAGGCGGCGGTGGTCTGGCTTTGTTCCGCGCTTATCGCGCTTTGCCCAAAAATCGCGCTTTGAAAAAATACCTTTCAGAAACGGGTATCAAAACTGTTCTGACCAACACAGAAAATCAATACCTTTCCGAACAGGGCAAAAATATGCGTATAGCTGATGCGCCTTTGTTGTTTGTGATAGAAGAAAAAAATCGTAGTGTAGAATTAACCGATAAAGGTGCTGAATTTTTGGGTCGTGGCAACAACGATGCTAATTTATTCGTAATGGAAAATATCGGTGCAGTTTTGGCTGATATTGACAACAGCGATTTGCCCGCACAAAAACGCGCCCAACTCAAAGACCAAGCCGTTCAACGCTATTCTATGAAAAGCGAGCGCATCCACGCTTTGCAACAATTGCTAAAAGCCTACAGTCTTTTTGATAGAGAGGAAGAATATGTGGTGTTGGAAGGCAAAGTAAAAATCGTAGATGAGCAAACAGGTCGTATTTTGGAAGGTCGCCGTTATTCAGACGGTTTGCACCAAGCCATAGAAGCCAAAGAGGGCGTTCATATCGAAAAACCTTCAGAAACTTACGCTACAGTTACCCTACAAAATTTCTTTTTGATGTATCACAAACTCTGTGGTATGACGGGTACAGCCGAAACAGAAGCTCAAGAGTTATGGGATATTTATAAATTGGATGTGGTGGTTACCCCTACCAATAGACCCATTTCCCGCAAGGACGAAAACGATTTGGTTTATAAAACCGACCGCGAAAAATACAACGCGGTTATAGCTGAGGTTGAAAACTTGGTAAAAGCTGGTCGCCCTGTTTTGGTGGGTACTACTTCGGTACAAAACTCCGAAACTTTGAGCCGTTTATTGCAAATGCGCGGTATTCAACACAATGTTTTGAACGCCAAACAACACGCGAGCGAAGCCGAAATTGTAGCTCAAGCGGGACAAACAGGACAGGTAACCATAGCTACCAATATGGCTGGGCGCGGTACAGACATTAAAATTACTTCAGACGTGCGCAAAGCTGGCGGTTTGGCCATTATTGGTACAGAACGCCACGATAGCCGCCGCGTAGATAGACAGTTGCGTGGTCGTGCAGGTCGTCAGGGTGATGTGGGTTCGTCTCAATTTTATGTGTCTTTGGAAGATAAATTGATGCGCCTATTCGGTTCTGATAGAATAGCTGGACTAATGGATAAATTGGGGCACAAAGAGGGCGATGTTTTGCAACACGGGATGATAACCAAATCCATAGAACGCGCGCAGAAAAAAGTAGAAGAGAATAACTTTGGCGTGCGCAAACGCTTGTTGGATTACGACAACGTGATGAAAACACAGCGCGAAGCCATTTACAAACGCCGCAATAACGCCCTCAAAGGCGACCGTTTGGCCATAGATTTGGACGACATGATTTTCGCACTTTCGCAAGAATTGGCTACTAATCTCAAACGCTCTCAAAATTTTGCTAGTTTTGAAGTAGATTGTATGCGTTTTTTTGGTTTTGAACCCCAAATTCGCCCTGCCGATGTTTCTGCCAAAGATGCCAACACACTTACCCGCGCGCTTTATGCCCAAGCTATAGAATTATACACTCGCAAATTCAACAACATAGCCGAAACCATTTTGCCTGTTATCATCAATTTGATTAATCAACCCGACAATCGCTTTGTAAGAATTGCAATTCCTTTCACAGACGGACAACGCGGGCTACAAGTGGGCGCAGATTTGGTGCAAGCAGCCGAAACCAACGGAAAATCGTTGATAACTGAAATCCAACGTTCTATAACTTTAGCTTTGTTGGATAATGCTTGGAAAGAACACTTGCGCGATATGGAAGAGTTGCGCGAACAGGTTTCCAGTGCTTCTTTTGCCCAAAAAGACCCGTTGGTAATCTACAAAGAAGAAGCGTACAAATTATTCGCGGCTTTGATGTCCAAATTGAATAAAGAAATCGTTTCTTTCCTATTTTTGGGTGGAATACCTCAAGCCAATCCTCAACAAGAGGTAGAGTTTGAAGACGAAGAGGAAGAAATTTCAGAACAAGAACAATTGCTCCTCCAACAGCAACAAGAAGCGCAACGCCAAGCTCAAGAACAGCAACGCCAATTGGCTGAACAACAGCGCGAAGCCCAACGCCAAGCCCAAGAAGCGCAACGTCAAGCCGCACTCAAAAACCAGCCTTTAGTTAAGCAACAACAAGTGAATAGAAACGACCCTTGCCCTTGCGGTAGCGGCAAAAAGTTCAAAAACTGCCACGGTCAATAGTTGAAATTAAAATTTGAATAAAAAAATCCTACCTCGTTATGAAGTAGGATTTTTTTTATAACTTTATTTTTGAAAAATTTGGCCGTTTGAAAAACTTGTTTTACTTTTGTGGCGATAAAGGCGCAATGTGGCGGCTTGACTTTAAATATTCACTATAATTTTTACTAAACAAATAATAATATGAGAATTAGTCAATTTCAGAAATACTCGCAAAAAGAAAATACAGTAACAAATAATGTCTTACTGATGTTATCTAGACTTAATGATTTAAATGTTAATTACTATAAATCAATTATAGAAAGATTAAATGAAGGCAATGAACAACAGCCTTATTACCCTCAGCCAATATTTTCTCAACAAGTTCCTATGGGAAGCGGAATAATTGATGGACAAATTGAGGTTAAAGCCTCAAAAATAGTAATTGAAACTAAACTAAATCATAAAGAATCACAAGCTAAATTAGTTAAATATGCAGAAGTATTTAATGAAAATAGCCAAAATCAGTTATGGCATTTAAGTTCTAAAAAATATAATAAAAATGAGGTTTATGCTATAAATGAAGAACTAAAAAAATTGTATCCAAATATAAAGATACAATTTAACAATCTAATATTTAGTGATTTAATAGATAACTTGGAGGGTATTTATGAGGAAAATGCCCACGATATGGAATTGAAATTACTTGTAGAAGATTTTAAAAATTATTGTAATGAAAGTAAATTAATCTCAAATGAGGAGTTTAATCTTTTGTTTGTACCAACAGGCTTTTCATTCGACTGGAACAAAAAACATAAAATATACTATTGCCCTGTGAATTGGCATAGCCAAGATTTTAAGTATTTTGGTTTATATAACTGGAAATCAGTGAGAACCATTTCTGAAGTGGAAACAATAATAACAGCTGAATATGACCCTGTAAATAAAGAATTATCTATTCATAGCAAAGGCCATACAGAAGAGCAAATCAATAGATTAAAGGTTAGTTTAACCGAAGTTGGTATAACCCATACAGGATTATTAAAATACTATGTCTTTCCAACCAATGCGTTTTATGAAACAGACTTTAGAAAAGTTTCTCACGGCGGTATACAAGGTTACAGATACAAAGACTTGAGGGATTATCTAAATATGGAAAACTTAAAAGAGTTAAAAGAGATTGCGAGCAAACTAAGAGAAGTAACTTGGAAATAAAAAAATTTACTCTAAGTGCTCTTTGCATTCACAACAAAAAAAATCCTACCCCATAACGAGGTAGGATTTTTTTATTTATCGCGTTTAACGCGTTTTGCCCTAGTCTTTTTTGGACTTGCTTCAGCTGTTGTATCTGTTTCTTGTGGCGTTTCTTTTTCGGGTTCTTGAGTAGCTTCCACTTCAATTTTAGCGACTTCGGCAGGAGGAGGAAGTTCGTTGGCTTGTTCTTTTTGTGCCAATCGGTCGCGTTTTTCAATATCAGATTTTTCAAAGGCTTCCACTATCAAGCGCACCAATCGGTGGCGCACTACGTCGGCACTTTCTAGGTTGATGATACCAATGCCTTCTATATTTCTAAGCATATTGAGGGTTCTTATCAAGCCAGAGCGTTGATTGTGCGGCAAATCTATTTGGGATAAATCGCCCGTAACGATACATTTAGCTGTAGGTCCCAAACGGGTTAAGAACATTTTGAGTTGGGATTCTGTACAGTTTTGGGCTTCGTCCAAGATGATAAACGCATTATCCAAAGTACGCCCGCGCATAAAAGCCAAAGGCGCAACTTCAATCACACGGCTCAACATATATTGGTTAACCTTGTCAGGCGGAATCATATCATCCAACGCGTCGTATAAGGGGCGCAAATACGGGTCAATTTTTTCTTTCAAGTCGCCGGGCAAAAATCCCAAATTCTCACCAGCTTCTACAGCGGGGCGGGTTAGGATAATTCTACGCACAGCACCCAATTTGAGCGCGCGCACAGCCAAAGCCACAGCCGTATAAGTTTTGCCTGTACCAGCAGGCCCCAAAGCGAAAACAATATCGTTTTGGTCGGATGAGTCTACTAATTTTTTTTGATTGCGGGTGCGGGCGGTAATGGGTTTGCCATTTACACCATAAACAATTACGTTTTGGCTATCTTTCCGCAAAGGACTTTCAAACGGATTGGCGCCATCCAACATATCTTGCAGCAAACGAATATCTATAGTACCAAATTGTTGCAACATTTTTTGCATAGTTTCCAACTTAGCTTTAGCTTCTTGCCCGCGTTTTTTATCGCCTACAATTTTAATCGTAGTGCCGCGATAACTAATCGTTAGGTCTTCAAAATGTTTGCGTATGGTATTCAGATGTTGGTCGTTGTAACCATAAAAATCCATAGGTTGAACGCCATCAATGGTTATGCTAATTTCACTTTGTGCCATTCAGTGTGTTTTTTTTGAGGTATAAAATTTTTTTTATTAAAAAAAAATAAAAAGGCTATTAAATAAAACTACTTTTGCGGTTTGAATTATAATTATCCCAATGAACATCGTAACATTGACCACAGATTTTGGCTGGAAAGACTACTACGTCGGTATGCTTAAAGGGGCTATTTTGTCTCAATTTGCGGCTGCTCATTTGGTAGATATAAGCCACGAAATCGCTAATTATGATATACGCCAAGCCGCTTATATTATTCGCAACGCTTACAAAAGTTTTCCTGCTGGTTCTATACACCTGATAAGCGTAAATAATTTTTACGCTGCCGAACGCCGTTATTTATTGGCTTCGTACAAAAATCACTTTTTTGTTGGTGCTGACAATGGTATTTTTTCCCTTATTTTTGCCACTAGCCAACCCGATTTTTTGTACGAATTGCATAGTCCAGAAAACTCAAGTATAACAGAGGTTAAGACCATTTTAGTGCGTGCAGTAGCTTTTTTGTTGCAAAATCGCCCGCTTACAGAGATTGGAACACAAACCAAAAAATATCTACAACGGATTAGTTTACAACCAATTATTAATAAAAATCAAATTCGCGGTTCTGTCCAACACATTGATAATTACGATAATATAATCCTAAATGTAGATAAAAATTTGTGGGAGCGCGTCGGGCAAGGGCGAGCTTTTGAGTTGTATTTCAAACGCTTTGAACCCATAACCGAACTATCTACCAATTACGCTGATGTAGCTGCTGGCGAAGTGCTTTGCCTTTTTAATGCGGCTGGTTTTTTGGAAATTGCTATTTATATGGATAAAGCCGCTTCTTTGCTCAACCTTTCGGTTGATGATACCATACAAATAGATTTTTTGGATTAGATGAAAACAAACATAGCGTTATTTTTTTTTATAATTATGGAAAGTAGCTCACGGATTTAACGAATCTTCACGGATTTTTAACCTGAAGCTGTTTAGTAAGAAATTTTTTACATTTTCAATTAAGAAAAATAACAGTTTATGTCTTTTAAGCAACAGACTAAAGTCTGTTGTAATCGTTTTTTGTTCTTCAACGGGTTAAAACCCGTTGGTATTGATTGATAAAACTATAAAACGCGCGGGGCTTTAGCCCCAAAAGCGCGAAAAAATCCTAAATCTCAATTGTGCTGGGACTTTAGTCCCGCACAACACAGAGAAATTAAAAGATAAAAAAATCATATTAAACAACTTCCTTTAAAAAGAAAATAAAATCTGCGTGTATCTGTTTAATCCGTAAAATCTGTGAGCAAAATTTAATTACTAAACAAATTCTATCATTTAAAACTTCTCAAATCCAACCGCTCACCACAATCTATAAAATCATTTTCCACATTGGAGGCGATAATTACGCAACGTTGGGCAGGGCGATGATTTTTGAGTAAATTGATAAACCAATCTATGGCTTGAGTATCCAGCGTAATCGTGGGTTCGTCCAACAACAAAAGCGGCGCATCGCTCAAAATAGCCAAAGCCAATTTTACCCGTTGGCGCATACCAGACGAAAATTGCCGCAAAGGACGACGCGTGGCGAGTTTGGGCAGTTGTATCAATTCCAAAATATCTTTGGTAGAAATTGAATTTTGCCAAGTCTTAAATTGAGATTGAAATTCTATCGTTTCCAATAAATTAAACTCTTCTATCAGCGATAAATAAGGCGCAGCTACAGTAGTATAACGGAAAATTTCTTCTCTTGGTATATTATTTTGTTGGTATTCATAACTAATTTCTCCAGCCGAAGCCGACAAATAGCCAGAAACCAACTGCAAAAGCGTAGATTTGCCCGCTCCATTTTGACCCAAAACGCCATAATTTTGACCAGATTTAAAGCTATAATTTAGACTTTTAAAAATCCAATCGTGGCGATAGCGTTTGCTTATATTTTCTAAATTGATATTCATAACATAGCCCGCAAGGGCTTTTTTTATTTATTTAACTGCCCGCGTACATCATCATCAATAGTCTATTGGTGCAGTATAAAGACAAATAAATCAATAAGTTATCATTAGCCAAACCTTGTACTTTTTCTATATCAGGAGTAGAAAGGTTGATTTTGGTTTCGCCAAATATCTGATTTTCCACCGTTATATTAAGCAGCTCGTTGCTTTGGCTATCCAACAGTACAAAATGTTTATAAGTTAAGGATTTGGCTTTAAATGTAAAAAATTGATTGGTTTCGGCTATCAACGAGCGGATTTCATAATGCCCGCGCCACGTCATATTCATTTTGTACAAACGCTGCTCTTGCAAAGAAAGTTCCATCGTCATTCCCCAAAAACCTGTTGATTTTATCAAATAATGCGCTTCTTGAGTAAACAATTCAGCTTTATTATTCCACATCGAACACGTTAGTTTAGCCATTTCTGCTTCGCCGCTGTCTTCCAACATCAAATACTCATTATATCCAAGAACTACTATTTTCATTATATCAAAATGGTTAAAATTTGTAAAAAATCCTAGCAAAGGGCAATAATTTGTTTATTTTGTCCTGTTCTTTGTCAAAAATGGGATTATCTTCTAAGTTTAAATCTGACAAATCCCGCCAACGGGCTGCTGCTTGAGGCAATGATTTTAATAAATTATGTCCCAAATTTAAACTCTGCAATTGCTCGCAATTTCCCAACTCTTCGGGCAAATTAGGCAAATAATTATTTTGTAAATATAGCCTTTCTATGTTTTTTAATTCGCATAACGCTGTAGGAAATTGTTCCAATACGTTTTCTGCTAAATTCAAAGAAATAATGTTCTGCAAATTTTTGAAACTCGCTGGTAGCAACGAAATTCTGTTTTTATTCAGCGATAAGCGTTTGAGTTGTCTTAATAAACCAAATGCAGCAGGCAATAATCTAAGTTTATTATGCGCAAGGTTTAAAACCTCTAATTTTTGTAATTTAAGCAAACCCAAAGGCAATTCTACCAACTGATTATTATCCAAATACAACTCTTTTAGATTAAATAAATCGCCAATCTCGTTGGGCAAAACCGAAATTTTATTCATTGATATTTGTAGTACTTCCAAACATACTATTTTGCAGACTTCAGCTGGAAACTGTACAATTCGCTGGTCTTGAAGATTTAATTTTTTTAATTCTATAAACTTTTTGACCGTATCCAAACCCAATTGAGCCAATCCGCGCCGTTTCAAAGCTATCTTCAAATCTACTTTCATCCCTTTTGCCAATTGCTGGGCAAGTTCTATATTTTCGCCTTGTCCTGAATATAACAAAGCCAATAACTTTTGTTCATTCATACTTACTATTTTGGCCACAAAGATAATAATAAATTGAAATGCACAAAAAATAACAAATAAAAAATATCGCTTTTTTGGTAAAATAAAAAAATATACTTACTTTTGCAGTCTTGATTTTTTTTTGAATAACCATTTAATAAAAATACTTCTATGCGCTACAACAGCACTTTATTCACTTTTGTTTTATTACTCTTTATTTCTTATTTGCAGGCTCAAGAAATACCCAATAACAAACAGCCTTTCAACGCGCGCAGTTTCCCTTACGCTGATATACATTGCCATTCAGCGTTCAAACCCTTTAATTCGCAAGGCGTAACCAAATACAATATCTGGGAGCAAATAGACCACGATTGTGATGGCAAAATGTCTAAATTGTTTGTAGATGGTGCCAAAGAAGTCCCAAAAACAACTCAATGTCACCTTGAGGGGATGATGAAAGGCAATGTGCGTTTGGGATTTGTATCGCTCACTCCGTTAGAAAAAGGAATGCAAAATGTGCGCTTTATGAACGAAAAGAAAAAAGGCACCAACACGATGGCTTGTGTTTCTGGTATTGAATTAGAGGAAATGATTAAAAAAAATCAAGTCGTTAATTATTATAATGATTTGGTTGAAAATATCAAATTCTTGCGCGACGGACAAAATGTCCCTTATTTTATAGATGGGCGTTCTTGTACTTATGAAATGGTGAAATCGCGCGAACAATTAACTGAATTGTTGCAAAACCCCAATAAAATAGCTTTATTGTTTACTGTAGAAGGCGGACATGCTTTGGGCTTATCTTTGGAGGGCGATGATATTAGCAAATCACCCGCTTACGAACAGTTTTTGCTCAATAACGTAGATAGAATGAAAGGGCTAAAACCATTAGAAGAAGGTGGCAAAGAATATCTAGACTTTCCTTTGTTATCTATCAATCTCAATCATTTCTTTTGGAACGGCTTAGGCGGTCATTCACGTACGTTTTCAAACGTTCAAAATTTAGTTTTCGGTCAAAACAAAGGAGCTGACGATGGCATTACCGAATTGGGAAAGAAAGTTGTTGAACGTTTATTGGACGCTCAAAATGGTCGTCGCATATTGTTGGACATCAAACACATGAGTTTGGAATCTCGTCGCTGGTATTACGATAAAGTCAATAGACTTGGTTTAGTGGGCGACAATATACCCATTATTAGTTCTCATTCTACCGTTGCAGGGCTTTCTTGGAATGATAAAGAGTACAATAAAAAAGATAACAACGCCAAACTCAAAAATTCTTATTTATATAATTGGCAAATTAGCTTGGCTGACGAAGATATTGTACAAATTTACAATACCAAAGGGCTTATCGGTATTATGTTGGACAAATACAAACTGATGGGCGACTTGGCCAAAAAAGAAATTGATAAAACCGTAGTAGGCTCTACTCAACGCAAAAATTTATATATGCAAGTTTTGTTCGCCAATATATTAGCTTGCGTAAAAGCTGTCAACAAAAAAGAAGCTTGGGACATCGTTTGTTTAGGCTCTGATTTTGACGGTATGATTGTACCTTTTGAAAATTATCCTCGTGCCAACGAAATGCCCGATATGGTAAAAGATATGTACGATTTTTTGCAAAACCCAACCGATATTTTCAATTTGCATACAGCCGCCGAAGTCAAAACCTTAATGTTTGGGCTCACAGCAGAAGAGATTATTTATAAATTTATGTATAAAAATGCTTATGATTTTGCTTTGCGCAATTTACCCAGCCAATTAGCTAAATAAATGTAAAATTGGTTTAGTATTTAAATTTTGCTCACGGATTTTACGGATTAAACAGATACGCACAGATTTAATTTATTTTTTTATAGTTAATATCTTATAGGTATTTAGTAAAAATAAATAATGCAGTATTTGTGCGCTCAATAGCGTGGGGTTTTATACCCCACGCACAAAATCAAATCAAAAAATCATATATTTTATTGTTATTTATCCCCGCGTGGGGTGTAAAACCCCACGCTATTAAGTTCGCAAAATGTTTACTATTTTTTTTACTAAACATCTATTTTTTACAACAAACTAATTTTATTTTATTATCACAAACATAAAAAAACCTCTCAAGTATATACTCAAGAGGTTTTTTTTATTAAATCAAAGCTTGTATTTATTTGCAAAAACAAACAAATTATTAAAAACTTTCTTTCAAAAATCCAAAACTGCGTCTTATTTTTGCCACATCTTCATTGATAAAAGCCAAACCCAAATAATGAAACAAAATGTATAACATTTGATGCACTTTTTCATATTGTTCGGCAGCATCTTTGGAGCTATCCGAGCGTTCGCTTCGTATCAATGTACTATCTCGCCAATTGGCATCGTGTTCGGACATTAATGTTAGCCAACCTCTCAAACCAATATCGCGATTAGCAAAAACATTACCTGCTTCCTGCATTTTGTTGGTCAATACAAGCAAAGCCGCTTTTCTTTGGTTGTTATCCACAGGAAACTTAAATTGTCCAGTAGCAGATTTTACAAAACCATAAGCTAAGAAGTAAGCACTTTTATCTTTAACCCTTGCATATTCGGCCGTAATCATTTTTTTCAACACATTAGCAGCTTCAGTTATCGCCTTATTGTTGGCAGCCAAAGCTTGTGTGTTGTTTTTTTTATCGCTTATATTATTGTTGTTGTCGGCTACCAACGCCAGCAATTTGTCAGCTTCAATTTCTAAAGTCTGATAATCCAACAAAGAAAAGCTAAAATTAGAATGATTATCTCGCCACAAAATAGCAGCATCTTTTCCCAAATTAGCTACACCCATATATTTTACAGGCAAAGAACGTGTTCTTTTTACCTTCTTTGATACAGTAACGGGATTGACTGTATTTGATTTTTTATTGTTGTCCATAAGTCAAACAAATTTAAAAGGTTAAGTAATTGTTGTATAACAGTGCAAAAGTAATACCATTTTTTGAATACTGCAAATTTTTTTTTGTTTTTTTGTCTTTTTTTTACATTTTTTTTATAAAATAGCTTTTTTTTACAAAATAATTGTATTTTTGCCTGATTTTTAGCCACAAATATATTTTTTTCATAAAATTGTTTTGTAATAAAATTTGGTTTATAGATTTCACAGATTAAACAGCTACGCACAGATTTACATTTTTGTTTTGTAGCTCAAAAATTTATAAAAATTTGTTTAGTATCTAAAATTCGCAGACTGTTTTCTATAATTCTATAATTATTAAACAATTTTAATATTAAATTTATTGATTGCAAAATAAAACGTTCATATTCATTCCGAAACAATACGTTGGCAAGTGCAAACGAATAGTTTTAAAAAAAAACAACGCGTTGGCAAATGCAAATGAATAGTTTTAAAAAAAAACAATACGTTGGCAAGTGCAAATGAATAGTTTCAAAAAAAAACAACACGTTGGCAAATGCAAATGAATAGTTTCAAAAAAAAACAATACGTTGGCAAGTGCAAACTAATTTTTCATTTTTTAATACATTGATTAAAACTAACAACTAATAATTAACAACTAATAACTAAAAAAAATGTCTGTACTAATAGAATGTGTGCCTAATTTCTCTGAAGGGCGCAATATGTCCATTATCAATCAAATAGCAGAAGCTATAAAAACTGTAGAAGGGGTCAAATTATTAGATATAGACCCAGGTAAAGCCACCAATCGCACAGTTGTAACTTTTGTAGGTTCGCCCGACGCTGTGGTAGAGGCTGCTTTTAGAGGATTTGCCAAAGCTGCCGAGTTAATAGATATGAGCCAACATAAAGGCGAACACCCGCGTATGGGAGCGACCGATGTTTGCCCATTTATACCGATAGGCAACGCGACTATGGCACAAGCTATAGAATGCGCCCAAAAATTGGGTGAAAGAGTAGGTAATGAATTAAAAATTCCCGTATTTTTGTATGAATATGCGGCTACTCGTCCAGAAAATAAAAATTTGGCTACGATTAGAGCAGGAGAATATGAAAGTATGGCGGCAAAGTTGGCAAGTGGCAATTTTAATCCCGATTTTGGACAAACGCAAATGAATGTCAAAGCTGGCGTTAGTGCAATAGGCGCGCGCGATTTTTTGGTAGCTTATAATGTCAATTTAAACACAACTTCAGTTCGTCGCGCCAACTCTGTGGCTTTTGATGTACGCGAGCAAGGGCGTATCGTGCGTGAAGGAGATGATATAAATGGTGCAATTCTCAAAGATGCAAACGGCGAAGCTGTACGCAAAGCTGGCGCGTGCAAATCTGTAAAAGGTATCGGTTGGTATATAGCGGAATATGGTATTGCGCAAGTTTCTATGAATTTGACCAATATCAACGACACACCGCTTCATATTGCTTTTCAAGAATGTTGCCGCTCGGCAGAACGTAGAGGTATGCGCGTAACAGGTTCGGAATTAGTGGGGTTAGTGCCGTTGAAAGTGTTATTGGATGCGGGCGAATACTTTTTGCGCCAACAACAGCGTTCTGTGGGCGTTTCTGAAGCCGAATTGATAAAAATAGCGGTAAAAACTATGGGTTTAGATGAATTAAGCCCGTTTGTACCCGAAAAGAAAATTATTGAATATCAATTGCGCGACTTACAAACGCAACCGTTGATAAATATGAATTTGGCAGCTTTTGCCGATGAAACTGCTTCAGAAAGTCCTGCGCCTGGGGGTGGTTCAATCGCCGCTTATATGGGCGCGTTGGGGGTGTCTTTGGCCACTATGGTAGCCAATCTTTCTTCTCACAAAAGAGGTTGGGACGATAAATGGGAAACGTTTTCGGATTACGCTGCACAAGGTCAAGCCTTAAAAACTCAATTGTTGCAATTAGTAGATGAAGATACAAATGCTTTTAATAAAATTATGGCGGCTTTTGCCCTTAATAAATCTACAGAAGCCGAAAAACAAGCGCGTACAGCCGCTATTCAAACAGCTACCCAATACGCGGTAGAAATACCGCTAAAAACGATGCGTTTATCCTTGCAAAGTATGAATTTAATAGCTAAAATGGCAGAAATTGGCAATCCTAATTCTGTAACTGATGCTGGTGTAGGTGCATTAGCCGCAAGAGCAGCCGTTTATGGGGCTTTTTTGAACGTAAAAATCAATTTAGGCGGGTTAAAAGATACTAATTATGTGCAAATGGTTAGCCAAGAAGCGCAAAGTATATTAACAACTGCATTAAGCCGAGAAACAGAAATTTTGCAATTGGTGCAAAGTAAAATATAAGCCTGCGTTTATAAAAATTAAAAAAATCCTACTTCGTTTGGAGGTAGGATTTTATTTTATGGTATTTATTGTAATAAAAATAATAAAATGATAGATAAAAAAACACTTTTTCAAAAATTGCCTTCAGAACTTAAAGCGGATTTATGGTTTTTGTTTGAGCAATCTGAATTTTATACGGCGCAACACGTTCGCAATCTTATAGCGGCTATACAATTTGTGCAGCAGGCTGGAGAAGATAATTATTCTTTTGATGTAGAAGGTAAAATTATTGAAAATATCAACGGATTGCCTGTATCGTACGAATTTGAGATATTGGAAAATGGAGAGGAAAAAGTCAAACCTTACATTACAGAGGGCGAAAATTTATATACAGTCCATATATTTAAAGAAAAAACTATAATTACATACGATTTGATAGAAGGAGAAAGTTATATTCCTACCTCTACTACGCTTGCTTTGTTGGAAAAATGGTTAATTTTATTGACAGAATAAGCATATTGTTGTTTTAGCTAATTTTATCAATTAATATCTTTTCAATACAAATTTATTTTATAAAAAAATGGACAGAAGAAAGTTTTTTAAACGTGCATTTTTGGGGCTTACAGGATTAGGCATTGTAAGCGGATTGTATGCTTGGCAAATAGAACCTTTTTGGTTAGAATTTGTAAAAATAAAAATGCCTATTAAAAATTTGCCTACAGATTTAGTAGGTAAAACATTGATGCAAATAAGCGATATTCATATCGGCGAGCGTTTTGATTATCATTTTATAATCAATTCATTTATAAAAGCAAAAGAATTAAATCCAGATTTCGTGGTTTATACGGGCGATTATGTGAATTTGAATAAAGATAAAGTATTTTATAAAGAGTTGGAAGAGGTGCTAACTAATGCCGTAAAGGGAAAGTTAGGCACATTTGGGATATTAGGCAATCACGATTATGGGCGCAATTGGAAACAAAGCGAAGTAGCGGATAAAATATCTGCTATGTTTGAACAACAAGGGGTTAAAATGTTGAGAAATGCAAATGCAGAAGTGAGCGGGCTTAATTTTATCGGATTTGATGACTTATGGGGGCAAAATTTCAACCCTCAACAAGCTATGGCTAATTTTGATAAATCCAAAGCAAATATCGTGCTGTGTCATAATCCTGATGTTTGCGATTTGGACGTTTGGGGCGAATACGACAGTTGGATATTGTCGGGACATACACACGGCGGACAAGTCAAACCACCATTTTTGCCCCCGCCTATGTTGCCCGTTCAAAACAAAAATTATACGGCTGGTCAAATTAAATTAAGTAATAACAGAACTTTATATATCAATAGAGCCTTAGGACATTTGTGGCAAGTCAGATTTAATGTGCGGCCAGAAATAACCATTTTTGAGTTGGCGAAAGCATAAAAAAAAGCCCTTACCGATTTGGTAAAGGCTTTTTGCGTTTAGATATTCATATTTTTATAAACGGCATCGTACTGCATCAATCCTTGGTCGTTATAACCAGCGCGAATAATGAGTAATTTGAACTGCTGTTGGCGCAAAAATTCATCAACTTCATAATACTGACATTCGCCACTGTGTTCATTATGATTATTCATCTCTGCTATAACATAACGAACCCTTTTTAGTGCATCGCCTGCGGCTCGGAGTACAGCCAATTCGTAACCTTCAATATCTAATTTCAAACATAAAACTTTCTGCGTTGGTGGCAAAAAATCGTTTAAAGTAATTGTTTCAACCTGTATAGTTTCAGATAAACTGTAGCGGTCGCTTTGCGCTATAGGATTGAGCGAAGAAGCAGAGCTATTGGTAGCGATATGAAAGGATTGTTGGCCTGTTTTGTCCGAAAGTGCTTTGTTGTGCAACGTTATATTTTGGAAACGGGCGCAATTCGTTTTGGCAGCATTATAATGTTTGGGAATCGGTTCAAAACCAATAACTTTATGCTGTGTAAAATGTGTAGCAAACAAAGACGAAACGCCACCATAATAAACACCAGCATCTAATATCCATTCGTCGGGGTTATTGGGTTCATTTTTTTTGACATAATCCACAAACGATAAAATATGCTCTTCTTTGAAATGCAACAACCGACCTTTGGCGTACAAAGCTAATTTATAATTCCATTCTAATGGGGCAATATACCAATGAATAAGTTTGGTAGCGATTTTTTTTAGAAAACTCATAATTTGAACATCTATCTTTGATTAATCACCTTTTGGGTGTGTAATTTGTTTGAAATCGGGGCGAGTTTGTTTGTAATAAAAGTAAGCGGTTAGTATTATTCCGATTATGAATAAAATCACAGCAATTACTTGAGCTTGAGTAAGCATATATCCAAAGATATTGTATTCTCCATTGACGCGGATAGTTTCTATAGCAAAGCGTTCCATTCCGTTAAAAATCAAATAGATAGCGAACAATAACCCGCCTTGTTTTGCCCAACGGCGCAGACTTGCCAAGATAGCAAAAATAATTACGCCCATTAGAAATTCCCATACTGGAGTAGGATAAGCAGGCGGCACAAGTTGCATACAATAGCCGTATTCAGCCGCAAAAGGATAACCGCCACAATCAGGAAGCGCAACGCCAGCGTTGATTACATTGTTGGGATAAGAATAAGCCCAAGCCCAATCGGGCAACCAAGCAAAAGGTTTAGCAGCTGTATTTGGGTCGCCCCAGTCGCCGTCGCCAGAAAAATGACAGCCCAAACGCCCCACACCATAAGCCAATATCATAGCAGGCCCCGCCGTGTCCAACATATCCGTATAAGATATTTTTTTCTTGCGAATATAATAACTCACCACGAAAAAAGCGGTTATCAAACCCCCATAAACAGTCAGCCCGCTTCCGCTAAATAAAGCATTAACCCAATCTTCGGGCTGTTCTTCCAATAGATAAAATAGTTTAGAACCAAAAACGCCACTTATAGCCGAAATTATCACAATATCGCCGATGCGTTGGTGGGGATAAACTGTGCGAGTGAGTTGTTTTTCTTCGGGATATTCTTTTTTCTCTTGTTGTTTTTCCCAGTATTTCCAACCCACAAAAGCTACGGCCAAACCTATACCAGCCAGCCAATTGCCGTGTTCTAAAGATAGTAAATTATTTTTGGCATCATTGCCAGCAAAAGCGGTAGAGTTCATCAGCGCATAAACGCCTTTGAAGCCCAACAAAAAGCCCAAAATTGCATTCCAAATTATATCTATCGGACTCAAGGGTTTGCCGACTGTGTAAGTTTCTTCTACACCTTGCATTAAACCCTCTTTCTCGCGGCGGCGAAATTCTACCCCCAACCACCAAGCTGCCGCCAAAAAGGATAAAGCTAAGAAAAAACCATAGCTTTGTACTAAACCCAAAGCGGGTATATCCAACCCAAAAATATCATAAAAAGCAAATCTTAAATTCGGATACATTTCAATTCAAATTACAATAATAAAATAATAAGCGCGCAAAGGTATAAAAAAATAGCTTGCGAGATATTCCCACAAGCTATTTATTAAAAAATTAACAAAAAAACGGCTGTACTAATTTATATTTTCTTGCTGCTTCATTCCACCCCATTCTACTAAAGTAAAACCTTTTCTAACGGGTGTTTTGAATACTTGTGGGCTAACTTCGCGCCATTGTTGCAGAGGTTGATAAACCATAAACACGCGGATTTGGGTGTCGGGATTGGGTTGAACGTTGAGTTGGGCTTGTTGTGCGTACTCGCTGGTAGAAAAATGTATAAAATTGTACGCATTTTGTTCCAATTCGGGCAACCAATAGGTAATAAACTCGTTGGCTTCTCTTCTATTGAGACCTAAAGCCGCTAATTTATCATCCAAAAACTCGGCAGTTTCGCTACCTTTGACCACAAAACCTTTATCCATATTGTAGAGGTGATTGCTCTTACCTTCCCAAAACAGTTGATAATAAATTTTATTTGTTTTGTTATCTTTTAGCTCGCCAGAGGGTTTGGCTTCTACCGTCCAACCATTTTCAGGATATTTGGGGTAAGTGTGGGTAAGCACGCCATTAAACTCTACTTGCACATTGACGGTTTGTGTAGTGGTTGGATACAAATAGATTACAGGTTTGCGCGCATTCATATTCATATTGTCTATGGAAATCGGCTCTATTACGGTTGGTTCGGGTTTGGGTTGGTATTTTTTTTGGGTGTTAGTAATACCAAAAAATCCTCCAACGCGGAAACCTTCGGCTAAATAGACTTCTAGCACAATTTCTTCTTTGTACTTTCCTATTAGGGCAGCATTGATAGGAATGCCATTTATTTTTAGGCGGTTGCTGTAGGCTCCTTTCTTTTTGTCAGGTTCAGCCAATGGGATAACGGGTACAGGTATATCACTTTTGGGATTATCCACCAAGGGATAGCCATTCAAATTCAAAATAACATCACCTTCTTTATAACTGGGCATTACGATATTATTTTCTTTTTCGTCATACCGCCAACCATTTTCTCCAAGGGCTTCTGGGGAAGTGTTGTTATTGTTGTGGGTGTCTTTCATATTCAAGTTGGAATTGCAGGCTGGCAATAATAAACAGGCTACGATTGTGCTTATGAATAGGCTATAAACTAAATTTTTCATAATTTTGGGATTGGAATTTATAAACTTGTAAAAAAATGATTTTTGTTCGCTTGATAATGCTATTTTTATGCAAAATGTTACCGACTATGGATTTATAATTTTAATATAAAACCTAACTGCTATGGATTTGATTTTCCAAAAGTATGATAACGCTGCAAATTTATAACTTTTGTTTGTAATTTTTTACATTTTAGCAATTTTTTTTAATATCTATTAGATGTTTTATACAAGAAAACCCAATTTAGCTAAGCCAAATCGGGTTTTTATTTTTTACAACAGAATAATCTATTTATAGGCTTTGATAACTCTATCCATTTCGCGTTTGGTATCGCGTTCTTTTATCGCTTCGCGTTTGTCAAAGCTCTTTTTACCTTTGGCTAAGGCTATTTCCAACTTGGCAAAACCGCGCTCTGATATGTACAAGCGATAGGGTATAATGGTATAACCTTGCTCACGTACACGGCTATCAAATTTTTTCAATTCGCGTTTATTCAATAGCAATCGGCGGGTTCTTTTGGGTATGTGGTTGTTGTACGTGCCGTTTTTATACTCTCCGATATGCAAATTTTCTACATACATACCTCTTTGGTCTATGGTACAAAAAGCATCACTCATATTGACTTCGCCCATACGAATAGATTTAATCTCTGTGCCTCGCAATACAATTCCAGCTTCTAGTTTTAAGTCAAAATAGTACAAATGTGTAGCTTTGCGATTGACGATTTCTAAATTTTTTATCAGTTCCATAATGGTAATTTGTTATTTTTTATTGTTGAATGTGTCTAAAACCGCGCAAAGGGTTAAAAAGTTCATTCGCAATAATAACTTTGAAAAATTATGGTTTAGATTTCGTTCAGGACCAACTGCCCGCGTTTGCTTTCGCTTTTGGGTAGAATGGAAACAACTTTGAAGCGGCTGGTTTCTACCACAAATTCGCTACCTTCGCCCACTGTCCAACGCAATCCGCTACTGGCCAAGACCAATTCGCAAACCCAACCTTCCCGCTCTTCGTTGCTGTTGGTGTTATAATTGCCAGCGTAGATGTTGCCCACGCCCACTCGCTCGCCTGCCAAACGCCCTACTGTCGTTTCTTGCAAAGTGATATTTGGAACTTCAAAGTCCAAACTTAAATCTAAATTTAGATTTTCGTCCATTTTTATAAATAAGGTTTTGATTAAAAAATAAAATCGCTAAAAGCTAAGTATGTCGTAATAGGCTTTAAACTCTTTAATGGTAATATCGGCGTGGTCAAAGCCCCAAGGATTTTGTAGTTTTACCCGTGCATCGTCTATAGCTGTGATAGAATAAGCGTGTCCTTTATATACGGTGCAACCTGATTCAGCTTTAAACGGTTCTTCGCCGCTGCCTTTGGTGGCTGCTGTGATAGGTTTTTTGTCGGCTAAGGCTTTTTTGACCAAAGCGACCAAATCTTTATCTTTGTATTCGGACAGCCAATAATTGCTGGCTTCTTTGCCTGTGATAGCTTCAAGTCCTTCTTCGATGTAGCCGCCATTGCCGATTTCGTCGTAATTGCCGATTAATTTAGCATAGGCTTTTTCCATAATCATCACCCACATTTCTTTATCTCCTGTGCCCGCGTAAACGGGTTTGCCTGTGGCATCTACAGGGAATTGTGGTTTGACTTTAACTACAGTAGGTGTTAGCGACAATTTATCTTTTTTGGTGTACAAAGTTACCTCATAAGAGCCGTCGCCGTTGTCTTTGATTAGATTTTTAATCGCTTGTGGATTGGCTTGAGCTACTGCGGCTATGGCTGACATAAAATAACAGTCGCCGATTTCGCCCTGTTGTACATCGTTGGGGTCAATATCGTTGGCATCCAATTTGCCTTTTTCAAACAATTTTAACGCAATTTCGCCATAGTTGTATTTGTGGTCTTTCATTTGACCTACAGCGTCATCAATTTTGGTTTCTATCAATTTTTTCCACGTTGCGCCGTCAGGGCTAATCAACCCGTCTAAGGTTTTGAGCCCAGATTTCTTTTGAAAATCTACAATTGCGGCTATAGTTTTTGCACCACAACCACCATCAGCGGTAAGACTTGCACCTTTTTTATTCAATAATTCTTGTACCAATTTGACATCGGCGGTTATATTTTTGCCCCCTTTGCCTACAGAGTTGGTTATCGTGGCGACTACTTTCCCCAATAAATTGGAAGCGGTAATTCCCATTGTATCAATCTGTTTTTTTATCGTTTCAATCTGTGGGGCGTAAGGTTCAAACGGTTTTTGTTCGTTTTTGCCCAAGTTTTTGAACCAATCCAACCAACCATTGACTTTTTGCTGGGCTGCTGCTATTTTTTGCGCATCTTCAGCCGTAACTTGTTGGGATTTGACCCTTGCGGCTATAGCCCCCAATTCACCTTTGACTAAGGCTTGAATTTCTTTCAAACCCTCTGCGCCCATTTTGGCGTTGTTGGCTGGCGTTGGCGATACTAATTTTTGCGGTTCGGCTGCGGTTACTTTTTCTGCCTCGTTGCTGGCTGCGTCTTCTGCTGTGTCTGGGTCTTCTTCTGCCAATGCGGCTGGGTTTTTGGTGATAACGGGAATAACGCCCACTTTTTCAAAAATCTTTTTGCCGCCTTTTTCCAACGCCTTAGCTTTGGCTTTGCCCGAATCTATAAATAATTCCATCGTTGCGCCCTGTTCGCCATCTTTGAGATTGACTGTGCCGCGCCCAAAGCCTTTGTATTCTTTTTTGGCAACATCGTTATAAAATTTTTGAGAAGTGCCGCTCATTTCGGTGGGAATAACCACGCTGCCTTTTTTGCCATCAGCAAAGGTAAAATCAGTAATGACAATCACTTCACTTTCGCCCGCTGCTTTGAGCCGTTTAAATTCGCTTTTTACTTCGTTGAGATAATCAGCTTGAGGCATTTTTTTGAGATTAGCCAAGTCGAGTTTTGTTTTCATTTTATTTTTTTTGGTTTGAATAGTTTAGAATAGTCCCAAAACAGCGCGCAAGATACAGATTATTTATGAAACAGAAAAATGTTTTGCAAAAAAATAGCCTTGTTGTTTATATTTTATCTTTATTTATGCTAATTAATGACAGACCGCAACACGTACGATTGTAAGTTGTTGTACTTGTTGGAGTATTTTAGAAAATAGTAAAAAATTGGCTATGTCAATTATTTTAATTCTAAATTAGCAAAACTGTAAAAAAAAGATATACCTTTGCGCCCAAATTGCTATATTTTGTGAGTTATTATTCAATTCAAATTTTATTATCATTTACACCAACATTATGCAAATTTATGCCAATAATCCCAACCACAAAACTTGGTTGGAAGTGGAAGAAAATAGTGATTTCCCCATTCAAAACATACCTTTCGGCATAGCTAAAGTAGGGGATAAACCCCCATTCGTGGCTACTCGTATAGGAGATGCGGTTATTAATCTATACGCTTTAGCCAAAATGACAGCTTTTGATAGTTTGCCTTTTGATGTGGAAACGTTGAATCGGGATAATTTGAATGATTTGATAGCAGAAGGCAAGGGGATTACTTTGGGGATTAGGGATTTGGTTTCTCAATTATTTAATATACAAAATCCTGTTATTCGAGACAATCCATTTTTACAAATGGGAATTTTGCACGAAGCTAAGGACGTAACGATGTTGTTGCCTGTCAAAATTGGCGATTATACCGATTTTTATTCTAGCCGCGAACACGCTACCAATGTCGGCATGATGTTTAGAGACCCTAAAAACGCGCTATTACCCAATTGGTTGCACATTCCTGTGGGTTATCACGGACGCAGTTCTTCGATATTGGTATCAGGTACGAACATTATTCGCCCCAAAGGGCAAACGCTACCAAAAGAGGGCGAACCACCCGTTTTTGGAGCAAGCGCAAGATTGGATTTTGAGTTGGAAATGGCTTTTATCGTGGGCAAAAATACCCAATTGGGCGATAGTATAAAAGCAAATGAAGCAGAAAATTATATTTTTGGGCTTACTTTGTTCAACGATTGGTCGGCACGCGATATTCAGCAGTGGGAATATGTGCCTTTGGGACCATTTTTGGGCAAAAACTTTGCTTCTACTATGTCGCCTTGGGTGGTGATGATAGAAGCGTTGGATGGCGCGCGAGTTGCACAACCCACACAAGAACCTCAACCTTTGCCTTATTTGCAAACTACAGGGGATAAAAATTATAACATCGCTTTGGAAGTGGATATTGTCCCCGAAAATGGAGCGGCTACGACCGTCTGCAAATCTAATTTTCAATATATGTATTGGTCTATGTCCCAACAGTTGGCGCACCACACCGTGAATGGTTGCAATGTGCGTATAGGTGATGTTTGCGCATCGGGTACAATTTCGGGCAAAGATGAAAATAGTTACGGTTCTATGCTGGAGTTGGCTTGGAAAGGTACAAAACCGCTAAAAATGGCAGATGGTACAGAACGCAAATTTATCAACGATAACGACACCGTAACAATGCGCGGTTGGGCTACCACTCAAGAGGGGATTAGAATAGGTTTTGGCGAAGCAGTGGGAAAAGTTCTACCAGCTACAGATTTATAAAATGCAACTTAAAATTATTCGTTTTTTTATAAAATTTATAAATATGAAAATTAATGTATTTTGTGCTTTGTTCGCCTTGCTTTTGATGTTGGGCGCTTGTTCTCAACCTACTCCACCCAAAATTACAGAAGATGGGTTGGTTTTTGGCGATAGCGTTAGTGTAGATAGCGCAATGCTTGTGTTGGATGTACTTAATAAGTTAGACAAAAAAGAAGGTTTGGTAGATTTACCCATAGACGGCGGCAATGTCGTTTCGGGTCTCAAAGCCAAAGTAGAAGGCAAAGCGACTTCGGTTTGCAAATCGGCAGGTTGCTGGGTGGTTTTGGAAAGTAGCGATGGCAGAGAAATTTTTGTAAAAGTGAAAGACCACGCCTTCAAATTGCCTGCTGATGTGGTGGGGAAGACTTTAATAGTGAGCGGTAATGCTTATCAAAACGTAACTTCAGTGGAAGAATTACGCCATTATGCCAAAGATGAAGGCAAAAATCAAGAAGAAATTGCAAAAATTACCCAACCGCAAGTAGAGTATCAAATGACTGTAAATGCGGTAGTTATGAAAAAGTAAAAATTGTTTAAAAAAATATTTTCACTTTTTTTCCACTTTTTTAGCATTTTTTCTAAGAAAAATTTGGTGGGATAAAAAAAACGTTCTACCTTTGCCCCCGCAAATAATAAAAGAATTATTTCTAGAAAAATTGCAATGATCTTGTAGCTCAGCCGGTAGAGCATTTGACTTTTAATCAAAGGGTCTCGGGTTCGAATCCCGACAGGATCACGGAAATGAAAGAATGATAATTGTTTAAGAAAGTGCAGAAGTGATTCGGCATTTTCCAACGATCTTGTAGCTCAGCCGGTAGAGCATTTGACTTTTAATCAAAGGGTCTCGGGTTCGAATCCCGACAGGATCACCATAGGTGGTAATTTAAAAAGTCCTTGCAGCGCTTCGTCGTTGCTGGGGCTTTTTTGCTATAGCTAATTTTTTGAGGGCTAATTATGCTAAAAAAGCCAAAAAAATCTTTTTTTTATCTAAAACTGTATATCTTTGCGTTTTTTAAAGTCAATAGTAAAAAAATATACCATACTTAAAATATAGCCTCTAACGAAAAATATCTTATTTTTTAATAATTATGAATGTTTTAATACAAAATCCAAGCAACAAAAGGGCTTTATTTTGGAGCTTCTTTCTGCCTTTTGCTCTTTTATTTGGGACGGAGGCACAAGCCAACTGTGGGTTTGCTGTGCAGGGTACAATTATGCAAAATGCAGGTTGTGGAGCGGCTAATGGGGTTGCAGAAGTTGTGTTGTCGGGAGGGGTTGCGCCTTTTAGTTATTTGTGGTCAAATGGTAGTACCAACCAAATAGCCACAGGGCTAACAGCAGGGGCATATACGGTAACTGTTACAGATGCAACTGCTTGCGCTACTGTAGCGCGGGTGGAAATGAGCAATTTAGCTTCGCCAACCCTTGGCAATATCAATACTAGCAACGCGAGTTGCCAAAATAGCAACGGTTCTGCTTCTTTGACTATCTCTGGGACTGGTGCAAACTTCAACTTGGCTTGGTCGGGTGCTGCTACAGGTACACAAAATAGCCCAAGTTTGGCAAGTATTAATAATTTGCCCGCTGGTTTCTACAGTTTGACCGTAACAGATGGGGCAGGCTGTAGAAGAGTTAGCAACTTCACCGTACAACAATCGGGTATTATATCCTCTAATACTTCCATTATTCAACAACCCAACTGCGCTGGCGGCACAAACGGTATTATCCGCCTAACGGCTACTGCTGGTTCTTTGCCTTTTGAGTTTTTTATCAACGGCATTTCGGGCGGGGTGGTTTTTTCCAACAACTTTGATTTTTCTAACCTTTCTACTGGAGTTTATAATTTGCAAGTGCGAGACGGAAGTGGCTGCGTGAGTAATATCATAACTGTAGGTTTGGATGAAATCGGTTCTACCCCAATTTCAGCCTCAAGTTTTGTGTTTACTTCGGCTACTTGCCCAAGTGTAGCGAATGGTGCTGTAGTTGAAACCGCGCCAAGTGGCTTACCTTATCAGATTTTCAACCGCCAAACGGGAACTTTAGTGGGCACATTACCCCAAAATACTTTGTTGGCTGGTCAATATGAACTTAGACTGAACAACGGCGGCTGTATTTCTCGCTTGCCTTTTACCGTAAATGAACCTCGCGCTTGGGCGGCAGAGATGCAAATTAGCAATCCTTCCTGCACGGCTGGACAAGCTGATGCTTTAATGACAATAACAGGGGGAACGCCTAACGCAGCAGCTCCTTTTTATACTTATAACTGGTCGAATGGTGCAAATAGCAGAGATTTAATCAATGTTTTCCCCGATTTCTACTCGCTCACGGTTACTGATGCGCGCGGCTGTACTTTTGTGGTGGATACTGTGAATGTTCCCAACTGTTCGGATAGCGATAGCGTTACCGTTTTAACTGGAGCAACGGCTATTTTTTGCGTAGATACCAACGATGTTGCAGGGAGCGTGTTTAGCGTGTTGAACATTTGCGCTGGTAGCAATAACAACGGCTTTATCAATTCCATAGGCACAGACGGTTGCATCAACTACACAGCGGGCGCGATTATGGGCGTAGATACGATTTGTGTGCAAGTTTGCAACGCCGCAGGCAACTCTTGCGATACAACCACTATATTTGTGTTTGTACAATCGCCTGTAGATACGTTCAGAACTATAGTTTTGACCAATCAAACCACTACACTTTGCCCCAATATAACCACTTTCGCCAACCCAATCAGCAGCGCGATAAATCTCAACTGCTTGCCTATAAATAATGGTACAATCAACAGCGTAAATAATACTACGGGTTGTGTCAATTATACGGCTGGGGCGGTTATGGGTTATGATACAGTTTGCGTGCAAGTTTGCGACAATCAAGGTTTCTGCGATACGTCTATTTTGATATTCGCGGTTCAATCTCCAATGGATACAACCATTTTTAACGTAAGTGCAACTACAGAAGGGACATTTTGCCCTCAATTATCTGCTTTTGGCAATCCTATAAACTCAGCTACTGACCTAAATTGCGCCATCTTAGATGGGGGCGTTATCAACGGCATCAATGCTGGCAACGGCTGTACTCGCTATCAAGCGGGCAATTTGGCAGGACGCGATACGATGTGTTTGGTTGTTTGCGATAATCAAGGTTTTTGCGATACGACTATAGTAGTTTTCAACGTAGTGCCAAGACCCGACACAGTGCGCATAGATATTTTGCCTGGCGGTGCTGCTGTTGATACTTGTTTGTATAATATCCAATTCTTAGGCGCGCCTGCTTCAATAGTAGATTTGGGTTGCGACCAAAACACAGTTGGTACTATCAATTTGAATACGACTACAGGCTGCGTAAATTATGCGCCTCCAATTCCGTCTCCTGGTAGCGGCAACCGCGCTGATACAGTTTGCGTGCGAATTTGTGATAATTCTAACCCTGCTTATTGCGATACGGTAATTTATATTTTTAACAACTTAGAACCTATATGCGGGGGCGCAGTTCCCGATAATTTGAGCTACCAAGTGCAAGATTGTGCTACAGCCGTTACGGTTTGTTTGCCCATACCTTTGGATAGTATCAACGATTATGACGTGTTAATCAACGGCACTAACTATGCGGGCAGCTTTACGGGTTGTGCTTTTATCACCCGCGTACAATATCCTGTAGTATTAGTTCCAGCTTGTAGCAACGACTTTATAATTACTTGGGTCGTGAACGGGGTTACATTCGGCCCTGCGCAAGTTACGGGCTTTGCTGGAGTAGTCAATCAATTAAACGCTTGGGATACGGTTACTGTCTTTGGGCTTTCGCCGAATAATACGGTAATTACGGGCGTAAATAATGGCAACGACGGGGTGAATTATGGCAATTTAACCATCACTTGTATAGGTGGCGGCGCGCCTACAGTATTAGGCCCCACTACCCAACAACAATATGCTGACGGTTCTACTATAGCTTTGGCTGGTGTGGGCAATTATCAACTCACCGTTATAGACCAATTCGGCTGTGTGGATACTTCTTTGATAAGAGTGGTTTGTGTACAATCCAGCAGCATAACTGACACGGTGTTATTGGATAGCATTACCGTTAATTGTAATGTTGATATTTCCCAAATCGTGGCTGTTGATACCATTTTCAACGCTTGCCCAAGCAATGGCGAAGTTAGTCTTTCTATAGACCCAATTAGCAACTGCGTAACCTTTACGGGTTTGGCCTTGGGACAAGATAGCGTTTGTATTGTGGTTTGTGATACGTTTGGCATCTGCGATACGACCTACTTTGTGGTAAATGTATTATTGCCTGCGCCTATTGCCAACTTTGATACGGCGACTTTGGAGTTTGCTACCACAACCGTTAATTTTAATATCTGTAATAACGACACCATTCCCAACGCTGCTTTCACCGTTACGGTAATTAATCAACCCACTTTGGGAACACTTTCGGGAGGTCCTTGCAACTGGACATTCACCCGTAGAGATGCCCAAACTTGCGGCAGAGATTCGTTCTTGTACCAAGTGAGTAATGTGGGCGGCCAAGATACAGCTTGGGTTTATTTGGATATTGAATGCTTGCCTTTCTCTATTTCTGGCGGTATCTCTCCTAATGGAGACGGCTTGAATGATAGATTTATCATCAATAATCTACAAGATTACCCCAATCACGAAATTTCTATCTACAATCGCTGGGGTAATCAGGTATTCCGTACCAAAAACTACCAAAACGACTGGACAGGCACTTTCAACGGTGCAGATTTGCCCGACGGGGTTTATTATTATATCATAGCCCTTAATGATAGCATTAACCAAGTATTTAATGGTTATGTGGTTATACAACGTTAGCAAATCTTTTTCAATAATAAGCTCCGCAAATTTTATTTAATAATGAAATCCACGCTTTTTATCTTGTTGTGTTGGTTAAGTTTTGGCCTCGCTGCTCAAAATGCCAAACTCAACAAAGCCAATCAGTACTTCCGCGAACTCAATTTTCAGTCCGCTATACCTTTATACGAGCAAATTCTAAAAAAAGGGGTCAAACCTCAAGCTTTATTCAACTTGAGCCACGCTTATCGCCGCATTGGTGATACCAAAAAAGCCGAGTATTGGTATGCCCAATCTATATTGCATCCAGAATGTACGCCCGATATGTATATTAATTTGGCGCAAGCGTTGTTGTCCAACAACAAACCTATAGATGCGAGACGACAAATAGAAAAATTCTTGTCTTTGCAGCCTGCTGATGTGCGTGCCAAAAATTTATTAAAGTCTTGTGAGGATACAGTTCGCCAAGAACTCGCTAATGCTGGGGCTTTGTATCAAGTCAAAGGCGTAGATGAAATAAATACCCCCAACGATGACTTTGGTGCAGCCTTCTATCGCAGAGGTTTGGTCTTTTGTACAGAAAAAGATACAGGCGGTCCTGTATTGAGACGCAGCGGTTGGACAGGTCGCCCCTTTGTGGATATGTTTTTCAGCACAGTGCGTTTAGTTGATGAGGATAAGATGGAATTTAAGTTCTCTCGCGCTGAAAGTTTTGCCTCCGAATTGCGTACCAAATGGCACGATGGGCCTGTGTGCTTCTCTGCTGACCAAACTACGATGTATGTGAGCCGCAATAATTTGGACGGTCGCAAAGTGCGTTACAGCAGCAACGGATTAGTGAACGTAAAAATTGTATCCAGCAAAAAAGCGGGCGATGGTTGGGCTACTCCTCAAAATGTAAGCTTTGCCAATCCCAATTTTTCGGTGATGCATCCAGCTTTGACCCCCGATGGGTTCAAAATGTTCTTCACTTCTGATATGTCAGGCGGCTTCGGCGGATATGATTTGTACGTATCTTATAATGAAAATGGCTCTTGGTCTGCTCCCGTCAATTTGGGGCCTGGTATCAATACAGAAGGCGACGAAATTTTTCCCTACGTTTCCAAAGAAGGCTTGTTGTATTTTGCATCTGACGGGCATACAGGTATGGGCGGTTACGATGTTTACTATTCGCGCGCGGTGCGTGGCATTTGGAATCCCGTTACCAATCTTGGCGCGCCGCTCAACTCTAATAAAGATGACTTCGGTTTCGTAATGGATAGCACCCGCAAATATGGTTTTATCTCTTCCAACAGAGACGGCGGCAAAGGACTTACAGATATTTACCTATTCAAAAAAATAAGCGTCGATGCTGAGATATTAGTGTTCGATAAGGTTACAGGCGAAGGCTTGGATAGTGTAGCAGTGACCTGCGATTGTTATCCCAAAAAGACGTTTAGGACTAATGTAGACGGCAAATTGTATTTGGAATTGCCAGCCAATAAAACTTGCAACTTTGTTTTCAATTCGCCTTCAGGAGAAAAAGAAGTGGCTATTTCTACCCCAAATTATGCTATAGGCTCGCAGATATTTGAACAAGTGCCTATACAAATAGGCGAGGGGCTTACCTTTGCGGTAGAGGGCGTGGCTATGAATAAAGACAATAATCAGCCTATTTCTATAGCAACGATTACTTTATTGAATAGCTGCAATAATAATTCCCAAACTTATGTTACAGACGGCGAGGGCAAGTTTAATTTTAAATTAGAGCCTAATTGTTGTTATGTGGCGCGCGGACAAGCCAGCAAGTTTTTTACCGCTACAACCTCGTTTTGTACCAAAGGACTTTACCGCTCGGATACATTAGAAACCAAAATTTTGCTACCGCCTTTATTGACTATAGGGGGCAAAAACACGTTTAATGATACTACTACCTTCTACGGGGTGAAAAATATCTACCACGTTTATGGCAAAGCCAACATTGAACAAGCTTCTTCTACAGACTTGCAAACGCTGCTTACCTTGTTGCAAAATAATCCCACTTTGGCTATAGAAATTCGCTCGCATACAGATTCGCGCGGGGGAAATGAGTTTAATTTTAACCTTTCTACCCAACGCGCCAAAGCTATTGTTGATTTTTTGATAGCCAACGGTATAGCCGAAACCCGATTAGCCTATAAAGGCTTGGGCGAATCCGAACTGCTCAACAATTGCGACGATAACGCCAACTGCACAGATGCACAACACGGCGAAAATCGCAGAACTGAATTTCGGGCTATTAAAAACTAAAACTGATTTAATACAATCCATTTCATAAATATATCTAAAACAATGAGCGAAAATACTATCCGCATTGAGGACGGCAAATTGGTTGTTCCCAATCACCCTATTATCCCCTTTATCATAGGAGACGGCACAGGCCCTGATATTTGGCACAGCTCGGTTCGCGTATTGGACGCAGCAGTAGCCAAAGCGTATAACGGTACGCGCAAAATAGAATGGAAAGAGGTTTTGGCGGGCGAGAAAGCCTTTAATTTAACCCAAAACTGGCTGCCACAAGAGACGTTGGATGTAATTAGTCAGTACAAAGTAGCTATAAAAGGTCCCTTGACTACTCCAGTAGGTGGCGGTATTCGTTCTTTGAACGTGGCACTTCGCCAACAATTGGACTTGTACGCTTGTGTTCGCCCCGTGCGTTGGTTTCAAGGCGTGCCTTCTCCCGTACGTCAGCCCGAATTGGTAGATATGGTTATCTTCCGCGAAAATACTGAAGACATTTATGCAGGTATTGAGTATATGGCTGGCACTCCAGAAGCCGATAAAGTAAAAGCTTTCTTGATGAATGAGATGAAAGTGAACAAAATCCGCTTTCCTGAATCCTCTTCTATCGGTATCAAACCCGTATCCAAAGAAGGTACAGAGCGTCTTATCCGTTCTGCCATAGAATACGCGATAAAATACAACCGTAAGTCTATAACTATAGTCCATAAAGGTAATATAATGAAGTTTACCGAAGGACAGTTCTGCGCTTGGGGATATGAACTTGCCAAACGCGAGTTTGGTGCGGTGGAATTTGACGGAGGTCCTTGGTGTAAATTGCCTAATGGCTTAGTGATTAAAGATGCTATAGCCGATAACTTCCTACAGCAAATCCTACTCCGCCCAACTGATTACGATGTAGTAGCTACCCTCAACTTGAACGGCGATTATGCTTCTGATGCTTTGGCTGCACAAGTGGGCGGTATCGGTATTGCCCCAGGTGCTAACATAAATTATCACACAGGACACGCTATTTTTGAAGCTACTCACGGTACTGCGCCCAAATACGCTGACCAAGATAAAGTAAATCCAAGTTCGGTTATTCTGTCTGCTGAAATGATGTTCCGCTATTTTGGTTGGGACGAAGCAGCCGACCTAATTATCAAAGGGTTGGAAAAAGCTATAGCTACCAAACGCGTAACTTATGACTTCCACCGACTAATGGAGGGCGCAACTTTGCTAAAATGCTCAGAATTTGGCGATGAGATTATCGCTAATATGTAAGATATTAAAAACTTAATCATTTTTCTTTAACCAGTTTTGACCAATAGCGCGGAGTGTAATGCTTTGCGCTATTTTTTTTTGTATTTTTTGATGATGTTTTAACGTGGGAACGATAAGAATAAAGAAAATACGATGTTTGTAAAAATATATTATTCATACGCTAAAAATAAATGTCCCCACGCCGCCGCTTAAGGCTACCGTTATTGAACCCCGTTGGGGTTTAGCCAAACAACTTTAACGGGGTTAAACAGAAATAGCCCCACGTCGTAACGTGGGGACAATGATAATAAAGAAAATTAAATGTTTGTAAAAATATATTATTCATACGCTAAAAACAAATGTCCCCACGCGGCGGCGTGGGGCTACCGTTATTGAACCCCGTTAGGGTTCAGCCAAACAACTCTAACGGGGTTGAACGAAAAAGATAAGAATAATAAAAATAAATCAATCTTTTTTGTTAAAAATAAAGACTTTTTCAAAAATAATTCGTACCTTTGCCACGCATTTATAAACATATTTTTATAATTTTTTAATCCCAATCATAATACTATGACTTATTCTAAATCAGAAGTTGGACACGCGCTAAATACTGCCAACTTAGAAAAACTAATGCTTACCTGCCAATTGTTGGGGGCTAATTACAATCCTACTGCTCGCCAGTTGCAAACTGCTAATTTAAGCCAATTGCTCACTGATGGCAAAAATGCTATTGATGAAGTAGCTAATCAATTAAATATATACAAAAACGTAGTCAATAGCCGCCAAGATGCTTTTGCTAAAATTAAACCTTTGGGTACTCAAATTATTAGCGCTTTGATAAGTGGTGGGGCTTCTTTGCAAACGGTAAAAGATGCAAAGGCTATTAATGCTAAATTGCAAGGTAGGGGCAAAAGTGTGTCTCGTGCCAAAATAGAAAATTTAGATAATAGTAACTCTAACGGTGGAACTAATGACCCTAACGGTGGAACTAATAACTCCAACGGTGGAACTAACAACCTAAATGGTGGAACTAACGACCCTAACGATGGAACTAACGACCCCAACGGTGGAACTAAGAACCTAAATAATGGAACTAATAACTCTAACGGTGGAACTAACAACCTAAACGGTGGAACTAATAACTCTAACGGTGGAACTAATAAAACAATTTCTACTATACAGCAGTCTTATGCTCAAATTGTAGGGCATTTGTCGCAGTTGGTTAATTTTATACAACAAACAGCAAGCTATAATCCTAATGAAGTAGAGTTGCAAGTGCCTACTTTGTTGCGTTTTATTAGTGTTTTGCAGGCAGAAAATAGCGCGGTAGTGCAGGCTGAAATTAATTTGGCTAACGCGCGTATTTTGCGAAACGAGTTGTTGTATAATCCCCAAACGGGTATAGTAGCTACGGCTATGTTGGTAAAAACTTATTGCAAATCTGTGCTTTCTACTCAATCGCCTTTGTATAAAGAGGTAAATAAAATTAGATTTAGTGGAAAGAAGTAAGTTTTTAATGGTTAATTGTTAATGATTAATTGTTAATGAGTGCAGATGTATAGGTTTGTTTGACAAAATAACAACGCGTTGAATAAAAAATGGGGGGAGTAGGTAGGGGAAACCTTGAAGGTTTTAAAAACCTTCAAGGTTTATATAAAAAACGGCAACGTATATATAAAAAATAATAACGCGTTAAATAAAAAATGAGGGGAGTAGGTAGGGGAAACCTTGAAGGTTTCTAAAACCTTCAAGGTTTATATAAAAAATAATAACGCGTTAAATAAAAAAAACGGGGCGGTTTATAAACAATAAAACAATTATAAAAAATCAATCAATAAAAATATGGAAACTGAAATCTACAGTCCTAAAAACAAAGTAAGGATTGTTACGGCGGCTTCGTTGTTTGACGGACACGATGCAGCGATTAACATAATGCGGCGGATAATGCAGCGTTCGGGTGCAGAAATTATACATTTGGGACACAACCGCAGCGCAGCCGAAATAGTAGAAACAGCAATTCAAGAAGATGCTCAAGGTATAGCCATCACGTCTTATCAAGGTGGGCATAACGAGTATTTTAAATATATGTACGATTTGCTAAACGAGCGCGGGGCTGGACATATTAAGATATTTGGCGGCGGAGGTGGTACGATATTGCCCGAAGAAATAGCCGAATTGCAGGCTTATGGCATCACGCGTATCTATTCGCCAGACGACGGGCGCGCATTGGGCTTGCAAGGTATGATAAACGATGTGTTGCGCAAGTGCGATACGCCAGCAGGGGAAGGGATAAGCAGCGAGTTGCAAAATTTTAAAAAGGGGGATAAATATGCTATAGCGCGGTTGGTATCAGCAGCCGAAAACTATGCAGAAGAAGCCAGCAGTTGGTTGAAAACGTTGGAAAACGAGATTAAAAACCAAAAAACGCCCGTGTTGGGGATTACAGGAACGGGGGGAGCAGGCAAGTCCAGCTTAGTAGATGAGTTGGTAAGACGGTTTTTGATAGACTTTGACGCGCTAACTGTAGCCATTATCTCTGTAGACCCCAGCAAGCGCAAAACAGGCGGCGCGTTGTTGGGCGATAGGATAAGAATGAACGCTATAAATAACGAGCGGGTTTATATGCGCTCTTTGGCAACGCGACAAAGCAATTTGGCTATTTCCAAACATATTGGCGATGCCGTAACTATATTGAAAGCGGCTGGGTATAATCTGATTATATTAGAAACTTCAGGCATAGGGCAGTCCGATACTTCCATAACAGACTTTTGTGATGTGTCGTTGTACGTGATGACACCAGAATACGGCGCAGCTACTCAATTGGAAAAAATAGATATGTTGGACTTTGCCGATGTAATTGCATTGAATAAGTTTGATAAAAGAGGGGCTTTAGATGCTTTGCGCGATGTCCGCAAACAATACCAACGCAACCACAACCTTTGGGACGAGCCGTTGGAAAAAATGCCCGTCTTTGGTACTATGGCTTCGCAGTTCAACGATGTAGGTATGAATAATTTGTATAGAACAGTTATCAATACTATAGCAAGCCGCACCGAAGTAGCCAATTTTCAAAAGTCGGAAAGTGTTTATCAAAGCACGGGGGAATTAAGTGAGAAGATTTATATCATACCACCAGCCAAAGTGCGCTATTTGTCCGAAATAACCGAGAGCATACGCAGGTATAACCAACAAGTAGAAGAACAGGCTTTTATAGCAACCGACTGCCAACAGCTAAAAGGCGCAGCCAATCAATTTTTTCAACGCCGCGCTTATTCAGGTGGGGAAGAAAACCGTTATAATGGCATAGGCGCAGAGTTGGAAAGTTTCTACAACGAAAGAATAGCCGACTTATCGGGCGAAAATCGCCGCATCATTGACGGTTGGGCAAACAAAATTCAAAATTATAAAAATGAAGAGTTTGTATATCAAGTGCGGGGCAAAGATATACGGGTAAAAACTTACACAGAATCGCTGTCGCATACCAAAATCCCCAAAATAGCCGTTCCAAAATTCAAAGATTGGGGCAGTATTATACGCTGGTCGGCACAAGAAAACTTCCCTGGAGAGTTTCCTTATACGGCGGGCGTGTTTCCATTTAAGCGCACAGGAGAAGACCCAACTCGTATGTTTGCAGGCGAAGGCAACCCAGAGCGAACCAATAGACGTTTTCATTATGTGTCGTTGGATATGCCAGCAGCGCGGTTATCAACTGCGTTTGATAGTGTAACGTTGTATGGAGAAGACCCAGACTACAGGCCAGATATTTACGGCAAAATTGGAAATTCGGGCGTGTCTGTGTGTTGTTTGGACGATGCCAAAAAATTATACTCGGGCTTTGATTTATGCAGTCCCAAAACTTCAGTATCAATGACCATCAATGGCCCTGCTGCTGTGTTGTTGGCGTTTTTTATGAACGCGGCTATAGACCAACAGTGCGAACAGTATATTAAAGCCCACAACTTGGAGCATTTGATAGAAGCGCGTTTGAAAGAAAAATACGACGCTCAAGGATTGCCCCGCCCTGTGTATCAAGGCGAATTGCCCAAAGGTAATAATGGTTTAGGATTGGCGTTATTGGGCTTGTCGGGCGACGAAATTTTGCCGTCTGATGTGTATGATACGCTAAAAAGAAAAGCATTAAGCAGCGCGCGCGGTACAGTGCAAGCCGATATTCTAAAAGAAGACCAAGCCCAAAACACTTGTATATTCAGCACCGAGTTTGCGCTTAGGTTGATGGGCGATGTGCAGCAGTATTTTATAGATTACGATGTGCAAAACTTCTATTCTGTGTCCATTTCTGGTTATCATATCTCCGAAGCGGGCGCAAATCCTATCTCGCAGTTGGCTTTTACGCTGTCTAATGGATTTACGTTTGTAGAATACTATCTGGCAAGGGGAATGAATATAGATGATTTTGCCCCCAACTTCTCTTTCTTTTTCTCCAACGGTATAGACCCCGAATACTCGGTAATAGGTCGCGTAGCGCGCCGTATATGGGCTAAGGCTATGCGCGAAAAATACAAAGCCAACGACAGAAGCCAAAAGTTGAAATATCATATTCAGACTTCAGGGCGTTCTTTGCACGCGCAAGAGATAAATTTTAACGACATCAGAACCACTTTGCAAGCCTTGTACGCTATTTACGACAACTGCAATTCATTACATACCAACGCATACGACGAAGCCATAACCACCCCCACAGAAGAAAGCGTGCGCCGTGCTATGGCTATCCAGTTGATTATCAACCACGAGTTGGGATTGGCCAAAAATGAAAACCCAGTGCAAGGTTCTTTTATCATAGAAGAATTAACCGACTTGGTGGAAGAGGCAGTTTTGTTGGAATTTGATAGAATAACAGAACGCGGCGGAGTTTTGGGCGCAATGGAAACTATGTATCAACGCGGCAAAATACAAGAAGAAAGTTTGTACTACGAAACCCTCAAGCATACAGGCGAGTATAAAATAATAGGGGTAAATACGTTCTTGTCAAAAGACGGTTCGCCCACCATATTGCCAAAAGAAGTTATCCGCGCTACAGAAGCAGAAAAAGAGGCGCAAATAATCACCCTTAACCAGCTAAAAGATGCTAATCAAAACAAAATAACTCAAGCCTTAGCCCAGCTACAAAAAGCCGCTATTGAGAATAAAAACCTGTTTGATGAGTTAATGGAAGCGGTAAAATGTTGTTCTTTGGGGCAGATTACCAACGCGCTTTACCAAGTCGGCGGACAATACAGAAGAAATATGTAAGCATAAAAAAATTATTGTTATTTGGTTTTAATGTATTGTGAAAATGTTGTAGCGTATTGTGAAAATGTTGCAACGTATTGTAAAAATGTTGCGGCGTATTGTGAAAATGTTGCAACGTATCGTGAAAATATTGCGGCGTATTGTGAAAATGTTGCGACGTATCGTGAAAATATTGTGGCGTATCGTGAAAATGTTGCGGCGTATTGTGAAAATGTTGCGGCGTATTGTGAAAATGTTGCGGCGTATTGTAGAGACGTTGCATTGCAACGTCTCTACTGCACAATAAACCGTAAAAAACGCACAACAAACCGTAAAAATAACAACCCATTTTAAAAACCATAAAAAAAAGGTCTAACATTACGTTAGACCTTTTTTATTGTGGAAAGGTGAGAAATATATATAAGCAACTGTGTTGGATAAAGTAGAAACCTTTTTTTATGATATGTCAATAACGTTATAAAAACAATAAAGACAAATAAGCAAAATAATAAGTCCGCTAAATATATTAAAATATCAAACTTTGATATTGAGCGGCTATTACTAAAATGACCAAAATCAAATGTAAAATTTCGACTGCGTTATTGCTTTTGATAGACTGCAAGTTGAGGCTTAATAAAATCGTCAAAGGGATAAAATAGATATTAAAACTATACAGTTGAAAACTTTGCTGCATAAAAAAAGATAAACTCCCAAACAACAACATCAACACCGTAATTTGTATATATTTTTGCTCTTTTAGGGTTGTTTTTTGTTGCAAACCGTTAAAATTAATAAATGTATAAAGCACTAAAATTATCCAAAAACCAAGAGCAATCCAGCTAATAACATTTATATCAAAAGAAACAGTAGCTACAGCCCAATGTTGGCCTACATCTTGACTAAACCAAGCCGCTCCTTTGTCGTTGATATAAAAATAAGTGAACAATAACAAAAAAGGGCTTAAAAAACCAGCAACTAAAATCAAAAAATCTCGCCAGTCAAACCCTCTAAACATCAGTAAAGCCAAGCAATATAAAGGGAAATAGGCAAAATTAGCCCAAGCAAAACAAGAAGCTACGCCCAATAAAAAGCTACTATTGAATATTTCAGCCAAACCCGCTTTTTTGTCGGCAGAACGGAACAGAAACCACAAACTTAAACAAAGAAAGTTGTTGGATAATAAAAATGAATTTAGAAAATCATTGTTGCTAAAAGAAAATAAAATCAAATAAGCCGCAGGAACGGTGATAAAAGTAGCTTTTTTGCTTAATTTAAACTCATTAACTAAGGCATTAATTAAAAAACTTTGCCAAAGTATAGATAAAATAGGGATAAAATACAGCAAAAATTTAGCTGACGCTGCAAAGTGATAAATTTGGCTGGTAATAGTGCTTGCTCCATTTTGAAAACTGGCCAAATCAGGTTGGGGACAGATAAAATTAGCTATAAAAAATAGCCAAAAATATAAAAAGGCAATAATAGCGACACTAAAATCTATATTTCTAAATAGTTGTAACACAGTATTAAAGTTAAAAATAAAAGGTAAAATAAAAAAAGATTAAGGATAAAGTATGCGTACTAAACGCAATTTATTGGCACGAATAAAGAAACTAAAGCCTTCATTAGAAGTAGTTTGTAAGCCTTCAGTAAATTCTATCTGACAATCGCGTTCAAAATCATTGGTCAAAAGCTGCTTTTTGGGTTCGCCGAGTGCATTGATTTGAAATTCATAAATAGGTGGATTTAAGGCAATTTCGCTGTTGCATAAAAAGCGAATACTAGCTGGAGTTTTGAGCATAAAAAAAGAAGAATAACGCCCTTTGTCGTTTTCTGAATCTTGGTTTTTATAAAAAATTTGTTTCCAATGTATATCGCCAGTAGGATAAAAAGCATTAACTAACAAATTGCCATAAAAATAATCTGCTTGGCTGCTCAATACTTGCGTGTTGGCTGTGGCTGGTGTGCCATTGAGTATCATTTCGTAGTTTTTGATAGCTATTTCTTCGCTTATCATAATCAAACCTCCATCTTGGCGGGGAATTAACTCCTTGACCACAAGATTATAGACACGTTTTACTTTTTTCTTTTCCAAACCTGTAAAACTTCGGATAAAAGTTTCGTCCATATTTACTATGTTATAAAAAGGGCTGTTATTGGGAACAAAACGAGCATAAAAAAAAGCATTTGTACCCACATCATTTGCTATAAAACCAGCAGCAAGCAATTGTTTGTTTTTTTCGTCTACACACAGTTTAAGTTGTTGCAAACTTGTGTTGGGTATAGCCAAAACTATAGCTTTTTCTGAAGCCAAACTGTCAATTTGATACAAAACAAGCCTATGTTTAGCCAATTTTCTTTTTTGTTTATTTTGCTCAAAAATAAAATAACTATTTGATTGATTGTCAATTTTTAGCCCGCACAATTCTTCATATAAGTTTATGCTTTTCCAATAAAAAGTTTTTTGATAAATTTTATCTAAATTATTGAGATTGCAGTTTATAATTTCTATTTCATTTTCACTTTTGATTTGATAAATTAACAAATTTTGCTTATTATCTGATACTTGTAGTTGTTCGGGTAGCAAATTGTAGCGATTATCAAAAATAGCTATAGTTTTTTGTGTAGATAAATTACAGTTTTCATCAAACTCATAGCCTTCTACTATGGTTTTGCCTTTTTCTATAAAATAAGTCAATAACAACCAATTATTTTTTTTATTGACAATCATTAAAGGGTTGATATTATTTTTAAGAAAATCAAGTTCTGTTGTTTTTACCCATTTTAGAGAGTCGTTGCTAAACGTATGAATAACATTTTTACTGCGTTGTTGTGAATATACAAGCAAATGATTGTCAAATTTTCCTATTATTTTGTGCTGTAAATCTTTACTAACATCTACGGGTTCGGAAAAACTGAATATTTGGGCGTATAAATGATTGAAAATAGTCAGGCAAAAAAAAATAAATAAGTATTTCATAAACAAAATAAAAGGTTGGAGGTTATAAAGGGCATTATATCACTTTCAATAATTAGAAAAAATGGCTAATTTTGCTAACAAAAATATCCTTATCGTGGGCGCAACCGCTGGTATAGGCGCAGAAATTTATAATCAATTGACAGCACAAGGCGCAAACGTTTATACTATAGCGCGCCGTCCGTTGCCCGAAAATGAAGCACAACATCTACAATTAGATTTAAGCGCAGATTTTCAACTTGCAGAAAGTCAGTTGCCTGCTACTTTGCACGGGATTGTGTATTGTGCGGGCAGTATCAATTTGAAACCTTTTAACCGTTTTACAGAAGCCGACTTTTTGCAAGATTATAAAATCAACTTTTTGTCTGCAGCTCGTATTTTGCAAACAGCTATGCGCGCGCTCAAAAATGCACAGGGCGCAAGTGTGGTATTATTCAGCACAGTAGCCGTACAAACAGGGTTTGGTTTTCACGCGTCCATATCAGCAGCCAAAGGCGCGGTGGAAGGTTTGACCAGAACATTGGCGGCGGAATGGGCTTTATCCAAAATTAGAGTAAATGCTATCGCGCCCTCGCTCACAGATACGCCTTTGGCAGCCAATTTGTTATCAACTCCCGAAAAACGCGAAGCCAGCAACAAACGCCATCCACTCAATAGAGTAGGCACAGCTTCAGAATTGGCATCAGCGGCAGTATTTTTGTTATCAGAACAAAGCAGTTGGACTACAGGACAGATTTTGCACATAGACGGAGGTATGTCTTCAGTCAAAATGTAGTTTTTTACCCTAATTTATGTTAGAAAATTATCAATTTTTTACCCAAAAGCTATTGGAATGGGCAGCTACGGCGCATCGTCCTTTGGCTTGGAAAGGGGAGAAGAACCCATATTTTATCTGGTTGTCGGAGATTTTGTTGCAACAAACCCGCGCCGAACAAGGTCTGCCTTATTACGAACGTTTTAAGGCGGCTTTTCCTACTATAGTAGATTTGGCGAACGCTACTGAAGATGAAGTTTTCAAATTGTGGCAGGGTTTGGGTTATTATCAACGCGCCCGCAATCTACATTTTACCGCCAAATACATAACCGACACGTACAAAGGCGTTTTTCCCAGCTCTTACGATGAAATTCGCGCGCTCAAAGGCGTAGGCGATTATACAGCTGCTGCTATAGCTTCTTTTGGGTTTGATTTGCCTTATGCGGTGTTGGATGGGAATGTTTATCGGGTTTTATCCCGCTTTTTTGGGATAGAAAAAGCTATAGACGAACCCAAAAATAAGAAAGAGTTTGCCGAATTAGCCCAAAATTTGTTGGATAAAAACGCGCCAGCAGCTTATAATCAAGCGATTATGGATTTTGGAGCTACACATTGCAAGCCTAAAAATCCCCTTTGCGGAACTTGCCTGCACAAAGAAAAATGTGTGGCCTTTGCCTCGCAAAAACAGCATATTTTACCAATCAAAGCTAAAAAAATACAGCGCAAAGAACGGTATTTTTATTATTTTATTTATCATTTTGAGGATAAAATAGTATTGAAAAAACGTGCTGACCAAGATATTTGGCAAGGACTTTATGATTTTCCGCTATTAGAAATGCAAGAATTATATGATACAAAAACATTGTTGCAAATTACTGATTTTCAGTTTTTTGTGACTAAGTTTGGACAAATAAAAAAAATATCACAACCCACAAGCCAGCAATTGACACATCAAAAAATTATAGCTGTTTTTGTAGAAATAAATTTAGAAAAAAAGCTAGAAATTATGGATAATCAATACATTTGGGTGGATTTAGCCCAAAAACAACAGTATGCTTTTCCCAAAATTGTGAGCGATTATTGGCAAAATAAAACACAGACTTTATTTTAGTATAGCTTCATACATAAACATATCTTTGCTTTTTTGGTATAAAAAGGTGAATTGTTGCTTATTTTTATCAATAAAAATAAGGTCGTTCAAGCCATCTTGATTGCTGTCTTGGCAATTGACCAACGTATTTTCTAAGTCGGGCAAATTAGCAGAAAAATTATCTAACATATTGATAAGCATATTATTATCATATTTATAAAATTGAAAAAAAGAATTATTTTCTTCTTTTGTTTCCACACAGATTATTGGACGGCTGCTATCTGGAGCGGGCAAAAATGATAAATTTTTATCCAAACGGCTGTATTCAATCAGTTCGCCTTTGGGGCTAAAAAGCAACAGTTGGGTAGTTTTAATATCAAATTGTAATTTGGTCAATAACAAAGAATCGCTAGTGCCTGTAATTCTTATTTTTGTCAGTTGGTGTTTAGTTTTGTTGTCAATAGTTTTCAAAAGTACATTTTCAGCATATTTCTTATTCAATTCGGCCAACCAAAGGCTATCATTTTGATAAGTTTCTGGCTGCTGGGCAAGATAAAATAAATTATTTTTATCTGACTTTTGGGATTTGCCATTTTGAAAAAAACTGCGGTCAAATTCAGGCGGGCTGGGTAAAATAATGTTGGTTTTATTTTTGGCAATATCGCTGTTTGTGCAAGCTGCGAGTATAAAAAGGGAAAAAAAGTATTTTTTCATTTGAAAAATTTTATAAAAAAAGCCAAAATTATATTCGCATATAACTTCGGCTTTTTTGGTATTATGGAAAGATATTATTTTTTCAACATATCATAAATTACGTCCAATTTGGGCGACAAAATAATATCGGTACGGCGGTTTTTGGCTTTGCCGTCAGGGGTTGTATTGGGGGCAATGGGGCTGTGTTCGCCGCGCCCTGCTGCTGTGATGCGTTCGGGAGCCAAACCATCTTTTATCAATTCGTCAGCTATAGAGAGCGAGCGGTCAACGCTCAACCGCCAGTTTGTTTTTTCGTCGCCGTCAGAATCTGTGTGACCTTCTACCAAGACCGAAATATCGGCATTTTTGTTCAAAACTTCAGCCAATTTGACTAAAGCGGATGCGCCTTTGCTATCCAATTTGGAGCTACCAGAAGCGAACAACAAATTTTGGCTCAAAGACACATAAACGCGCCCGTTGCGCTCTTCTACGGTGAGGTCTGAAGCTTGGAAACCTTTAAGTGCTTCGTTCAATTTATCTTTAAGTGCTTTGGCTTTGGCATCGCGGTCGGCTATGGATTGTTCCAATTCTTTCACCCGTTTCTCGCGTTCGGCCAAACCTTTTTCCAACTCTTTTTTCATCGCTTCCAGTGTAGCAAGATTGTTATCTTTGCCCTGCATTTCTTGGCGCATACGCTCGAGCGATTCGCGTTCGCGGCGCAATTCGGCTTCTTTTTCGGAAATTTCTAAACTTTTGCGGCGCAATTCTTCCTCTTTGCGGCTATTTTCATCAGAAAGTTCTTTTTTGCGCCCTTCGCTTTCTTTCATCAAGCGGTCGTTCATAGCCAAAACGCTTTCATAAGTTTTGCGCAAGTCGTCGTTTGTTTTTTGCAAACGCTCATAATTTATCATTTGAGCCTCGTGAGTTGCATACAATTTATCGTATTTGGTTTGCAGTTCGCCCATTTCTTTTTTGAGCGAGGCAATTTGTATATCAGCTTGAGCTTTGGCTTCTTCTGCTGCTATTCGTTGTTTGGCTTGTTCAGTTTCGCCTGCTTGTGCGGTTTCTTTGGCTTTTACCTCTTCAGTAAATTTGCGATTGCTAACACAACTGCTGGTAAATGCGCCCAAAGCGAGCAATAAAACAAGGGGACGTAATAATTTTCTCATTGTTTTGGTTGTTTTTAATATGTTTTAGAAATAGAATGTTTTAGAATTTGCGCGCTGTGGATAAAATAATTTCTATTTGATTGGCTACGTTTTGCGGCTGGGTGTGGCTGCTAGCGAATATCTGCGCTGCGTTGATTTGTTGCCCTTGCAAAAACAGTGCCAAATTTTGGGTGCGGCTGCTGGCTATTTTCCAATTTTCGTCCTCAGTTTTGGCAGTTTGGTGATAAACGAGAATATAAACGTATAAATCGGGACTTCTGCGCAAAAAGTTGGCTAATTGGGTTAAGATAGTTCTACCATTTTTTTCCAACAAACGACCCTCTTTTTTGAAAAAAGCCAGCTCATCGGCGCGCAAATACACATTTTGTTGCAAAATTTCTACTCGCAAATGGATAGAATCTAAAACTTGTACGCTGTCGCGCAATTCTTGGCTGGTGTTTTGGTTTTTGGTCAAAATAACCTTTTCGCGGCTTTCTTGTTCTTGCCATTTTTGGGCTTGATTTTTGTACAAATCACAACTTTTGGTGGCATTTTTTTGCGCTTCGGCTATTTTTGTGTTGCAGTCGTTGTTGGCTGCTTCTATTTGGGCTTGTTGGGTTTTGAGTTGGTTGTCTTTATCTTCTAGTACGGTTTGGCTGACTGTTTGAAAAGTTTTGTATTCATCTTGCAGTTTGTTGAGTTCGCGGCGGGTATTGGCTAATTCGCGGATATAACGCTCTTTGTCTGTCATCGCTTCGTTGGTGAGCTGCATACTTTGTTGATAACTGCTTTGGCTAACACAAGCCGATAATACGCCTAGCAATAAAAAAAAAGGGTAGATTTTCATCAGGTATATTTTTAGGGGCAAAATTAGTACTTTTTTTGGAATTGTAAAAATTATTTTATTATCCAAAAAATCCGCAATACAAATGTTACAGAGATTAAAATTAACGTGATAAGAAATCCCCACCAAAATCCTAATACACCCAAATCATAATGAAAGGCTAAAAAATAGCTAAAAGGCACACAAATAAAAGCATAAGCCAATAAAGTCGCCCAAGTGGGAAAACGCACATCTTGTGCGCCGCGCAAAATACCTGTAGCCACAGATTGAGTGCCATCGAATAGCTGAAAAGCGGCAGCAAATACACACAAAATACTAGTCAATTCCGCTACATTTGGATTAGTTACACCATATAAAACAGGAATTTGTTGCTGAAAAATTAGCATCAGCACAGAAAATAATATCATCAATAACCAAGTTAAATATAAAGCCGCTTTGGCTGCTTGTCGCATTTCGCTGCGTTCATTCGCACCCAAAAAATTGCCAACGCGCACACTCGCCCCTATAGAAAATCCAGTCGCACACATAAAAGTAATAGCCGCCGTACCAATAGCGATTTGATGCGCTGCCCGCGCTTCTGTAGCGTTATCCAACCAACCTATCATAATCGTTGCACCGCCGAAAGCTATCAGTTCAAAAAAAATCTGCATACCTGTAGGCAAACCCAATTTGAGGATATGGAGAACTTTATCTTTATTAAAATTAAATTGGTGTTGGGCTAAAATTTTACCATATTTTTTATTTTTTTGTATAAATAACCATATTGTGATAAACATTAGCAGTTTGGCTGAAAATGTAGCCCAAGCCGCGCCTACCAAATCTCCTTTGAGTACGAAAATAAATATATAATTGAATAAAAAATTTAAACTTAAACCGATAAACGTAACATACATTCCCGTTTTGGTGTCTGACCAACCATCGCAAAATTGTTTGCAAACGAGAAAAAATAACATTGGCAAAGTTCCTAAGTTTAAAATTCTAAGGTAAGGCACAGCCAAAACGACCTCGTCGGGTGGCTGGTTCATATAAGGCAACAACCAAATTAAGCCTTCTGTAATCGCTGAAACGCCCAAACCTACCCATAAACTTGCCCAAAGTCCTTGATAAAGATATTGACCACTTTCTTCACTTTTTTCTGCGCCTATACTTTCCGATACCAGAGGAGAAACAGCCATTGTTACACCCAAAGCGATAACAAATAAGATAAAATATAAACTATTGGCCAAAGCACTTGCCGATAAATGTAATTCGCTAACCCAACCTATCATTATGTTGTCTTGCGCGCCCATCAACACGCTGCCCAATTGGCCGATAATAATAGGAGAGGATAAAATTAAGGTTTCTTTGATGTGGGTAGAAATTGTTTGCATTATTAAAGATAAAAATTTAAAATATAGAGATGTTTAGTAAGAATTTTTTTTACATTTTCAATTAAGAAAAACAACTGTTTATGTCTTTTAAGCAACAGACTAAAGTCTGTTGCAATTGCTTTTTGTCCTTCAACGGGTTAAAACCCGTTGGTATTGACTGATAAAAGTATAAAACGCGCGGGGCTTTAGCCCCAAAAGCGCGAAAAAATCCTAAATCTCAATTGTGCTGGGACTTTCGCTTACGCGCAGCTTGATGCAGCTTTGCTGCCTCTTCGGTTTTTCCCACACAACACAGAGAAATTAAAAGATAAAAAATCATACTAAACAACTTCTATAATAATTAAGCGGCTGGTAATCTGTTTTTGATAGCCCATAAACAAGCTACAACCACGCTTAAAAAAGCAGCAAAAACGATAAAAACGTATTTTATATTATCACTTTCGTGAAAAAACGATATGGAGAATAAACCCAAAAATAATAATCTCAACAGCGTATTGCTAATGCCTAATAAACTATTAACTCGCCCTTGTACTTGGTTGGGAACGATTTTAAACATAAAAGGTATCCGCAAAACTCTAATCCCCGCGTTGCTTAGTCCTAATATAAAACAGCAGCTATAAAATATCCATTCTTGATGAAAAAAGAATAAAATTATACATTTGATAACGGTTAAAATAGTTAGGAAAATAATAGCGTTTATAGTTCTAAAATTTTTAAAAATATACTGCATAAAAGCCCCAGCTACCATAGCCCCAGCAGCAAAAAACATCTCCGAAAATGCGTAAACGTGTTGCCCAGCTTTGATAACTTTGTCGCTATAAACTGTGTTCAAACTGTAAGTGCCGACCATTACCAGCACAAAAACGGATAAAGATAAAATACCAAAATAAGCTACTATTTTATTGACTTTCAACCAATTATAACCTGTATTTAGTCTTTCCCATAAATTTCCAACTTCGGGTTTGCGCTCTATTAGAATTTGATATTTTAGAAATTTTAATAATAAAAAAGCTAAAAAATAGGTAAAAGCGTTGAACGCTAAAATATAAGATAAATCTATTTTAGGAATGTTAAACCCCCACCATTCGCCCCCTTCCCACACTATAGCAGCCAAGCCCCCAGCCAAAGCACTCGATAATTGTACTTGTATTTCTATAGTAGAAGCTATTTTATTATAACTTTTTTGCTCTGAAATCTCTTGCATAAAAGCATAAAAGCTGTTGAAATGTATTCCATAGTATAAAAAAGTGATAAAAAATGCAGAAATTGCTATTGTTCCCGTAACTCCGCCGCTTGCTATAGCCCAAATGGATAAACCACCTATCAAAACCGCGCAAGCCAGATTAAATGTCCAGAATAAAAATTGTCTATTGTATTTATCCACCAACGTACCCGCATATAAACCCCAAAATAAGCCTATAAAAGTAACGATTAGATAAAATAAAGTGAAAAAATTGCCCATACCTTCCTTTGCAAAATACATAGGTATAGTTATCATTGTGATGCCTTGCGCTATTCCCGATATAAAATTAGCTGTGAGCAGTCGCCTAATTGCGGATTGATTAACCATAAAAAAAATGAAAAAACTATGAAAAAAACGCTATTTGTATTATTTTTGTTATTAACTTTGCCAATGTCGCAAACTGTAGCAAACAAAATAGAAATAAAAAAGTTTCAAAATGCTACTTTCCCCATATCGCCTATAGAACCTATCCAAAAAAAAGAAGGTCTAAAAAATAGTGTATATGGCAGGGTTATGCGCCAGCAAAGACTAGCTATAGAAGACCCAGAAACTCCCCAACATAAATTAAAATTCAGAATATTTGGTTGGATGTTGTATGCTTTGTTTAGCGAATATTGGCTGCCTATTATTTTAATGGCTTTGGGCTTTACTTTAATGGTATTAGCTTATCAATTTACTTTTCCTTTTGTTGCGCTCATTATTATTGGCATTGCTTTTCAAATAGGAGACATTTTTTTCTTTTTTGTCCAATATTATTACGATGTTGATTATGACTCTGAATATAAGCAAAATTGGGTGGGCACTCTATTCTGGTTATTGGGTTTTGTGTTTGCAGATTTGATATTTATAGGTTTTATGCTAACAGTGACAGTCAATGCCCATCCTTTATTAGTAACTGACCTTTCGCAGTTAAAAAAATTTGGTGGATTGAAAAAAATAACAGTGTGCGCTCAATAGCGTGGGGTTTTATACCCCACGCACAAAAATGGTAAAAAATGTTATATTTTCTATTTTTTTATAGAATATTTATCAGCGCGCGGGGTATAAAACCCCACGCTATTGAGCGCATATAGGAAAATTTAACTGCAAAAATCTAATTGTAAAAAAAAATGAAAAATATACTGCGAAAGGTCAGTTAGTAATTGGAATTATACTTGGACTTTTTTGGTTTGGCACTATTGTTGCATAAAATATGGATACTATTTTTAACACTACCAAACAATTAATTGCGCAGCATTTTGGTTTTGATGCTAATCAGGTGCAAGATGAAGCGCATCTGGAGCAAGTATTGGCAAAATTTATCTCTTTTTTATTAGAAAACCGCTTAGAACAGTTGTTTTCGGGCTTATACAGATTGGATGTAGATGAGCAAAAGGTTAGATTTGCGCTTTCTACTTTGGCTACAGAACCCGCCGATTTGGCAATAGCCCGTTTGATAATAGCCCGCCAACGGCAAAAAGCTGTTACTAGATTATTGTATCAATCGGACGAAAAAGATGAATTTTTTAGCTAAAAATTATTATGCTAAAATAAATTTGTCTATTTTTGCGCTCTCTTTGATTTTAAATTTTTTTACAACACAATCGTTAAAACAATGACAGACAGCAAATTTTTCTCTTTTCTCAATATTTGTGGCTTATCGTTTCTATTGGCGGCTACCAGCTGCGCCCAAAATAAAACCGAAAATACAAAAACCGACAGCAAGCCACAAACCCCCAAAGCGACAGCAGGTGTCTATGTAGTGGGTAAGGTTTATGGAGAAGCCAAGTGCTGGAAAGATGGCAAAGAAACTAATTTTATCAACAACGGCACAGAAGCGCGTTCTGTGGTTATTAATGGGGACGATATTTATATTGTGGGCAACACCCGCCAAGAAAGTTCCTACACTGATATAGCCACTTATTGGAAAAACGGCGAAGCTATCACGCTGACTGATGGAAGCAAAAGTGCTGACGCAAAAAATATAGTTATCAACGGAAGTGATGTGTATGTGGTGGGTTCTGAAGATAGAGTGGCTAAGTATTGGAAAAATGGAGAAGCAGTAAGTTTGACCGACGGCAAAACTCGCGCTGCTGCTATTGATATGGTGGTGAATGGGAATGATGTTTATGTAGCAGGTCTTGAGGGCAGAGTGGCTAAGTATTGGAAAAATGGGGAAGCGATAAGTTTGACCGACGGCAGATATTTGGCTCACGCTAGCGCAGTATCAGTTGTGGGAGAAAATGTTTATGTTTTATTTAATCAATCAGGAGGGGATAAAGCCTTAATTCAGTACGCCAAAAACGATGAAATTGTAACCCTAACCAGCGGCAAAACCAACGCTTCTGCCAATAGTATGTTTGTGGCGGGTGATGATGTTTATGTGGCGGGTTGGGAATCGGGCGATGCCAAAATTATAGCTAGATACTGGAAAAATGGTGTTCCCGTAAGTCTAACTGATGGAACTAAAAGTGCTGGAATTTCCCGTATTTGGGTAAAAGGCAATGATGTGCACGCTGTTGGTTTTATGTCAAATGGCAGTAAAGATGTAGCTACTTATTGGAAAAACGGAGTTGCCACAAGCCTATCCGACGGCACTAAAAATGGTGAAGCTTGGGGCATTTTTATAAAATAATAGCAACTATAATCCCAAAAAATTTATTTTTTTAATTAAACCTTTTTATCTTTGCGTCGTTTAAACGACAATAACCTTTCAAACATATCAATACATAATAAAATGTCAGAACTCACACAAACAGAAGCACTTCGCGGTGCTCAATTTATCTACAAAAATAGCGATTTTCAAAGCAGCTTTTGCCCAGAAGATTTCAACGAAGAGCAACAAATGGTAGCTGATGCAATTCAGAATTTTACCGAAACAAGAGTATTGCCTAATTTGAAGTTGATAGAAAAACAAGACGCTGCTATTATCTCCCAATTGATAACTGAAGCGGGCGACTTGGGCTTGTTTGGTGCCAATATCCCCGAAGAATACGGTGGGTTGAATTTGGATACCAACACCAACACCGTAATGACCGAAAATATCGGTGCTGCGCCCTCTTTTTCTGTGACTGTAGCAGCACATACGGGAATTGGTATTTTGCCCATTTTCTATTTTGGCACAGAAGAGCAAAAACGCAAATATCTTCCCGCTTTGTCGGCTGGACAGATGAAAGCATCTTATTGTTTGACCGAACCCAACGCTGGTTCTGATGCTTTGTCGGCTCGTACCAAAGCTATTTTGACCGAAGACGGCACCCACTACAGCATCACAGGGCAAAAAATGTGGATAACTAACGCAGGTTTTGCTGATATTTTTATCGTTTTTGCCAAAATTGACGGCAAACACTTTACAGGTTTTATCGTAGAACGCGGCGCGGCTGGGCTTTCTTTTGGCGCAGAAGAGGACAAATTGGGTATCAAAGGTTCTTCTACCCGCCAAGTGTTTTTTGAAAATGTACTCGTTCCGAAAGAAAATATCTTGGGCGAAATTGGCAAAGGACATCTTATCGCCTTCAACGTGTTGAATGTTGGCCGCTTCAAATTAGCTGCTATGGCTTTGGGTTTTGCCAAACGCAACGCAAAAATGGCTGCTCGTTATGCCAACGAACGCCAACAATTTGGTACTTCTATAGCTAATTTTGGTGCAATCAAACAAAAAATTGCCAACCAAGCTATTTCTATGTATGCTTTAGAATCTAGTGTTTATCGTGCTTCAGCTTTGTTGCAAACTAAAGTTAAGTCACTAATAGCTGAAGGCAAAACTGCTGACCAAGCTTATTTGATAGCTGCTGAAGAATATGCTTTGGAATGTGCTTTATTGAAAGTAATGGGTTCTGAAGTTTTGTTTGATGTGTGCGACCACACCGTACAAATACACGGCGGCAACGGTTTTTCTGAAGAATATGGTGCAGCGCGCGATTATCGCGACAATCGCATTAATCGTATTTTTGAAGGTACAAACGAAATCAACCGCATTTTGGTGTTTTCTACTTTATTGCGTCGTTTGCCCAAAACTGTAGACGAAACTTTGGAAGTGTTGCAAAATTGCCAACCTTCACACCACACAGTTGACGATTTGGCAGAAGAAGAAGTCAAAGATTTTGAAATGGAAGTAGCTGCATTGCAAAACTTAAAATCTTTGGTTTGTACTTTTATAGCCAAATTGGTAAATTATAACGACCAAAAAGTATTGAGCCTAAAAGATGAGCAAGAAATGTGTATCAATGTGTCTGATATGATAATTGATATTTTCGCTATGGAATCTACACTTTTCCGCGTGCAAAAATTGGCTGCTGCTGGGCGCAATGTGAGCAATGAAATGCAAATTTTGGAAACGTTTTTTGCTGACGCTATGAATAGAATTACCAAATATGCTATTGAATTGATTTCTGCTTTCCCTAATGAGGACGATGCCGAAATTCACTTTGAGTATTTGTACGATTTGACCTCTTACAAATTGGTAAATGTCAAAAATAATCGTCGTGCTGTCGCTGACCGCGTTTTGGCTCAAAATGCTTAATTTTTAGTATGAAGTTGTTTAGTAATTAAATTTGCCTATTAAAAAAATAACTGTGTGCGTGTCAATAGCGTGGGGTTTCGCTTCGCGGTTCTACCGATTTACACCCCACGCACAAAATATAAAAAAAACGATATGTTTTATTAGAATTTAATTGTCGTTTATTACCGCGTGGGGTATAAAACCCCACGCTATTAAGCGCGCAAACTGTACACAGTTTTTCTAACTAAACATCTGTTATAAAAAAAATCCCCTCTCTACACCAGAAAGGGGATTTTTGTTTTTTTATCGGCTATCGCTGAATAATCAATTTTTGGCTGCTTTGTTGTTGGCCGTTGCTAATCGTGAGCCAATAAATGCCTGCCGCTAAGTCGCCAATATAAAGGCTTTGGACTTGTTGATTGACTAAATTGTTGCCTTTTTGGAGTATTTGGCCTAAGCTATTGTTAAGTTGATAACTAAAATCAGCACTCGAGCCGCTTTGATAATTTAATAAAAATTGTACAAATTCGCCCTTATTTGGGTTGGGAAATAGTATACAATTAAAGTCGGCAGCGTTAGTTTTTTCTACACTTACGAGCGTATTAGCAGCGTTGAAAGTGGGCGAAAGTAATCTAAAACTACCCGTACCGTTGGGATAACGTCCCCAAGTTACGTCTGTGCCTATGCTATCGAAAGAAACTGAATCTATAACCAAACCGTTGCCGTCAGCTATCATCAACTCTTCGCCGTTTGCGTTGAGTTTGAAAAAGGCGTGCAATTCGTTGGCTATAGTGTCATTGTCAGCCCAAATAATCAAATACCCATTGGCTGCTATAGTGGTATCGGGAAAAGCCCATTTGGTCGGATTGTTAAAATTGTCAGACAAATATAAGCCATTAAGAGAAATAGGCGCGTTGCTGTTGTTGTACAATTCTACCCAGTCGTCAAAATCGCCTTGGTTGTCGGCTTGAGTGCTGTCGTTAGCAATCATTACTTCGTTGATAACCAAACCATTAGTGTTGGCTGTTGTCTTAAATTGTTGCGCTTCCACATTTAGCGCTGCGATGAATAGAGTGTAAAAGAAAATAATTTTGTGCATAAAAAAATGTTTAAAAAAATTAAATAAATATCGTAAAGAGTTGAAATAAAATTACCTTTGCAGCCAAATTAATTGAAAATGTATAATTTAAACCAAGACAATCAAACTGAACCCATCCAAATGCGCAAAGGCGAGCTATTGGAATATAAAGGTTATGTGCATATTTCTGTGGGCTATTGGTTGGAATATGAAATTGCGGACGAGGGGGTTTTGCAGCTAAAAAATAGCCAAATAAATTACCACAATCCAGAAAATATGCGTAAAGGAATGACAGGCGGCGATGCTTCTACCAAAACGCTCCATTTTGAGGCTTTAGCTGTGGGCGAAACAGAATTGCAAATATCTAAAAGTTTTAGAGGGGTAATTGAGCAACAAGAGACTTGGAAAATTATTGTAAAAGATTAATTATCAATAAATTAAATGGAAAATTTTTATACCAAACAACCTCAATACTACGGTGATTATTTGGGGCTGGAGCAGATATTAAGCGCGCAACGCCCAGAAAGTGAAGCGCGGGGTGTGGATGCACACGACGAAATGCTGTTTATCATTATCCATCAAGCCTACGAACTTTGGTTTAAGCAAATAATGCACGAACTAAATTCTATTTTGGCGATTTTCAAAAATGAAACCATAAACGATAATTCGGCATCTCTACAAACTGTAACCCATCGTTTGGGGAGAATAGTAGAAATTTGGAAAGTGCTAATCGAACAAGTGCGGATTTTGGAAACTATGCGCCCTATGGATTTTTTGGATTTTCGCGATTTGCTCACTCCAGCTTCTGGTTTTCAAAGTTATCAATTTAGATTGTTGGAAACTAAGTTGGGGCTCAAAATGGAGCAAAGACATCAACAAGAGTATTATCAACAACAATTGCGTTGTGAGCATTTGCAACAAATTCAGCAACAAGAAGTAGAATTATCTTTATTTGAGTTATTGGACAAATGGTTATCGCGTTTGCCATTTTGGCAAATAGAGCCGTATTGGTCAGACCAGAATACAAAAGTAGCAGAAAGTATTGAAAATTTACATCCTTTTTGGCAAGAATATAGAACGATTTACAAAAATAGTTTGCGTGGGGCAGAAATTACCGAAATTAGCTTGGCTGATTTTGACGCTTTGTTTTTTGATAATTCCGAAAATAGAAGCACGCGATTAAGCGCGGCAGCTTGTCAGTCGGCTATGTTTATCACTATTTATAGAGAATTGCCTTTGTTGCAGCAGCCTTTTGAATTATTAAATCGCTTGTTGGAAATAGACGAATTGATGGCGACTTGGCGTTATCGCCACTGGATTATGGTGCGGCGTATGATAGGTTTGCGCGCTGGTACGGGCGGCAGCACAGGAGCGGGTTATTTGAAAGGTGCGGTAGAAAATCATCATATTTTTAAAGATTTGTCTCGTTTGGCTACTTATTTGATGCCGCGCACGGTTATTCCTCCTTTGCCTGAAAAATTGGCTAATAAATTGATTTTCAACAATTTGTAATTTTATAACTTTTTTATGACTATGAAATTTTTATTATCTTTTTTAGTTTTCTTTTCTCTTATTAGCGATATTTTGGCACAAGAACCAACCTATTTTGTAGAAATTGGGGCTTATGCTGAACCTGTAAAAATGGATTATTTCCAAAAAATGTCTAATGTTTATGAAACGGTTGATGCCAATTGGATTTATCGTTATCGCATAGATGTAGCTGATAAAAATGAAGGCGAACAAACCTTGAAAGCTGCCAAATCGGCGGGCTTTGCTTATGCGAGGTTGGTAGATGTGGATTTTTCGCGTGCTTGTTGTAGTAATCAATGCGGTTATGTGCCTCCTGTGCGCACCAATGCCAAACATATGCCCATCAATAATCCTACCGCTAAAAATGATTTTAGAATTACCGATGGCGGGCGTATAATAATGGATGGCAAGAAAAAAACTAAAAAATCGGATGTTTATACAGCCGAAAATACGAATAAAACCAATACTGAAGTGGTTGTGGATAATTCCAAACCTAGCAAAACTAAAAAAAATGCGGATAAATCTACCAAAAATAATGAACCCGCACCCAATAATACTCAAGCTGCTGACGCCAATAATCCTCAAAATGGGGATAAATCTGCTAAAACTGCTGACCAAAACAATAGCGGCGCAAAACCACAAACTGAGCCCAAAACTACAGAAGAACCCAAACCCAAAAAGAAACGCCGTCAAATTTACAATAAAGAAACAGGCAGAATGGAAGATATTTAGAGCTTTTCTAAATAAAAAAGACCTTTTGCTTTACATTGCAAAAGGTCTTTTTTTATGTTAATGTTCCCACATATCCGCTTCGCGGTTGCGGATTTCTTCTTTGATTTTTTCACCCTCTACCAACGCATCAACACCTGATTTGTAGTCTTTTATGCGGCGGTCGTGTACATTTGATTCTTTGGTGATATAACTTTCAAACAAACGCGCCTCAAACACATCATCCCAAGTCATTCTTAAAGCATCGTTTTCTGGGTTGAAAGTTTCAATATTTGCTAATTTTTGACGCAAAGTTGGATAATATACCCAAAACATAGCTCCTTCGTTCAAAAAATTGCCGTTGTCGTCATAACGGGTAACAATAGGCGCAATTCCCAAAATACGCACGCCCATACTGCCTGTTTCTTCGTCAAAAAACCAAACTTCTTTAATTCTGTATTTGCTCACATCAGCTGGGTTGAAATCATTTTCTACGGCGGTAATTTTTTCATCAAAAGTTACAGGGTCATAGACGGAAAACGTGTCTATCTCTTTGCCCAAACTTGCCGCTTCGCCTGGTGCGATTGGCGTTTTAAATTCATCATCCATAGTAGAATAAGCGATAATTTCGTGTTTATAAATCATATCCAACAAAATTTCTACCAAACTTCCCCCTTTTTTGGCGTAGTGAAAATATTGATTGCGTTTATTTTTTACGCTGATTTCGCGCCAAATTCTTTTTTCCCACATTACATCTTTTTCGTGGATAAAATCATAATCCAAGGCTTTTTTGTCTTTATACAAACTACGATTGTATAATTCGTCTTTGGGCTCTTCACAAGTAGGGCAAGCGCGAGTAGATTTGCTGTCTTGTCCTTGAGCAGATAACATATTTAAACATAACAAGCTGAATAATAAGCAGCTTACAAAATTTTTAACTTGCATAATTCATTGATTTTTAAGGTTTTACATTCACAATTTTTTTATACGCTAAATTTTGGCATCAAATTTTGGTATTTATTTATTGTTTGAAATGATAACGCCGCAAGTTGTTTTTTGGTACAGAATTTTATCAAATATTTTTCATATTTTTATAATATCTTTTAGTTTATGATACAAACGATTAAAAAAGGGCTATTTTTAACCCTTTTGCTAAGTAGTTTTTCTATCCAAGCCCAAGTCAAGAAAGGGCTAAAATTCGTAGAAAAAAAACAATACGACAAAGCCATTTTAGCTTTTGAAAAGGATTTGAGCAATCCCAAAGAACAAGCAGCAGCCGAATTTTCGCTCGCGCAGATTTATGGCAACCCCAAAATAGCACAAGCCGACTTAGAAAAAGGCTATAATTTCGCCAATCAAGCCCTCGCCACAGCAGCCAAAGTGGACGAAGCGACCAAGAAAAAATTAAACGAGCGCAAAATGGGTTTGATGTCTATGCGCAGTTTGCGGGATAAAATAGTCGTTGCCGCTTTGGATAAAGCCACCAAAGAAAATACTTCAGCCGCTTACAACGATTTTTTGCGCATCTATAAAGACTTGAGCAAACCACAACAGCAAAAAGCACACAACAATCGCAATCAAGCCGCTTTCAATGAAGCCAAAGCCGCTAAAACTTCTATAGCTATGGAAGATTTTTGGCGTTTATATGCAGAAAGTTGCGTAACTTATTCGCCAGAATTGTACAAAATAGCAGAAAAAGAGCTTTTGGAAGCTTATATTCGCCAAAATTCTTGGTCAAGTTTTACCGATTTTGCTAGCCGTTATCCCGAAAATGTGTACGTAAAGGACAAAGATGCAGCCGTAAAAATGCAGTTGTCGGCGGATAAAAATACGATAACTTCTTATCGCAGCTTTTTGGAGGCTTATCCGACCAGCCCTTTTGCTAAAATAGCCACTGATAGCATCCATTCGCACACTCTGCAAAGTGCTAATTTGGAAAATTTTGATTATTTTGTCCGCACTTTCCCCAATTATCCCAACAATAGCGATATTTGGAATGGTTTGTATAAATTATTTTGTCAAACCAGCACTTGCCCAGCCGATTTTTATAAATCGTATCCCAATGCACCCAAAAATTTGAAATAGTTGAATTTACAGCCCTTTGCTCTCCAGCGGGGGCTTTTTTATTTTTTCTAATTAGAAATAGCTTTATTTTTAATTTTTTTATCAAAAGGTGTTTAGTAAGGTTTTAAAAGCTAAAACAAGCAACAATAACATAAGGCGCGCTCAATAGCGTGGGGTTTTACACCCCACGCGGCAATAAAAATTTTATCAAAATATATCATTTTTTTATTTGATTTCGTGCGTGGGGTATAAAACCCCACGCTATTGAGCGCGCAAATTGTACACAGTTTTTCTTACTAAACATCTGTCAAAACATCTAACTTTTTACAAAAAAAAGTTTGGTAACTCAAAAAAATGACTTACCTTGCAGCTGAAAATATAATTTTTTTATTTTACACCAATTGAATAGCTACAAAAATGGCATTCAATCCCAAAGGAGGGCTAAAAACCTTCACAGCGGCTGATGTTTCCAAAAAAGACATCACAAATTTGGCAAAAAAGGCGACCAGCCCAGAAACAGCCTTACCTTTTTTTATTAAAGCAGACCACAAATTTCCTGACGGGAAAGAAGGTGCTTTGTTTTTATTCGGCAAACTCAACAAACTGGAGTTACGCTTCAGCTATTTGTTTGATAAAAATTAAATACAAACACTAAATTTTCGCCGTGCGACGCCAAAACCAGCGTATGTCGCGGAAAGACGACCAACCGAGCGCAGCGAGGGCAGTAGCTTTTTTGCATAGCAAAAAACGTCGGCTTGTAGCGACGGTTTTGCGCTTATTTTCGTAGAAAATACAAGCAAAAACGCCTTTTTGGCGTTGGCTTTTTTGGTTACTTTTTTGCCACCAAAAAAGTAATAAAAATAAATTTTTTAGGCGTAAGCCGTCAAAAAAAATTCTACCCAATTTAACGTTACAGCTGTTTTGTACTAAATTTAAACCTCAAGCGTAACTCCAGTCAACAAAGTAAAAGCTGAGATTAAAGAACTTAAAGGTGCGAACGAATTGCACGGCGTGGCTTACATTACGCTGGACGAAGCGGGCAAAACCGTGCTTAATTTATTGCCCAGCAAAGGCAAATTTGCGAGCAAAGAAACCATATTGAAAAACGCTATTAAAGCCGCTTTCACCACCACCCACGCAGGTTATAAAATCGGCGCAGTAATTAGTGAAAAAGAAGCTGATAAATTGGCAGAAGCAGCAGAAGCGATGGAAGATGTAGCTGATGAGGTGGAAACTAAACCCGCTCCCGAAACTACAGAAACCAAAGAAAAAGCCGCGCCAGCTATTTCCGAACAGGATAAAGCCGCTGTCCAAGAAGCGTTAAAATCGCTAAAAGCTGCCCACGATTTTTTATATCCTAACGCTAAAAAAGCCTAATCCATTATGTCTTTCAAAACCAAACAAGAGGCTTTCGCTGCTATGCAAGCCGCTCTCGCTACCATTCAAAAAATCAAGGCACCGCTACCCAAACCTTTCCAAGATTTGGTGGATAAATGTATCAAAGTGGTGGCTGCGAATACTAAAACTGCAGATGCAACTGCTAAAAAAGCTGCCCCAGACTTGGGCGATAAAGACCCGCAAGGTGCTGGTATTGATGCGCTTATAGAGAAATCTTCCTTGCCTAAATCTGTAAAAGATACTCTATTAGAAAAATACAACAATCTTTCTGATGAAGAGACAACAATTTTTTCTAATTTTTTGTCTAAATTGGAAAAATTTTATTCAGACCACAAAAATGATAAAGCCTATTTTGAAGCTCAAAAAACTACAATTGAAGGCTTGATGATTGCTTTAATTAAGAAAGATGGGGTAAATTTGCAACTGCCAGTAGTACCCTTCGTAAATCCTGATTTAGGGGTTGAGTACAAGAAAGTACCACTTTCTTTTCGTAAAGAATTGGCTGATAGACCAACACTAGCGAAAATTAAAAAATGTAAAATTGAAGCAACTTTTATAAAAGGAGAAATCAATTTTACTTTTGCTCTTGACAAAAACACGCTTACCCAAAATTATACTTCATTGATTGATACTCAAAGTATAACTGGTGATTTTATACTAAATGGTTTAAAGCTATCTGATACTAGTACATGGGGACTAAATAATGGTGGACAGATGGTTTATCAACTTGCAAATGCTATATCTTTGGGAGATGCTAAAGTAGAAATAAAGCTTTTAAAATACTTTAAGATTTTTTTAAAAGTAGAAGGTCCCAAACTTTCATCTTTTTCAGAGCACAATGAAGATGACAATATTTTATCTGAAAATTGGAGATTAAATCCAATTAGCATATCTCTTGGTGTTGAAGGAGATGGGAAAATTGGTATGATTCACATACTTATGGCTTTATTTCCCACAATCAAGGACATAGAAAAAGTGTTTAATGTAGCAAAATGTGTTGTTTCGGGGGAAATTAAAATTGATACAGCGTTAATTTGTGCTAGTGCCAATATTGGGGCGGATTCCACTAAAAATGACAAGAAAAAAGTAGAACAAATTAATAAAAAAGCTAAAATTGGTGTTGAAAAACAAGTACGATTAAAAGAACTTACTAACCAACAATACCATAGTAAGTCTGATAAAAAAGTAATGACAGCAATTTCCAAGCAAATAGCAGACAATACCAAAGAAATGGTAGAAATTGCAGAATCTATTACTAACAAGCAACAGAAAGAAATTGCTGAAAAAGTAATTAAAGAGGGAAGCGAACAGTTATTAAAACGCTTTGCTTTAAAAACTGCCTTGCGTTTTATTCCTGTTGTTAATGTTATTGTTACCATTTATGATGCGTTAGAAATTGCACATTCTTTGTATCAATGCTTTTTAGCTATAGAAATAGCACCTACTATAGAAATAACACCTAATGGCGTAGGCGTTATAGATACAGTTGATGACTTAGTCCCTCCACATTTACGATAATGCCAGAAGAAGTTTTTTATAAAAAAATAGTAGAAGGTGATAAAATTACCTTTTATAGTGAATACTTTCAAAGTTTTTGGGCGTATGAGCAAACAGTAGGCTATAAAACTCTTGCTTTTTTGGGCTTTATAGGTACATTTATACTTGTGTTAATTTTCAATTTAATACAAGTTGATTTATCGCAGTATTCACGCAATAGTATAGAAGCTTTACTCATTGTATTTATGCTATTTGTACTTCTTTGGTGGATGTATATTATTCTAAAAGGTGCCGTGGATGCTAAAAGCTTTTTTTTTGAAATTACTGTTACTAATCAAAAAATTAGTTTGTATACACCAAAAGTACAGTGGACATATAAAATTACAGATATAAAAAAAATCGTGGAGAAAGAACACCACTCGGAGGATGAGTATTATAGGCCTATTTTTTTTATTTATATTGAAAGTGAGGTTAAAGAAATAGAACTCATTCCCAGCCAAATACTTGGTTGCCATTTATTTCAACTTATCAAAGATATTTGCCAACATACAGGTATTAGGCTGGAAGACGAGTTTGGAAATTTGGTAAAAGTATAATTAATTTGCCCCTTGCTTCGCGCTTGGGGCTTTTTTATATCTCAAATCTTATTTTTATTTTAAAAATTTGTGAAGTGTCAAAAATTGCTATATCTTGCGCGCTGAAAACTTTTAATTATGCAGAATTATTTATTTATCTTTATTCTTTTATGTTTTTACGCTTGCCACGAATGTACCTGCCCGACTGTGTATTCAGAAAATTATACAGAAAATCGCTGGCGACAAATAAGAGTAGGAATGGATACAAATGAAGTAAAGTATATATTAGGCGAACCTTTGTCTACAAATTTGCTTAAATATGATGCTTTCATCAATAGACACAATGGACTTACAAGATACTGGAAATACTCTAATGATTCTATTGGTGGAGAGATTTTTCCTTGTGAGTGTTGGAAAACAAAAAGTATTTTTTTTGACTCCACTTGGATTGTTAGACTTGTAAAAGACACGATTGCTTATGATTAGATTTTTCGCCCCTTGCCTCTGCGCTTGGGGCTTTTTTATATCCCTAATCTTATTTTTATTTAAAAAATTTGTGCGGTATAAAAAATTGCTATATCTTGCGGGCTGAAAACTTTTAATTATGCAGAATTATTTATTTTTATTTATTATTCTTTGTTTTTACGCTTGCCACGAATGTACCTGCCCAACTGTGTATTCAGAAAATTACACAGCAAACCGCTGGCAACAAATAAGAATAGGAATGGATACAAATGAAGTAAAGTATATATTAGGGTTACGAAATCGTGATTTATCAATAAAAACGACTAATAATGAACAATTTTAGCTTAAAATGTTGTTCGAAAGACAAAATAAATAAAAACAAAATAAAATTTAAAATGGCTACCATATATTGTTGGTAAGCCTATTTTTTAAAAAAATTAAATCACTTTTTTATGAAAACATCCAACTGGTTTTACGTACTATTTTGTTGCTTAATTTCTTTGGCAGTAACCAATAATAGCGATAAAAATACTATTAATAATAATTTTTACGATAGACCTCTTGAAACTTGTAAAGAGTATTTTGATAAATTTGAAAGTCGTTATGACAGCACAAAAAAATTAATTGAAGCGGCTACAAATAATTCTGAGTTTATTCAACCTCATTTCGTTTTTGGTAGGTTGTGTGATGGTTATAGATATTTACAACCTGAAGGCTGCTATTCGCGAAAAGAAAATTTGAGAATTGAGCATTTAACAAAAATTAAAGAATTGGCGGTAAGGGCTGAAAATAAAGCTATTGCGTTAAATTTATTTAAAGATTCTACCCACATCGTACTATCATTAATTGAATTGGAAGCCAACCGATTGATTAAAGAAGCAAAACAAGATAACAGTTTGAATGGCTATTTAAACACTTTAATAGATATAAAAGAATTTAAAATTAAACACTATTATCGCTGGACTTTGGATAGTTTGTATTGGCAAGTTTGTACAATGAACGATACGGTTGAGTTGAAAATAATAAACTATTTTGACCACAAAATTGCAGAAACGCGCACAGAGAGCAGTTTTTTAATTTTACAAAAGCAATATAGTTATTTATCTCCTTTTATAGATGCTTGGATGTTGAATACAGAGCAAATTAAGACTGTCATTAAGCGTAAAATTGAAGCACTTGAGCTACAAATTCCTTTTCAAAAAAAGCCTTATAAGGAAAATTGTAAATCAATAACGGCTGGGTATTATGTAGAGGAATTACAATTAAAAAATAAAAAACAAAGCAAAGAATTACTACAACTTTACTCTAAACAGGAAAGTTATAAACAGTCCAACGACACGGCTAATTATAACAAAATAAATACAGCACTTATAAATTTATTGAATAAATCAGCGATAAAAGCCAATCGGGATTCAATAGGTTTTATCACAATAAATCTTTGTAAATATCAGCGCGTTCAGGATACATTACACACATTTAGAGGGGTAAAAACAGCCCAAATAATGTATTTTAATAATTTTTTGGCGATGGAAGAAGCTGCTAATACTCAAGTGCAAGAAATTGATAATGAAGCGAAAAGTGGTTTTGTGAGCTTTATAAAAACATATAACAGGGAAACTGCAGAAGAATATCAGCCTTGTAAAGTTGAGTTCGGCATACAAGATAATAAAAAAGAAGCTGCGTTTATTAGCCCAATGCAAGATGTTGTATTAGAGGTGAAAATTGATAAAAATAAATTTGCAGTGGTTAAAATTTTGCGAATAAATGAAGCGCATAATAATTTATTGCAAGAATTGAAAAAATTCTAAATACTTGGGCTGCTCATACTTATTATACGCTCAGCCCTTATTGAGGGCTTGTGCCTTTCCAAATTTTATATTTTATAATTTATGCTGTTATTGCTTATCGGCTACCCAAAAATGGACGTACAAAGTTGCCGATATTGAAAAAATTAGAAGTGAGTTTGATTTAGAAAGTCCTTATTCGCCCATTTTCGTAATTAATGGAAGAGCTACAAAACTATTTCCGCCGTCTTTTATACAACAATATCAAACATTTGCTATAATTGAAGAGTTATGCCGATATACGGGAATTGAGCTGGAGGACGAGCGGGGAAATTTGGTGAAAATATAAGCAAAAAAAAAGCGTTTCAACTTGTGTAGTTGGAACGCTTTTTGCTAAAAATAAAGCTGGATTATTTGGGTAAATTAATCATATTTTGACTAACTACATAATTGATTAACAGTACCAAAGTAACAATAGCTGTAATCAAACCCAATAAAAATGTGGCTTTTGCCCCTTGTGGTGCGCCTGAATTAGACATAATTATCTTATTTAAAAAGTGAATAATTTGCCGCAAAAATAGCTAAAAAAATTGAATTCAAGTTTTTTTTATCATTTTTTCTAAAAAAAGTTGCACGAATTGAAAACTTTTGCTTATTTTTGCTGTCCTATTTCAAAAAAGGTATAATAAATTCATTTTTACTCACAACAATACAAATATAGTATTCTCTCAATGAAAGAAAACACGCAGTTTGAACCCTTAGCTGTCCTCACAGAAAAGGAAATCGCTCGCCCCGTAATTAGCTTTGAACGCGCCAATGAGTTGGCCAACACGTACGGCACACCTTTAGTGGTGTATAGCCGCACTTCAATCCGCGAAAATTATAGGACGCTCAAAACTGCAATGCCCAAAGTAGATTTGTACTACGCGGTCAAAGCGAATTATGAACCAAGCCTCCTTGACGAATTGCAAAAAGAAGGCGGTTTTGTGGATATTTGCTCACACGGCGAACTCCACGCAACTTTAAAAGCTGGTTTTAGCACGGACAGAATGATTCATACCCATCCTTGCAAAACGGCTGAAAATATCTCCATTTGCCACGAGGCTGGCGTGCGTTGGTTCACGTTTGATTGCGAAAGCGAATTGGATAAAATGCTAAATTATAGCAAAGATTTTAATCTGATTTTGAGATTAAAAGCATCTGGCGAGCATAGTTTAATCAACTTGTCTGCCAAATTTGGTTGCGAATTGTCCAAAGCGCGCGAGTTGGTAAATGCCGCTATGCAAAAGGGCGGAACGGTCAAAGGCTTGGCTTTTCACGTGGGTTCTCAATGTATCGACCCGACCGATTACGACGATATGTTGATAGAAGTGCGTAAGTTTTGGGATTATTGTGTAGAAATTGGCTGTCCTTTGGAGTTGATAGATATTGGTGGGGGATTTCCCGCGCCTTATCGCGAAGCAATTCCGAGTTTGCACAGTTTTGCAGCAGAAGTTTATGGTTATTTAGAAAATCATTTTGGCGATACAGGCGCGCGTTATGTGGCAGAACCTGGCCGCGGTTTGGCTGCTCGCAATGCTACTTTGATTACCAAAATTTTGGGTAAAAATGTGCGTTCTGGCGAAACTTGGTATTTTATCGACGAAGGTTTGTACGGCTGTTTTTCTGGTAAAGTGTTTGACCACGTAGATTACGAAATTATGCACCCCAAATCTCGCACGGCAGCTTTGGAAACTTGTATTATTGCAGGGCCAACTTGCGATTCTTCTGATGTAGTTTCCCGCCACGACCATTTATTGCCTGATATGGAAATTGGCGATTTATTGTTGGTGCCAACTATGGGCGCGTACACGCACAGCACAGGCGCTGCTTTCTTCAACGGTTTGCCTCCTGTCAAAATTATAGCTATTGATTAGTTATGAATTTATAAAAATTATAAATCCCCTTTCCGAGCTGGAGAGGGGATTTTTTTATTCTATATAAATCATTATAGAAAAGCAATGCTCAAAAAGTTACCAAAAATAAATAAAAAAAGCCCTCTTTTGCAAAAGGACTTTTATAAATTTGAATGTTCTTATTATTTCACTTCAATCACCACATCAGTTAATTCCTGTTCTTTAGCCTCGCCTTTGCATTTGCCTTTCATTTGGGTAAAAGTGAGGCGGTCGCCTTTTTTGAGGGACTTCATCGTTTTAGAAAACTTTTCTTTATTGGTCAAGCCAGTAATTTCCATTGGGTCTAAGCCAGCGCGTTCTATTTGTAGAACAAGGCTAGTGATTTCGCAGGTTGCTGGAGCAGAAGTTGATTTGAGCTCAGCTAAAGCCGAAATTTCACCAAGCGTGGTGGTTTCTTGTTTGGGTTTTTGTGTTGTTGTTTTCTGAAGGTCAGCGATGTTGTAAGAGATTAAATCGCCAAGTGTTTTTACTTCAGCTTTTTTTTGAGCGTTAGCATTTTGCGCGAAAGCGAAGATAGCCAAAGTAGTGGCGAAAATGATTTGTTTAAGCATATTATTAATTGTTTTTTAATTGTGTTGCTGCTTCAACGTAACAAATTATTAATTTGTTGTGTGCTTGGCTATTTTTTAAAAAAAAAATTTATAAAAAGTATTTTTGGTTAATAGCTTATCACCTGCACCGCGTTTAAGTCCAACTCTATTTTTAAAAAGTTCTCAATCTTATTTTTGGTATCTTTATCCAAATCGGATTCTGTTTTTATCAAAAAAATGGGCATTAATTCTGCTGTGCCGCCGTCGGGCGAAACACTCAACATTTCATTATAAGCCACTTTGCGCACTTCTGGGAATAGGGCAGCCAATTTTTTGCTAATTGATGTTAAATTTTGTTGAGAAATAGCTTGTCCGCCTCCGCCAGATTTGCCCGTATTGCGCTCCAATTCGTTGATTTTTTTGCGCTGGTCTTCTATAATTTGGTCTTTGGTTTTTAAGGCAGATTCTACGACCGAGCTGTTGATTTGTCCGCCGTAATAACTTTGGCTATTGTTGCTTTGGCGCAAAATTAGTTTAGAACCGCTTAGATTATAACGCGCATCTTGTAGTTTATTCTGCACGTTTTCAACCACTTGCGCGGGCAAAGGTTCGCCGATTAACACCAGTTCTATTGTGGGCGTATCCAAATTATATTGCAAATTGTACGGTTTTAATATCGTTGTGTTGGAAAAAGTGAGGTTATCAGTTATAAAAAAATTGGCTCTGTTGATAAAAATAGCTTCGCGTACCACTTGCACGGCGGTAAAAATACTCGGCACTACAGCCAAAGCGATTAATCCACCCAAAATATATTTGGCTTGTTGCTCTTGTTTGGGTTCTAGAAAGGTTTTGTTGGGGAATTTTAGAAAAAATTTGGTAAATAATAAACTTGTTAGGCTTATAAATACCGAATTGATAAAAAATAAGAAAAAACCACCCACAAAGAAACCAAATTGCGCTGTCGCCAACCCATACCCAGCCACGCAAAGCGGCGGCATCAACGCTGTAGCAATCGCTACGCCAGCCAAAGAGAGTAGATTTTTTTCCCGTTGTGTGGCGGCAATTATTCCAACCGCTCCCCCCGAAATGGCTATCAACACATCGTATAAAGTTGGGCGCACGCGAGCCAAAATTTCGGGCGTGGCTTCTTTGAGCGGCGTTAGCAAAAAGTATAAAAATGCTGCCGATAAAGCCACCAAAACCATTAAACCCAAGTTGCGGGCTGCTGTGCGCAATAAACTCAAATCAATCGTAGCTGCTGCATAACCCACAGCCACAATCGGTTGCATTAGGGGAGAAATCAACATTGCGCCAATAATCACAGCTACAGAATTGGTGTTCAAACCTATAGAAGCCAAAGCTGCCGCGAACAACAAAGCCCATAAATTGCCGCCTTTGAAATCTATACTTTTGCTAATTTGGGCGTGAGTGTTGGCTTCGTCCGTATCCAATTGCAAACTGAATAAATCTTTAAGCCGCTCTTGCCAAGTTGGTTCAAAATCTTCTTGGCTAAAGTATTCTTGTTGGTCAGTTTGGTTTTCGTGATTAGTTTCTTGTTGGTCGGTTGGGTTAGTTTGATTATTTTGGGTTTCGTTATTTTCTGGCATATTGTTGTTTTCGTTTTGTGGGGTTGAGTGTTTCTTTTTTCTCATAAGGAGAAAAATTTGGCGCAAAACTAATCTATTTATTTATAAAATGCCAATTTTGTGCAAAAAAAAAGCCCGCCCACAGGCAGACTTTATAATATCAATCTTTTAACTCGTACAAAGTGCGCGGGATTTCGGCTGTAAATTCAGGGTCAAGGTATTGAATGGGCAAAGAGGTAGTATTGATAGGAAAAGTGAATGATTGTGTTAGACCAATAAAACAAAAACATTCAGTTGGGTAAATACGCAGGCTAATATGCTTCATTTTTGAGTGGGTAAAAGGTACTACCATTTGATATTCTTCAAAATCTAAGTGTTGGGCGCGATTGGGCGCACGGAAAAAAGGTCTTTTAAAATAATCGGGACGATAACTAACTTTTTTGAAATGGCTAAAACGCTTAGGCGCGCTATCTACTTCCAATACATAATTTTGACTATCTATTTTCCAACGTCCTGTGATGAACTGCAAACTATCGCGCTGAAAAGTGTATCTGCTATTTTGCACAGCCCAAAATTCATTATTTTCTAATAATACCAGCTCAAAGATATGTTTTTCTTGTCTATTTGTATCTGCATCTTGTTGGCAAGGTTTATAATAAAGAGGGTTTATAACCGTCCTTTCCACGCAATATTCGCCAGAGTAAATAACTACAGGTTTTATTTGCGCAGCGAGCGACAGAGAACCAAAAAGGCAGAGAAATAGAAAAAAATGTTTTAGCATCATCTTATAATTTTATTCATAAATAGCAGATAGCGAAAAAGTTACAGATTAAATAAAAAAAAGTCCACCCACAGGCAGACTTTATAATATCAATCTTTTAACTCGTACAAAGTGCGCGGGATTTCGGCAAGAATAGAAGATTCAAAGAAAAACTGTATAGGCAAACTCTTTTTTTGAGTGGGAAAAGTTAGCGTTTTGGTCAGAACGATAAAACAAAAACATTCTTTGGGATAAATAAATAAACCTTCTTGCGAAATATTATTGCTTGTGGCAGGCAGAACGAAATTATAATTTTCACTATCCAAATATCTTGCGCGATTAGGCGAACGAAAAAAAGGTCTTTTAAAATAATCGGGACGATAACTAACTTTTTTGAAATGGCTAAAACGCTTGGGCGCGCTATCTACTTCCAATACATAATTTTGACTATCTATTTTCCAACGTCCTGTGATGAACTGCAAACTATCGCGCTGAAAAGTGTATCTGCTATTTTGCACAGCCCAAAATTCATTATTTTCTAATAATACCAATTCAAAAATATGCTTTTCTTGTTTATTGGTATCTGCGCCTTGCTGGCAAGGTTTATAATAAAGAGGGTTGATAACTGTCCTTTCCACGCAATATTCGCCAGAGTAAATAACTACAGGTTTTATTTGCGCAGCGAGCGACAGATAAGTAAAAAGGCAAATAAATAGAAAAAAATGTTTTAGCATTATCTTATAATTTTATTCATAAATAGCAGATAGCGAAAAAGTTACAGATTAAATAAAAAAAAAGCCCGCCGCTCACGCGACAGGCTAGTTTATACCAAATTTCTTTACGATTTTTAGTTATGATTCATCTTTGCTTGTATGAAAAAAAATTCTAATTCTAAAGTTTGATAAGACGCTCAATATCAGCTTGTTGTGTTTTGTCGGCGTTGTCCATAGGCGTTTCTACGCCATTTTCGTTCAACAAAAACCAATTTTCGCCAATTTTTACTACGGCGTTGCCATTTTTATCAAATTGAGCAACTTTGTCGTATTTAATTGAGCTAATTTCTGCGCCTTGTTCGTTGATAAAGCCCCATTTGCCGTTGATTTGAACGGGAGCGTAACCCATCTCACCGAAAGAACCGACCCAGTCGTAAGTGCGGCGGCTGATTTTTTTGCCCTGTTTGTTGATAAAAGTCCAACCTGCGTTAGTGCGAACAGCAGCGTAATTGTTGCTGAATAAGTGTGCATCTTCGTAAGTGGGCAAAACTACATCAACGCCTTGTTTGTTGGCGAAACCGTATTTTCCATTTTGAAGGGTGATAACCATACCTTCGTGCGCTTGAGAAACGATGGTTGCGCCGTTAGTGGTCATTTTTTTGCCGCCGTCGTCAGCTATATGTGAAGCCAAAATAGCTTGTTGTGCTTGAATGTTATTGTTGAAACCCAAAGCCAAAGCTAAAACGAGGGCGAAAACGAATTTTACATTTTTCATAGTTGTATGAATTTTATTTTAAGCAAGAAAATAATGTTTGTTGATAAAAAACCAAATTTTGTTCGGTTTGTGGTTGTTTTTTTGTCTTAGAAATTATCTTTATTTCTTTTGACACTGCAAAGGTAAGGCGACTTTTTCAACCGTGCAAGTTTTGTTAGACCATTTGCAGCTTTTTTCCGACCAAAATCACTTTCGTCGGCCAACGTTATTTTTTCAACGACTTATTTAATTTTCTGTTTTAATATATGAAAAACCGCAAAAGTTGTTTTTGGGGGATTATTAAAATTTTATTTGGTTAAATAGCTATTTTTTTATTTTTTATTCTGTTTTTGAAAAATTACAAACAAAATTCAGAATTTACATAAAATTTACATTAAAACGGTTGTATTAAGAAATGTCATTATTTGATTTTTTGCCCTTTTATCCAAACAGATTCTACCACATCGCCCCCAAAATAGTAAGGAATAAAAGCAAGGCTGTTGATGGGTTGGGTTATAATCAAATTGGCTAATTTTCCCCTGCAAATGCTGCCGACTTCTTGCTCCAAATTCATCGCATAAGCACCATTGATAGTAGCCGCACTAATCGCTTCTTGGGGCGACATCCCCATATACAGACAGGCTAAAGTCAGCACAAAAGGCATTTTGCCCGATGGCGAACTTCCTGGGTTGAAATCTGTAGCCAAGGCTACGCCCAAACCTTTATCTATCATTTTGCGCGCTTTGGGATAGGGCATTTTGAGGAAAAAAGCGGCTGAAGGCAATAATGTGCCTATAGTTGGGCTGCCCAAAAGTGCTTGGATTTCTGCATCGTCGGCGTGTTCCAAATGGTCAACGGAAAGGGCTTTATTCAAAACCCCAATTTGTACGCCGCCGCTAAAACCGAGTTGGTTGGCGTGTATTTTTGGGATTAAATTGTAACGCGCCGCCGCTTGGCAAATTTCTTCAGTGTCTTGAGGGCTAAAAAATCCCGTTTCGCAAAATACATCTATAAAATCAGCCAAATTTTCATCAGCTACAGCAGGCAGCATTTTGTTGATAACCAAATCCAAATAACCGCGCTTGTTGTCTTTATACTCCAACGGTAGAGCGTGAGCAGCCAAAAATGTAGCTTTTATGGGCATCAAAGTATGTTTTTTCAACTCGCGAATAACCCGCAACATTTTCAACTCGGCTTCCAATGTCAGCCCATAACCGCTTTTTATCTCCACTGCGCCCGTTCCGTTTTGGCTAATTTCGTGCAAACGGGGCAAACTTTGCGCTAATAATTCTTCTTCTGGCGTTTGTTGTAATAATCGCGCCGAGTTCAAAATTCCCCCGCCTTTGGCGGCTATTTCGGCGTAAGAAAGTCCCTTGATTTTATCCAAAAATTCGGTTTCTCGGCTTCCTGCAAATACCAAATGCGTGTGTGAATCGCACCAAGCGGGCAAAATAAATCTTCCTTTACAGTCTATAATTTGGTCGGCTCGCTCAGGGCAAAATTGCATATTGCCAAAATCTATAATGCGCTCATTTTCAACCAATAAATAAGCATTTTCTATAATCGGGATATTGTGCATAGCTGCGCCCTCTAAGCGGCTAAATTCGTGATTGGCTAAGACTAAGCCTTTGATGTGGCGGAATAAAATGTTGGGCATAATATAAAAAATTACGTTTTTTTAAACAAAAATCAATTAAAAAGGGTTAAAGTTATCAATATAAACAATTTTCTAAAAAATGAAATCATTCTATATTTTAATTTACTCATCTATAATTTTATCTTCCTGTTTTAGCATTCAAACAGGTCGTCCTTTTGAGTATATAGCGCCTGACGATTGGCGCGGGGTATTCGTAACTGATGCAACTACGGCAGAACGAGCGCCTGTATTATTTCAGGTCAAAAGTGATGAAAAAGGCAAGCCGCAAAAATTAGTTTTTGATAACGGATTGAGCCAAATGGAGACGGATAGTTTGCGGTTTTGGGGCGATACGCTATTTGCTTATTTTAATAAATCCAAAACTTATCTACGGGTGATTTATGAAATCAATTTGATGGAAGGCAAGTTGTTTTTTGAGGACGATAGCGAATATCCGCTTGTTTTTCAAGCCCAAAGTGGCAAATTTCCCCGTTTTCCTGATGTGCGTCGCGAACCAATAGCTGATATTTCTGGACTTTGGCAGGCAGATTTTGCCCAACAAGGGGTAGATTCTATGCAAGTTTTGCAGTTTGAGTTCCAACAAAAAGAAAATGTGGTAAAAGCTAAGCTAAAAATTGGCGAAATAGACGCTCACCTCGTCGGCAATATACAAGGAAACCAATTGTATTTGTCAGGTTTTGATGGGGCAAAGGTATATTTTTTATCGGCACTTGTTCAAAACAATAAATCCATAACAAGGGGAAAAATAGCTGTGAATTTGCAAAAGTATGTATTTAATGCTACCAAATAGATTTTTTGTAGCGTCTTTTATTTTTATTATAAAAAGTTTTTTTGATAAAAAATAAGTTTTATCCAATTATAATCAGTGGTTTGTCAAGTTTATATTTGACAAGCCTATTTTTTTGTTATTTTTTTTTAAAGCAAACCGCTATACTTTTGTATCATCAAATAACAAAACACATTTTTTTATTTACAAAACACATTTACAACTATGTTGAAAACAATCTTTTCTTTTTTTGCGCTGCTCTTTTTTATGGGAACAGCATATCAAGCAAAAGCACAAAATTTTAGCCTTTGGTTGCGAGATTCTGTAGATTGCCAAACGGGTATAGCAGCTGTTGAAGTTTGGGCTTGGGGCAACAATCCTCCTTATACTTATCTATGGAATGATGGCAGTACAACCCAACGCATTGACAATCCAAATGTAGGGCAGTTCTATTCTGTAACTGTTACCGATGCCACAGGAGCTACAGCGACAGACAACGTAACTGCACGTTTTACCAGTTTTGTACCCGTAACGGTAACACACACAGTAATCCAAAATGTTTGTTCTGCCAACGGTTTGGGCGGTATTGTAGATGTAACTGTAAGTGGGGGTACACCACCATATACTTATCAGTGGGGTTATAGTGGTTTTACGACAGAAGACGTTTCAGGTCTATTTGATAGCGATTATATTTATGTGGGTCACGCTGGCAATTATTGCCAAACATACGAAAGTATAAATGTAGGTCAAGGCTTGTTCAACTATGGCACGCGGGTTAATGAGGCTAATTGTACAATGGCTACTGGTAGCATTAATTTTTACACCTCTGGTAATTATATTTATGAATGGTCTGACGGGCAAACAACAGCTTCAGCTACAGGTTTAGTTGCTGGTGCTTACGGTTTGACGGTAACAGACCCAAACACTAATTGCACAGTAAGACGCGTTTTTCAAGTTGATAATACGCCCAATTGCCTTTCTACTATTTCTGGTTATGTGTACAACAACGCTAGCTGCCAACCTACACAAAATGGTTATGCTTGGTATCAACAAGTTGTTATTACAGACCTTACTACAGGACAGGCACACTATCCTTATACCCAAGCTAATGGTTATTATCAATTTAATACCACAGAAGCCACCACTTATTCTCTTTCTGTAACCCCTTATGGCGCAGTGGCAGTAATCTGTCCCAATACAAATAATTATACTGTAACTACAACCGCGCAAGGTGGAAATTATAGCAATAATAACTTTTTTATAGGTCGTGCCAATGATATAGATGTGCAAGTTAGTTATTATGCTGGAAATGTACGCCCTATGAATAATCAATGGAACAGTATTTATGTTTGCAACGCTGGGAATTTACCTCAAACTGGAGATATAACCGTTGTATTAGACCCTTTATTGACCTATGTGCCTGCTTCTGCATACGTTCAATCTTTGGTGAATTATGGTTATTATTACAATTATCAACCTATCACCCCAACTATCAATGCGAATAATTTAGTGTTTGCTTATAGCAATTTGTTGAGTGGTGAGTGTAGATATATTAGTTTTCAAGCAAATCTTGGCAGCAATCAGCCTTTCGGTACAACATTAAGCAATAATGTTTCCGTTACGCCATTAGTAGGTGATGCAGTGCCAGCAGACAATAACGATGTGACGGTAGCTACTGTAGTTAATTCTTATGACCCCAACGACAAACAACAGTTTAATTTCCGTTCGGGCAATAGTTTTGATGCAGAAATTTATACTCAAGACACAGAAATGGATTATCTAATTCGTTTCCAAAATACGGGCAACGCGCCAGCTATTAGAGTAGAAATTCGCGATACTTTTGAAAATAATTTGATAGCTAGTTCGGTAAAAAATATCAACACCAGCCACCGCGCCAATGTACGTGTAGAAGGTAATGTTTTAATTGCTACTTTTGATAACATTTACTTAGCAGATTCATTCAGCAATGAGCCAGCTTCACACGGATTTATTAGCTTCAAAATGGATAGACAAGCAGGTTTGCCTTTACAAACAGAAATCAACAACAGCGCAGCGATTTACTTTGATTTCAACGAGCCTGTAATCACCAACACGCAAGTTACCACAATCGTGCAACCTGTAGCTATAGCCCAAACCAGAGCAGAAGAAATTGGTTTAGAAATTATGCCCAATCCCGCTACAACCTTACTAAATGTTAAATATCAGTTAGTTAGCGATGTAGAAGTGAGCTTAAATATCGTTAATGGAATGGGACAAGTGATTAAAAACATCAGCCAAAACCAAAACCAAGCCGCAGGCGCGCAAGTCGCACAAATCGCGGTAGAAGAATTGCCTACAGGCGTTTATTATCTATTCATTACTACAAGCGAAGGCAGTTACGCCAAAAAATTTGTAAAACAATAATAGTAATTTCCCAATCAACACACAATGTTACAGCCCTTTTCGCAAGAAGAGGGCTTTTTTTTATGCTTTTTAGTTTGGAATCGTACAATTTTTATAAAAAAAGATTTTATTTATTAAAAAAATTGCTTACTTTTGTGTTTCATTATTCACTTTTCAAAAACTAATTTTATGATGCGCACGTTTACCCTTTTTTGCAGCCTTTTTGTAGCTGCTTTTTGGCTTAAAGCCCAAAACATCCCAGATGCTAACTTTGCAGCAGCGATACGGCAGCAATGCCCAACTTGTATTGATGCAAATAATGATTTGTTGCCTGCGGCGCAGACATTGACAAATTTGAATGTGTATTCGAGCAATATTGCTGACTTGACTGGAGTAGCTGGCTTTACAAATTTGGAGGCGCTATATTGTGGTGCTAACCAACTAACTAGTTTACCAATTTTGCCAAATTCTCTTGTTGAGTTAAATTGTCCTTCTAATCAACTTACAAGTTTGCCTACTTTGCCAAATTCCTTGACTCGTTTGTATTGCGATAGAAATCAACTTACAAGTTTGCCTAATTTACCTAATTTGTTGTCAGCATTAGATTGTAGTACCAATGCATTATCAACTTTACCTGTTTTACCTAATTCTTTAACTATCTTTGCTTGTTCAAACAATCCGTTAATAGCTTTGCCTTCTCTATTATTTTTAAACTCTTTAACGTATTTAGATTGTGACAACTGTCAATTACTAAATCTGCCTGCTTTGCCGAGTGGATTAACAGAAGTGTATTGTGGTCATAATCAACTGACTAATTTACCTGCTTTGCCTAATTCTTTAAGCCTACTCTCTTGTGAATTTAACCAATTAACAAGTTTACCGAATTTACCTTCCTCTTTAGGGTATATTTGGTGTGGGAATAATAATTTATATTTTTTGCCCCAACTCCCAAATATACTTTGGCGATTATATTGTTCTAATAATCCTAATTTATTTTGTTTGCCTTTATTATCAAATGATTTAACTGAAGTCCATATAGCAAATACTAACATAACTTGCATTCCTAATTTGCCGCCAAATGTATACTTTGATGTAGCTACACCAAGCCTCTGTAATTTGAATAATCCCAACAATTGCCCAAGTTATAACCAAGTACAAGGCCAAACCTATTTTGATGCAAATAATAATAATTTTTTTGACACTTCAATAGACATTCCTTTAGTAAATAATATCATAGCAGGCAGCCCTTATTACGCAGCAGCGACAGACAGCACAGGGCTTTATCAAATGTATATGGATTTCGATGACACAAGCGATATAAGTTTGGCAAATGGCTACAATCCTAACTATTTTAGCGTTTCGCCAGCATCTTACACGGTTATTACGGACACGAGTAGCCAAATTTTTAGCGGTAGGGATTTTGTGCTAACGGCTTTGGGTAGTCAAACGGATTTGGGCGTACATATTAGCCAAAGTTTGCACAGGCCAGGTTTTGACAATTATTTTGTGGTGAGCTACAGCAACGTGGGCAATACGGTTATCAATAGCGGTAATTTAAGTTTGGATTTAGATGCGCAAATTAGTTTTATTTCTGCTTCTGAATCGGCTGTGCAAAGTGGTCAAAATTTGGCTTGGACGTTCAGCAATTTGCAGCCTTTTGAAACTCGCCAAATAGAAATAATGGTAAATGTACCCGTTTCTGTGCCGCTTGGCAATTTTATAACTTATAATTTGAGTGGAACGCTTGCCCAAACTGATGCGGACACAAGCAATAATTTTGCTCAAGCGCAAAATACGGTTGTTGGCGCATACGACCCCAACGATATTAACGCCAATAAAGATGGTATTCTGATTTGTGTTAATTCTAATGAAGAAAATGAAGATATTTTTTATAAAATTCGCTTTCAAAATACGGGAACTTTTTACGCAGAAGATGTAATCGTGCAAGATACTTTATCTAATTACTTGGATATTAGCACTTTACAAACTTTGGCGGCAAGCCACGCTTATAGTTTGGAAATTCAAAATGTATTGCGCAACAACCAACCCGCTGTAGCCGTAAAATGGATTTTTAACAACATTAATTTGATAGATTCTTTTACCAACGAGCCACTTTCACACGGTTTTATTGAGTTTAAAATTAAGCCAAAAGGGAACTTGGTGGCGACGCAAGTATTTTTACAACCTGCCCTTTTCATAGAAAGCCAAGCGCATATTTATTTTGATTTTAACGCGCCTGTTAATACCAACATAGATAGCATTCAGGCCGTAATTTGTGTGGGCGTAAATTCTCAAAACGAACAAAATACAAGTTTTAAAATTATACCAAATCCCAATAACGGCAATTTTATTTTAAACGCGAGTGTTGAATTAGAAACTGCTAATTTGTTCATTTACAGTCAATTAGGTGAGTTGGTTCATAATCAAAAAGTTAGCGGCAATAATCCACAAATTAGCTTAAAAGCGTTGCCAAAAGGCGTATATTTTATGCAAGTGCAAACTTCAAAAGGCAATTTTAGCCAAAAAATGATTTTGGAATAGCAGCCAAAAAATATAATTTTACACAGTCCTTTCCGAGTAGGGAAGGGCTTTTTTTAGTTAAAGTTTTGTTATTGTGTATAAAAAATATATGTACATACAAACATTTTATAGACTTTTGTGTTGTCATTTTTAATCTTTCAACAATTATTAATAATTTAATTCAATTATGAGCACAACATCAGCGACTTCTACTTTGATAGAACAACTAAACTGGCGCTACGCAACCAAAAAAATGAACGGACAAAAAGTTTCAGCTGAAACGATTGACCAAATTTTAGAAACAATCCGCCTCACCGCGACTTCTTACGGTTTGCAACCTTTTACCGTTTTGGTAATTGAAAATCCTGAACTAAAAGCTAAAATACAAGCGGCAGCTTATGGACAAACTCAAACTGTAGATTGTTCTCATCTGTTAGTTTTTTGCGGTTGGAATACAGTAACTGCCCAACATATAGATAATTATATTCAAGACATAGCTACCCAGCGCAACGCACCTTTGGAAGCTCTTGAGGGCTTTAAAGGTTACATAGCAGGAAATGTACTTCCTTTGGACGACAACACCAAAAAAATATGGATTGACAAACAAATTTATATCGCTTTGGGAACTGCACTTATCGCGGCTGCGGCTGCTCAAGTTGATGCAACCCCAATGGAGGGATTTGTACCCGCGCAAGTGGATGAAATTTTGGGCTTGGCTGCTCAAGGTTTACATTCTACAGTTATGTTGCCTTTGGGTTACAGAGATGCAGCAGGCGATTACCTCACAGGTGCTAAAAAAGTACGCCGCGCTTCAGACAAATTTTTCAAATTTCTGTAGTTAAACGGCTGAAAATAAAAAAAATGCGATGAAAATAGCCACACTTGTAGCCAACTATCTATTGGGATTGGTATTTTTTGCTTTTGGGATTATATTTTTTACCCCAATGTTCAACCTAGATAATTTTCCAAAGGATTCCCAAGCGTTTATGTGGATGGATATTATGGTAAAAACGGGTTTTATGCACGTGGTAAAAGGCTTAGAAGTTGTTACGGGGCTGATGATGTTGGTGGGTTTCCGCCGTCCATTGGCTTATGTATTGGCTGCGCCGATAGTATTGAATATCACATTTTTCCACATTTTTATTATGGGGGAGATTTTCCCTGTTGTTAGTATAGTTTTAATAGCTTTGGTATTATTTTTGTTGTTTGCCAACAAAGACCGTTACCAAGCAATTTTATCCGCATAATTTTTCATAGGATTGATATGTTGTAAAAAAAAAGCCCTCACTTGTGCAAGTGGGGGCTTTTATCTTTTGTATTTTTTTGCAAAATTAGCATTTTGATAAATAATAAATCTATCTTTGCGCCACTATTTGCTCACCTCAAATTGCTAATAAACTAAAATGAATTTTCAAAAAACAAAAATACTCGCCACTATAGGCCCCGCTTCTTCTAGCTACAACGATTTGTTGGCACTTATACATTCGGGTATAGATGCGGTACGGCTCAATTTTTCGCACGGTACTCAAGCCGACCATTTGCGGGTGGTGGAATTTGTACAACATATCAACAAAAAGTATAAAACAAACATTTCTATTTTGGGCGACTTACAAGGTCCTAAATTAAGAATTGGCGAGTTGGAAAATAATGGCTTTCCGCTCAAAAAAGGCGATGTATTGACCTTTATAAACGAAAAATGCGTAGGCACGCCCGATAAAATTTATATGAGTTATGACACTTTTGCGCAAGATGTGAAAGTGGGGGAAAAAGTGCTGGTTGATGACGGCAAAGTAGAACTTTTGGTGAAAGAAACCAACGGCAAAGACACCGTAAAATTGGAGGTTTTGTTCGGCAATTTTTTATCCTCGCGCAAAGGGGTGAATTTACCCGACACACAAGTTTCGTTGCCAAGTTTGACAGAAAAAGACTTAGCAGATTTGGATTTTATGCTCACCCAGCCTTTCAATTGGATTGCACTTTCTTTTGTGCGCAACGCCAACGATATTGATGAGTTGAGAAAGCGTATTTTAGCCAAAAATCACTCCGCCAAAATTATCGCCAAAATAGAAAAACCAGAAGCTATTCGCAATATTGACAGCATTATAGAAGCTACCGATGGCGTGATGATAGCGCGTGGCGATTTGGGGGTAGAAATGCCGATGGAGCGTTTGCCGATGTTGCAAAAAATGATTACTGAAAAATGTATTCGCAGCGCAAAACCCGTTATTGTAGCCACTCAAATGATGGATAGTATGATAAAAAATCCTACGCCTACAAGAGCCGAGATTATGGACGTTGCCAACGCGGTTATAGATGGCGCTGATGTGGTGATGTTGTCCAACGAAACCGCTATGGGCGACCACCCAGCCAAAGTAGTAGAGGCGATGCGCCGTATCGTACAACAAGCTGAAACCCAAGATAGTATTTATTATCGCAATTTCAAACCAGATGACCATTCCGAATCTTTTTTATCCGATGCGGTTTGTTTCACAGCTTGCCGTTTGGCGCGCGAAGTCAAAGCTAAAGCCATTGTAGGGATGACCAAATCGGGTTATACGGGTTTTGTGGTGTCTTCTTATCGCCCCAAATCTGAGATATTTATTTTCTCGCCCGATGCTGATATGCTCAATACGCTCAATTTGGTTTGGGGTATTCGCTGTTTTTATTATGATAAATTCACGACTACAGACGAAACTTTTAAAGATTTGCAGGAGATTTTGATAGCCAAAGGCTTGATAAAAATAGGTGATATTCTCATCAACACGGGCAGTATGCCGCTCCAAGCGCGGAAAAAAACCAATATGCTTAAAATTTCTGTGGTCTAAATGTTCAAATATCTTTATTTTTTTATAATTTTAACCGCTTTTACAGCCTGTCGTTCAGCAATGAATAATCCCTCTTCTCCCCAATACTCGCCTATAGTAGAAATAGAAACGAGTTTGGGTACTATCAGCGTCCAACTTTCACACAAAACGCCCCGCCACCGCGATAATTTTTTAAAATTGGTCAAAAATGGCTTTTACCACGATATTAATTTTCATAGAATTATCAAAGATTTTATGATACAGGGCGGAGACCCCAACGCTCGCGCTGCTGGCGCAACTTACGAGGGCGAAGAGTTGGATAATTCCACTATAGCTGCTGAATTTGATAGCACACTATTCCACTACAGAGGCGCACTTTGTGCAGCGCGTATGGGCGACCAAGTCAATCCAACCCGCGCATCTTCCGCCACTCAATTTTATATCGTGCAAGCCCAAAATATACAACCGCAGTTATTTGACCAATTGGCGCGTTACAAAGGTTATACTTACACAGCCGAACAGGAAAAAGCCTACAAAGAACAAGGCGGCACGCCACATTTGGATAGAGAATATACCGTTTTTGGCAAAGTAATAGACGGGATGGACGTTGTGGATAAAATCGCGGTTGTGCCAACTAATGGCGCAGGACAACCCAATGAACCGATTAAAATCATCAGCACTAAAATCCGCAAATAATACTATGGGAATAACCAAGATAGAAGTAAGAACTTCCCCTATACAAGGAAATGGTGTTTTTGCTATTATTCCTATCAAAAAAGGCGAAACTGTCTGTTTTATGGAAGGTAAAGAAGTGGATTGGTTCAAATGCTTGCTATTGGTGCTAACAAAACAAGTGCATATAGATATGCCTTTCCAAATGACTAAAAATAGCTATTTGTTACTTGAGCCATTATTTATTGCTATTAACCATACTTGTAATCCTTGTTGCGCAATTATAGGTAAAAATCAACTCATAGCAAGGCGAGACATAGAAGTTGGTGAAGAAATTGCCTTTGATTACTCTACTACCGTACTACCAAGTTTTACGTCCAAAAATTGGCTTATGGAATGCCGTTGTGGGGCTGAAAATTGTAGAAAAGAGGTGAGAAATGCTGATTTTATTCCCGAAAATCAATTGATAGATTATATCAAACACAACCAACTACCCGACTTTATCCGCGAGTATTTCCAGAAAAAACGCCCTGATTTGTTTCTATAATTCAAAATTACAAATAAAAAAACGCTCTCTTCCATAATCGGAAAGGGCGTTTTTTTATTGAAAAATTGGAAATAAAAAAACCCCGCCGAACTGTGCAGTTGGACGGGGCTATTCACTTTTAAACCCATTTTCACCTAAAAAATCATTATCATTATGACTAGAAATTTTATTCTTTGTGGAGGCTAACGGCTGTATTATTGCCAAATATATTATCGCCATTTGTGTTTTTTACAAATTGGATTTGGTTGGGAACATAAATGATATATACAAATTCTTCTGTACATTCTTTCCCTTTTACCATTAGCGTAGTTTTATTTTTTTTATTAGCAATTTTTAATGTACCTTTGCCCTTGTCGGTTGTAGTTTCGTTTGTATAACGGCCTTGTTCTATCAAAAAAGACAACATTTTATCGTTAGGTACATTAGCTTTAATAGTTGTTTCGATTGAAACTCTGGATGCGGCTGTTTTGCGAATTTCTATAGTTGCATTAGTTTCTAAATCTAAAAAAAGTTGGTTGATTTCTGCTTCTATAGTGTAAGCGTTGGATATAGTTTGGCTCACTTGCGCTTGGCTGCTGCAAACCACACAGACCAATAAAGCGCAAATTATAAATTTTAATGTTTTCATAATTGGGGTGTATTTCTAACTTAAATTTTGTTTTGATAACCCTATAGATGCAAAACTTGTGCCAACTGTATATATTTTTGAAAAAAATTGAATTTCTTAACAAATTTTTATGAATAATTTTAATTTGGATGCTTTGGCGCAGCGTTTTCGTCGCCCTCAATATACGGTAGAAGACTATGTTAAAGGTATTTTGAGCGGTGATAGAAGCATTTTGAGCCAAGCTATTACGTTGATAGAGAGCCATTTAGAAAAACATCAGCAAATTGCGCAACAAATTATAGAGCGTTGTTTGCCACATTCGGGGCGTTCTTTGCGGGTGGGGATTACGGGAAGTCCTGGAGTGGGAAAAAGTACTTTTATAGAAAATTTTGGGTTGGAAATTATCCAAAAAAGGCAAAAATTGGCTGTGTTGGCTATAGACCCTAGCAGTCAAGTGAGCGGCGGCTCTATTTTGGGGGACAAAACCCGTATGCAGTTGTTATCTGTTGAAAATCAAGTGTTTATACGCCCAAGTCCAGCGGGTAAAACCTTAGGTGGTGTAGCCCAAAAAACGCGCGAAACGATAATTTTATGCGAAGCGGCAGGTTTTGAGCTGATTTTGGTAGAAACTGTAGGCGTGGGGCAATCCGAAACGATGGTGCAATCAATGGTGGATTTTTTTATGCTGTTGTTGTTGCCCAATGCTGGCGACGATTTGCAAGGGATAAAACGCGGGGTTATGGAAATGGCGGATTTAGTGGTTATCAACAAAGCGGACGGAGAAGCGATTTTATCGGCAAAATTAGCACAACGACAAGCAGCCAACGGACTACATTTATTCCCAGCCAAAGCGAGCGGTTGGACAGCGCAAGCGGTTTTGGCTTCAGCTATAGAAAAAAAAGGATTGTCAGAAATTCATCAAATTTTACAAAAATATCAATCTCAAACCCAACAAAGCGGCTTTTTTGCCCAACAAAGAGCGCAGCAGTCGCGTTATTGGTTGCATCAAAGCATACAACAAAAACTGCAAGCTGCTTTTTATCAAAATACTGCCGTTTATAATAATTTAATCAATTTAGAACAAAAGGTAGAAAGTGGCGAAGTTTCCCCGTTTTATGCAGCAGAATTATTATTAAACCAATTTTTATCCAAATAAAATATGGCTCATTCCCATCATCACGACCATTCGCACGAACATAACCATTCGCATAATCACCACGACCACGCACATCACGACCACTCACACGGGCATACGCATCATTTTGATATTCAAGCTATTAGCTGGAGTTTAATTATAGCGGCGTTGCTAAATTTTATCTTTGTGGGGGTGGAAGCGGCGGCTGGATATTTTTATAATTCTGTAGCTTTGTGGGCAGATGCAAGCCACAATTTATCCGATGCGGCGAGTTTATTATTGGCTTTGTTGGCGTTCAGATTGGCAAAAATTCCCGCTAATTCCCGTTATAATTTTGGGTTGAAAAAAACAACCATTTTAGCCGCATTTTTCAATAGTGTCTTGTTGGCTGTGGCGTTAATTTTTTTAGCTTATCAGAGTATTGCCCGTTTTTGGTTGCTCAATAGCGAAGTTTTTGGGTTGGAAACGGCTGCTGTGGCTGGTTTGGGGATAATTATCAACTCGGCGACGGCGTTTTTGCTAATGTCGGGTAGCAAAGAAGATGCCAATATGCGCGGGGCTTATCTGCATATGGTAGCCGATGCGCTGGTTTCTTTGGGGGTTTTGGTTTCTGGAGTTTTAATCTGGCTGACGAGTTGGCAATGGCTGGATGCTGCGGTAAGTTTGGCTGTAGTGTTGCTGTTGGTGCGTTCCACTTGGTCTTTATTGGCACAAAGTTGGCGTTTAATCAATGCTGCTGTTCCCGATGCTGTAGATTGGGAAAAATTAAAACACGCAGTTTTGCACGTGGCTGGAGTGGAAAAAGTGTTGGAATTGCAGGTTTGGGCTTTGAGTAGTTCGGAAAATATGGCGGCTTTAAAATTATCTTTTAAAGATGGCTTAACCATATCGCAAGTAGCTGATATTCAACACAAAATAAAGCATTTGTTAGAACATCACCACGTACAAAAAAGCAATATAGAAATCGTTTTCCACAGCCACAACCACACTTGTTCGCATTAAAAAAGTTTTTTTATCAAAAAATGATTATTTTTGCGCCATTCTTATCCAACAACCATTTATAACCAAATCAATAACTATGAAAATTAGCTCGTTACTCGCTTTATCTGCTGTTGTATTGGCTTCAGCTTGCAAAGAAATTCCCCCTGTTATTGGCGAATGTCAAACAGAAAGACGCGTAATTATAGAAGAATTTACGGGAGTACGCTGTGTAAATTGTCCTATAGGTAGCCAAAAAATTGAGCAGTTAATCGAACAATACGGCGAGGACAAAATTATAGCTGTGGGTATTCACTCTGGTTATTTTTCTGTGCCTTATTCGTTTAGTGTGGAGGATTTTACCACAACAAAAGGCACAAGTTTAGACAATCTTTTGGGACCTGTAACCTCTTATCCAGCCGCTACTATCAACCGCAAGTTGTTTAGCGCAGAAACTCAACGCCCGCTTGGTGTGAGCAGTTGGTCGGGTTATATTGCGGGTGAATTGTGCCGTGAGCCTTTGGTAGATTTGGATATTACGCACGTGTTTGATACGGCTTCTCGCCAACTCAATATCAGCATAGAAATTGATAAAAATATAAACGAAAATATAAACGAAAAGCTGGGTTTAACCGTCTTACTTACCGAATCTGGTATGGTGTCGGCTCAATTGGATTTGGGTGGCGTGGATACTTTTTACACCCACAAGCACGTGCTGCGGGATATAATCACTGACTATCAAGGGCTACAAATCCACGATGGAAACGCTGTTTTTGAAACCCAAACGCAAACTTTTTCCTATTCCTTGCCTGCCGCTTGGCAAGCCAATAAATGCGAAATTGTCGCTTTTGTGCATTATAAAAACGAAAGTAATAAGTTTGATATACTACAAGCCACTCACAAAAAAGTGAAGTAAGATTTTAAATTTTTTCTCTTTAATAAATTTTTAAAGTATGCAAATAATTCCCAACCATTTACAGCCAAAATCCAAATTGGTAGAAATTTATCTTTCTTTGCTTAATAATTTAACCGCTGGCGACAAATTAGATATTATCGCTTTCTTGTCTATGTCTATTCGCCAACCTGATTTAATAGCAAATAATATATCAACTACTAATCCTGATATAAGCCCATTTTTTGGTGCTTTTGAAAGCGAAAAAACTGCTGACGAGATTATCGCAGAGATTAGAATGGCGCGTTTTACGGATAGAAAAATAGAAGAGTTATGAATCAATATCTTTTGGATACTAACATTTGTATTTACTATTTGAAAGGTAAATTTGATTTGCAAAATAAAATAAACAAGGTTGGGCTACATAATTGCTTTATTTCTGAAATTACTTTAGCAGAGTTAAAATTTGGGGTGGAAAATAGCCTTCAAATTGATAAAAATAGACAAATGCTAAATAATTTTCAGTTGCAATTACAAATCATTCCTATTTTTACCGCTTTGGATATTTTTGCATCTGAAAAAGCTCGCTTAAAACAACAGGGTACAATGATTGACGATTTTGATTTGTTGATTGGGGCTACTGCGCTGGCTAATAGTCTAATTATGGTTACCAACAATCACAAGCATTTATCCCGTATTAGTGGCATACGAATAGAAGACTGGACAATTTAGTACTTTGTAATTTTTTTTGATTGCATTCCTCTAATAAATTTATATGAAAACACAGGCAGAACAAAACATATCTGCGCGCCAAGTAGATTTTTCTATTCCTTATTTTGAGCCTATAGTATTGGGCTTGATTGCTATTTTTTACTATTATATCCGTTCGCATTTTTTTGAAGTGCCTATGGAAAGGGACGAGGGTATTTATGCGTATTATGGGCAGTTGGCTATGGAGGGGAAAACGCCTTATTTGGATTTTTATGAATCGCGTTTGCCCGGTATTTTCTATATGTATGGGCTTTTAATCGCTATTTTTGGCAGTTTCAAAGGTTTGGCTGTAGGGATTACTTTATTGAATATAGGCAGCTTTTTATTTTTATACCATTTTGCCAAATCTTGGTTTGACGAACACAAACCTACCGCTTTTGCTGTGGCTGCTGCTGCTTTGCTATTGGGATTAGCACCCGAAATATCAGGTTTTACGCGGCAGTCTGAACATATAGTTGTTTTTTGGGCTACAGGTGGCTTATTCTTTTTACAAAAAGGGCTTATACAAAATCGCTGGGGTTTATTGCTCACATCGGGCGTTTTTATGTGTTTGTCTATGCTCACCAAACCCAATGGGGTATTTTTTATCATCTTGGGCGGTTTGGCTACGGTGCTGTACTACGCGCAAAAAACACAGATAGAAGGAGATGGCGAAAATCGGTTTAAAAATATCATCGTCAAAGGCTTAATCTATTCGGCTGGTGTTTTTGGCACTTTCGGGCTTTTGTGTTTGATAATGTGGCTAATGGGGGCTTTATCAGAAATGTTTTATTGGTCGGTAACTTTCTCTGGACAATATGCAACCCGTATCCCTTGGACTGGCGAAAATGGGCAGTTGGGGGGCAAAGATTATTTTATGTTCGCGTTTAAAGCCGCTACTAAAAATTATCTATATTTTTGGCTAATTGCTGGCGCTGGGTTGATAATGAACTTTTTGATAAAAGGGGAAAAAAATAGTTGGTACAAAAAAATTGGCTTATTGCTAATTGCCTTTTTCTCTTTTATGACCATAACCCCAAGTTTGAGTTTTTACGGACATTATTGGTTGATGTTAGTTCCCGCTTTGGCTTTGTGTTTTGGGGCAGCTTTTTACTCACTTTTTGCGTTAAGCCACAAAAATCAATCTGTAGGTTGGGCGGTAATTGCTGCGCCTGCTTTGTTGTTGGTTATCAATATCACTACGCTTAATAAATACTATTTTACCGCCAAAAAAGACATTCCGAAAGTGGTGTCTGGCACTTACGGCGGCAATCCGTTCAATGAGGCTTACGAAATCGGCAAATATGTGAAAGCCAAATCCAAACCCAACGACCAAATGCTGTTGATAGGTTCTGAACCGCAACTGTTGATTTATACGGGGCTAAAATCGGCTACTCGCCACGCTTATTTTTCTTATTTGATGCAAGACAGTACGATGCTCAATATCAAAAGTTGGCAACAAGAGTTTGAAAAAGATATTACAGAGAAAAAGCCGCGTTTTATTGTGTTTTTCAACCACGATATTTCCATTTTGGCCAATCCTAAAGCTAATTTTGCTTGGTTGAATAACTTACTTTCTACAGTTATTCCCCCTTTGTACAAACCCGTAGGTTATGTGGATTTATTGGGTAGGCCAGATGTAAAATATGTGCTAAACGATGCTCAAGCAGCTACTTATCAGCCCGTACAAATACCTGGGCAACGCACTTATTTCGCGATTATTTTTGAGTTAAAATAAGCAATTTTTTATGAATAAAACCTCGCCCTACATACTTAACTTTCCCGCTATAGGCGAAAGTACTATAGGTTTCATCAGTATCGCCGAAAATCAAAAACATATCCCTTTTGATGTAAAGCGGACATTTTGGACATATTTTACCCCACAAAGTGTAACCCGTGGTTTTCACGCGCATCACGATACTGAAATGGTTTTGGTCGCGCTTACGGGTAAAATTGTAGTTTATACAGAAATGCCCAACGGCGACAAAGAAACTTTTGTATTAGACCAACCCACTCAGGGTTTGTATTTGCCCCGTTTGTGCTGGCACACGATGCAGTATTCGCATACGGCTATTCAGTTGGTATTGGCTTCTACGGAATATAATGCTGCTGATTATGTGCGAAATTATGATGATTTTTTGCAATTGCGCAATAAGTAAAAAGGCTTTCACCAACCTATAATAAGTTGGTAAAAGCCTTTTTTGTAATTTATTTATCCCCAATTTGCCAAGTAGTGATACATTCGCCCATATCGCATTGTTGTTTTTGTATCAATTCGCCCGTGGTTTCGTCGTAGCGAAGAATTTGTCCGTCAAAATTATCCCCATTTCTCAACTGACCTGTAGCTTTCACTTTGCCGTTGGGATAATAATAAATAAACTCTCCATTTTCTTCCCCATTTTCAAAATTTACAATTTCTTTCAGTTGGCCAGATTTATAATAGGTTTTTAGTTTGCCGATTATAGCATCATCTTTATAAACGCCCTCTTGTTCCAGCACGCCAGTATCGTAGTAATAGGTAAAGTTGCCGTTGTATAGATTGCGTTGATATTGGGCAATTTTGCGAATTTTGCCATTTTCGTAATAGGTGTATTCTGTGCCTATGATTTGCCCGTGTTGATATTGGCGGGCGATAGAGAGTTGTTTATTGGAATAATATAATTTATACTCGCCGTGCATTTGGCGTTGGCGGTCGCGGCGGTATTTTTCCTGCAATTGGCCTGTTTCTGAATAGGTGCGCACAATTCGGCTACAACTCGACCAAGTCAATGCTATCAATCCGCCACAGAACAGGAGCAAATTACGCATTATGATTAATTGGGTTTTGGCAATTTTTTGGGGGTGATATTTCCTTTTTCTGCTGTCCAAACAGTATAACAAACGCCCATATCGCAGTCCATTTTAGAGCTTAATTTGCCTGTTTCGTCGTACAATTCTAGCAGCCCATTTTCTACCTCTTTGCCTTCGTCGTTGGTGAGATAATTGCCTTTGGCTTTGAGGCTGTTATTTTCGTTGTATTCTATAAATTCGCCGTTTTCTTTGCCGTCTTTGTACGTAACGGTTTCTTTGAGCGCGCCTGTGTTGTAATACACTTTCAAAATGCCCTCAATTCCGTCATCTTTATAAACGCCCTCTTGTTCTAATTTGCCATTTTCGTAGTAATGTTTGAACGCACCATTACGGCGATTGTTTTGATTGATAATTTCGCTTTTGAGTTGGCCGCTTTCGTAGTACGACAACTCTTTTCCCTCTGCTTGGCCGAGTTTGTAGTTGCGTTCTAGCATCAATTTGCCACTGGTATAAAAGGATTTTTCATAACCGTGTTTGAGTTTTCGGACTTTATCCATTTGATATTCTTCCACGACTTGCCCAGCATCGTTTTTGACAGTCATTATTTCCACAGCTACAGTTTCTTCTGTTGTGGGCGGATTGTTGTTGTTTGTGGTTTCGCTGCTGCAAGCGGTTAATAATAACAAAAAAGCTAAATTAAGGCTTGCTATAATTGATGTTTTACGCATATTTTGTGTGTATTGGTGATTGAAAACAAAAAAATAAGCGCAAAGTTGCTAAAAAGTTACAACTAAAAACAAAAAAAAATCTTTTGCGGTAATAAATTTTCCTTTTTTTGCATAAAAATAAGCGCTTACTATATTATCAACTTTATATCATCAAGATTAATAATTCCTTTATGAGATATTTTTTACTACTTAGTATATTTTTAAATTTCTGGGCTTGCAAAGATGCTGGTCAATCCCAAAACAAACCTTCGCATAAAAATTTTGCTTTTCCCAATTCAGCTTATACCAAAGTGGTAGCTTATCATTTTGAGGATAACCAAGTTCGCGAAAAAATCGTAACCAAATCAGGCGCGCTTAATAGCAATATCAAAAAAGAACAGGAACTCAGCCCCGACCAAATTAAACACTTTTTGGGTTTAATCAATAATCCTGATAGCTACGGGGGAATGTCGCATCGTTGTTTTGAACCGCGTTTGGGGCTGGTTTTTTATGATGCTCAAGATAAAATAGTTGCACATATTAGCATCTGTTTTCAATGTAATAATTTTTCGGCTACGCCCATAGTCGCCAACCCTGAAGATATGCCCGAGAAGTCAGCTGCTTTTAGTGAGTTGGGCAGACAAAAATTGGTTGATTTCTGCAAAAGTCTTAATTTTGGCCAATGTGGCACTTTAGATTAAAAAAATAGATTTTTAAATTATTGATAATTAATTATTTATGCTTTTTTCTCCACTGCAATTTTTAGGGGATTTATTGTATCCTGATTTATGCCTTGCTTGTGATACGAACAAAAAAATGCCTGCTGATATTTGGTGTGCTTCTTGTGCGTATAAAGTGAGCATTGCTGATTATTATCAATATCCCAACAATAAAGTAATGGAGCGTTTTTATGGCAAAATAGAATTGCACAGGGCGATGACTTTATTCAATTTTGCTAAGGGGGGTTATTTGCAGAATTTAGTTCATAAACTCAAATACGACAACCGTCCCGAAATTGGTATAGCACTTGGCAAACTTTGCGGGGGCTTATTGGCTACTCAAGCGGATTATGATATTGATGTTGTAGTGCCTGTGCCGATGCATCCAGAAAAAGAGTTCAAACGGGGTTATAATCAAGCCACTTTATTTGGCAAGGGAATAGCTGAAATGCTCAATTGCCGCCTTTCTACTCGAGATTTTATCAAAACCAAAGCTACAGTTACCCAAACAGCCAAATCGCGCGCCGAAAGGTTGGAAAATGTCAAAGATGTGTTTTATATTGCCAATGAAGCAGCCTTGAGTGGCAAACATATTTTATTGGTAGATGATGTAATTACTACGGGGGCTACTTTGGAGGCTTGTGTCGATATGCTCAACAAAATACCCAATATACGCATAAGTATAGCTTGTATAGCTTTAGCGGGCGGCTAATTCGTATAAAAAAAAGACCTTTTCCCAATCGGAAAGGTCTTTTTTTTATGCATAAATTTTTATTTGCCTGCTCTGTAAGCGTTGGCTTTGCTGGTATAGCCGCAACGAGTAGCAATTTGTTCGCCTATGGCGTAAGCATCTTTAAAATCGCGTTTTATGCTAATGCAAGTATCAATGTGGGAAAGAGCTTTATCACAGTTATTCAAATTGCCATAATTCATACCCTGAAAATAATGAGCCCAAAATAAATCCCTGTTGTCTGACAAAAGTCGTTCAAAAACTGCAGCTGATTCAGTAAATTTACCTTGTCGGGAATAGGCTTGTCCAATTACCCCCAAAGCGCCAGCGTGGTCAGGATAAAATTTGTCTGTACCCTTGGAGATGGTGATGGCTTGGTCTAAATTATTTGTTTGCAAATATGCATTCGACAAAAAAGCTCGCACGCTAATATCTGTAGAATCTATATTCTGTAGATAATTATTAGCCAATTGTATGGTTTTGTTAAAATCGCCTACTTTATTGGCTTCTGAACATATATAATCGTCATTGCTTAGGCGTTTCATCACTATACCTACCACAGTTTGGCTCACTTGATTGGTATAAATCGTACCTTTGGGGGGATAATAACCTTGCTTGATTTGTACAGGATGAACACCCTTAACGTTGAAAATACCGTATTGCCATTGTATATTGCTGCGATTGTAGAAGTTGGTATAAACAATTTTGATGCGTTTATCTCCTTTGAAATAAAAATCCAACTGTTTGCTGGCATTGGAAGCTACTACAACGCTATCGCCTTGAGGTAGTTTGTCCAAAATTTCTGTTCTAAACCAGTCCGAAGTAGCGCGCATCCCGTTGAAATAATAATCTGTTTCATAATTTCCCGTTGCACCGTCTAAGCCACCCACTAGCGCATTATAATAGATATATTGGTTGGGGTGTGCATAAATATACCAAAATACGCTATTTGTACCAGCCAATCCTAATAAACCTATTACAGCATAAAAAGCTGCTTTTTTTTCTTCAAATTGACGCAGTAGATTTTCAAAACCTAAAGCTGATACAGCTACCAAAGGTGGATACACAAATAAAATATGCCGCCAGCCTCCGTAAACATTGGCGTGTTGGTAAGTGATATAAGCCAAAGGGAATAAAAACGCAAAAGCTAATCCACCCGATAAAACGGCGTCGTATCTTTTCGCAAAACTTTTGAGGAAAGCTAAAGCAGAAAATAAACCTATAAAAACTATAACTGGATTGCTAATCATCAAAAATTTGAATAGGTAATATCTTGGTAATTCGGCAGATAGTATAAGTTCGCCTTCAAATAATTCGCGTAGTGATAACGGAAAGTGCGAAATGTGTTTGAGGGTGTAAAGGGTGTTTTTGATAGGAGATAATAAACCATACGGCCAAAATAACATGCCTATCGCAAAACCGCCCACAGCTACTGCCAACCCACGCCATAAATAGGGTATAATTCTACTCGAAAAAGTGCCGCTTATTATCCCATAACGCCGCCACAAATCAATGCCCATCATAAAAGCTAAAAAGCCTATTGACATCAAACCTGCTATACGCGCGCCTATAGCCAAACCTATTCCTAACATAGCCCAAAATAGTGTTTTCTTGCTGGGGTTGGGCATTTCTTGCACAATACGGATAAACCAATATAACGAAAATACCATACCAAACGCAAAAGGTATATCTTTGGGGTTATTCATAGAGTGACCAAAAAAACTTGGCGATAAATATATCAACCCAAAAGCAATCAAAGCAGCCCGCCAACCCGCTAATCTTTGCACACACAAACCCGTAAATAGCATAGCCAGCCAACCAACCCAAGCATTCCATAAATGGCGGGTGTCGTATTCCCAAAAAGGAGATACTTTATTGATGGCGGCAGCTGTTACATCAAACCAAGCGCCATAGTAGCGAAAAACGCGGTCTTTGTCCAAAGGTAATTTGAACGCTGATGTATCTTTGCCCGCTGATGTGTAAAATTGGAGTGCCGACTTTCCGTATTCTGACATATCTTGTTCATCGCCTGATATGCCGTAGTCAAAACTTAATATCGACATCAATACCAACCCAATAGCAGCGACCCAGCAAAATATCTTTTTGAATAAACCGCTTTGTTGATATTCTTCCACATATTGGGATGGATAAGCTACATTTTCTAGTATTACTGCTTCTTGTTGGCTGGGTTCTGTATTTTTGATTTCTTCTTTGGGGCTTGCAACGTTGTTGGGTATGGGGTCGGGTACAGCTTTATTTTTGGGATTTATTTTTTTTGCCATTTTAGGATTTAATTTTTTTTGTAAATAAAAACGCTCTCCCTTCGGAAAGGGGAGCGAACTAGCCTTAGTTTTATTTTAAATAACGTCTTCTTACTGTTTTGATAAAGTCTTTGGCCAAAGGTTTGCGTTTGGGATTAGCCCAACTATGTGTGTCCATAATATCAGCTTCTAAGTACTCGCGGGCACTTTCTATATTTTTAGCATTGTTGTTTAGAAATTCCAAACAAGCGCGAAATTTTGCGCTATTGCCACCAAATAATTCGTTGATATAAAAGAATTTTTCATTCAACCCCATAGCTTTATTGAGGTCTTCCACTTTGGTCTCGCTTAAGCGTTGGGATAATTCAGAAGCAGCCTTAAACTCAAATAATTCGTCATATTCAGATTTAAAGCTGGATTGATTGCGCAAAGCTTCTTCATTAGCATCATAAATAGCACGATTATTAATCGTTATTTTTTGTTCTACCATAGAAAATCCACTATTGACAGTTAAACCTGTCACTTCAGTTTTAGGTTCTTCTTTTGGGGTTTGAACTATAGCAAGCGAATTATCTTGGGAGATATTTTCTGTGTTTATAATTTCCAAAGGTGTATTGACTTCTGGTTTAAGACGGGTATGGGGTTGTTCTATAACAAACTCTACTTCATTGCTTGTGGATTCTTCAGCGATAGTTTCCACCAAAACTGTGGGTTGTTCAACCGTTTCAGCTATAGTTTCCACCAAAACTGTAGGTTGTTCAACCGTTTCAGCTATAGTTTCCACCAAAACTGTGGGTTTTTCAACTGTTTCAGCGATAGTTTCCACCAAAGCTGTGGGTTGTTCAACCGTTTCAGCGATAGTTTCCACCAAAACTGTAGGGGTTGAAGTTTGTACAAAAAGGTTACTGGGTTGGTTAAAAGTTAATAACTCATAGAGCGAGCGCAGGCGAGCAGTCAGCACATCTTTATCCAAAGCGGGCAGATTGCCGTCAGGAAATTGTTTAGCCAATTGCTCAGTAAAAGCAAGAGTTTGTTGTAGCTGTTGTTGGAATTGGGAAAAATTCATTGGGAAGAAGTTAAGGCTAAGATGATTAAAAAAAAAGGGCTTAGCAAAAAAGCCAAGCCCAAGAAGTTATTATTTGACAACGTCAATGGTAAAATTGAAAAGGGTAAGTGGGTCAGGCGTATTGGCAAAAATCTCTACTCCAGAAGGATAAGCATTTTGGACAGAGGCTTTATTAGAATCAAATTTTACTTTGATAAATCCTTTTTGACCAGCAGCAACACGTTTTTTAAAGTCTATAATTTCCGTACAAGAGCAAGAGCCACCTATATTTTTGACTACAAATTCCTCTTTGCCTGTGTTGGTGAATTCAAAAGTAAATTCTTTGGTTTCGCCGAATTTAATTTGACCTAATTTTGTGTTTGTATTGCCGAAAGTTATCGTAGTGGTTGGGTTAGGATTAGTGCCTGTTTTGTCCGAATCACTTATTTTTTTTTTTCGTCTGCTTTATTGATTTTGTCTTTTTTATCTGTGGTATTTTTTTCGCCAGACATTTTATCTTTTTTGGCATCAGCATTTCCTTTGCCAGACATTTTGTCTTTTTTAGGGTCAGTTTTTTCTGGGGTTGTAGGGTTGCCAGATTCGGTAACGCCACCAGTTGGGGTTGGTTTTACATCTTTGGCATCAATGATTTTGAACTCAACACGGCGATTTAATTGACGTCCTTCGGGATTATCTACACCGTTGTTATCGTTGGCAGCGCGAGGTTCTTTTTCACCAGCAGCGCGAGGGATAAAACGTTCACGAGCTATACCTTTGGTTACCAACCATTCGATAGCATTTTTGGAACGGCGAGCAGAAAGTTGGTCGTTGTAACCATCACTACCAATAGCATCCGCGTGTCCGCGAACTTCTACTACTAGGTTAGGGAATTGTTGCAAAGAAGCAAGTACTCTATTGAGGGTATCAGCAGCACCTGTACGGATAGCATCGCGGTTGAAATCAAAGAATATATCATAGAATATAGGCAATTCCATAGGCGTAAGATATACTTTTTGCATTTCGCCCATTTTCACCTGTTGAAGGGTCATAGTGCGAGTTTCGCTCGTAAAACCTTCGCGAGAAGCTACGATTTTGTATTGGCGGTCGCGTCCTAATGGGAAAACATAGCGATTTTTGCCATCTTGTTTTTCTTTTTTCAACTCTGCGCCTGTAGCTGCATCAAAAATAGCAACTTCAGCACCATTCAAACCTTGTTGAGTTTTGGCGTTGTAAGTTTCTACCACTAAGCCCAATTGTTCTTTAAGAGGCGTTTCTTTGTTGATAGTAACAGGTTTGGTAACTTCGCCAATATCTTTTTTGAGGGTAGAAAGTTTGGTTTGTGAGCTTGGTTTGTCAAAACCTTCTTTTATGGCTACAACTTCATACTCTTTGTTGGGTTCTAACTTGAAAGTATAGTTGTTGCCTTCTTTATTGCTCTGTTGGTCGATAACTTTGCCTGTGGCTTTATCTACCAATTGAACTGTAGCGTTTTTGAGCGGTTGTTTAGTTTCTTCGTCGATAACGTTCACATTAGCGATAATATCGCAACGGTTGGGCATCAATACAGAAAATACGTCATCGCAACAAGTTTCGCTTTTCATAGAAATCGTACCAGGACGGTTAGAAACTACATAACCATAACAGTCATCAGCGCCTTCTTGATTGATAGAGAAACCGAAATCATCCACGCGAGAGTTGAAACCAAAACCCATATTTTCGGGTTGTGAGTAAGTGCCTGCGCTGTATTTGGATTTGAACACGTCAAAACCGCCTACACTTGGGTGTCCTTGAGAGCTAAAATATAGTATAGATTCGCGTGCATCAAAGAAAGGGGTAATGTCGTCAGCTATAGTATTGACGTTGCCACCAACCAACAAAGGCTCTTTAGTGGTGCCATCTGCGTTGATTTCTGCATACCATATATCAAAACCGCCTTTGCCGCCTGGTTTGTCAGAGGAAAACAACAAGACCAATTTGCCTTCCATAACAGCAACTTGAGGATTTTTGCAGCTATAGTCGTTTGAGTTGAAAGACAAAGCTACAGGGTTGCTCAAATTATCGTTTTGGTTATTGGCTACATAAATGCGGCTGTTTTTTAGGAAGTTGCCTTCCAATTTTGCTTTTACAAAATAAAATTTAGATTTATCAGGGGTAAAAGCTGGTTGTACTGCGTGAAAACCGCTTTGATAAAGTATGCTATTGTTAAATTCTTTGCCTGCTTCCCAGCCTGTGCCGTCCGAACTGCGGGTTGAATAATAGATTTTGGCGGTTTTTTTGTCTTCGGGAGCTTCAGCTGTATAGATTAGCGTATCAGTTTTGAGCGAAGAGTAATAAATTTTATCGCGAGTAGCTGCAAAAGCACCATCTTCTGAAGAAGGAGAGTTGATACTACGTCCAACGTTTTCTATCACCAACGGTTCTGGTTGTTCTGGGTATTTGCGAGCCCAGCGCGCACCTTCAATTTCTATGGCACATATTTTTTTGGTGCGTTCATCAGCAGTTTCTTTTTCTACTTCAGTAAACTGTTTGATAGCTTCTTCGTACTGACCATTTAGTTTTAGCGTATGTGCATAACGCAGACGAGCATTGGGATAAGCTTTATTTTTATCTTTATCTACTACAGTAGCATACCATTTAGTAGCTTCTTTGTAATCGCGAAGTTGGTCGTACATAGTAGCGATTTGGTGAGCTGCCAATAAATTGGAATTGTCAGCGTCATAAGCTTTTGTATACCATTCGAGGGCTGTATAAGTGTCTTTTTGACCAAAACTTGCATCACCTATTTCCATCATTTTGTCAGGAGTAAGGGAGCGAGTAGGTTGCGCCCAAGCAGTTTGGGCTAGTGAAGCGGCAATTATTATTGCCAAAGGGATATGTTTCATTATTTATAATGACAATTTAGAGCTTTAATAGGATAGAGTTCAACAAAAGGAAGGGATTAGAAACGAGGGCAGAACAAGATTTCTTTTACCAAAGGTTTTTTGTACAACTTAGCGATATAAGAAAGTCCCACCTCAAATGCTTGAGCACGACCGTTAGTTTGCGAAAGTGAGCTTAGGTTGAAATCATAAGCAAATCCAAAACGCAAGCCTTTTAGTTCCAAGCCAATGCGACCAATAGCAGCATCACCCAAGCGATAACCACCACCTACAAGGAAAGTCACATCTTTGGCATCATTGAAGTGAATACCAAATAAAGCCTGCAAATTGGTCTCTTGAGCGCGGCTCATATATTGATAAAAAGCCATAGGACGAAGCAAGAATTTTTGACCCAAATTAAAATTGAAAGTCAAATTGCCCACCAAGCCCATAGGTAGTTGTGCGTCTGTACCCAAAAAGTTGTACTTGGGGCGAGAAATATGGTTGGCTGCAAAACCAGCAGTTACATTCCAAGCCGAAGTCATGTGTGTGAGTTGCAAACCCGCAGAAAAATCTGCATAAGAAACCGCATCACTAGCCAAGTTGTTGTCTATACTTGTATTGCCTGATATAATGCCATCTTCAAAAGAAAACACGCTAGCATCTACGCGTTGTTGTGACAAACCGCCACGAGCACCTATAGATATACGTGTGTTGCCATTGGCGCCCAAGCCCAAGTGATAAGCCAAAGACAAAGAACCACCCATAGTAGAAAGTCCGCCCATACCAGCTTTGTCACTCAAGAAACTCAAACCAACACCAAACCAACTACGGATTGGATTTTTTTTGCTAAATGTGAAAGGCACATCAATATAAGCTGAAGGGGTATTAAAACCTTTGAAGTTGCTTGTACCTGTTAGCCCTGTATTGGTGTTTAATCCAGTCCATTGCCCTCTATAAATACCTCCAATGCGAAAAGTACCAGCAAAGTTGCCTGTGTTGGCTGCATTGAGTTGGATAGGAGCAAGGTCAAACATAGAGTAGTGTATGTCTTGTGCTTGGATAACCCCAAAAAATCCGAGCATTAACAATAATAGTATTTGTTTACGAATCTGTATCATATTCAGAATGTTTTGATTTTTTTTTGATTTAATAGATTTAATTGAAGGTTGAGTGTTTGATGAGTAAAATTTTAGCCGCAAAGATAGAAATTAAATTTCTGTTTTTTGTTGTTTTTTATAAAAAAAAAGTTTTGAAAGCGCAAAATTAGCTACTTTTGTAGAATTATTTTAGTTTTAATCAGAAAAATAGCCAAAAAAAATATTTTTTTGAACAGTTATTCATCTTTGGATTTAATTTATGCAATTATTATTTAGCGAACTACGCAAAAGCCGCCATTTTTTTTCTATTGCTTTGGATATTTTTATGTTGAGCATTTTGCTATTGGATTTGCTTTGGTTGGCTTTTGATGCGTTGTTTGAAGTAGCCTATATCCAAACCCTTTTTATTGATTATTTTACCAACTTTGGTTTGTATTATCGAGATGTGGTGCATCCCAATTTTTTATTTTTTGATGGTTTTGTGGTATTAATTTTTGCTGCTGAATTATTATTGCGCTGGGCTTTGGCTATTTATAGAAAAACATATTATCGTTGGTTTTTTTATCCTATAGCGCATTGGTATGACGTTTTGGGGATTGTACCAAATGGCTCTTTTCGGGTATTGCGTTTGTTTCGGGTTTTTTCTATGTTGTACAAACTCTATAATTGGGGATTTTTGGATTTAAAAAACAATGTAATTATCAAAACCTTTTTACATTATTATTCTATCGCAGTGGAAGAAGTTTCCGACCGAGTGGCAGTCAAGTTGTTGCGCGAGCTACAATCCGAGTTGCAAAAAGGAGAACCTTTGATTGATAAATTGATAGAAAAAGTATTTATACCCCGCAAAGCTTTATTTGTCAATTATGTGGCTGCTGCTATACAAACTCAATTGCGGCAACAATATGAAATCCATAGAGAGCCTATTCGTGCTTATATACAAAAAACTGTGGCTGTTTCTGTTTATAACAATAAAGAGGTGGCGAATTTACAAAATTTTCCTTTATTGGGCAATTTTATGCGCCATACTTTACAGGAGTCGGTCAGTGAAATTGTTTTTGCAGTATTTGATAAATTACTACAAGATTTTTCTTATTCCAAAGCCGAACCTGCGCTATTGGGTATAGTTCAGGGGATTTTTGATATAGCATTAGAACCCAATAAAACAGATACAGGGCACAGTTTGGCTTCTAGTATAGTCAATGATTGTATTGATATTATTGTAGAACGGGTCAGCGTGCAGCAATGGAAACAAAAATTTGCGGATAAAAACGAATAAAAAAAAGTCAAGCGCGCTGCTTGACTTTTTCTGTTTATATAGATGAGATTATTGGTTTATTTTTTTCAAAACGGCATCATAAACGCGCTTCAGGCCTTCTTCTAAGCTAATTTTGGCTGTCCAACCCAACGTTTTTTGTACAAAATCCATATTGCAATAGCGAGAATGTACGCCTACGGGTTTATCCAAAAGTGCTTTGATTTCGGGTTGATAACCAGCAATTTGCGAGAAAATACCAATAACTTCGCGGAAAGAAGTCAATCTTCCCATACCGATATTTATCGCCGTACCGTCTTGAATTTTGCCCATAGCCAACAAAATGCAGTCCAACACATCGTCTATATGCACAAAATCGCGCCCTTGATGCCCAGAACCCCACACCTCAAACGGGTTTTCGCGCCCTGCCGCTCTTTTGGCCAAAGAAGGGATAGGATAGGTAAAATCTTGGTCTTCGCCATAACCAGAAAACGGACGAATGCAAGTGACGGCTACTTGATAATGTTGAGCTGCAATTTTAGCAAGATACTCACCAGTCAATTTTGACCAGCCATAAGTCATATCGGGTTGCCCCATATTGTTGAAATCAATATCGCTTTCGCTCAATTGTATCGTATTTTCTGCGGTTTGTTTGTTGACGGGATAAGCAGCCGATGAGCTTGGATACAACACTCGCGCGGGTTTGTAGCGGGTTATCCAATAAAAAAATTCGGCATCAATAGACAAATCCAAAGCTACTTTCATTGGGTCTCCATCAATAGTCGCGCGCCCGCCTACTATAGCTGCAAAGTGGAAAACATCAGCAAAATGTTCAAAATCTAAACCAAAACTTTTTTGAAAATACTTGGGGTTTTGTATCAAAAACCGCAATACTTCGCGAAAATCTGCTTTTAGAAAAACTAATCTTTTTGATTCGCCAAAAATTTGTAGATTGCCATTTTCTGCCACCAAAGGCTCATCCAACCAAGTGCTTGGTGCAGTGCCAACGGATAAATCATCTATAAAAATAATTCTATCGTTGCTGCTTTGATATAAACGTTTTACCATATTGCGACCTACAAAGCCACAGCCGCCCGAAATTAAATGTGTTTTCATTGTGATTTATATCAAAATTGTTTATAATAAAAAAAAGCCTTCCAAATCGGAAGACTTTTGAAAAGTATTGTATTAGTTGCGTTTGCCTGCCAAGTAGCTGACTTTACGCAAATTGACTTTACGCAGTTCAGTTTTGACTTTGGTGATAATACCCATTTTGGCGTCTTTATCAATACGCATAGCAGCTATCATTTTGCCGTGTTTGTCTGGCGAAATGTTATTGATTTTGCGTTTTTCTACCCAAACAGGAATATCTTCTGGTGTAGCAAAGGCGTCATCTAATTGTATACGTGGAGCAGAACCCATTTTCTCTTGGTATTGTTTGGTGGGCGAGCCTATGTAGATATAATTTAAAAGCGTTTTGTCTTCTAATTTTTGTAATTCTGTGGCGTTGGGAACGTTAGTTTTTACAAAAACCTCTGCATCTCGCATTTTGGTTACCACCATAAAAAAACACAACAACATAAACACGATGTCAGGTAATGAAGCTGTAGTGATGGCTGGCGTGTCTTTCTGTTTCTTTTTGAAAGGCATATTAGAAAGAGATTTAAAAAGGTCAAAAAATAGTTTTTTGGGGATTAGCCGCCAAAATTGGTGGGTTCAGATTCTGAAAGTAATAATGGAAATTCAGCTTTTACTGAATCAATTTGCCACTGTTGCAAGTTAGCCATACTTTTACCGAATTGTTGTTGGGCGTAAGCATCCCAAACCGCATTATATCCAGCTTTTATTTCGTTATAAACCGTTAAATAAGCGCCAAAATCTGTACCGTTATCGTTTTGTATAGACACAACAGCGAGGCGTGGATTTTCCGAATAGTCGGGGCGGCGGTTATAATTGGTCAAAAATTCAATAATAGTTGGTTTAATGTCAGCGTATTCGGCTAGACTACCGTGCAGTAGAATCTCGTTTTCGCTGTTTATTTTGATACTGAATAAGTTGCCTGTATAATGACAGCGTGGGCTATCTGCATGCTCTGGCACATAAGGTGGCAAAATCGTATCAATGGCTGTATCTGTGTGAATAGCTTGGGCAACTACCCAAAAAATAAGCAGGGCGAAAGCTACATCGACAGACAATAATATCCCTTTTTTAGCATTTTTATCAGGTTTTTTCATATCAAAAAGTTTGGGGCTAAAAAAGTAAAAAATTACTGTACAGGCACAGTTTCTTGGCCAAAATCTGTGGGTTCGGCTTCTGACAACAACTGCGGAAATTCAGCTTTTACCGAATCTACCTCTACTTGGGTAAGGTTAGCCATATTTCTACCGAATTGTTTTTGGGCGTAAGCCTCCCAAACTGCGTTGTATCCAGCTTTGACCTCGTTATAAACCGTCAAATAAGTATCAAAGTCTGTACCGTTGTCATTTTGTATAGAAACAACAGCCACACGAGGATTTTCTGAATAGTCTTGACGGCGGTTGTAGTTGGTCAAAAACTCAATAACATTGCCTTTTATTTGCGTATATTGCCCTTCTGAACCATTAAGCAACAGTTGGTTTTGACTATTGATTTTTATAGAATACAAATTTTGACGTTCTATTTTTGGCGGGTCAGCCATAGGCGGAATATAAGGCGGTAGAACGGTATTAACCCCTGTATCGGTAGAGATGGTGGTTGTTACCAAAAAGAACACCAACAGCAAGAAAGCGATGTCGGCCATAGACCCCGCGTTGATTTCGGGCGTTTTTTCTCTTGGCATAGTGCGATAAAATTTAAAGGTTTTTCAAAAAAAAATTATCTATTTCTAACTGCACCAAATATAGCCATACCTATAGGAATAGCGATAGAAGTGATTACAAAGAAATAAGTGATGTATATACAAGCTTCAACAATTTTTACTGTGCCTGAGTCCAAGCCCATTTTGAGCGCAGAAGCTGTCATTTCGCCTGAAGCCATAGCATAAAACACACCAAATAAAACAACCACAACAACCACACCAATTAGCCCAAAAATAGAACCTTTGGGATTGCGAGCCACACCCAAAGCAGCAGCAGCAGGCAATACAACAAAAAATGCAAAAAGAACTAAAAATTCGTTGAGGTATAAGAAAGGGTCAAAGCTCGAAACAGGATAAAGCGCATTGCGTTTGGAAATGTCATCAGGCAACATAGATACATCAGGAATACCAGAAACCATCAAAGCAAAAAATACCAAGGTGAGTGCCAAGCCCACTAATGAAGCTATAAGCAAACCTTTATCTTTCAAAAAATGATATAAGCCGTTCATAAAGAAAACTTTTTAAATATATGAAGTGAAAGAATTATTTTCTACCTTCGGCGTAGCCGTTTTCTATCAATATATTCAATACGCTGATAGTTGCGTCTTCCATATCTGTAACGATACTATCTACTTTGGAAGTGATGTAGTTGTAGAATACTTGCAAAATCATAGCCACTACAAGACCCAAAACTGTAGTCAAAAGTGCTACCTTGATACCACCCGCTACTGATGCTGGTTTGATATCACCTTCTTTCTCGATAGTGTCAAAAGCGATAATCATACCAATAACCGTACCAAAGAACCCAAGCATAGGCGCGATAGCGATACACAAAGAAATCCATACCAAACCTTTTTCCAAAAGTGAAGTTTGAACGCTGGCATTAGATACGATGGCTTTTTCTACACCATCTACACCTTCATTTACACGGCGCAAACCTTCGCCGATAACTTCAGCTGTAGGTCCAGGGGTTGATTTACAAATTGCTTTTGCACCTTCAAAATCACCACTTGCTATAGATTGCTCCAATTGTCCAAGTAGTTTTTTGGTGTTGATAGAAGCCAAACTTAGCGTGATTACGCGCTCAATAGCTATAGCCAAACCAAATATCAAACAAACCAAGATAGGCGCCATATATTCCCAGCCCCCATCAATAAATGATTTTTTCATAGACTGGTGGAAAGATACACTTTCTACTGCTACTGCTGGTTTGCCTGTTGTGGCTGGTGCTGGGTCAGGATTGGTTGTCGGTTGGGTGGTGTTGGTGGCTGGTGAATCAGGAGTTTGGGCATAACTTACATTGCTAGTGCCAAGAACTGCTACCGCAGCCAACGCGAACATAAAAACTATTTTTTTCATACAATAACTGATAGTTTTATAAGATGTTGGTAAAGTGAAATATGTGTTTAAAAAAAATGATTGATTGTGCTTGTTTTTTTGCTAAAAAAAAAGACTTGCAAAATTGAATTTCTTTCGCAAGTCTTTTAGTTGATGTGCGGAGAGGGCGGGATTCGAACCCGCGATAAGCTTTTGACCTATACACACTTTCCAGGCGTGCTCCTTCAACCACTCGGACACCTCTCCTAATATAATTTTTTTGGCTTGTATTCGCCTATTTGGTTAAAACGCGCTGCAAAAATTGTAAAGTATTTCCAACCTACCAAATTTTTTTTTAAAAAAACTGCTTTTTTATTCATTTTTTTTAAAAAAACTATAGATTTAAGCCCAAAGATGCAATTTTAGGTCTTTTTGGTTGTGTGATTCAGGTTTTTTTTTGCAATTATTTTTTCTTTATTACTTTTGTGCTTGTGTTGGGCTTAGGCTTTATTTTTTTTATGATTTAAAACTATTATATCAAATGAATCAATTTTTCGCACACAGTTCCGCGTTTTTGGATGAAGGTTGTATTATTGGCAAGGGCACTAAAATTTGGCATTTTTGCCATATTATGCCCAAAGCTGTTATCGGAGAACATTGCAATTTGGGGCAAAATGTGTTTGTGGCTGACGGGGTGCAGTTGGGCAATAATGTCAAGGTGCAAAATAACGTTTCTATTTATACGGGCGTGATTTGCCAAGACGACGTATTTTTGGGACCAAGTATGGTTTTTACCAATGTTATCAACCCCCGTTCTGCTGTCAATCGCAAAAATGAATACTTGCCCACTTTGGTCAAAAAAGGCGCAACTATAGGCGCAAATGCTACTATTGTTTGTGGGGCGACTGTAGGCGAATATGCTTTTATTGGGGCTGGGGCTGTGGTGCGGGGCGATGTGCCCGACTTTGCGCTAATGTTGGGCGTGCCTGCGAGAATTTCGGGTTATATGAGCCACTACGGACACAGATTATTTTTTAACGAAAATCAGTTGGCGACTTGTCCCGAATCTGGATTTGTGTATCAAATGGAATCGGGGTTGGTGCGTTGTATTGCTAAGTAGTTGCGATTTAAGCTGTTTCTTGTGTTTCGGGCTCGTTGAGTTTGCCCAAAGAGTTGGCTACTACCATAGCCACAGACATATCACCTGTGATATTGACTATTGTTCTGCACATATCCAATGGGCGGTCTATAGCCGCAATAAGTGCTATAGCTGCTGGGTCTATCCCTACAGATTGCAAAATAACCACCAACATCAACATACCCGCGCCGGGCACAGCCGCACTGCCTATAGATGCCAAAGTTGCCGTAACGACTATACTCAATAATTGTCCCGTGCTCAAATCTTGATTGAATGCTTGCGCTATAAACACTGTAGCCACAGCTTGATATAATGCCGTTCCGTCCATATTGACTGTTGCACCTACAGGGATAACAAAAGAGGCGACTTCTTTATCCACGCCCAAGTTTTTGGTGGTACATTCCATCGTTATGGGTAAAGTAGCTGCGCTCGATGAGGAAGAGAAAGCGACTAATTGGGCGGGAGCGATTGATTTGAAAAAGAAAAATGGATTTCTGCGGGTAAAAATAAACACAAATAAAGCATCAACAAGTAGAACTAATGCCAATCCTATCAAAACTGTAGCTGCGTAACTGCCCAAAGCTACAAAAATATCTGCATTGGGCGCTTCTGTAACCAAAGCCGCCAATAGTGCAAACACCCCAAAAGGCGCAAAGAGCATAATAATATCTATCATCTTGAGGATAATATCGTTTAGCCCGTCGAAAAAATCTTTGACTTGAGCTACTTTGGGGTTGGTTTCTGGTTTCAACATAACCAAAGCTACTGCAAACATCATCACAAAAAATATCACCTGTAGCATCTGTCCGTTGTCTGTCATCGCCGCAAATAGGTTGGACGGGACTATATCCACCAAAACTTGAATGGGGCTACTCTCTACTTGGCTGGCTTGTACGGCTTTGGCTATGTTTTCTGATGCTTTTTGTGGAGTTTGTGCTATCATTGCCAATCTTGTCTCTTCTGATATGCTACCTCCAGGGTTGATGAGCAAAGCCAACCCCAAACCTATGCCCGTGGCTATCATCGTGGTGCAAATATAAAGCCCCATAGTGCGCGAACCTATTTTGGATAATTTGGCCATATCGCGCAAATCTGATACACCTTTTATCAATGAAGCTATTATCAACGGAATGGCTACCATTTTTAACAAATTGATAAAAACAGGTCCTAAGGGTTTTATCCAGTTTTTGATAAAAGTTGCCCCGCCGTCTATATTAGAACATAATAGTCCTATCCCTATACCTGCCAACATTCCTATCAAAATTTGCCAATGTAATGCTAATTTGCGCATAATTTTATATTTTTTGCTAACGACTTAATTTTTTTAGAACCGCAAAAGTAGTATTTATTTGCATATTTATCATTTTATCAATAAAAAAAAGCCCTTTCGTAGAGAAAAGGCTTTTTAATTTTAAGAAAAGGCTTTTTAATTTTATTAATAAGGGTCTAAAACAGTTTTATTGTAAGGTACTCTAATAAAACCAAGGCTACCAGGTCTGACTTGTAAGAAAAATCGCCAAGTTCTGCGTTCAGGGGCTGGACACCATTCTACACCCATTTCCCAACAATGCAATTTGCGCGAAAAGGTAAAATCGGGATAAGTTAGAGTTTGGCGGCTAAAATCATAGCCTATACGAGTAATGCGCATATTCCAATTTTTGCTAAAATTGAAAGTCCCCACCAAACTTAATTCGTTGCTGGTATATAAAGTGGTGTCTTTGCCGTTGGCGTATTTGAAGGCTACATTTAGGTTATAATTGAGGGTCAAGGCTTGCAAAAAAGCTGGATTGTTGGGATTGGGGCTTTTGGTTTTTTCTGTTTTGGGTTGTATGCCCAAGGCTTTGGATATTTCTGCCCAAGAGCCATTGCTTAAAGAGGTGGAAGCGTTGAGATTACAATTGGTAAGGCGGGCTAATCTACCGTTTTCGTTCCATTCCAAACTTTGTAGCCTGCGGTCTGTATTTTTGTCGGCTGTATAAGGGTCAAAGCTAAAATTAGTGGTTAAAGTTATTAATTTCAATAAAGTGGCGTTGGCGTTCATATTGATGACAGACCATTGAAACGAATCTATGGCTATGTTGTAATTGCCTGAAAGGGCTACGTTATTCAATAAAATGATATTTTTGTATCGTTCTTTGCTGGTATCTGCTGCTGCTTTCCGCCATTTGCCGTCTATGCGGGTAGAAAGCGCATAAGTGATGAGTGCAGACTTGCCGCCTCCTGGGGCTGCATCGTATCTCCTGAAAAATTGGCTACGGTCAGGATAACGCGAATCTGTGATTAATTCTTGATAATAATTCCAAAAATCGGATTGATAGTCTGGCCGCCATCTAAAACCCACATCTGGGCGAAAAACAGCTCTTATTCTGTGCAATCTACCTATAGCAAAACTCGTAAAAGCATAAATTTGTGTGTTCATACTTAAGCCTGCGCTCATATCTCGGATTTGATAAAAGCCGCGCGCTTTGCTCGTTTCTACCCTGCCAAAAGTGGTGTCAAATTTTATTTTATCCACTACAGTGCGGTCTTCGGAGTTGAAGGTCGTATCTGGTTTTATAAATAAAGAATTGTTGAAAACGCGTTCTTTGGACTGGAAAACCCAAGTTTCTGAATACTGTAATTGGGGTTGAACATTGATATATTTCAAAACTTTGAGGTTGAACGTCAATTGTGGCTGGTGCTTAATGCTATAATCCATAGTATCCAACAATCGCTGCAAACCTTCAGGCGCAAACAAAAGGCTGTCCGCAATAGAAATTCTATTGTCGAAAGAAATATTATAAGCGAATTTTATCTGTTCATACCATTTATCGCCACTGCCTACTTTGCGTTTGAACGGGCTGATGTTGTTGAGCCTTAATTGGGATGAAGGCAAGTTGAGCGTCATCACTCGGGTGGCTGTGTTTTGGCTGTGCGAAGCAGAAATAATAAAGGTTAGGTTTTTGCTAAGTCGTTGAGAAAGAGATATTTGCGATTGAAAAGTGCCTTGTAGTACTTGATTGGCTGAATTGCTGTTTATTCTAAAATAATTGGCTGTACCAAAATTGACTGAAGCCGAAAAAGTGCGGCTGGGGTGGGCTTTGACATCTTGATTATATACCCAGTTGATATTAAAATCGGGTTGAATTCTATATCCTGGTGTGCCTTGTTGGTCAAAAATAAAACGAGAATAACCAAATCTAAAATTGCCTTTATATTGATAACGAGATACATATTCTGAAGCTGCATTGATAGCAAAACTACCCCGCATATACAAATCTGCAGTCAGTCTTAAATCTATATTGTCAGAAAATCTAAAATAATAACCCATACCCAATAAACCCGCGCCAAAAGCTGGCGAAAAAACGATATTGGTGGAAAAAACTAAGCCAGAACTTCTATCATTTTTTTGATTGAGGGGAAAAAAAGCAAATGGCAATACCAAAGGGGTAGGTGTGCCCATAATTTCTAAATAAGAAGGCCCTAATACTATCAATCTGTTGGGTATAACTTTAGCTTTTGTGCCTCTTATGCCAAAATGCGGATATCTGTGATTGCAGGTTGTATATAAACAGTTTTCGCTATAAATCACATCGCCTTCTTGGGCTGTACTGTCGTTGCGGGATATGAATTTGGTAACTTCGCTGATAAAAAATCCATCGCCTTGCTTGGTGCTGGCTTCATAAACTTTACCTTTTTTAGATTTGAAATTAAATTCTATCTTTTTTGCCGTAAATTCTTGCCCCGCGTCCTTAAAAGTTGGCCTTTCTTTTTCTATATCATTGCTATCCAACAAACCTTCAGCCACAGCCAAAGAACTTTGCAAATCAATGACAATTTTGCCTGCCGTGAGTTTATAATCTTTATAAATAACCTCTGCTTCTCCATAAAGATAAATTTTGCGTTCCGAAAGTTCATAAATCATAGAATCGCGAGCTTGATAATTGACTTCTGCGTCCAACGAATCAGATGAAAATTTGATATAATCTGGACGCGGCAAAATACTATCCAATAAGCTACTATCCGCGCTTATCTTGGTACTATCTACGCTGTTGCTCAAACTGTCATTGGCGATTAGGCTGCTATCTTTGGTAGTTTTATTTAATTTGGATATTTTATTGGCTGCTGTTTTGGTGCTGTCTAGTTTAGCACTATCTATAATTATTGTTGGCGATTTGAAAATTTTAATTTTTCCATTTTCTATTTTTGGCTCTACGCCCAACAAAAAACTATCCAACCGAGCTACCAAATTTTTAGCAAAGTTTTGTTTTTCAATCTTTTGCAATTTTTTGGCTTGAGTTCTACCCCGCCGCGCTTGAGCTGTGTGGTATGGATATACACAAGATGAAAATAAAGAAATTAGAATAAAAAAATAAAGGTAATTTATACGTTGCATACAGAAAAAAGGTGTAAAATCTATATTTTGATTGAAATACTAAATAATTTTTTTTATAATAAAAGCCGCAAACAGCATCAAACGCGAAAAAAAAGCTACTTTTGCAGCCAAAATTTTTAATGTAAAAAAATTGAAACTCAAAAATTGAACCATTTTAAATATATAGCACTATTGCTTTGGTTGTTGTTGCCTGCCACTGCTTTTGAATCTAGTGCAACTTACGCACCCAAGCCCAACAAGCGGATTGTGGTGATAGATGCAGGGCACGGCGGCAAAGATAGCGGTTCGTTGGGCAAAAAAGCTCAAGAAAAAAATATAGCTTTGAGCATAGCACTTAAAGTTGGTGGGTATTTGACCACACATTTGGATAATGTCAAGGTGGTTTATACCCGCAATACGGACGTTTTTTTAGAATTGCACGAACGCGCCCAAATCGCTAATGATGCCAAAGCGGATATTTTTATCTCTATTCATTGCAATTCGTTGCTCAAACGGAATGAAAATATATTAGGCTCTGAAACTTACGTAATGGGTTTGCACACAGCCGAAGAAAATTTGAACGTAGCCAAGCGCGAAAATTCGGTGATTTTGTTAGAAAATAATTACGAAAGACGTTATGACGGGTACAATCCCAATTCGCCCGAAGCGCATATTATTTTATCTATGTACCAAAACGCTTATTTGAAACAAAGCCTTTCTTTGGCCGAAAAGATAGAAGGTCAATTCACGGCTCGTTCCCAACGCCCAAGTCGCGGGGTCAAACAAGCAGGGTTTATGGTGCTCAAGGCTTCTGCTATGCCGAGTGTGTTGGTAGAAACAGGTTTTTTATCCAATACCCAAGACGAAAATTATCTGTTGTCCGACAAAGGGCAAGTTTATACCGCTTCTGCTATTTATAGGGCTTTGCGCCAATATCTGGAAGAGTTGGATATGGGCAAAATTTCTTTTAATAAAGAAACGCAGACCGTACAAAATACACAAAATAATCCAGTTGTCCACATCAGCCCTGTGGATAACTCCAACGCTTCAGCAAATTCTGTCGTTTATAGGGTGCAATTGGCTTCTTCTACCAAACCCATAGCTATTGATGCGACCAACCTGCGTAAAGTACAAAATCTACAAACCGAATTTTATAACGGTGCGCACAAGTATTTGGTTGGTAAATTTACTAATTTAACTCAAGCCCAAACAGAATTGGCTTTTTGGCGTAGCAATGGTTTTCCAGATGCTTTTTTGATAACGTATAAAGGCGGCAAAAGGCAGTAAATTTTAATTTTTTTTTGCAAAAAATTATATGAAAAAAGAATCTATTATTGGTTTAATTGGTCTAAGCTTACTTATTGCTTTTTTGTGGGCTTATACTGCCGTCAAAAGAAGCGGTGTACTCAAGCGAAGCCTCACTTTGTATAGCGAATACGATAGTATCTATCATCTCAAACCCAATAATTGGGTTTATCATAATGGTATGTATGTGGGTTATGTATCCGCCGAAGAAAAAAATGAACAGACAGGAAAAATAAAAATTACTATGTCTATAGTAGAAAAGGTAAAATTGCCCCGCAATACAGAAGCAGTCATTACTTATACTTCCATTATTGGCGGACGGCAAATTAATTTGGTTTCAAGCGAACCTTGCTTTTCTGATTGCTTGCAAGGCGAAGAAATGCTTAAAGGTAGGGTCTTGTCTGTTCCCCAATCTATCAAAGATGCTACAATAGGAGTGCGCGCCAAAGCCGATTCTGTGCTGAACAAATACAGCATACGGGGTAATGTGGATACTTTATTGTACAATACAATGGCTTCTATAGAAAACTTGCGCAAAAATACAGATTCTTGGGCTAAAAAAATACCCCAATTGAATAAAACGGTCAATAACTCAGTAAAATCTTATCAACAACTTTCCGAAGATGTGAAGAAAAAGATGCCAGAGTACGAAAAAATGCTTAAAGATATGAATAAACAACTCGCAGGTGTGCAACAAATGCAGTTGAATAAGCAAATACCAACTTATGCGGCTAAAATTGATAGTGTGGATAAATCTATACAAACCAATTCCACCGCAATAACCAAAGCAGGTGCAGCTGTAGAGGGGCTGGATAAGCAAGTAAAGTCGTTTAAAAATAGCCCCACAGCGCAAAAAATGATGTTTCAAGACAGCCCCGCTATCAAATTGCATAATAATATCAACCAAACCGACCAAAAGGTGAAAGATATTTATGAAAATCCCGAAAAATACCGAAGAGTGTTCAAAAAGTAAATCTATTTTTGCTGCTCAAAAAATGCTTCTAATCCACTGCCTATAACCTTATTTCAGGTTTGGCAAAAACTATAATCACAACTAACAAAATTCTAATAAAAAACACTTAAAATGGCTTTAAAAAACGAGGTAAAAGTAGGCATTTTGGGCGCGTGCGCTGCCGTTTTGATATTCTGGGGCTATAATTTTTTGAAAGGTAAAAATGTTTTTACAAGTGGCATTGTCATTAATGCAGTTTATGATAGTGTCGAGGGCTTGCAAATAGCCGCTCCTGTGACTATCAACGGTTATAGAGTTGGGGCAGTTACCAATATCTACTTGGGGACTAAAGAACTTCAGGGTAAAGTAATAGCCGAAATGAGCCTAAAAGGTGGTACTAGCATTAGCAAAGACCCCACAAGCCGCGCTATGTTGATACAGCCTTCCATAATGAGTGGCAAAACCATAGAATTAAAGTCCGCCAAACCTTGTACAGGCGCAGATTGCCTTCAAAATGGGGAAATGATACAAGGGCAAATCGCTTCTATGATAGATGGGGTTAAGCCTATTGTTGAACCTTATCTCAACAAATTGGATTCTGCCCAAAAATTGTGGGCGAGTGTGGCTGCCGAAGAATCAGGCGAATTGAAGCAGACTTTGGCAGATGTGCGCGCTACCGTCGGCAACCTCAAAAGTATATCCGATAATGTGAATAATTTATTGGTGAGTTCGTCCGTCAATATCTCCATTACGGTTGCTAATCTCAAAACAATTAGCGATAATCTTAAAGCTAATAATGATGAAATTACGGCAATGCTCAAAAATGTTAATGCGATTACCAAACAGGTAAAAGATGGCAACGTGGAAAAATTGCTCAAAGAAACCAACGAAACTGTAGAAACGATGAATAAAACTATAGCCGAGTTGCAGGGCGTTTTGAAAAAAACCAACGAAACAATGACTCAAGTACAACTTTTGGCTAATGTCAAAGACCAAAACGGCTTATTGAACAAACTCATCTACGACAAACAATTTTCTACCGATTTGCAAACCACAGTTTTGGATGTGCAGTATTTGGTCAAAGATATTCGTTTGCACCCAGAACGCTATCGCACCGTATTGAGCGGCAGAAAGAAAAAATATAAACACGAAGACGCAATCAACGACCCCGCGCACAAGATTAAATAGCCTTTTGCCAACTTTATCAAAAGATTAACGTTCCTTTATAATTTTCTAAACAAAAAAGGCTGTATTTTTGCGGTCGGATTTAATTTACAAACAATTTCTAAATTTTCTCACTTCTTATGCAAAAAATCCTTTTCCTCGCGCTTTGCTTATTCACATTTACCACAATTTGGGCGCAAAAAAATCCCGTAAAATGGACTTTTGAAGCCAAAAAATCGGGCAAAAACGATTATAAAGTTACCCTTACCGCCACACTCGACGACAAATGGGCTATCTATTCTCAAAATTTGGAAAGCGACCAAGGCCCTGTAGCTACTGCTATAAAGTTTGAATTGTCGGAAGGTCAAAAAGAGGTGAGTGCAACCAAACCTGTAGAAGTCGGTACTAAAATAGAGGGTTTTGATAATACGTTTGAGATGAATTTGGTCAAATATAAAAAACAGGTCAAATTTGTACAAACTATAAAAGCTAAAAAAGGTCAAAAGATTAAAGGCGTGGTTACTTATATGACTTGCGATGACAATACTTGCTTGCCGCCCCGCGATGTGGATTTTGAAATTTTGCTTAAATAAATTGGTTTAAAATTTTGATTATGATGAGAATAATTTTATCTATAATTCTATTGTTATTTGTTGCCAATAGCTTATTTGCACAAAAAGCTACTGATGTAGTCAAATGGTCTTGGTCTGCCAAAGCAATCAATGAGACAGAATGGGAAGCTACTTTTAAGGCTAAAATTAATGAAGGTTGGGTTGTTTATTCCCAATACTTGGAAAGCGACCAAGGCCCATTCGCTACATCTTTTACCTTTGAAAATGCAGAATCAAAAGGCAAAGCAGCCGAAAGTACTTCAAAACCCGAAAATAAAAAAGAAGGTTTTGATGAGGGTTTTGAGATGAATGTTACCAAATACAAAAAAGATTTGGTTATAACCCATAAATTAAAGGTTAAAGCGGGTACAAAAGAGCTAAAAGGTTTTCTTACCTTTATGACTTGCGATGCTACACAATGTTTGCCGCCTACGGATATAGATTTTGTGTTAAAACCAACCGCACAAGCCGACACGACCAACGCTAATAATACAAATGTTGTGCCTTTGGACACACAAAACTTGGCTAAAATAGATAGTCCCAACACGGCAGTAGATACGCCCAAATTGGTTCAAATTAATACTAACAACGCTTTGACTACAGAAATTAGCCGCCCTATTTTGGTGAGTTCGCAATCTGCAATAGCTCAAAGTGGTGGCAGTTGTGGGGTTAATTCTAACGCGGTGGGCTTGAATAAACAAAGTTGGTTGATGATTTTCGTATTCGGCTTTTTGGGTGGTTTGTTGGCGTTGCTTACGCCCTGTGTGTTTCCTATGGTGCCGCTTACGGTTTCTTATTTTACCAAAAGGGGAAAAGCGGGCGCAGAAGGGGTTATCAACTCGCTCATTTACGGCGCAGCGATTATTCTAATTTATGTCGCTTTGGGTTTGGGTTTAACCTTAGCTTTTGGTGCTGATATTTTGAATTGGATTTCTACCCATTGGTTGCCCAATACTTTGTTTTTTATATTATTTGTAGCTTTTGCGATTTCGTTTTTTGGTTATTACGATATAAAATTGCCTTCGTCTTGGACTACAGCCACCGAAAACGCTTCAGATAAAGGCGGTTTGTTGGGAATTTTCTTTATGGCTTTCACTTTGGCTTTGGTTTCTTTCTCTTGTACAGGGCCTATTATTGGCACTTTATTGGTAGAAGCTGCCGACGGTGGATTGATGGGACCAACTGCGGGGATGTTGGGCTTTTCTACAGCTTTGGCTTTGCCTTTTGCGCTGTTTGCTATGTTCCCCGCTTGGTTGAACGGTTTGCCCAAAAGTGGCGGCTGGATGACTTCAATGAAAGTGATTTTAGGTTTTATAGAATTGGCTTTAGCGTTCAAATTCCTATCCAAAGCTGACCTTACCGAGCATTGGGGAATTTTGAAATACGAAACTTATCTTACTGCGACTATCGCTTGTGCCTTGGGTACGGGTTTATATCTGTTGGGTTTGATTAGTTTTCCCCACGACGACAAAGAAGCGGTGATTTCCAAAAAACGGCGTTGGTTTGCTTTATTCTGGTTGGCTTTGGCTGCTTATTTTTCTACAGGTTTTTATACCAACGTTAAAACCAAAACTTACGATACGCCCGCTTTATTGAGTGGAATTGCGCCTCCAGCTTGTTATTCTTATTTCCGCCCTTGTGGTTGCCCTGCTGGGATTACCGAATGTTTCAAAGATTATTACGAGGGCTTGGCTCACGCCAAAAAAGTCAACAAACCCGCTATGATAGATTTTACAGGACACGGTTGCGAAAACTGCCGCAAAATGGAAGACCAAGTTTGGGTGGATGATAAAGTGAATAAGTTGCTGAATGAAAATTTTGTGCTAATTTCTTTATACGTTGATGATAGAAAAGCTTTGGATAGCATCCGCACTACAGCCGACGGGCGCAAATTGCGTACTGTAGGCAGTCTTTGGGCAGAGTTTGAAAGTGTAAATTTTGGGCAACAAACCCAGCCGCTTTATGTGCTTATCAACCCCAACGAAGAGGTTTTACATTCGCCTGTAGAGGCTATTTTTGATAAAGAAAAATATGCAGAATTTTTGCAATGCGGCTTAAACCGCTTCAAAAACCAATAAGCTGCTCAATCCGAACTTAAAACAAAATCCCACTTCATTACGAAGTGGGATTTTTAAATAAATGCTAAACACAATTAATTGAAAATTAAATTTGTTAGCATCAAAAAAACTTCTACTTTTGCGCCGCTTTTATCAAACGCCAATCACTCAATATTATTTTCTTAAGACTTATTTATTTTGATATTTTATATGAACCAATTAGCAATTGAACTCAAGGATGGTTTTCTATTTCGTTGTTTTTTCGCAGAAGTTGAAGAAAATATTGCTTGTATTCCTTTATATTATAACAAATCTTTGCCTCCCAAACTAATATACATAGAAGTGGGTGTCTTAATAGATAATATAAAACAAATTTTACCAAAGGGGGTGGATAAGGAATTAAAATTTCGTACGGAAATATTATTTGCTTTTTGGGATTTAATAGCCCTTGATTATACGATTGACGATTATTCATTAGATTTTGAGGCATATGTTGCCTTATTATCTTTTTTGGACATTAGCATACTAAATGCTATGGGGTTTAATGTAAACTTAAAAATGCTTATAGAACGAAATAAAATAATGCTTAGGCTAATAAGCCATAAATATTCTATTCCAATGGCAGATTATTTTTTTATTGGTGGGAGGAAAACTAATTTCAGTTTAGTATTTTCAAACTTTCCAATAATAGTAACAGAAAATCTTATTCTTAGACCCTTTACTACAGAAGATACAAATGATTTATTCCATATACTCAACGATGAAGACTATGTGGAAGAATTTAATCCGCTTGGTGGTGAAATAAGCTGGACTGAGGCTTATCATAATATATTACAATTTCAACAAAATTTTTTGCAAGAAAAATCTATAGCTTGGGCTATAACAAAAAAAGCTACTGGCGAAATTATTGGTGTACGAGACTTGTTTTTTGACTCACCGCGCGAACCTGTTGTGACACAAGGCTTTTTCTTCTATGAGCATCGGAATAGAGGCTACAATCAAGAAGTTCTTGCTACGATAATAAAGTTTCTGCAAAAAGTCAATTCCCCATACCTAATGTTGAATTGTAAAAATAGTAATGCGGTTGTTATTCACATTGCCAATAAATTAAAATTCATTGATATGACGTCTGCTAAATCTAATGAGCAAGAACGAAAACAATTTTGTTTTGTTTTGAGTGATGTGCAAACTGAAGCTATTTAGATGTATTTTTCTCATATGCTGAGAAAGGCTGAAGTTTTTAAAAAAACAAAATCCCACTTCATTACGAGGTGGGATTTTTGCGTTAATGCTCAATAAAATTATTATGAAAATATACTCTTTGATTAGTGTTTTTGTAGCAGCTATCTTATTGATATACAGTAATTTGTTCTATTATCCCAAATATAACAAACCCCACGCTGAAGCTACTATAGGCTGGGATGTTTCTGGCTATTATTGGTATTTGCCTGCTACTTTTATCTATAAAGATGTCAAAAAATTGGCTTTTGCGGATACTATTCTGGATAAATACGCGCCTACGCCCAATTATCAACAAGCCTTTTTGCACGAAAAAAGCCAAAATTATGTGATGAAATACCCTTGTGGTTTGGCTTTGCAGATGTTGCCCGCGTTTTTTATAGCCGATAATTTAGCTCCGCCTTTGGGCTACGAGCGCGACGGTTTTACGCTGCCTTATCAGTTGGCTATTCAATTGAATGGTTTGTTGTGGGCTTTGTTGGGTATTTGGCTGCTACGCAAATTGTTATTGTATTATTATGAAGATAGGCACGCTGCTGCGGTTATATTTTTGTACGTGGCTGGTAGCAATTATCTCAACTATGCTGGTATTGACACAGCGATGACCCATAATTATCTATTCGGTTGGTATGTGATTTTAATGCTGCAAAGTAGGAATTTTTACCAATATCCAAGTGCAAAAACTGCTGTACTTATAGGCTTAACTGTGGGAATTTTGGCACTCACTCGCCCCACCGAAATTATATCCGCGCTTATCCCTTTGCTTTGGGGAGTTGATAATTTAGAAAATTTCAAACAGCGCATTGGGTTTATTTTCAATAACTTAAATAAATATATTCTCGCAGCAGTTTGTACGGCTTTGGTTGGTTTTATACAATTGGCTTATTGGAAATATGCTTCTGGCGATTGGATTGTCTATTCTTACCAAGATCAAGGTTTTTATTGGACGCGGCCTCACGTTTGGGCTTATACATTCAGCTATAGAAGTGGTTGGTTATTGTACAGTCCTATGCTGATATTTCCCATAATTGGGCTAATTCCTCTATTTTTTCAACGCCGCGCCAACGTTTGGGCTGTCTTTGCGTTCAGTTTATTAAACTATTACATCGTTTGCGCTTGGGATATTTGGTGGTATGGCGGGCGCGCTATGGTGCAAAGTTATGCTGTTTGGGCTTTCGCTTTTGCTGCTTTGTTGGCTTGGTTAGAAAATTATAAATGGCTCAATCGTGCGTTTTATCTCGTTGCTGCTGTTTTTATTTATCACAACGTTTGGCTAACTCACCAATTGCATAGAGGCACTGTTTATGACGGTTCTGAAGTTTCCGAAAAATACTTTTGGGCTACTTTGGGGCGTTGGTCTGTGTCTTTGGAGTATAAAAAAATGTTAGATACAGACGAATTTTACTACGAAACCCCCACCAATCTACAGCAGGTTTATTCCAACGATTTTGAACAAGATAGCAGCCTAAACGCTAATCCCGAAAAATCTATCAATGGGCAGCGTTCCGAATATCTCAACGGGGAGAAAAAACGCACTGTAGATTACAATTTCCCTTTGCGCACGGACAAAAAATGGTTGCGCACCGAAGCTGTTTTTTACCAAAAACAAAAAGAATGGACTTGGTGGGATATGGCTCAATTTATCGTCCGATTCACACATCAGGGCAAAGTTGTTAAAGAAAAATTCATCCGCCCCACCCGCTTAATGAACGATGGCGATACCAAACCCGTATTTTTTGATATTAAAATCCCCGAAACTACTTTTGATTCTGTTTCTATCCATTTTTGGAACACAGAAAGCCCCAAAACCTTACTTATAGACGATTTAAAGGTTTCAGTTTTCTAATATAAACAACAAAATCTCGCTTTATCACAAGGCGAGATTTTTTTATTTAAACAGCGCAACTAAATTTTAGCCCGCGCGCCCAATTCCACCAACTCCAACTTATCTAACTTTCCCCCAGCTAGTTCAAACCGCAGCACCGTTTTCATCTTGTGCCAACCCTCAACCCCACACGCGCCAGGATTGATATACAAACAGTTATTCAACTCATCAAACTGCACTTTCAAGATATGCGAATGTCCACAAATCAACAATTGGGGGCGATATTGCGCCAATAACTGCTTCGTTTTTTGGTTGTAACGGGGCAAACTTCCCGCTATATGTATCATCAACACGCTCACACCTTCCATTTCAAAGTATAAATGTTCTGGGTATAAACTTTGAATTTGCTTATCGTCTATATTCCCAAACACAGCCCGCAACGGCTTAAAAGCTGCTATTTGTTGGGCTATTTCTACGTTGCCAATATCGCCCGCGTGCCAAATTTCATCGCATTCTGCAAAAGTTTTATACAATTGCGGGTCTAAATAATTATGCGTATCGGACATTAAACCTATCTTTTTCATCCTATTTTTTGATTTTTAAATAAGCAAACTAAATTATTAAACATTAGGGTTACGAGAGTATAGATTTTTTACAATAGCACGAGGTTTTATACCCCGTGCGGTAAATAAAAAAACCTTATTAGTGTTGGGTTTTATACCCAACACACCAAAAATATACATCTTTTATAAAATTTTATTCTTGCGTGGGGTGTAAATCGGTAGAACCGCAAAGCGAAACCCCACGCTTCCGCTTATTTTATAGCAAATAATACATTGTTTTTATATTTTTTTGAAAAACACGCTCTTGTAACCCTATTCAACACAAACCAACCCCAACGGGGTTGAACAGCAATAGCCCCGCGTTACAACGCGGGGAAAACGTATAAAAGATAATAACACGAATAATTTAATCATCAAATATCTTTTTCAAACAGTTATATTACAAATATACCATTTTTTACCTAACTTTGTTTCCCATTTGATATTTATTCTTACCAATCATATAAATTTATGCAACTAAAAAAGACTTTCCTTGCTTTAGCCTGCGGTTTTTCGTCCGCGCTATGGGCGCAAATCAACCACTACGAAGCCATTATTGTAGAGGGGCAACCTTGGCAATACTTAGTTCCCAACACAGAACCCGCCCCCGATTGGCGCACGGTTAATTTTGTCAATAGTCCCCTTTGGACAACCGCGCCTACAGGCATAGGCTACGGCGACAACGACGACCAAACCATTATCGCCCAAACCGCTAGCGTTTATCTGCGCCACGAGTTTAATGTGGTGGATACGGCAGCTATAGAACAATTATTGCTCTATATGGATTACGACGACGGTTATGTGGCTTATCTCAACGGGGTAGAAATTGCCCGCGCCAATGTCGGCACTGTAGGCACGCCGCCCGCTTTTACCGATTTGGCCGATGCGAGTGTAGAAGCGCGTTTTTATCAGGGTCAAACCCCCAACGCTGTTGTTTTGCCCAAAGCCAATTTTACCAATATCCTCAATCAGGGTGCTAACGTTTTGGCTGTGCAAGTGCATAATTTTACCGCTAATTCTTCAGACCTTACCGCCATTCCCTATCTTTTGGCTGCTATTGATAACAATTCCAACAATTATCAACCCACGCCCGCTTGGTTTTCGCCCCCTTTTGTGTTTGATACAACGGCTTTTTCTACCAATTTGCCTTTAGTGGTTATCAATACTTACAACAACGCTAACATAGTGGATGACCCCAAAACGATTTCTCAAATGCGGATTATCTACAACGGCAACAACCAACGCAACCGCATCACAGACGCGCCCAACGCTTACAACGGCACTATAGGGATAGAAACGCGCGGCTCTTCTTCTCAATCGTTTCCCAAAAAACCTTACGGGTTTGAAACCTTAGACGCTGCCCAAAACGAGTTGAGCGTTTCCCTTTTGGGTATGCCCGCCGAAAGCGATTGGATTTTATCCGCCAATTATTCAGATAAAACCTTTCTTAATAATGTTTTGAGTTACAAACTCTTTGCTGAATTTGGCTACTACTCGCCCCGCACCCGCTTTGTTGAGGTGGTTATCAACAACGAATATCAGGGCATCTACATCCTTATGGAGAAAATCAAACGCGACCAAAACCGCGTGAATATAGCCAAATTGACAGCCGACGACACTTCAGGGGTGGATTTAACGGGTGGTTATATCGTCAAAATAGATAAAACTACAGGTAGCGGTGGCGGGCAAGGTTGGAACTCTGCTTTTGCTCCTTTGGTTTCTACCCAAATTCCTTCCATTTTTGTACAATATGCTTACCCAAAACCTGGCGATATTGTTCCCCAACAAGAAAATTATGTACAACAATCTTTTTATGAGTTTGAAAACGCTTTGGCTAATCTCCCGCTTGGCGATACTACAGTAGATAACTGGCGCAATTACTCTTCTGAACCCGAGTTTATAGATTATCTAATTTTAAATGAAGTTTCCAAAAACGTAGATGGTTATCGCCTAAGTACTTTTTTGTACAAAGACAAAGACAGCAGAGACCCGCTTTGGCACATTTCGCCCCCTTGGGATTACGATATAGCTTGGGGCAATGCTGATTATTGCGATGCGTTTATCACTTCTGGTTGGGCTTATAATTTTGGTCAAGTCTGCCCTTGGGACGGCTTTCAAGTGCCTTTTTGGTGGGGACAGTTTGAACAAGATTCTTTATTTGTCAAAGCCCTAAAATGCCGCTACACACATCATCGTTCTACCAATCAATCTTTAGATACCACCGTTTTATTCAATTATTTTGACCAAACAGCCCTATATTTGGACGAAGCCCAGCAGCGCAATTTCCAACGTTGGCCAATTCTTGGCACTTATGTATGGCCTAATCCCCAACCCGTGCCAGCCGATTATGCGGGCGAGATAGAAGAGTTGAAAACTTGGGTGCGCGACCGTTTTGTTTGGTTAGATGCTCAATTATTAGACACATCTTTGCGCTGTGCGCCTGTAGTCGTACCCGTAGCAGTGGAAGTTTTTGACAACGCCCAAACCCAACTATTTCCCAATCCAGCAAATAATTTTCTCAATATCCAACACAGTCAGCCTATAGATAGAGTAGAAATTTATAACTCTTTGGGTCAGTTATTGTACAATCAAAAATACGCTAATCAATCCAATTTTATTAGCATTTATAACCTTTCCACTCACTTACCTACAGCGGGTTTATACAGCCTCTGCATTTACAGCAACCAACAACAACATACCGTCCTATTCCAAAAAGAATAATCTGCACCCACTCACACAAAGAGCAACCCAAAAGGCTGCTCTTTTTTTTATGGATAAAAATATAAAGTATAAAAATTAAAATTTCCCGCAAGTCTCTCTCTTTTAAAAGGGAAGGCTGGGGTGGGTTAATCCCCAATACAACAACCCTAAAACATATAATTTGTATATAAACAATCTTAGTTAATATATGAACAATCTTAGTTGGTATATTGACAGCAGCAACTCGTATATTGACAGCAGCAACTCGTATATTGACAGCAGCAACTCATATATTGACAGCAGCAACTCATATATTGACAGCAGCAACTCATATATTGACAGCAGCAACTCGTATATTGACAGCAGCAACTCGTATATTGACAGCAGCAACTCATATATTGACAGCAGCAACTCATATATTGACAGCAGTAACTCGTATATTGACAGCAGTAACTCGTATATGCCCAACAATAAAAGCCAAATAAACCAACCCCAACGGGGTTGAACGGCGGAACGCCCTCCTTGAACAACGGTAGCCCCACGCCGCCGCGTGGGGAACGCGGAAATAAACGCAAAAAACGTAAAAATAAACCAACCCCAACGGGG
>JAAFIM010000001.1:0-100293 GCA_013297745.1 Chitinophagales bacterium | reverse complement strand
AAATAAACCAACCCCAACGGGGTTGAACGGCGGAACGCCCTCCTTGAACAACGGTAGCCCCACGCCGCCGCGTGGGGAACGCGGAAATAAACGCAAAAAACGTAAAAATAAACCAACCCCAACGGGGTTGAACGGCGGAACGCCCTCCTTGAACAACGGTAGCCCCACGCCGCCGCGTGGGGAACGCGGAAATAAACGCAAAAAACGTAAAAATAAACCAACCCCAACGGGGTTGAACGGCGGAACGCCCTCCTTGAATAACGGTAGCCCCACGCCGCCGCGTGGGGAACATAAAAACGAACGCAAAAAACACAAAACCAATCCCCACAACCAAGCAAAAAAAAAGAGACAAAGCCTAAGCCCTGTCCCTTTTATAACGTATGGGCAAACCTATGTGTTTGCCCCACACTGCTTACTGTTTTTCGTTGCGTCGTCTTTCTATCTCCGACACGATAAAGCCCAATTCGCGGCTCACTTCTCCATTGACGGACGAATTTTCTTTCGCTCTTCTTATCAAATACGGCATCACTTCATTCACAGCCCCATAAGGCACATATTTAGACGTATTGAAACCCGCCTTAGCCAAATTGAAGGTTAGATTATCCGACATTCCATACAGTTGGCAAAAAGATAAATGCGGGTGTTGTTTGTCTATACCTTTTTCCAATATCAATTTAGCCTGCAAAGCCGAACTTTTTTGATTGTGAGAAGCCACACAAGAAGCTATCGTTTGATAATGTTCTACACAAAATTCTACCGCAAGGTTGTAATCTCTATCGCTTGCTGCCTTATCGGGTTGGATAGGAGAGGGATAATTCATATTTTTAGCCCGCTCGCGTTCTTTTTCCATATAAGCACCCCTAACTATCTTCGCCCCCAACAAAAACTGCCCAGCTTGAGCCGTTTCCCAACTCGCTTTGAGATAAGCCAATCTATCGTGTCTATACATTTGGAACGTGTTATAAACCACCACTTTTTTGCGATTATAAGCCTGCATCATCTCCATCGCCAACGCATCTATCGCATCTTGCACCCAAGACTCTTCAGCATCCACAAAGATAGCCACCCCATTATCTGCCGCTGCTATACAGATATTTTCCAACCGTTTTTTAGCACGTTCAAACGCTTGTCGTTGAGCTGAAGACAGCAATTTTTTACCTGCTTCTTTTTCTAATAAATCAAACTGCGCCAAGCCCGAAACCTTAACGCTAATCACAGGCACATTGCCGTCTTTGGCTGCAAATTGTATCGCTCTCAAATTTTCTTGTTCCGTACGGTCAAAATCTGCTTCTGTCGTTTTGGCTTCTACCCCAAAGTCCAACACAGTTTTAACCTTATACTTAGCCAACACCCCAGCCGACACAGCACATTCTGCCAAGTCAGCACCACCACAAAACTGTTTGAAGATAGTTTTTTTGATAATTCCCTGAATTGGCAACCTAATTTTAAGCGCCAGCAGTGTCAAACGACTGCCTATATTGACCAACCAAGTTCTATTCATCATCCCAAACAAAAACCGCATTTGTCTCAATTCAGCATCAGTCTTGCGTTCAAAAGCTATAGCCGTATCATCAAAGTCCAACAAAGGATGGTTTAATTTATCCAACATTATATTAAAAAATTAAATTGTTTTAAAATTATCTTACCAATAACAACCCAAACCTCAAAAGGTTGATTAAGGCTAAAAATAAGAAAAACTTTCCTATCTATAGCCCTTATTTAAAGGTTCAAATAGGAAAGTCAGAGAAAAATAGCATATTCGGCAACTGTTTATAACAGCTCTATAGTATTATTTTTAAAATTGATAATCAATTCTGTATTTCTAAAAAAATCAAGTCCCAGCACGCCTTCAAAATCTGATAGCACAGCATTACCGATAAAATCATAAGAACAAACTTCTACATTTTCTAATGTTTTGCCCAATGCGGAGATTTTTTTTAATCGGAAAATGTACGCATCAACTACTCCTTTTGCAGTTTCTAATTGTAGAGTGCCAACAACGTCATTCATAGTCAGCCCCACCAATAATAAAGCTGTTAAATCCACAACCGTATGCGAAGCCCCTGTATCTACAGCTAAAGCAAGGCGATGGTTTTGTATTTTGCAATCTACCACCACCAAACTATCCTCATCGTATCGTTCAAAATAAAAAATACTCATAACCAGAATTTGCGCTTTTTAGCAATTTCGCCAGTAAAAATACAGGTTGTTTCTTCGTGGTTGGAGACTAATCCCAAGCCTTTGTAAGCTATTTCTCGCTTATCTTTGCTGTGATATAAGACCGTGCCAGCGATTAATTTCTTAATTATAGGACCTACAAAGTCATCGCCGCGCATTTGGGGATTAGCTATCAACACCCATTCGTTAGGATAGGAAGCAATGATTTGCTCCAAAGTTTGAACGTTTTCCATATTCAATAATTAAAATGTTAGCGTTAATAATTTGCGAGTTCGCCCTGCCATATCGCCCAAGCCGCTTCAGCTTGTTCGTGCAACATCTCTAACCCGCCCTTTGTGCGGCAATTTTGGGCTTTGCCTTTCTGAAGAAACAGCGTATCAACGGGATTATACACCAAATCAAATAATAAATGCGCACTATTCAACAGATGATAGGGTAAGTCGGGCGCAGTTTCCACATTCGGCCACATACCCAAAGGGCTTGTATTGATAATTAACGGATATTCTGCCAAAATATCAGCGTTTATATCCCCATAATTCAAACAAAAATCTGCTTTTTGGCGCGATACATAGCGAAAATTTATACCCAATTTATCCAACACATAAGCTACAGCCGCAGCCGCCCCACCCGTGCCGAGAATTAAGCCCTTTGCGGGCAAAAAACCACAATTTAAGAGCGATTTTTCAAATCCCAAAACGTCGGTATTGTAACCAATTTTGCGATTATTGACTACTGCTACAGTATTGACAGCACCCACAGCGCGCGCTGCTGCCGAAAGTTCGTCCAAATAGGGAATTATAGCCTTTTTATACGGAATGGTAACGTTAAACCCATCTATTTTTCGCTTTAGAAATGTAGGTATTTGACTTTCATCAGCCACGGGATAAAGGTTATACACACAGTCATTCCGTCCAATAGTTTGCCATTTTTGTTGAAAATAAGCGGGAGAAAAGCTATGCCCTATGTTTTTGCCCAACAAACCGTAAATTTTCATTATAAAACCTCTTCATTTTTGGCTGCGCGGCTTAGTTTTTCTATACCAAACACCACCAAAAAGCCAAATACAACCAATATAATACAATATAGTATGTAGGGTTCAGCAGCATAATCACTAGGCATTACGTTTTTATACAAAAAAGGCACTTCTTCCCCCTTACTATTCATACGCGTTTGCAACACATTCTGCCAAGGCCACACTTTATTGAGAGACCCCAACATAAAACCCGTTAATACAGCCATCGCTACAGCTCTAAAATGGGTAAATAACCAAGATAAGACGTGCGAAAATAACAATAATCCGATTAAACAGCCCAACATAAACACAGCCAACACATCAACTTTGAATTTTGTAGCAGCTTCCAACACCACAGGGTACATTCCCATTAATAGTAATATAAAACTTCCCGATATACCGGGCAATATCATTGCGCAAATTGCAATCGCACCCGCACCAAAAAAGATTAAATAGTCTAATCCGCCACCTGTGAGGGGCGCAGCAGCAGGCGACAACAGCGTAATGCCATAAGCTATAGCCGCACCTATCAAAAAAGCGGTAATTGTGCCAAATGTCCAAGCGTTGATATTTTGTTTTTTGGCTTCGCGGCTAATATCTTGAGCTACAAAAACTGTAGAGGCCAACACCAAACCGAAGAAAAATGACCACAACATTTGTGGATAAGCATCCAAAGCCCAACTTATCCCTTTGGCTAAACTCAATACACTCGTCAATATACCCAAAAATAACGATAACAAAAATGTACCGTCTATTTGCTGCCAAGCCGCTCCAATCCCTTGTTTGAATAAAGTATTCAGGGCAGAAAAATTAATGGATTTTATCGCTTTTATCAGTCGCTCGTAAATGCCGCTAATAAACGCAATCGTTCCGCCCGACACACCAGGCACTACATCAGCCGCGCCCATAGCTATACCCTTGAGGTAGGTAAAAAAATATGTTTTCATTAGAATTTTGATTAAAAATATCTGTATTTTGGTAAAAAAATGCGCTTGCATTGGATAAAAAGGCTAATTTTGCCCTTCCAATCCCAAATAAGCAAAAAATCGCACAAAGTTAGATGATTTTTGAGATAAAACAACCAAAAATAATCGTTCTAATACTATTATTGATATTAAATATAGCAAAAAGCTACAGCCAAACCTACTTAGAAGCTGCTCCCAAAGCGGGAGAAGGTGCAATTTTATTATTAAAACGCTATGATTTAGACCGCTACGATTGCAATTTAGACCAATTTTATAAACTCAATAAACTGTCCAAAAATGCGGCTTTATTAGTGGGAAAAAATTATAAATTGCCTATAGAAATAAAAAAATACGATGCCAAATCTATTCGTACAACCTTAAATATCAATGAGTTGGAAACAGCCCAACGAATAGAACGTTATAATAACAAACAGTTACAAAAAGGGATAAAAAAAGCCGATTTCAAGACCAATAAAGAGCTTTGGTTGCCTTATCATTTTCTACATTGTGATAAATTGCCGCCAACGCTTACACCCAAAAACCGCAATTTTGCCATCTTTGGGGAAAAAAATTCAACGGTCGCGCTCAAAAGCCAAAAATTGGAACAAGCCGTTTATTATATCGTGTCGGGACACGGAGGCCCAGATGCGGGCGCGATGGCTACTTTTCAGAACAAAAACATTTGCGAGGACGAATACGCTTACGACATCAGCTTGAGATTAGCCAAATTGTTGTTGGAACAAGGCGCATTGGTTTATCTCATCAACCGCGACCAAGACGGGATTAGAGAAAGCGAGTTTTTGCCCTGCGATGCGGACGAAACGGTTTGGGAAAATCAAGAAATTCCCTTAGACCAAAAGGAAAGATTAACCCAGCGCAGCGATGTGATTAACGAATTGTACGAAAAACACAAAGCACAAGGCACTGAATATCAATGTTTAATAGAAATACACGTAGATTCGCGCAACCAAAGCCAACGCACGGATTTATTTTTTTATTATGAACCCCACCAAACGGCAGATTTTCAACTAGCCAACACTTTGCAGCAAGTTTTCAAACAAAAATACAAAAAATATCGTAAATCGGGCGAGTATAAAGGTTCTGTCATAGCGCGCGATTTGCATATGTTGCGCGAAACCCGCCCAATGGCTACTTTTATAGAAGTGGCGAATATCCAAAATGCAGCCGACCGCCAACGGATAGTTATTCCACAAAATCGCCAGTTGATAGCCGAATGGTTGCTGGAGGGTTTGTTGGAAAATTATTGATACGCTGCCCAACATAAAAATAAAAACACAATGATAGCCTACATAAAAGGAAAAATTGCCTATAAAAGCCGCACCAAACTTATCATAGAAACGCACGGTTTGGGTTATGAGATAGAAATAAGTTTGAACACTTATAATAAAATCCAATCCGCAGACGAAGCCCAATTGCTTACCGTGCAAATTATCCGCGAAGATGCGCACACTTTATACGGTTTTGCTGAAGGAGACGAAAAAAATATGTTTGAACACCTCATTTCCGTGTCTGGAGTGGGACCTAACACAGCCCGCATATTGTTGTCTGCGCTTAATCCAGCCGAAATTCGCGCTGCAATTATAGCCGAAAAAGAAACTATTTTGCGCAATGCCAAAGGTATAGGACCCAAAAACGCCAAAAGGATAATTTTGGAACTCAAAGACAAACTGCTGAAAGATTCGGGCGCAGAAAGCGAACAAATTGCGGCTTCTTTGGTGGCTGATAATCCCGTGCGAGAAGAAGCTTTATCGGCTTTGGTGGCTTTGGGTTTTAATAAAATACAAGTACAAAAAACCTTGAATACACTGCTCAAAGATAGCCCACAAGTGCGCGATTCTGGCGATTTGATAAAAATGGCTTTGGGTGCGCTGACTTAATTTAATTATATCATTTTTGAACTATTTTAGTGGTAAAAAGCCTAATGTTTCTTTAATTTTAAACTCAATAAATTATGGAAATTTTAAATTACTCGGCAGAACCACTCAACAAAATCTACAGTTGGTTGCCTCACGATTTGCAGGCTGAAAAAGTGATATTTTTTCCCGACGCTTGCCCTGGCAAGTCGCCTTTGCCTACGGGTACGGTTGTGCTTACCCAGCAAGAAAATTGGCGCAAATTTGCCGTTTCCGATTGCGGCTGCGGTATGTTGCTTTGTGAAGCCAATATCAGCAAAGATTTGTTCAAAAGAGAAGATTGGGACAAAATTTACTACGACATACAAGCCAATAAAGGCGGTTTGGGCGATTTAGGCTCTGGAAATCACTTTTTGGACGCGTTGGAATCTTATACAGACGACAAAGTATCGTTTTTAATCCATACAGGTTCGCGCAATGAATCCAAGTTGGTGGATGATTTGATAGACTCGCCCAAAAAATTTGATACTAAGTTTTACGATGTTTGCCAATGGGCGCAAGACAACAGATTTGCGATTTATGATATTTTGCAAAAATACTTTGGGCGGTTGGAGCTTATTTTGGATAAAAATCACAACCATTTTGAGATTACAGACGCTGGTGTTATCATCAGAAAAGGTGCTGTGCAGGTCAAACCCAACGAACAAACCGTTGTGCCGTCCAATCTCAACGGCGATGTGGTTTTGGTTACGGCTACTTCTGCGGTAGAAAATGTACTTAATTCGCTTTGCCACGGCACAGGGCGCAAAATGTCGCGTTCAGAAGCCAAAGAATTATCGCCATATTTTGATTACGATGCTTTGCGCCAACAAGTTTATATACCCGAAATGATAGCCAACGACAACATTAAAACGGATGCGCCTTTTTGCTACAGAAATTTAGATGATTGCCTCGCGCTTATAGATGGGCTGCTGGTGGTGGATAAACGCTACAGCGTATTTGCTTATTTAGGACAAATGTAATAGTTTGTTAATTTTTTTTAACAAGCACCCAACCTTTAATAAAAGTATCCGTTTTCAACAAAAAAAATAAACATAAGTAGGCGGAGATTTTAAAAAAAATAATCAATAAAAAATATCATTTTATCGGATAAAAAATTACAAAACGCTTATTCCCATCGTTACATATTTGGTAATCTGCTTCTATTTAGACCTAAAAATCTAAATACGGGCATTTTTTTGCTTAAAAAAATGTACCAGTGGAAATAAAAGCGTTTTTTTTTTATTTTATCCAAACTTTTTTCCCTTTTTCTTATGCGTTTGAATATCTTTCTGTTTCAATGCTGCCTACTGCTTGCTTTTTTTGCTGCGCAAAATTCTACATTTGCCAATGGTAGCCGCAATTTTAAAGACCCTTACACCACTTTTTTTACTGAATTGGATACGCTGCCGCCTATACGGGAGCGCGAAGAGGATTTTATAAATGGAGGAAGTCGGCGTAATTTTTTTGACCTCAAAGACCCCAAAATTATAGAGCAAAGGATAAATTTTGACCCTAAAACAGGCAATTATATTTTATCTGAAACTATAGATAGTGTGCGTTACAAACCAGATACTTATTTGACTTTTGATGAATACTATCAAGCACAAAATAAGCAAGAGGACAAAAATTATTTTAAACAATTGTCTGAACTCAACCGCAAAAAAGCAGGTGCTGACCCCATTATACCGTATAAGGAGCGGATTAGCAGGGGATTGGCAGATAGGCTATTTTGTGGAAGTGAGATAGATGTGCGCCCACAAGGGAATATAGATTTGACGTTTGGGGGGGATTATCAAAAAATAGCCAATCCCATACTTACAGAGAGACAGCAAAGACAAGGGGGGTTTGATTTTAATATGAATATCCAAATGAATGTGATAGGCACTATAGGCAAAAAGTTGAAATTGACTTTTAACTATAATACCCAAGCTACATTTGATTTCGACAGACAAGTCAAGGTGCAATATCTTTCTGATACAGAGTGTTCGGAAGATGATATTTTAAAGAAAATAGAAATAGGCAATGTGAGTTTTCCCTTGCGTTCATCTTTGATACAAGGGCGACAAAATTTATTCGGTTTGCGTACTGATTGGCAGTTTGGTAGACTAAAAATATCAGCAGTAGCCTCTCAAAGCCAAACCCAACGCAAAGAAATACAAATACAAGGCGGCGCACAACAGCAAGCGTTTAAAGTACAAGCTAATTCATACGACGAAAATCGCCACTTTTTTCTTTCACATTACAACAGAGATGCTTTTGAGCCTGCGCTGACCAATATACCTCAAATTAACAGTTTGTTTAATGTTACGAAATTAGAAATTTGGGTAACGAATGATAGAAATGTAACTGAAGGGGTACGCGATGTGGTGACTTTTGCCGATTTGGGCGAAACGGACGCCACTAAAATGTCTGACCCTAGTTTATTGACCAGTGCTACTGAATTTGGGGCTGATTTATTTGGAAAACGTTTGCCAGACAACGATGCCAACCGCTTATATGCAGATTTATTGCTCAATAGCCAAGCGCGGGGTTTGCCCACTGTAGTCAATACTTTGCAAAGTAGTTTTGGGATGAATGACGCAGAAGATTTTTCCAAAATTCGCGCTCGTAAACTTGCCCCTTCGGAATATAATTTTCATCCACAATTAGGATTTATTTCTCTAAATGTCAATGTCAAACCTACAGATGTGGTTGGGGTAGCTTATCAATATACTTACAATGGCAAAACTTATCAAGTGGGTGAATTTGCTCAAGATTTGCCTATAGATGCGGATACGCTCAACGTAATGTATCTCAAAATGCTCAAAGGGGTGCGCGTGCGGGTAGATTTGCCTATTTGGGATTTGATGATGAAAAACGTTTATTCTTTGAACGCTTATCAAATTAACCCTGAAGATTTTCGCTTCGATGTGGTGTATCAAGACCCAGGCGGCGGCACAAAAAGATTTATACCAGAAGGACCAGTAGAGGGCAAACCTTTGCTGACTATGCTTAACTTGGATAATTTAAATCGGGCACTTGACCCATTTCCTGACGGTCAGTTTGACTTTGTACCCGGTTTGACGATTTTGCCAGCCAATGGTAGAGTGATTTTTCCTGTGTTGGAGCCTTTTGGTTCTACTTTGGAGAAAAAATTTAGGACAGACCCCAACAATCCTGCTTCTGTGCATCCGTTGGCGCGCAAATATGTGTACAATCAATTATATGACAGCACGATTACTATAGCTGGACAATTTCCTGAATTTAATCGTTATTTGATACAAGGCACTTATAAATCTAGTGTTTCGTCCGAGATTTCTTTGGGCGGCTTCAATATACCCAAAGGTTCAGTGGTGGTGTCGGCTGGAGGAGCTACATTAGTAGAAGGCACAGATTACACTATAGATTATAATTTAGGGCGGGTTAAAATTTTAAATGAATCTTATCTTAATTCAGGCCAGCCTATACGGGTCACATTTGAAGACAATTCTCAATTTGGTTTCAATCGTCAGTCTTTATTTGGTACGCGTTTGGATTATTATATCAATGATAAGTTTAATATAGGGGCTACGTTTTTGCATTTGTTAGAACGTCCATTTACCCAAAAAGTAAATTATGGCGACGACCCAATGTCCAACAGCATTTATGGGTTTGATTTGCAATATGGCAGCCAAGTGCCGTGGCTTACCCGTTTGGTGGATAAATTGCCTGTGTATAGCACAAAAGCGCCCTCTAATTTTTCTTTTACGGGTGAATTTGCGCACTTATTGCCCGGTTCGCCCAAAGTTATCAATATGGGTATAGACAAAGATGCGGGCGGTACGGTTTATATTGATGATTTTGAAGGTAGCGGCGCCAATTTTAATTTGGCTATTCCGACTTTGCAGTGGGTACTCTCGAGCACGCCGCGTACGTCTTTATTCCCTGAAGCTGGTTTAACCAATGATTTAGAGTATAATAAAAATCGCTCCAAAATACAATGGTATCAATTAGACCCAGATTTGCTCAATCGCGCCGAAAATGTAAGTAATGCGGATAAGAAAAGTATTTATGTTACCCAATTTCTTATCAACGACTTATTCAAAAATAGGGGAATTGGGACAGGACAAAACAATCTTTTGCGTACTTTTGATATCGCTTATTATCCTCAAGATAGAGGCCCTTACAATTTTTCTACCCAAAATATAGACCCAACCACAGGTAAATTTAATAATCCTAGCCAGCGTTGGGGTGGTATTATGCGCAGTTTGCAAAACAATGATTTTGAGGCGAATAATATAGAATTGATGGAAATTTGGGTAATGAGTCCGTTCAAAGAAGGTAAAGGTGGTTTGGGTGGAGATTTATATATAGAATTAGGCGATATTTCTGAAGATATACTCAAAGATTCAAGACTGTTTTTTGAAAATGGCTTGGCGGATTCAGCTTCTGGACAACGCACTGACACCACCGCTTGGTCGCGCATACCACGCAGTCAAGCTGTAACCAACGCTTTTGACAACGACCCAGCTATCCGCGCTAAGCAAGATATTGGTTTGGATGGGTTTGATGATGCGGGCGAAAGGATTAAGTTTAAACCTTATTTGGATAGCCTTGCGCTTATATTGGGTACAAATAACCCCACCTACCAAGCAGCAGCAGCAGACCCAGCAGGCGATAATTTTGTGTATTTCCGCGATTCTTTGTATGATGAAGCCACCACAACTCCAGCAGGTAGAAATGGGATAATTTGGCGATATGACAAATTCAACAATCCTGAAGGCAACTCTTCACAAGAACCAGATAATACCAATCAAACAATTTCTACTTCTACCAACGTTCCCGATAACGAGGACATTAACCGCGATAATACCCTAAACGAAGAAGAGGCTTTTTATCAATACAAAATTCCTATTCGCCCTACAGGCATAGGAGGGGGAGAAGTAGCCAATTCAGCGTTTATGACAGATGCAGTAGCTTTGCCTTATACAGGCGTAAATGGTCAGGACTCTGTTTATTTCTACCAGTTTAAAATCCCTATAGACCAATTTACCAATGTGGTTGGCAATATGCAAGGGTTTCGCTCTATTCGTTTTGCACGTATGTATATGACAGGTTTTAATGATGAAACGGTTTTGCGTTTTGCTCGTTTGGATTTGATTAGAAATCAATGGCGGCGTTATTTGCGTCCACTTACGGACGCAGGCGTTTATATCCCTGCCGAAAATGCCAATGAAACCAGTTTTGATGTCAATGCGGTGAATATAGAAGAAAATTCTGAAAAAAATCCTTTCCCTTATGCTTTGCCTCCAGGTGTGCAACGCGAACAAGCTATTGGTACATTGAATAATGCGCAACAAAATGAGCAATCTTTATTGTTGAATGTTTGCAATCTACAAGATGGAGATGCGCGTGCTGCCAATAAAAATATCAATATGGATATGCGCGTTTATGAGCGTATGCGTATGTTTATACACGCTGAAGATGTAGCGGGTTATCCACAAAACAATCCAGGCGATGTGAGTATATTTGTGCGTTTGGGTTCAGATTTTGAGAATAATTATTACGAATACGAAATCCCATTGACTATGTCTGACCCAGCCAATGGTATTCAGCCAGAAAATATATGGTTGCAAGAAAATTTGATAGATTTGCCTTTGGCGTTGCTCGCACAAGTGAAATTGCAACGACAAACTATAGGCCACCCGCTTTCGGTGATTTATAGTATTCAAGACCCCAATAAACCAGCCAATTTGGTTAAAGTAATTGGTAATCCAGAGTTGGGCTTGGTCAAAGGGATGATGATTGGTATCCGCAACCGCAAAGACGATGGCATAGCGCGTTGTGTGGAAGTGTGGGCGAATGAATTGCGTTTGACTGGTTTTGACGAAAGAGGCGGTATGGCGGGTATTGGCCGCGCTGACTTACAAATTGCAGATTTGGGTAATGTGACGATGTCGGGCAGTTTCCGCACTATAGGTTTTGGTAGTATAGAACAGCGCGTAAATCAACGTTCTCGCGAACTTGCACTACAATATGACGTAACAGGTTCTATAGCTTTGGATAAATTTTTGCCCAAAAAATGGAAAGTACGCTTGCCGTTTTTTGCCCAATACTCCAAAGATATGCGGACACCAGAATATGACCCTTATCAGTTGGATATCCGTTTGAAAGATTTATTGAACGCTACTTTGGATGGTCAAGTACGAGATTCACTGCGCGACCAAGCCCAAACTGTGCGTACTATTTCTAGTTTCAATTTTACCAATGTCAAAAAAGAAAGAACAAGCAAAGTGGCTTTACCATTTGATATTTCTAACTTTAATTTGACCTATGCCCAAACTCGCAATGTATTGCAAACCCCGCTTATACAAAGTGAAGACCGCACAGAGAAAAGATTGGTGTTGGAATACGCTTATGCTATTCCGATGAAGCCTATTTTTCCGTTCAAAAAATTATTGGGCAAACCTAATAAATGGTTGGCTATCATACAAGACTTTAATATCAAACCATTGCCTAATACTATAGGTATGCGTAGCGAAATGTTGAGACGTTTTGGAGAAACTAAATATAGATTTGCAGACGATGCAACCAACACTTGGTACGACAAAAAATTCTCTTGGGATAGAAGTTATAACCTGCAATGGGATTTGACCCAGTCTATAAAAATTAACTTTACAGCCACTAATAACGGAATTATTGACGAACCTTATGGACGTTGGGATACGGAAGAAAAACGCGATACAATTTTAGATAATATCAGAAATTTGGGTAGAAATAAAGCTTATCAGCACAATGCAGTGGCTTCTTATACCTTGCCGTTCAAAAAAATTCCTATATTGGATTGGATAGATGTGCGTGCTCAATACCAAACTAATTTTAATTGGGCGGTAGCGAGCTTGAACACAGATTCTTTGGGCAATATCATAGGCAATAGTCAAAATAGGCAAATCAATGCTGACTTCTCTTTTGATAAATTATATGCGAAGTCCAAATTTTTGAAAAAAATCAGCACACCTGCACCCCAAAATAAACAACCTGCAAAAGGGGATAAGGATATGAAAAATCCTCCCAATGGTAAAGATAAGGGCAAAGTGGATGATAAAATTAAGCCTGATGATGGCGGACAAGCCAAAGACGCCAAAAAAGACGAACCTTCAGCCAGTATGCGGGCTTTAATTCGTCCTTTGTTGTTGATACAGCGCGCACGGATAACTTATACAGAGGATTTTACCTCCATTATACCAGGTGTGCGGGTCAATCACAAATATATGGGACAAGCAGCTGACTTCTCGCGTCCAGGTATGGACTTTGCTTTTGGTATGCAGCCTACTACCCAGTGGTTGGACAAAGCGGCTTCCAATGGTTGGATTACAGACAATATCTTCCAAAATCAGCAAGTACAACAAACGCGCAAAATGGATTATTCTGTCAAGGTTAACGTCATTCCATTCACAGATTTTAATGTGGAGGTAGATATTAATAAAACGGTGACTGAAAGCTATTCTGAAAATTTCAAAATGGACACCTTAGGTCCCAACGGTAAATTTAGTCATCTCAATCCTATGCGTATAGGTACCACCACGATGTCATATATGCCTATCAAAACTTGGCGCGATAGTGAGGGTAGTTATGGCAAAAATTCTTCAGCTAATTTTGAAAATTTTTCTGATACACGGGCTATTATTTCCAGCCGTTTGGGCAATGGCATACACGATGATACAGCCGCTAATAGAGGTTATACCAATGGTTTTGGACGTTATCAACAAGATGTATTATTGAATGCTTTTATTATGTCATACACAGGACAAGATGCCAATGTGAGTCGTATTGTTAAAGATGTACGCAGTTTGTTGCCTTCACCCAATTGGAGACTAACTTATAATGGCTTGCAAAAACTTAAAGCCTTTAAGAAAATTTTTAGCTCGTTTAGTTTGACTCACGCCTACAAATCCACAATGACTATCAATCGATTTGCCACAGATTTGGATTTCCAAAATAATCCAGAGCAAAAAGACCAAAATAGCCAAAATTTCTATTCTACTTTTGAAGTACCAGATGTATTGATTTCAGAACAATTTAATCCGCTTCTAGGCTTGGATATGCGTTTTGTCAATGATTTATCGGCAAGAGTGAACTATAAATCTTCTCGCAATTTGGCTATGAGTTTCAACGATTATACTTTGGCGGCTACCACGACCGAAGAGCTGACTTTAGGGTTTGGTTATCGCATCAAAAATGTAAAAGCCAAAGATTTGTTCAAATCCAAAGCTCAAAAAGAAAAAGAAGCTAAAGGCGAGGGTAAAAAGAAAAAACCAGAAAATGACAACTATTTTGATTTTGGCAAAACCATACCCAAGCACGAATGGAATATACAATTTGATTTTTCTTACCGCAACGATGCTACAGTTAATCATATCTTAGACCAACGCAATTCTATAGCTACTCGCGGGATGAAAACCTTGCGTATTGCACCATCTATAGATTATGTGTTGAATAATAGAATCACAATAAGAGCCTTTTTTGACTACTCTCGTACCACACCGCGAGTATCTAATGCTTTTCCTGTGACCAATGCCAAAGGGGGAGTGACTTTGCGCTTTTCTCTTGCCCAATAGTATGGATTAAAAATAAAGCCCTCAACTGCTGAAGTTGGGGGCTTTTTTACACAAAAATTATTTTTTTTATAGAAAATTTCAACTTTTATTTTTTTTACTTGTTCTAACCATCAAACTTTAAAAATGTATACAGGTTTATTACATACACATTCGGGGCTGCGTTATGTCCTTCTATTTTTTATGGTGGCTGTCTTACTGAAGTCACTTTTGGGTTGGGCCAAAAATATGCCTTTTGGCAAATTAGATAATGGTTTGTCTTTGGGCTTATTTATTAGTTCGCACTTACAGCTGGTTTTGGGCTTTATTTTGTATTTTGTTAGCCCTAATGTACAATTTACAGGGGCGGCTATGTCGGAAAAAGCAATCCGCTATTGGACTATAGAACACTGGGTGATGATGCTTGTAGCTATAGTATTAATAACCTTAGCCCGTGCAGGCTTGCGCAAGATAAAAATTGATGATTTAAAACATCGCCGCTTGTTTTTGTGGAACTTGGCAGCTTTGGTGATTATAGTAGTTGCTATTTTGCAAAGTGGACGACCTTTGATAGGTTAAAATGTATAAAAAAAGGGTAAAAACCTTACTTTTTTCATGAAAATGTGATTTTGTTGAAGTTTTTTGTTAAAATTATCATAATTTATTAAACAAAAATAAAACTTTGCTGTTACAGTTGTATAATTATTTTCAAACAGATATTCAACAACTTCAAAACAATTCATTTAAAATGAAAAATTTTATTTTTACTTCCTTATTTGCTTCTGCCGCCTTATTCGCTCAAGCGCAACAATCCGCCAACGTTCAAATTATCCACAACTGCGCCAACCCTGGTGCAAGCTTGGTAGACATTTGGATAAATAATTTGTTAGAATTAGAAGACATCAACTTCAGAACAGCAACTGGATATGTAGGATTACCTGCAGGTGTGCCTCTCAATATAGCAGTCATTGGAGCAGGTAGCCCTGATACTGTGGGTGCTTTCCAATTTGTAGTTACGCTTACAGCCAACGAAAACTATGTAGTAGTAGCTAGCGGCACAGCTGGCGATGCTACAGATTTCAGCCCAGTACAACCTTTCGATTTGAAAATTTATTCAGGTGCAAGAAGAAGTGCACAAATGCCTGCCAACACTGATATTTTGGTGATGCACGGCTGCACAGACGCGCCTACAGTAGATGTCCGCAACGCAGCTAATAACGGTGTATTGGTAGATGATATTTCTTATGGTACCTTTGCTACTGCTGGTTACTTGTCTTTGCCCGCTAACGCCAACTACGTGGTGAACGTTACAGACGCTACAGGCGCAACAACGGTGGCATCTTATCAAGCTCCTTTACAAACATTAAACTTGGCTGGTGCTGCAATCACTGTATTAGCCTCAGGATTTTTAACCCCTAGCGCCAACAGCAATGGACCTTCTTTCGGCTTGTGGGTTGCTCCTTCTACAGGTGGTGCGCTTATCCAATTGCCTTTGGCTGTATCTGTAAACGAAACTGCACAACTTGAAAACTTGTCTATGTTCCCTAATCCAGCACAGGATGTATTGAATATAGCATTCAACGCTGCTGAAAACACAGACTTGTCTATACAAATTAGCGATGTGGTTGGCAAATCAGTTTATACTCAACAATTAGGTGCTATCAACGGTCAACAAAACCTACAAATCTCTACCCAAAACTTGCCAAATGGTGTATATCAAGTGGCTTTGGTGAGCAACAAAGGTTTGACTACACAAAAAATAATGATTCAGAGATAATTGAATTTAAAAAAGGTAAAAAAAGTTTTGTAAATAAATAGAAAATCGTAAAAGGCGTATCTTGACCAAGGTGCGCCTTTTTTTATTTGGCTTTTTTTAAAATTTTGGGCATAAAAAAATCCCCTTGTCGCAAAACAAGAGGATTTTTATTTTTTAAAACTATTATTCAGTTTTGTCGCTGTCTTTCAATTGTTCTTTGAGGTCAGCAAAACCTTCTAAATCACCAAGAGTTGAACGCTCGGTTTTATCGTTTTGTTTTTTAACGGCTTCGCGAGCTTTTTTCTGGTCATCTTTTTCAACCTCTTTGACTTTGTCGTCAGCTTCTTTTTTCATATCGCTATAATAACGAGTGTGAGAAACCAAAATGCGTTTGTCATCGCGGTTAAATTCAATAACTTTTACCATAACTGTTTCTTCTGCATCTGCTATGCTGCCATCTTCTTTTTTGATGTGGCGGATAGGAGCGAAAGCTTCCAAGCCATAAGGCAACTGAACGATAGCGCCTCTATCATCGCGGCGAAGTATAAGTGCTTCGTGGTTAGAACCTACGGGGAATACAGTTTCGAATGTATCCCATGGATTTTCTTCCAATTGTTTGTGTCCTAAAGATAGTTTGCGATTTTCTTTATCAACTTCGATAACGATGATGTCTAATTTGTCACCAACTTTGGTAAATTCGCTTGGGTGAGCATAGCGTTTGGTCCAAGAAAGGTCAGAAATATGCACCATACCACCAATACCATCTTCCAATTCGATAAACACACCGTAAGGAGTTAGGTTTTTCACTTCACCTGTATGTTTTGTTTTGGGTGCGTATTTAGTTTCTACAGCTGCCCAAGGGTCATCCACCAATTGGCGAACGCTCAATGCCATACGTTTGTCATCGCGGTCGATAGTTACTACTTTTGCTTTGAAAATAGCACCTTCTTTGAAGAAATCGCGAGAGTTTACGGGTTGGCTGCTCCAAGATACTTCAGACACGTGGATTAAACCTTCTACGCCTGGAGTGATTTCCAAGAATGCACCGTAATCTTCTACATTAACAATGCGTCCTTCTACTGTAGAACCAGGAACTATATCCGCTGGCAATACTTCCCAAGGGTGAGGAATAAGTTGTTTTAAGCCCAAAGAGATGCGTTTTTTCTCATCATCAAAGCCCAAAACCACCACATTGATTTTTTGTCCGTCAGATAGCACATCTTCTGGGTGTTTGATACGTCCCCAAGAAATATCGGTGATGTACAACAAACCATCTACGCCACCCAAGTCAAGGAATGCACCAAATGGGGTAAGATTTTTGACCGTACCTTCCAATACTTGACCTTTTTCAAGGCGAGAAAGGATTTCCATACGTTGTTGTTCCAAATCAGACTCAATAAGAGCTTTGTGAGAAACTACAGCGTTTTTAATTTGCTCATTTACTTTCACCACTTTGAAATCCATCACTTTGCCTACATAAGCATCGTAGTCGGTGATAGGTTTAATATCAATTTGAGAACCTGGTAAGAATGTTTCCAAACCATTGATATCAACAATAAGTCCACCTTTTGTTTTGCTGATTACTGTACCAGAAATCACTCTTGCTTCTTCAAATGATTGGACTATATTTTCCCAAGCGCGCAATAGTTTGGCTTTGCGGCGAGAAAGTACCAATTGACCTTCTTTGTTTTCTTGAGTTTCTACATACACTTCTACCTCGTCGCCTGCTTTTAGGAGGGGCATATCGCGGAATTCAGAGCGAGGTACAACCCCGTCAGATTTGTAATTAACATCAAGCACCACATCGCTGTTGGTCACAGCAACTACTTTGCCTGTTACGATTTCAAACTCTTTCATTGAAGAAAGTGTGTTATCGTATTGTTGTAAAAAAGTATTGCGCTGCTCTTGGCTGTAAGAAACTTGCCCACGTCTACCGCGAGACCAGTCGTAATCGTCGTGCGCTACTGGTGGTTTTTCTTCAAAACCTTTGTTTTCAGACTTTTCCATTGTAGGAATGCTATTTTTTTTTGAATTGTTAATAAATAAAATTGAGCGGCTTTTTCTCAATGAGTTAAAAGCGGCGCGAAGGTAAACCGTTTTTTTTTATTAAAAAAATTTTTTATCGTTTTTTCCGTTAAAATTATCTTAAAATATATTTTTTTGCAAAAAAAGCTTGATTTTCTACCCAAAAAGCTTGTATATACAATAATTTGGGGCATAAAATAAAAAAGCGTCTTGATTTAACAAAACGCTTTTTTTATCAATAAGCAATTTAAAGGCTACCAATCATCATCTTCTATGGCTATGATATTTTTTGGGGTGGTATCATTGACCATTTTTATAGAGTCCTCGCGGCGGCGGCTAGCTAACATAACAGCCATACCTTCAAGGGTAGAATACATTTTTTTGAATACTTCTACATACAATAAAGTATCATTTCTATACACATAGGTAGTTGTTTTATCTCCATTCTCATCATAAAAATTGATTTGCCCATTGCGTTTGCCCCCATTATATTGGATAGTATCAGAGGCTCGGCGGCCATTGCCATGAAAATTCATTTCAAATTCCATATTGCCAAGGCTATCAAATTGTATACGTTTTTTGAGTTGGCGGGTGGTATCATACCATTCCAAAAGGCTATCAATACGTGTGCCTCTGTCCCAATAAGACTCGTGCACCAAAAGCCCCATTTTGCTCCATTCTTTGCGTTCTCCGTGTAGAGCACCGCGCCGAAATCGCTCGTCCAAACTTTTATACAGCCGATTGCCGTAGCCATCCATCCAGTAGCGGGTAATGGCATAAGTGCTATCATCAGCAAGGTACTGTAGTTCGGTGCGGTCAGGGTCTATAGAAAGTACCAGCGTATCGGGGGTTTTTTGTACCACAAAAGTACCAAAAATTTGATTGTAAAAGTCGCAACTTGTCAATAAAAAAGGCATTAAGAAAGCAGCGAACCAATAGCTTTTTTTCATACAAAAATATAGTTTAGGGCAGGAATAGCGAAAATTTGGCGAAAGATACAGCCATTTATTTGAATGTCAAGTGCTTTAGACTATATTTTTTTTGATAAAGTTATTTTTTGATAAAAAAAGGTATAATTTTGCCCCCGATTTGATAAAAAAAGCTTCTATTTACAAAAACGAGCTTTAAAATCTTCAGAGATGGCATCACCCAAACCAATTGCTTTGTCAAAATCTTTGCAGCCTTCTGCATCATTTTTTAGCAGATGTTCGGACATTGCTTTGAGCCGATACAATTCGCCCGTAGCATAACCCAATTCTATAGCTTTTCTATAATCTGCTACTGCTTCGGTGTCGTTGGCTTTAGCGGACTTGATTTTGCCACGGCGAAAATATGCTTCTCCAAACTTAGCATCGGCAGTTATTGCAGCGTCTGCTTTGGCTAAAGCTGCATCGTGATTGCCCGCCTCTAGTAGAGTTTGGGCTTCTTGGGCGAGGGCGGCGGCTGATTGCGCTTGGGCATATTGCGTACCAGCAAAAAATAAACCCAAAATAATAAATACTTTCATCATAGCAAGCGAATTTTTTTATCAAAAATAAAAAAGAAGAGTTATTTTTTAGCAAAAAAAATATTCCGCAAATATCGTTCCATTTTTGCAAATTTTTATCCAATGAATCATAATTTTCCCAAAATTTCTATTATAACGGTAACTTTCAACGCCGAACAATTGATAGAAACAACTATGCAATCTGTTTTTGTCCAAACTTATCCCAATATAGAGTATATTATCGTGGATGGACTTTCCAAAGATAGAACGCTGGAAATTGTGCAAAAATACGCGGATAAAATATCAAAAATTGTCTCCGAAAAGGACAAAAATAATTACGATGCGATGAATAAAGGCTTACGCGCAGCCACAGGCGATTATGTTTGGTTTCTCCACGCTGGCGACGTTATCCCAAGCCCAGAAACTTTAAGTTTGGCTTTTGAAAATTGGCAAAATGAGGATTTTGTATATGGTAAAGCAGAGATTAAAACGCTTGATAATCAAATACTTCCGTTGCATAAACCGCATCCCAAAGCTGCCGATTTTAGCTGGCGTTCGCTTATCAATGGTATGACGATTTGCCACCAATCTATGCTAATGAAAAGGTCAATTTGTGTGGAATATGATTTTGAAAATTATAGAATAGCTGCCGACTTGGACTGGTCTATTCGCTGCCTCAAAAATGCCCAAACGGTGAAAGATACGGGGATAGTTTTATGCACTTTTTTGGCTGGCGGTTTGTCCAATCAGCACAGAAAGCAAGGACTTAAGGAGCGTTTTCATATTCTTAAAAGACATTTTGGATTATTCCCAACCTTATTCCAACACGCCCGTTTTATTTGGCAATCGTTCCGACGCGGCAGTATTTCTAACCATTAGGTTGTAGCAAGATTTTTCGTAGCAAGTAGTAAGATTTTTTGTAGCAAGATTTTTCGTAGCAAGTAGTAAGATTTTTTGTAGCAAGATTTTTTGTAGCAAGTAGTAAGATTTTTTGTAGCAAGATTTTTTGTAGCAAGTAGTAAGATTTTTTGTAAGAAGAAGCATACTAAAATCCTGATACCTTCCTACTTTTCTACCTTTCTACTTTCCTACCTTCCTACCTTCCTACTTTTCTACTTCCACCACCAACCCAAAAATTAAAAAAAATAAAATTATGTCCACTGAAGATAGAATCCCCGAAGTCTTATTTAAAGATAATCATTTTTTGGGCAGACCAGCCGATTTTGGGGATAAAATAGTACAACGCAGGTTGCGCTTGGTGCATCAAATTCCTAATTTTTGCAATCCAGAACTAGACCTATTGGATATTGGTTGTGGCAATGGCGCGTCTATGTTTATGCTTTCGCAACAGTTCAAATCCTGCTTGGGTTTGGAGGTGGAGGAATTGCATCGCGCTGATTTTGAGCAATATAAACAACAGCATCAAATCCAAAATTGTGATTTTCAGATTATTGATATTGAAAAAAATAATTTAGAAAAACAATATGATAGAATTATCAGCTTTGAGGTTATTGAGCATTTGCAAGACGACAAAAACGTAAAATTTTATTACGATACACTCAAATCGGGCGGTATGGCTGCTATCAGCGTACCCAATAAATGGTGGATTTTTGAAACGCACGGGGCTAAATTGCCCTTGTTGAAATGGAATCGCGTGCCTCTTTTCTCTTGGTTGCCTCGTTTTATCCACGAACGATATGCCAATGCGCGTATTTATACCAAAAATAGAATTTCTATGCTGTTGCAATCTGTTGGTTTTGAGGTAGTTAGTATGCAATATATAACCGCGCCACTCGATGTGCTAAAAGAAAGTGCTTTCAAACGCTTTTTTACCAACACGCTATTTAAAAACGATACCACCAGCGTGCCTTTTTTGGCTACGTCTTTGTTTGTGGTTGTCAAAAAAAATTAATACATTTTGCTTTTAAACCAAAAAATGAAAAAAGCGCTCATTACAGGCATCAACGGACAAGATGGTTCGTATTTGGCCGAATTTTTATTAGAAAAAGGCTATGAAGTTTGGGGGATTCTCAAACGTAATTCTGTGGCTGAAAATCAAACATATAGATTAGACGCTGTCTATGGCCATCCTAATTTGAAATTAGAATATGCCGATATTTTAGATTTGGCTTCTTTGGTGCGCGTTTTGCAACAATCTCAACCCGATGAAATTTATCACTTGGCAGCTCAATCTCACGTGAGAATTAGCTTTGACCAGCCCATTTATACAGCTCAAGCTACAGGCATTGGCGCGCTCAATTTGTTGGAAGCGATGCGTTTGATTTGTCCACAAGCGCGTATGTATCAAGCGAGTTCTTCTGAAATGTTTGGCAACAGCATTGATGCGGATGGATTTCAGCGCGAAAATACGCCTTTGCAGCCCGTTTCACCTTATGCTTGTGCCAAAGTTTTTGCTTACAATATCTGCCGTAATTATCGCAATTCTTATAATATGTACGTGTCAAATGGGATTTTGTTCAATCACGAATCGCCCCGACGCGGTACTAATTTCGTAACCAACAAAGTAGCCAAAGAAGCGGTTAAAATCAAATTGGGCTTATCCAAAGAGTTGGTTTTGGGCAATTTGGACTCTACCCGCGATTGGGGACACGCCAAAGATTTTGTCAAAGCGATGTGGATGATTTTGCAACAGCCAACTTCTGACGATTATGTCTGTAGTACGGGCAAAAGCCGCTCAGTAAAAGATTTGGTAGATTATGTTTTTGGCAAATTGAATTTAGATGTCCAACAATATGTGAAAACTTCAGAACGTTACTTGCGCCCAGAAGAATTGCACCACTTGCGCGGCGATTGTAGCAAACTCAAACGCGCCACAGGTTGGGAGCCAGATTATACTTTTGAGCAAATGATGGACGAAATGGTAGATTATTGGTTTGCTTATTACAAAAATCATTCAAAATAATGCCTTAAATTTAACTAAGGTAAAATATAAAAATCGTTATTTTATTTTATCGCTTTAAAGTAAAATAAAGCGCAAGCGATAGACAATATGGATTTAGATAATTATGTGGCAGGCAAACTTGTAAAACATCAAACAGGGTATAATTATTTTATGCCTGCTATCGTCAATCAAGAATGGGAATGGAATGACCCCAAGCTCAACAAATTGGTAGAAAAAGCAGCTATGAAATTGGGCGAACTTAATTCTTTTTCAAAATTAGTACCCAATATTGATTTGTTTATTCAATTGCACGTGGCTGCGGAAGCGGTAGATTCTAGCAAAATAGAAGGTACTAAAACCAATATGGGTGAGGCACTTCAGGAAGAAGATGAAATTTTGCCAGAGCGAAAAAATGATTGGCAAGAAGTGCAAAATTATATTAGCGCGCTAAATTCCGCTGTGGCAGAACTTCATAATTTGCCAATTTCTACTAGGTTGCTCAAACACACTCACCATATATTACTGCAAAGTGTCAGAGGCGAAAATAAATTGCCAGGCGAGTACCGAATTAGCCAAAATTGGATAGGCGGGAATAGTTTAGCAGATGCTTTTTTTGTTCCACCTCACCACGATTATGTTTCTGAATTGATGAGCGATTTAGAAAACTTTATCCATAATGAGGAATTTAATTTACCCGATTTGGTTAAAATAGCCATAGTCCATTATCAATTTGAAACTATACACCCTTTTTTGGACGGAAACGGACGCATAGGGCGACTGCTCATCACATTATTTTTGATAGACAAACAAATTCTGACCAAACCTTTGCTCTATTTGTCTAGTTTTTTTGAAAAAAATAAAAGTTTGTATTATGACAATCTTACCCTTGTACGCACTGCCAATAATCTAAAACAGTGGATTAAGTATTTTTTGGTTGGTTTGGCAGAAACAGCAGAAATAGCTACACAAACTCTATCAAAAATAATAGAACTAAAATCAAAGTTAGAAAATCAAATTATTCAAAACTTTGGTAAAAAAAATAATAAAGCAAATTTACTCTTGCAGCATTTGTTTAAAAAACCAGTTGTAACTGTAAATCAAGTTCAAGCGATTACCCAATTGAGCGCAAAATCTGCCAACGAATTAGTAAACGACTTCTTAAAAGCTGGTATTTTGCAAGAAACAACAGGCCAAAAAAGAAATCGTGTCTTTATATTTAAGGACTATTTAAATCTTTTTTCAAAATAAAATAATGCAAATTCCTACCGTTACAAAACTTTCTATCGTAATTCCCGCTTACAACGAGGGAAAAACCGTACATTTGATTTTAGACCGTATAAAAGCGGTTAATTTAGTTCAAAATATACAAAAAGAAATTATCATCGTCAATGATTGTTCAAAAGACGATACCGAAGCCGCTATCCAACGCTACATACAAGCTAATCCAGAGTTGAATGTTCGCTATTTGGCGCACGAGGTCAATAAGGGCAAAGGCGCAGCCTTACACACAGGTATTCAACACGCTTCTGGCGAATACTTGGTGATACAAGATGCAGATTTGGAATATGACCCCAACGAGTACAATCTCTTACTTGCGCCCATTTTGCACGGCGATGCTGATGTGGTCTATGGTTCGCGTTTTATGGGGGGCAAGCCGCACCGAATTTTGTTTTTTTGGCATACTATAGGCAATAAATTGCTGACTTTCTTATCCAATATGTTCACCGATTTGAACCTTACGGATATGGAAACTTGCTATAAAATGTTTGCTACCAAAACCATCCAAGCGATTAAATTGTACGAAAATCGTTTTGGGTTTGAGCCTGAAGTTACCGCCAAAATAGCGCGTATTCCCTTAATTCGCATTTATGAAGTGGGTATTTCTTATTATGGGCGCACTTACGCAGAGGGCAAAAAAATCAACTGGAAAGATGGTTTCCGCGCCATTTATTGTATAATCAAATACAATCGTCCTTACAAAACTATAGCATTTTTACTGTTATTATTTGCGCTATTTGTTTGGTTGTTGTTGTGGTCGTTGCAAATCGTCTAAAAAATATACACCTTTTCCCAAATACTAAACTCTTTTTCACAACTCAATGAATTTGAATAAAATTATCCCCCACATTATTGCGTTGTTGGTGGCTTTTTTCCTAATGGCAGCTTATTTCAAGCCTATAGTCCTAGACGGAAAAACCCTAAGACAAGGCGACGTGCAGCAAGCGCAAGCTATGCAAACCGAGATTATGGCGCATCACAAAGCTACAGGTCATTATCCCAAATGGACAAATCAGATGTTTATGGGTATGCCCAGCTATTTGATTTATGGCGCGCAAGAAAATAATATGGTGGAAAAAGTAGCGAATAATATCGTTTTTTTTGGTAATGTTTATAATGTAACCGACCCACACGTTTTGTTCTTTTGGTTGATGATTTTCGCTTATGTGGGGCTGCTGTTATTTGATATTCCCGCTTGGATAGCTTTGGGCGCGGCGGTGAGTTTTGGGTTTATGACCAATAATTCGGTGTTGTTGGAAGCTGGCCATTGCAATAAAGTTTTTACGATGTTGTACACTTTACCTGTTTTGGGTGCAGCTTGGCAAACGCTGAAAGGGCGTTGGCTCTTGGGTGGGGCTTTATTCGCATTTTTTACCGCTTTGCAGTTGAGTGCTGGACACGTGCAAATTACTTACTATACTTTCTTTATGGTGGGTTTTATGTCGTTGGCCAAAATTATATTTGATAGAAATAGTTGGGCAGAAGCGGGCAAATCTGTAGCTGCTTTGGCTTTGGGTACAGTTTTGGGTATTGGTTCTAACCTAACCACACTTTGGACAACTTACGAATACTCGCAAGAGTCTATCCGCGGCCGCTCCGAATTGACGGGCAAGCCTGTACAAGATGGCTTAGATAAAGAGTATATTTATAGCTATTGTTTTGATAAAAAAGAAACTTTTACCCTTTTGGTGCCACATTTTTATGGCGGTTCAAGCGGAGAAAGTTGGATTTCGGACAGAAATAGCAACACAACTAAATATATGAGTTCTTTGCCCCCAGAATTGGGCAATCAACTTTCCCAACTTACGCGCAGATATTGGGGGCCTCAATTATCTACAAGTGGGCCTATTTATTGGGGCGCAGCTTTATTTTTTATGGCGATTTTGGGGCTAATAGTCGCACCCAAAACGGCAAGAATAGGCTTGGGGGCAGTTTTAGGTTTGTTTATGATGTTGTCTTGGGGCAAGTATTTTGCTGGTTTCAACGACTTAATGGTAGATTTTTTCCCTTTCTATAATAAATTTAGAGATGTGAAAATGACCTTATATGTGGGACAGGCAGCGGCGGCGGCATTGGCAGCGTTGGCGGCTAAATACGTTTGGGATTTGAGCCAAATGAGTGCCGAAATCAAAGGCAAAGCCTTCAAAGTGTTTGAAAAACAACTCTACATTGCAGCGGGTATCGTATTGGGGGCTATAGTGGTGGTGTTGTTATACAGTTTTATGGGCGATTTGGAAAGTTCTACAATTATGGATATTATCAACCAACAACGCCAAGGCAATCCTCAAATTATTCCCATTTTGGAGGCTATGGAAGCTGCGATGGCTAAAGACCGTGCCGCTTTGATGCAGGCTGATGCGTTCAAATCTTTCCTAATTGTGGGCTTGGCTGTGGCTATGCTTTGGGCTTTTGCCAAACAAAAAATTAACGCGACTTTGGTTTTAGGGCTTATAGCTGGAGTTTCGCTTTTGGATTTATGGTTGGTGGATAAACTTTATTTGGTAGATGACAAAAGCGTAGAAAAAAGTTCTTTCAAACCGCGCAAAGATGTATTCCGCAAACCAGAAACAATCCAAACGCAGGCAGATTTGCAAATCAAACAGGACAAAGATTTACACTACAGGGTTTTGGATTTGGAAGAGGGAACCAATCCTATGTCCAACGCAGAAAGGGCTTATTTCCACCGCTTAGTGGGCGGTTATCACGCTGCCAAACCTATTTTATTCCAAGAGTTGATAGAAAAATACGGAATGTCGCTACAGGCTGTTCAACAAAATCCTCAAATTTTTGAGATGCTGAACACCAAATATGTGATTACGAACATACCCAACCAAAAAGGGGCTGTAGCTATGCCTTTGCAGACGGCTATGGGCAATGCTTGGTTGGTGTCCAATATCACTTGGGTAGAAAATGCTAACCAAGAATTGGATAGTTTGGCCACTTTTTTCCCCAATACTACAGCGATTATACAGAAAAAATTTGAGTCGTATATGCAAGGTTTTACCAATACGAATGGTGCAAATGATAAAATTTACCTGACCGCTTACGAACCCGAAAAATTGACTTACAAATCAACCACACAAGGTGAGCGTTTGGCTGTATTTTCAGAAATTTATTACCCGCCCAACAAAGGTTGGAATGTTTATATCGACGGCAAATTGATAGAAACAGCTTTTATAAAAGTGAATTATTTGCTGCGTGGTTTGAGATTGCCTGCTGGCGAACATACGATAGAGTTCAAATTTGAACCGCGTGCTGTATCTACAGGCGAAACTGTGGCGTTAATTTCTTCTTTGTCTATTGTAGGTTTATTGGGGGCTGCTATATTTTTGATTTATAAACAAAAAAAATCTGAAACTGCCGCTTAATGAAAAAGGTCTTAGCTATACGCCAAGACCTTTTTTTATTTGTTGCAATCTTTTTCCCCAAAAGCAAGGCAAGCTAAGTGTTCAAATGCTGGTAGCTCATTGATACAAATAAATACTTTAGTAAAACTGTTAGAAGACAAGCAATTGGTGATAGATTGCCAAAAAGGTTCTTGTACAACAGTTTCAAGATGGCGTTGAAATTTGTTGATAGCAGCTAATGATTTGCTGTTGAAATTTATTGAACGGGGTTTATTTTCGCTTGAATTGTAGGATAATTCCCACTGCAGCATCTCGCCATTGATAAAGTTTATTGTACCCTTTATGTTAATATCACCTTCTTCAACAGCTCTGAATTTGCTATCATCAGGTACATCAAAATATACAGAATATGTTGTTTCTGTAATTGCGTCCGCTTTTTGTTTTTGCCCGTAAGCAGCAGCAAAACTGAACAAAAAGAAAGATAGTAGATAAATTGTTTTTTTCATTTTTTTAAGTTTGTTTTTAAACGTTGAGGATTTTTATTTCATTCCGAATAATTTGGCCAACAACAGCATAAATCCCCCACCCACACAGATTAATCCTCCAATAATTTGAAATGGGGCTAATTTATTTTTGATATTTTCAGCTTTATTGCGGTTCTCTTCCGACATATCGTCCAAAACCAACGATTGCAATACAGGATAACCCAAAACTAAGCCCACCAACAACAAAGATAAGCATACAGCCAAACCCACCAACCAAGTACTTACCGCTATATTGTGCGGTTTGGGTATCAAATCTACTAACGACAGCAAACCCACTACAGCCGCTGCTGCGCCTATGCCAGCTTGATAAATTTTTAATTTTTCCAAATTATCTTTCATTTTGGGTAATTTGCCCACGATAAAAGAAGCAGCGCCAGCCGCACCAGTCAAAATAGCCAAAATAGGCAATAACCATCCTATCATATTAGTTTTTAATTTAATGTTTTGAGTGAATATGTGAAATTATTTGCGCAAAAATATACCTTTTTTTTATTTATAAGAACAAATAATCACTTTTTCTTGCTAATTTTGCCCGATTTTGCTTAAAACTTAAAAATTTTTACATAAAAATTGACTACAACTACCAAAAAATATACTTTAACTGCTGCTCTTCCTTATGCCAACGGTGCTTTGCATTTGGGGCATTTGGCTGGCGTTTATGTGCCTGCTGATATTTACGCGCGTTTTTTGCGCTTGAGGGGCGAAGATGTGTTATTTGTCTGCGGAAGCGACGAACACGGGGCAGCTATTACTATGCGCGCCAAAAAAGAGGGGATAAGCCCCCAAGCGATTATAGATAAATATCACGGTTTGAATAAAGAAACTTTTGAAAAATTGGGGATTTCTTTTGATTTCTACGGCAGAACTTCAAGTGCTGTGCATAAAGAAACCGCACAAGAGTTTTTTACCCATTTATACCAAAAAAATGAGTTTGAAGAACGCCCAAGTGAGCAGTTGTACGACGAAAAATTCCAACAGTTTTTGGCTGACCGCTATATCGTGGGAACTTGCCCCAAATGCGCACACACAGAAGCTTACGGCGACCAATGCGAGCGTTGCGGTTCTGACCTAAGCCCTGACGAGTTGATAAATCCGCGCTCTGTGTTGAGTGGGGAAAAGCCCGTGTTGAGACCAACCAAACATTGGTATTTTTTGTTAAACAAACACGCCGATTGGTTGTTGGAATGGGTAAAAAATGGCAAAGTTGGTAATCAACAATTGCACAATGCCGCCGATTGGCGCGAACACGTCAAAGGACAATGCTATTCTTGGCTGTTGGGAGGATTGCAGCCGCGTGCGATAACCCGCGATTTGGATTGGGGTGTGCCTGTGCCTTTGGTTGAAGCTGCTGGAAAGGTCTTATATGTTTGGTTTGATGCGCCTATAGGTTATATCTCTGCGAGCAAAGAATGGGCAGCATCACAAGGCAAAAATTGGGAAGATTATTGGAAAAAAGACGCTGAATTGGTGCATTTTATCGGCAAAGATAATATCGTTTTCCACTGCGTTATTTTCCCCGCTATGCTCAAAAGTTATGGCGAGTTTGTACTACCCAAAAATGTACCCGCTAATCAATTCCTAAACTTGGAAGGGCGCAAATTTTCTAAATCCAAAGGTTGGGTGATAGAACAGCACGAATACCTGAAAGATTTTGCCACTTTTGCGAACAAAGAAGATGCTTTGCGCTACGCTTTAATCAAAATTTTGCCAGAAAATAGCGATAGCGATTTCAAATGGGACGAATTTGCTGCCGCTCACGACAACGAATTAGCCGATAATTTGGGTAATTTTATCAATCGGGTGCTTAGTCTAACCCAAAAATACTATCAAGGGCAAGTACCCGCGTACAATACCAACGCTTTTCCAGAGTTGAGAACAGAGCTAAAAGCGCAGTTGGAATTGATAGAAAAAATGATTGCCAATTACCAATTTAAAGACGCGATGACTGAAGTTATGCGCTTGTCTAGCCGTTTTGGTAACGCATTTTTGCAAGAACAAGCCCCTTGGAAAATTTATAATCAAGAACCCAACGCACCAATTATAGCCGATACTTTGGGTTTTGGGTTGGAAATAGCCACTTTATTGAGTTTGTTGTTGTATCCGTTTTTGCCTTTTACTTCTGATAAAATTAGAACAATGTTGGGCTTGAGTTCTTGTGCTGATTTGGAAAAAATAGGTGTAAATAATTATCAAAATCTATCCGAAATTATCCTAAAAGCTGGGCATAATTTGGGAACGGTAGAAATTTTATTCGCCAAAATCAACGATAAAAAAGACCCAAGCCGCGCCCAATTGTTGGAAGCTCAAAAAGCTAAATTTGCAGCGATGAAAAAACAGTTTGAAGCCGAAGAAGCAGCTCAAGCGCGCGCTGAAGCGACCAAACCCAAAGAAGCGGTTAGTTTTGATGAGTTTAGCAAAATGGATTTGCGTATTGGTACAATCATCAGCGCCGAAGCGGTCAAAAAATCGGATAAATTGTTGAAGTTGCAAGTAGATTTGGGTTCAGAAATTCGCACGGTAATGTCTGGCATAGCGCAACATTATCAGCCTCAAAATGTTATCAATCAGCAGGTGGTTTTGGTGGCTAATTTAGCCCCGCTCAAGATAATGAATGTAGAATCGCACGGTATGATTTTAATGGCTTCAGATGATACGGGCAAAATGTGTTTTGTATCGCCTACTATCGCTATAAGTAGTGGAGCTATAGTCAAATAACAGTCAAATTATTTATTTTACTTCTTATAGCTGCAAAATTAGAGATAACTTTGCGGCTATATTTTTTTATCAAAATTATCAATTATGAAAATTATTTTTTGCTTATTTCTAATCGTTTCTTTTGTATGGGCAGGCTGTTATGTGGAAGATAGTAGCAACAATAAACGCAACCCTGTAGAAAAAGGTACGGGTGGGGGCATATCAGGGGCGGCTATTTTCAAAAAATATTGTCAAACTTGCCACGGCGCAGATGGTAAATTGGGGCTCAATGGGGCAAAAAATCTCTCCGTTTCTATCCTACCGCTCAATCAAAAAATAGAAATTATATCCAACGGCAAAGGGGTTATGACCCCATTTAGGGCGATATTATCAGCCGAAGAGATAAAAGCTGTAGCTGAATACACAAGCGAGTTGAAACAATAATTTTTTTTATAAGCAGAGATGTTTAGTAAAAAACGCTGGATAGGCTCAATAGCGTGGGGTTTTACACCCCACGCACAAAATCAAATAAAAAAACAATATATTTTATTGAAAATTATTGCCGTTTATTGCCGCGTGGGGTATAAATCGGTAGAACCGCGAAGCGAAACCCCACGCTATTGATACTTTTGCAACGTAAATTATAATCTCAAATAAATTATTTTACATACTTACCCCAAATAAACCCTAACTATGAGTATCTTTTCTACTATTTTCAATTCCGTTAATTTAGAATTGCCTAAATTTAATACTTTGGATGAAGGGGTGGATTTTGTGGTGCCTTATGTGGCTATGTTTTCGGAAAGATTAAATGAACAAAGTTTGTATTTGGATAAAAGATGGTTGGAAGTGCGCGATGACATCAATTTTCAAGAGAATATCTTACACGTGTTCAAAGAAGGGGGCGTTTATATGCGTATTTTGGAGGGCGATATTGCTACAGGCAATTGGGAATTGAATTTGGGCGGCTTTATACTTAAGTTTGGGGGTAAAAATGAACTGTTTGAACCCGTTTTTCTCAATGAAGATTATTTTATCCTCAAAAAACACGGCAACCAAACCCTAAAAGGGCATAAAAAATACTTCGTCGTCGTCCGCGAGGGCTTGGCAAGGCGCAAAGAATGGATTGATTTGTTGGAAATTTTATTCCAAATATACAGAGGCAATACCAATTATATTGCTGTAGTCGTGCTGCTATTCTTTGTGGTGGCTATTATTGTGTTTTTTTCTTTGTTGTAAGCCATCTAATAGTATTTAAGATAATAAAAGCTAATTTTTCGTTTAATTGCGAATTTCAATAAAACATTTATTAGATTATTTTTACAACATTAATATATTTATTTGGTGTAGAGACGTTGCAGTGCAACGTCTCTACTGCGCGTTATCAAAAAAAATTACACAATAAGGGCACTTGCTAATCCTATTGGCAATTTTGTAACGCAAAATATTGTTCTCTCAATCAATCTTATCTAATATATTTAATTGTTTCATAACTTTTTTCCTATAGAATGAACCTAACCCAACTCAAAACCCAATTAGACGCTGCTTTGTTGCAATATAATCAGCCCAATTTTATCCTCAAAGACCCTATTCAAATCCCACATCAATTCGATAAGCTGCAAGACATAGAGATTGCGGCTTTTTTTGCGTCTATATTGGCTTGGGGCAGGCGCGAAATGATTATCAAAAGTGCTACAAAGTTAATGGATATTTTCAATAATGCGCCCCACGAGTATATTTTAAACAATTTATACGCCGATTTTGAACAAAAATTGGGACATTTTGCGCACCGAACTATCCAATCGGCTGATATTTTATACTGTTTTAGATTTTTGCAACAACATTATCAACAACACGAAAGTTTGGAAACTGCTTTTTTGTACAATAATAATCCTCAAGCGGATAAAGATATAACTCGCCATTTGAACCATTTTTACCAACAATTCTTTAGTTTAGATAATCCCACTTGGCGAACCAAAAAACACATCACTTGCCCCAACAATGGCTCTTCTTGCAAGCGTTTATGTATGTTTTTGCGCTGGATGGTCAGAAAAGATACTGCTGGAGTAGATTTGGGACTTTGGCAAAATATAAAACCTAATCAGTTGGTGATGCCTTTGGATGTGCATATTCTCAATATAGTCAAAAAACTAAATCTAATCCCCAATCCACAACCCAATTGGAAAACGGCTTTGGCACTCACCCAATTTTTACAACAATTAGACCCCAACGATGCCGTAAAATACGATTTAGCTCTATTCAGTTTGGATATTGAACAATAAAATTAGGGTCTAACAACCATAAATTAGGGTCTAACAACTATAAATTAGGGTCTAACAATCATAAATTAGGGTCTAACAACTATAAATTAGGGTCTAACAATCATAAATTAGGGTCTAACAATCATAAATTAGGGTCTAACAATCATAAATTAGGGTCTAACAATCATAAATTAGGGTCTAACAATCATAAATTAGGGTCTAACAATCATAAATTAGGGTCTAAACGTCTATATTATCCATTCAGAGTTTCTTTTTACACCAAAAATCTATTTATTATTTTTATCTAACCTTCTTAATTTAAAAAATGCAACCAGAGAATAAAAAAACGGCTTATATTGCGTTGGCATTAGTCAGTTTTTTTTGGGGAACAACCTATTTAGCGACCCGCATAGGCGTACAGTATTCGCACGGGGTTTTGTTGGCAGCTATTCGGCAATTATCGGCAGGAAGTTGTTTATTTTTATACTGTTTGGCCAAAGGGTATAAAATGCCCGACCTTAAAACGTTTTGGCAAGTAAGCCTTATCGGGTTTGTGATGATAACGTTGAGCAACGGGCTGATGACTTGGGGAATGCACTATATCACGAGCGGAATGTGCGCGATAATGGCAGCAATGGGGAGTTTGTGGGTCGTGTTATTCTCACATATTCTAATCAAAAAAATAACCTTTAATAAAACTTTGATAGCGGCTTTGATTACGGCTACAGTGGGAATTTTCTGCATTTTTTACGAAAATTTGGGCGATTTTCTCAACGCCGATTATATTTTTGGGATTGTAATCGTGGCTTGTGCTGTGGCGACTTGGTCTTTGGGTTCTGTAGTTACCAGCAAATGGAAACCGAATATAGATTTGATATTGGGCGCGTCGTTGCAAATGTTGGTCGGGGGAAGTTTTATGGCTATTATTGCTTTGTGTATGGGCGTAGATAATCTATTTTTCAAACCTTTGGGTTGGGAATACGTCTATTCTATAGCTTATTTGGTTGTATTTGGTTCTTTTGTGGCGTATTCAGCTTTTTTATACACGCTCAATAATTTGCCTGCTACTCAAGCCTCTTTATACACGTACATAAATCCTATAGTAGCGGTTATTTTGGGCTGGTTAATTCTATCCGAACCGTTAAGTTTGCTTACTTTTGTAGGTATGTTTTTGACTTTGGGCGGCGTTTATTATACCAATAGAGAGCTGGCTATGTTGAAGAAATAAAAAAAACCTTTCCTTGTTAATTAAGGAAAGGTTTTTATTTATGAAGCAACTAATTTTCCTATATTCTTTTTAGTATTCCGATTTTACGATGTTGTTTTAAATCGCCTGTGAAAGCAATCGTAACAGTTGAATAATTTGCAGTTTTATCCCTGCCAATGTAGCAAACTTCTTTTTTATCTTTGCTGTGATACAAAACAATTCCGCCTAATACTGAAGTATTTTGCATATTGGGGTTGCCCAAAAGTACCCATTCATCTGGATATAGGTTTTTGAGTTCATCAAAAGCGATATATGAGTTTTCCATATTTTTATCATTTTGCGGTATAGCTCACATTGCGCCCACTTCCTTGTTTTTCAATTAGCCCTTTGTTAAACAAGTCCAATAAAATACGTTTTACAGTTGGTGCAGGTATACCCAATTTTTTAGCAATTTCTCCTGATTGGCTGTTTGGATGATTTTGAATAATCATAAAAATTGATTGTTCTTTTGGTGAAAGCTGTGTTTCTAAATTGTTTTTTTGTAATTTTTCCATAAGTTGCAATTGAATATTCGCCAAGCAACTCAAAAAAAATTGTACCCAAACAGTTATATTTTCATTTGGACGTTGTGCCTGACAAGTTCTAAGTGCTTGGTAGTACTCATTTTTTCTGCTTTCTATTTCGTGCTCAAAACTTACATACTGTATCCATTTATATTTATTTTTTAACAATAAAAGTGTAGAAATTAAACGGCTTAATCTGCCGTTTCCGTCTTGAAAAGGATGTATACTCAAAAAATCATATACAAAAGAGGCTATTCTAATCAAAAAATGTACTTCGGTTTCGTTATTATACCAATTTAATAACTGCCCCATAGCCTCTTCAGTTGCAAATCCTGCCTCTGTCGTTTGAAAAATAACTTGTCGGGTGCCGTCAGGGAATGTGGCTTCTACTGCGTTTTTATGTTGTTTGTAATCGCCTTTATGCCATTCATCTTTAATACTATATTTTAATAAATTGCTGTGTAAATTTTTAATTTGGTTCTCACTAACGCTAATAGTTTCGTGAAATTCTGAAATTAAATCTAACACTTCAAAATAGCCTATAACCTCTTGCGAATCTCTATCCGTAAGTTTGGTAATATCAATTTTTTGTAGCAAAACATCAACTTCTTCATCACTCATTTTATTTCCTTCTATACGATTTGAAGCACCTACACTTCGTACTGTAGCTATATTTTTCAATTCTTTTAGATTTTTTCCTTCTTTACGTTCAATAGCCGTCCAACTTGCATCAAAACGGTCAATCTCACTAATTAAATTAATTAGTTTCCAATCAATATTTAAGGTGAAATTATATACTTTATTATTCATTTTGATACGATTTGATACGATTTGATACGATTTTGATACGAAAAAGATAGTTATCGCCACAAAGATAAGCCATATTTTCTAAACTATAAATTTTTTTCAAAAATAATAAAAAAAGCTGCATCTCAAGACAAGATGCAGCTTTTTTATGCTTATATTATTGGGGGAAAGCAGCCCTAAACTTCAATAAACGATAAGACAAAGGGGTAAAATCTATAATTTTATGTTTGTTTTATTTAACCTCAAAAGGTTATTTGACCTCGAAAGGTTGATTAACTTCAGGCAATATCAACTCTTTGGTTTGTGCATCAAACAACTGTTTGGCTGCTTTGTGGTCTATTTTTATAAACCCAAACGTATCAAAATGCGCGCCTACGATTCGGTTGCAGTGGATAAAATCCGAAGCTATAGCTGCATCTTCATAACCCATAGTAAAGTTATCGCCGATTGGCAAAATAGCAAATTTCAAACGGGGGCAAGTGCGCGGTATCAACTGCATATCCAACGTCAAAGCTGTATCTCCAGCAAAATAGAACGAACCGTCAGCTTGATTATACACCACAAAACCCATAGGATTGCCACCATAAGAACCATCGGGCAAGCCGCTTGAATGTTGTGCAACTACGCATTTGACCGTACCAAAATCAAAAGCCCATTTGCCGCCTGTATTCATCGGGTGCGTATTGCTAACCCCTTGTTTATTCAACCATTCGTGAATTTCCCAGCTACAAATGACTTTCGCGCCTGTGTTTTTGGCTATAGCTACAGCGTCTTGTACGTGGTCAAAATGCCCGTGCGACAACAGAATATAATCTGCTTTTAAATTTTCGGGTTTGATGCCAGCTTCATTGGCTGTAGGATTGGAGCTAATAAATGGGTCAAATAGCAAAGTTTTGCCGCCAAATTCTACGCTAAAACAAGCGTGTCCGTAATAAGTGAGTTGCATATTGTTGTTGTTTTGGTATAAAATGTTTATGATTATTTGTAATGAACTTTTACATTAGGGCAAGCGCGTTTGAACCGCTCTATTTCCTCGCTGGAGAGGGGATTATTGCCTAATACGAGATAACTAAGTTTGGGCAAAGTTTCTAACGGGCGTAAATCGCTAATTTTATTATGGGTAATTTCTATACTTGATAGGTTGGGCAAATTAGTTAAAGGGCTTAAATCGCTGATTAGGTTGTGATTAATACGCAACATTGATAATTTTTGCAACTGTTCAACCCCCGCAAGGCTATTAATTTTATTATATTGACAAAATAACCAGCTTAGATTAGTTAGCGTTTGGATAGGGGATAAACTTTCTACCTTATTGTATTGAAAATAAAGCGTCTGCATAGCTGCACAATTTTTTAACGGCTCAAGGCTATCCAGTTTATTATTTTTGCAATCCAAAGTGTCTAATTTTTGTAGATTAGCTACAGGCTCTACACTTTTTATATCGTTGAAAGAACAATCTAAATTGGATAAATTGCTTAAATTGGCTACTGCATCTATTTTTTTTACCTTATTTTGGCTAATATCTATGGTGTGTAAGTTGGATAAATTGGCTATTGAATTTATATCAATAATCTGATTTTTGACCAAATTAACACTTGTAAGCTGTTCCAACCCAGCCAAAGGGCTTAAATCTGTGATTTTATTATCGTGGGCGGATAAGTTTTTTAGGTTGATTAATCCCGCCAAAGGGCTAATATCATCCACATTATTGCTATCTATATGCAATAAAGTTAGTTTATCCAAATTACTCAAAAAAACAAGGTCAGTTAGTCCATAATTATAACGCAATTGCAATTTTTCCAGATTATATTGGCGCGAAAGGGGCGAAAAATTAGTAACTTTAGTCTGTATCAATGTCAACTCTTTAGCGTTGAAATTCAATTTATCCAAAAACTCCAAACTATCAATTCGCTCATCGTGGAATGAAGTGCGCTTGTTGTAATCGATAAAGTCTTTGGCTTCAAAAATTCTATATTTTCCAAATTCGCGGTTGGCGATATAGGCTTGAATTTTAAAATTATTAGGGCGGCTTAATTGTATAGCCAATTCTACATTTTCTTTTTGGCAAGTACAAAGCAATGCTAGTATTTTTTCTCCGAAAGTCATAGATATTATACAGAATTTAAAAAGTAAGTATGTAATAAAATATGTCGCGTGAAGCGCGTAACTACACAAATCCGTTGAGTTTCTATACTGTCTGAAGTGAGACGGAGCGCAGCTTTAGCAAGCGGAGCGAACAAGTTTATAGAAACAAGGCGTTTTTGGTACTTTTTGCGCCTGCAAAAAGTACGAAGAAAAAATTTTTTTAGGCGTAAGCCGTTCAAAAAAATTCAAAGCACAAGTTTTTGTAACTAATCTCTTTAATAATTTACGCTATTATTGCACACTTACTTTTTCAAATTAGTATTATACGTAAATTAGGGTTAAAAGTTGGTGGGAATGGCTTATTTATGATAAACACTGACTTTTGGACAAGTCTGTTTGAATCGTTCTATTTCGGCTGGGTCAATTGGATTTTTTTTGATATTGATATAATGCAAATGTTTGAGATTTTCCAAAGGGCTTAAATCTGTTACCAAATTATTGGTTAGGTATATGGTTGCCAACTGTTTAACACTAGATAAAGGGCTTAAATCGCTAATTTGGTTATTATCCAACTCCAAACTAGATAATTTGGGCAGTTTGCTGATTGCGCTTAAATCGTTAATTTGGTTGTTATCGAGCCGTAATATAGTCAATTTTTTCATCTTTTCCAACCCTTTTAAGCTTGTAAGTTTATTATTTTGACAATATAACCAAGTGATGGCTACTAATTTTTGTAAGGGTTCTAAACTGGTTATTTCATTATTTGCTAAATACAAATACTCAATTTGTTTATTTTGCTGCAAAGGGCTTAAATCAGCGATTTTATTTCTGCTTAAATCAATTTTTGTCAATAAATTCAAACCTGCCAAAGGGCTTAAATCTTTTATCGCGTTGTCTTGAAAGTCTATTGTAGTTAATTTTTTGAGATTAGCCAAAGGGCTTATATCTTTAATTTTAATTCTAGTACTATTTGACGTTATCCGATTGAGTTCTGTTAAATCAGCAATTGGGCTTAAATCTGTGATAGCATTATGGCTTAGGTTGAGGCTGGATAAGGTTTTGAGATTAGCAAGCGGGCTTATGTCGCTGATACAGTTACCAGCGATATTTAAGTTCTGTAAGTGTTGCAACTTGGACAAATGCGCCAAATTTTCTATATTATTCCTAGTCAAAGATAAGGTTTTTAGTTGATACAATTCGGATAAAAAGCTAATATCTATCAAATACATATTTTTATCCAAAACGAGCGTATTTAGATTATATTGGCGGCGCAAAGGGGAAAAATCTTGGACTTTTGTATCATTAATTTCTAACTGTTGCGCGTTGAAGTGTAATTTATCCAAAAAGCTCAACTCTTGAATTTTATTCCCGTCAAATCTTGTTTTTTGGTTATAATTGATAAAATCGAGGGCGTTGAAAATCCCATAATCGTTGAAACCGCGCTTGGCTATGTAGGCGGGAATTTTCAGATTATTGGGGCGGCTTAGTTGTATAGCCAATTCAACGTTGATTTCTTGGCAGGTGCAAAGCAATTCTACTATTTTCTCTCCAAAACTCATAATTTTTAAACTTAAAAAGGGGTTAATTGTTCAGTCTGTCAGGCAAAGGTAAAAAAATAAAACTATATTTGCCCCCAAATTGGTTTCAATACAGTCAAAAATTCTAAAATTATTCATATAATGATAACAATCATCTCCGCCACCAACCGCCCCAATAGCAACACGCGCAAAGTCGCTGAAGTTGTAGCGAATGTATTCCAACAAAAAGGGATAGAAAATGTACAACTTTTATCTTTGGAAGACTTACCCGCAGATATATTTCACCCCAATATGTACAAAGAGCAGTCGCCAGCTTTGAGCGAAATACAGGACAAATATATTGTACCAGCTACAAAATTTTATTTTGTTATTCCAGAATACAACGGTAGTTATTCGGGGGTATTAAAGTTTTTTTGGGATGCTATTTCTATCCGAAAATACAAAGAAAGTTTTGGCGGGGGCAAAAAAGCGGCTTTATTGGGTGTATCAGATGGACGTGCGGGCAATTTGCGCGGTATCGACCATTTTGCGGGGGGGCTAAATTATCTAAAAATTGCTGTATTGCCCAATCTTCAGCCGATTTCGTCGGTGAGCAAGTGCTTTGATGCCAACGGACAAATGGATGCTGACACCTTAAAAGCCATTGATGCTCAAGTCAGCCAATTTATAGCTTTTTAAATAACTTTTTGACCCTTCTTTCCCACTCTAAACCCTTTTTTGGCTATGATTTTTTCTATGACAGGCTATGGACTTTGTAAGCAAAGTTTTGAAAAACAAACCGTGACTGTAGAAATACGTTCACTCAACAGCAAAAATTTTGATTTGCGGCTTCGTATGCCCAATTCTTATTTATCTTACGAAATTGATTTGCGTCGTACGTTACAAAATGACCTACAACGCGGCAAACTGGAAGTTTCTATTTATGTAGAAAGTACAGAACTCAACGATTATCGCATCAATAAAAACTTGCTGGAAAGTTATTTGTACCAACTTGCCGAAGTGGCTGGTATGAACGGTTTTGAAAAAGGCGATATTTTGGCTACAGCCGCGCGTTTGCCCAATGTGGTGCAACAGTTGCACGAACAAGCGGACGAAACGCTTTGGAATGAAATTTTGCAAACCTTACAATTAGCTCAAAAACAGTTTATTAGCTTTCGCCAATCAGAAGGCAATGCCATAGAAATAGATATGAAAAATCGCTTATTATTGTTAAAAAACTTGCTTTTAGAAGTAGAAAATTTTGAACAAGAGCGCGTTGATAAGGTCAAAACTCGTCTGCGTCAACAATTAGAGCAGTTGGCGATAGCAGTAGATGAAAATCGTTTTGCGCAAGAGTTGATTTATTATCTAGAAAAGTACGATGTGAGCGAGGAAAAAAGCCGCTTGGAACAACATTATACTTATTTTGAGGCAGAAATAGACAATAAACAAGCCAGCAAAGGGAATAAATTGGGTTTTATCTGCCAAGAAATGGGTAGAGAAATTAATACTTTGGGTTCAAAAGCTAATTCTGCCGATATTCAAAAATTGGTGGTGCAGATGAAAGATGAGTTGGAAAAAATCAAAGAACAAATCGCGAATGTGTTGTAAGTCGATAAAAAAAAAACTACTTTTTGGCTAAAAAGTAGTTTTTTTATGTATAAGCGGATAAATTTAATCATTTGATTATGAATTAATTAGCAATGGATAAAAAATCATTTTTTTTTATAAAACAATCTAATTTTCAAACTTTCAAACAAACTGCGGCGCATTATTTTGCTACTCAACGCCCGCTTTGTGTATTGGATAGCAATCAAGACCAACAATATAAAGAAACTAGTTTTGAATGGGCTTTGGCTGTGGGTAGTCAAGCAGAAATTTGTATAGAAAATACGGCTGACCACAAAGATAAAGATATTTTTGCCGAATGGCAAAGCTGGACAAATATACAAAAAAAATGGCAGTTTGGTTATTTGAGTTATGATTTGAAAAATCAATTAGAAAAACTAAGTTCCAATAATTTGGATAGCTTGCAAATGCCACTTTTATACTTTTTTGTACCCCAAGTTTTAATTTTTTTGTATAAAAATGGTCAAATAGAAATACACAGCGATGGGCAAGAACCCAGTCAAATTTTTGAAAATATACAAAATTTTAGTTTTGAAAAAACCGCATTTAATCCCCAAAAGCAGATTTTTGCGCTAAAAAGTCGTTTTTCACCCCCCGAATATCTACAAACTGTGGAGCAAATTCGCCAGCATATTATAGAGGGGGATGTGTATGAATTGAATTTTTGTCAGGAGTTTTATGTAGAAAATGCAGAAATCGAGCCTTTAGCACTTTTTGAGGAACTCAATCAAATCGCTCAAACGCCTTTTGCTGCTTATTTGGAAACCGAAAAGCACGCGCTTTGTTGTGCAAGTCCAGAAAGATATTTGCGGAAAGAAGCGGATTATTTGTATTCTCAACCCATAAAAGGCACAAGAAAACGTGCGCAAACGGTTGAAAATGATGAACTTATCAAAAATGAATTGTTAAATTCAGAAAAAGACCGCGCCGAAAACGTAATGATAGTAGATTTAGTCCGCAATGATTTATCTACAGTTTCGCAAGTGGGTTCTGTAGAAGTACAAGAATTGTGTGCTTTATATGGTTTTACCAGCGTTTGGCAGCTTATTTCTACCATAAAATCTAAGCTTTTGCCGAATAAAAATTGGTTGGATGCGATAAAATATACTTTTCCTATGGGGAGTATGACGGGCGCGCCCAAAATAGCGGCGATGGAATTAGCCGAATTGTACGAAAAAAGTTGCAGAGGATTGTATTCTGGTGCGGTGGGTTATGTGTCGCCTGAGCAGAATTTTGATTTTAATGTGCTTATTCGCAGTTTTTTGTACAATAAATCCAGCCATTTTTTGTCCTGGCAAGTGGGCGGGGCTATAGTTTTTGATTCGCAGCCAGCAGAAGAATTGGAAGAATGTTGGGTGAAAATGCGCCCTTTATTGCGGGTCTTGGGGCTTGCCGAGTAGTTGTAAAGCTATATTTTTGACCGACAAAGAACGCGCTTTATAATTCTCTTCTCTAAATACTCGTTGATAAAAACTCAAGCCTTCGTTTAGCATAATTAAAGATTCGGCTATTTCTTCACTATTTTTTACTTTTACAATTCCATTTTTTACCCAAATATCAATTTCTTGTTTTAAAATGGCTTTGAAACGGTTGTACATAGCTTGGAAACGCGCTCTAATTTGTGGGTTGCGGGTAGAAAGATAATAACAAGCGTAAAAAGCGGTAGGATTGCCCACTTCTAGCCAACGGTATCCAAATAAAGTATCAATTGCTTTATTAAAACGCTCTTGCACAAGAATAGTATTTTGAATATCTTCAAAAAACGCACTTTCGTACTGTTTTAGTAAAAAATCAACTAAATTGAGTACCAATTCTTCTTTATTTTTAAAATAAAAAAGTAGAAGGCTAGCTGAAATACCAGCTTGGGCAGCAATTTTTTGTACAGAAGCATGTTCAAACCCATCTTGAGCGATAACTGTGCAAAAATGAGCTAAAATTTCGTTCCGTTTTTCGGCAGTTTTTTTGTGTTCGGCCATTATTTTAATATCAATCAGTTTAAAAAACAGCGCAAAAGTAGCGTATTTAATTTAATAAAAAATTTTTATGCAAATAAAAAATTTTATACAAAGTGGCAGCCTGCTGCTTTTTTTGTGTGTAGTTGTCAATCTATACGGGCAAAAAATATACCCACAAACCATTGACCCACAACAAGTTACGATAGCCAGAGATGAATGGGGCGTAGCGCATATTTTTGCCAAAACAGATGCAGAAGTTGCTTTTGGTTTGGCTTGGGCGAATAGCGAAGATGCTTTTCCTATTTTGCAAGATATGTTGATTTTGACTAAGACCAAAGCTGGTATTCAGAAAGGCAAAGAGGGCGCGGCGTTTGATTTTTTTGTTAAAGCTATTGATGCCAAACAAACAGTAGATAGTTTTTTTAATACTTTGGACGCTGATTTTCTGTTGTATATCAACGGATATGTGCAAGGAATTAACGCTTATGCCAAAGCGCATCCCAAAGAAGTGGCGCGCCCCAACGTTTTTCCTATAGAAAGTAAAGATTTGGTGAGAATTTATCTAATCGCTTTCGCTGCACTTTCGGGAAGTCCAGAAGCTATCCAAAATATCGTCTCTGGGGCTTATGATAAAACTACACAAAAAAATGGATTTGGTTCAAACGCTTACGCTTTCAACTCCAAAAAAACAGCGGATGGAAAAACCTATTTGTGTATGAATCCGCATTTTTTCGTAGAGGGACCTTTTGCATTTTATGAGGCGCATTTATGCAGCGAGCAGGGTTTGAATATGACGGGCGCGCTATTTCACGGCGGAACGAGCGTTTTTATCGGCAATAATGAAAATTTGGGTTGGGGACAAACCTATAATTATGTTGACCAAGTGGATATTTATAAGTTGGAAATGCATCCCAGCAAAAAATTGTATTACAAATTGGACGATAAATACCTGAAATTGGAAAAAAAGCCGATAAAATTAAGGGTTAAAATTGGAAAAATAGTTATCCCCGTGCGCAAAATGGCGTATAAATCCCAACACGGTTTGGTTTTGAAGTCGCCCAAAGGTGAATTTTACGCGATAAAAAGCCCCTCTTTTAGCAATGTAAAAGTAGGGGAGCAGTATTATAAAATGAATAAAGCGGCTAATTATGAAGAATGGAAAGCGGCTTTGGATTTGAACTCTTTGAATATGTTTAATATCGTTTATGCGGATAAAAACGATAATATATTTTATATTTCTAACGCTCGGCTGCCCAAAAGGAATAAAAATTATGATTATAGCGATATTTTAAACGGTAATGTTTCCGAAAATATCTGGACAGAATTTCATACTCAAGACGAATTGCCACAGGTCAAAAATCCAACTTGCGGTTATGTGTTTAATATGAATAATACGCCCACAAACGCCACTTGCGCTGAAGAGAATTTTCCAAGAGCCCAAACCATCCCCGAAGTGGATTTACGCCCTGGCGATAATAGCCGCTCAACGCGGTTTATGGAGATGCTGGCAGCCAAAGGAGGGGAAAAATTCAGCTTTGAAGAGTTTAAAAGTTTGAAATTTGATTTAAAAATCTCTAAAAACACCCACTTTTTCAAAACGCTGTCGTTGCTTTATTCTATAAAAGCAGAAAATTATCCGCATATAGAGGAAGCGATAAAAATTGTACAAGAATGGGATGGCGATGCAAGCCCCGAAAATACTTCGGCTACTTTGTTTATGATTTCTATAGAAAATGTGCTGAAAAAATACGGTTTGGGGGACGAAACCTTTATTTTGGGTTTGGATGGTGCGACTGAAGCCGATTTTGTAGCTGGCATAGAACAAGCGTCCGCTTTTTTACTAAAACATCATAATTCTATAAAAGTGCCTGTAAATCAAGTACTTTCGCATTATAGAAATGGCAAATTTTACCCAATTAGCGGTTATCCCGACGCACTTTCGCCCGCTTTCGGCACGCACGTCAAAAACGGAAAGTATAAAATGGATTTTGCCGATACTTACATCCACTTTGTAAAATTCAACTCCAAAGGCGCAGAAACTATAGAAACCTTGTTGCCTTTTGAATTGACCCGCACTTGCGAAAATTATAAAGACGAGTTGGAAATGTTCAACAAGCGCGAGATGAAAAAAATGAGTTTGGATAAATCTTGGATTTTGAAAAATGCGGTCAAGGTGTATAATCCTGTAAAAAAATAAGGCGGATAAAAACGCTAAATAAAAAAAACGCTGGACTAGCAATAAAGCTAACTCCAGCGTTTTATCATTCACCCATTAAAAACCAAAACTTAAGTGCCTCAGATGAGATTCGAACTCACACTGGCACGCTTCTGAGACGTGTACCTCTACCAGTTGGGTTACTAAGGCTTATTATTTTCTCAATCGCGGGGCAAAGGTAGCATTTTTTTGATATAAAAAAGTTTTTTTTGCATTTTTCGCAAAAAATTTCAAAGATTGGAAATGTCTTGCCGCGCGATATTAAAAAATGGAAGTCTATACCAGAATTGAACTGGTGCTACTGCCTTGAAAGGACAATGTGCTGACCACTACACCAATAGACCTTGTGTAAAAATAAGTAAAAAATGGTAGTCTATACCAGAATTGAACTGGTGCTACTGCCTTGAAAGGACAATGTGCTGACCACTACACCAATAGACCATAAAATAAAATCATTCAAACTTGGTAGCCCGAGCAGGATTTGAACCTACAAACACAGCTTCAAAGACTGTTATGTTACCATTACATCATCAGGCTAAAAATGTGCGCATAGCAAGGTTCGAACTTGCGACCCTCGGATTAAAAGTCCGATGCTCTTCCTACTGAGCTATATGTGCAGCATAAGTGAAAACGATAGGATTCGAACCTATAACCTACTCCTTCGTAGAGAGTTGCGCTGTTCCAGTTGCGCCACGTTTCCATAATTAGAAAAAAAAAGTTTAGAATATGGTGGAAACGGCAGGGATTGAACCAGCGACCTTTGGTTTTTCAGACCAACGCTCTACCAACTGAGCTACATTTCCATAAAAAAGTGAAGATAACAGGAGTCGAACCTGTAATCGCTTGTGTATCAGACAAGTGCCTTAAACCATTTAGCTATATCTTCATTTGTGGCAGGAACGGCAGGAGTCGAACCCACATTGCCGAGATTTGGAGTTTCGCGTTTTTGTCCAATTAAACTACGTTCCTAAAAAGTGAAGATAACAGGAGTCGAACCTGTAATCGCTTGTGTATCAGACAAGTGCCTTAAACCATTTAGCTATATCTTCATTTGTGGAAGTAATGACGGGATTCGAACCCGCGACCCTTCGTTAGACAGACGAACGCGCTACCTCTGCGCTACACTACTGTTTGATTATCAATAATTTATAAAATAAAAAATGCCACCAAGTTGGACACTCGGCAGCATAACGAAAAAGTATAACTTCTATTTTTGTACGAATACAAAAACGATATTTGGATAAATAAAGTTATAAATTGTCGGCAAGCCGCTTTGTGCGCTGCCTACAATTTACGGGGCAGCTTATTTTTTGATAATAAAATCTTGCTCTTCACGCTGAATATCAATAGCGCGAGAATCTTGGCGTTGTTCAAAACGCGCAATAATCTGTAGAGAAATAAATTGAGATTTTTTATCAAAGAAATTCATGATATGGATATTTTAATTTTTTTAGAATTGGATTTGCTTTATTAAGCAGTTACAAACCCATTAACTATAAAGACTTAGCTAAAGTTCCCGACCAGAAAATTTTTTATTAATTTTTTTTTGGCGTTGCTTTATTAAGCAGTTACGAACCCATTAACTATCGAGCCTTAGCTAAAGTTCCGAGCCGAGTTTTTTTTCTAAATTTTTTTAGAAACTTTACCGTTTGGGTTTTATTCGGTTACTTTTTGCAAATTTCAAAGTCTTAAACTTAAAAATAGGTTTGAAAGTTCCTAAGTCAAAAAAAAAATTGAAAAAAAATTGCTTTTGTGTAAATAAGAATAAAAATAATTAGATATTTGCGCACATTTTCAAAATTTTTCAATTCAAAAAAAATCAATTATGCAAATCCCAACGCTGATATTGAAACAACTTTACACTTTCAACAGCCTCAAAAATGTAGATGGTGGAGTTAAATTTGCGCTTAAAAATAGATTAAGCGATGCTAAAATGAATGCACTTAGCGCCATCAAAATAGGTGGCAATAATGTGCCTTTGTCTGATGTTACTGTAGTTTTGGGTGACGACCAGATTGCTGCGGGTGCTATCACGGCAGCTAGTCCAGTAGATTTTCCACTCAAAAAAACTGTAGAAGTACATTGTAAAGTAGCGCATTTGGCAGCGGGTAAGTATGAGATAGAAATTCATTTTGAAGCTGAACCTTTTGGGGCTTTGGTTTTGAAAGTAGAAGATGGTATTTCTGCGGACAGAACAAACAATGTGGTTATCCCTCGCGATAAAACCGATGATTATTCTGAGCAGGCTATCAAAACACGCCAACAATTCATAACCGAACAAACAGGGGTAGAACTTAAGCACATAGCTAGTTATTCTTTTGACCCTCATATCACGAATGGCAATTGTGAGCATTTTGTGGGTGTGGCACAAGTGCCGTTGGGCATAGCAGGACCTTTGTTGGTAAATGGCGAATATGCAAAAGGCGAATTTTTAATCCCAATGGCAACTAGTGAAGGTACATTGGTAGCTTCTTACAATCGGGGTATCAAAATTGTCAATCTTTGTGGAGGCGCAAAATGTACAGTACAACGCGATGCTATGCAGCGCGCACCAGTGTTTGAGTTTGAAGATGCAAGAGCAGCGCGTGATTTTGTGGATTGGATTAAAGCCAATTTCAAACAAATCGCCCAAGAAGCTGAAGCTACTTCTACAGTGGCTCGTTTGCAATATATTGACCCATATTTATCCAATCGTTTCGCTTTTATGCGTTTCAATTATTCTACTGGCGATGCAGCTGGTCAAAATATGGTTGGGCGAGCGACTTTTGCTGCTTGTAGCTGGATATTGGAAACGTACAAAGAAAATCCAATTAAGCATTTTTATTTGGAATCTAATTTTGCTACCGACAAAAAAGCGTCTCAAGTCAATATCATGCGTACGCGCGGCAAACGTGTAACAGCAGAAATTACCTTTAAGCGCGATGTATTGGTACAACACATGCGGGTAGAACCAGCAGCTTTGGCGCATCATTATGGTATTTCCAATATAGGTTCGTTGATGTCAGGCGCCAACAACAATGGTTTGCATTCAGCCAACGGTATCACGGCTATGTTTATCGCCACTGGCCAAGATGTAGCCAATGTAGCCGAATCATCAGCAGCCTTGGTGTATAGCGAATTGACCAAAGAAGGAGATTTGTACTTTTCTATTACCATCCCTTCGTTAATTATCGCTACTTACGGTGGTGGTGTGGGCTTGGCTACGCAACAAGAATCGCTTAAGATATTGGGTTGTGCTGGCCGTGATAGAGTCAATAAATTGGCTGAAATTATAGCTGGGGTGGTTTTGGCTGGTGAAATTTCGCTTGCTTGTGCTATTTCTTCGTCCGACTGGGTGTCGAGCCACGAAAAATATGGCAGAAACAGATAGAAATTTAATTAAAAATTAGCTGGGTGGGCAAATTTCGATAAAATTGGCACGATTTTTGCAGGCAACTGTTAAAAAGCTGTTAAAAAAAATATAAAGTTTTTTTAATTTTTATCAAAATTTGCCCAACCTTTTATAAATTTATCCGTTTTATAACGAAATTAAGCAAAAAATAGCAATAATAACATTTATTTATAAAAAATATAGCTATCTTTGCCCCCGATTTAAGCAAACTAAAATTCTTTCTATAACTTTTTTTTAAAATTAAACAATAATTTCTAAAATGAAAAATTTCATCAAATCTCTCGCTTTCACTTTGGCTGCTGGTGCTTTCTTCTCTTCTTGCGAACAAGACCCTTGTAAAGATGTAGTTTGTGGTACCAACGGTTCTTGCGTAGAAGGTACTTGTAACTGCGAAGCTGGTTACGAAAAAGACGCTGCTAATCTTTGTAATACTATGCAGCGTGCTAAGTTTATAGGTGCTTGGACTGTAGCAGAAGATTGTGCAGGCGCTACCGCTGCTTATCCTTCTGCAATCGCTGCTGGTACAACAAGCATTACAGAAGTTAGTATTCTAGATTTCTGGGCTACATTTACCAATGCTGTAAAAGCCACTGTTAATGCTAACGACACTAAAGCTATTACTATAGCTAGACAAGAACCTGATATGGATGGCTATTTCGTTTCTGGTTCAGGTATGATTAACGCTGCTGGCGCACTTGTTATAAACTTTACGGTTACAGCAGAAACTGGTGGTACTGTTGCAGTGCCTGGTACTGTTACTAGCACTCAGACTTGTACAGCTACTTATACAAAATAAGTTCAAAACAAATATTTTGATTTTAAAGACTAACTCCCCAAAGAGTTGGTCTTTTTTTTTGCTTAAAAATAGGCATAAAAAAACCCGCTACGTTTCACAACATAACGGGTTCATTGTTCTAAATTTTTTAACACCATGAAAAAACAATCTTCTATTCTATGGAATAAGACGAGAGTTCAGAATTAAGTAACAGGTTTTTTTATCGCATTTTGTAGCTGCTGTGAGAAAATTTTTGCAACAACAAAGCAATAAACTCTAAGGTAAAGTAGCCGCCGATAGATAAAAATGTAGCGCCTACTGTAACGATTTTGCCCTTGACAAAAGGCGCGATGCTTGCAGGGCTGATAGCATCGGTTGCACCCATAGAGATTAAAAACCAGAAAAATAATAAACTAACCAGACTTATTATTAAAGGGTTGCGGTGATAATTAGAAATCTCATCGCCGCGCCGCAAAGATAAATAAAAAAAGTGATACTTTAAACACTTTTCTACAATTGTGTAAAAAAAACAGCAAATAGCTAGTAATAATAGCAATAAAAAAGTGGTTTGAACAACTATAGCCATATTTTCTGACTCGTGTATCAACACAGCAATCACCATAACAAATATAGAAAGTGCTAAAAATAGCCGATTAGAAAATCGTGGGATTTGTCCAGAACGTTGGGTGTCGGACAAAAAATTTATTTCTAATTCTGTTTTTTTTGCAAAAAATATATGAAAGAAGCTGATAAAAATAAGCGGACCAGATAATAAACACAAACAAATAGCTACAACTTGAGGCCAGTTTTTGGCTTCATCTATAGCGTGGAGATGAAAATCATAAGCCAAACAAGCAATTTGAATTGCTACTACAGCAATAAAAAAAACACTTGATACCAGTAATCGTTTTTTTTGCTTTATCAGTTGCTCTTCCAAAAGTTGTACGCCTTCGACGCTCGTTAGTTCGTCGTCTAATATATAAAAAGCCATATTTATAGGTTTAAAACAAGAGATTAAAAAAAAGGTTTAAAAAAAATCTACAAACCATCATAACGACGGACTTTTATATCCCAAAATAATAAGCCTGAAGCTACCAATTTGCAAAAAGTATAAAAAATAAAAACAATTATATAAAAACTGATATAAATACCATTTTCACCAACTATATTGCCCAAAAAACTAAGGTTAATCAATCCAAATATAGCCAATATAAAAAATAAAATGATAGCAGCGCTGTAGATAAGTTGCTTGCTAAAAAAATCAAAACAGATTTTTACTTTTTCTTGGTGCTCAAAAACAGCGTAAGTGCTGGTGTAAGTGCTTAGACATAATCGTATAACCGCCCATATACACAGCAATCCTGCCAATATCCAAAATAAAGATAGAAAAAATATAGAGGCTAATTCCCGCATTCTGGAACTTTCTATTGGTATATTTTCCCTAAGAGCGTAGGCGTAATTATCAACTACAAAAATAAATAAATGCAAACAAAAACAAGCAGCAATAACAGCTAAAGGCACAGATTTAATTAACGTATGTTGTCCAGTCTGCTTGCTGATTATATCACATTGATTAATTTGTTTTTTGAGATAAAACCAAGCCGCAGTAGCTATAGATACGCTTTGTCCTATCAATAAAATAAAAACTAATGGAATGGCAAAATAAATAAACTCCAGCACCCATCTATCCATCTGAACCCCAAAAATAATAGCTAGCCAACCTGTAATGAAAATAACAATAGCAAAAACTAAGCTGATTTTGAATTTATTGTCGTTTTTAGCCAAAATTTGTCGGAGTTGTTCTATATCTGGCGCTTTTTCTGCAAACTCATCTATGGGTTCTAATTGCATTATCTGATAATTTTTAAAGAGGGATTAAAAATATTTTTTTGGTCTAAGTTGATTTTCGCCACAATTACCCAAAAATTATTGAATAGATGCAAAAAAAAAATGCAAAGTTGTTGCATTTATCAAAAAAACGTTACTTTTGCTTCATATTTGGTCTAATTCTTAAAATTTAATCCCTTTTTAGTAACATTAAATTAAAATGTTAAAATTTATACATTTCTTCTTTTTTTTGCTCTTAATTCATACGAGCAGTTGGGCTATAAGCGGTAGCATTCGTGGCAAAGTAACCAATCGCGCCACAGGACAAAATTTAGTGGGTGCGCAAATTTGGGTTTTACTTTCTGGCAGCACTCAAATCCGTTCGCAAGCGATTTCCGATACAGAAGGCAATTTTGTGATAGAAAACTTACCCAATGCTACTTATGATATAGAGGCGGTAGCTGCTGGTCAAATTACTCAAAAAATAGTAGGTTTGCAAATCACCAACAATTCTGTTCGCTTGACTTATTTCAAAATGAACAGCAATAAAACTTTGATGTCTTCGGGCAATTCGCGAGCATATAGAGATAGTGTGGAATTGATATATACCTACGCTTCTCTACAAGCTAAGCAAGGTGCTACCACCAAATCTGCTACAGCTTCAGACCAAACTTTGTTAGACCAACCCGCTACTGGTTACTTAATCAATGCTGATGATATAGCATTTCGCGGTTATGTGACTTTGCTTGATGTCTTACGTGATGTACCAGAGATAGAAATTAATGATTATGCGAGTACAGATTTTGGGAGTATTATTTCTTCTCGCGGGGCTATGGGTATAGGACGTTGGTATATTATGCAGGACGGGATAAAAATAAACAGTTTTATGGGCTCTGATATGACTTTGTGCCAAAATATGCCCATACGGCACGCGGATAGGATAGAAATAATAATGGGGGCAGCTTCTGCTGTCTATGGAGCTGATGCTTTTAGTGGAATTATCAATATCATAAGCAAAGATGCGGATAAAATTAATGGTGCAGAATTAAACAGTAGTTTTGGTAGTTTTAATGAAACAAACAATAGTTTGGTGATAGGAGCAGCCAAAAAAGATTTTTCTGTGGTTTATTCTGGTTCTTTTTTTAATAGCCAAAATCCCAAATTTAATGAAATTTATACTGAAGAGTATAATTTTTATAACAATAACTTCCTAACTAATGGTTTGGTACAATCTTCGCCGTTTGATACCACCAAAAGAACTTTTAGAGAGGGCATACAACCTTTTGCTTTGCCTGCGCGTGCTGTAGCTTCGTCGTTGACATTGAGATACAAAAACTGGTCTTTGGGTTTTTCTTCTTTCAACGAAACCCATAGCAGCAGCACTAGTACTAGACCCGAGTTTAATCTGCCCGTGGCTGCCAATACTTACAGCACTTCAATTAATACTATATTTTTAGCCCACGATTGGAACGCCAAAAAATGGACTTTGCAATCTAGTTTGCAAGCCAATCAGAATTTTATACGCCCCCAATCTGCTTATAATAATACGTTTTCTGCTTATGAGCGTATTTATAAATATGGTTATGAACGTCATCTTTTCTTGCGCGAATTGCTCAATTATAAAATCACTTCCAACCAACAATTCACGGGTGGGGCAACTTTCCAACTCTCTAATGCCTTAGCGCGTACAGCCAATTTGCCAAGCATCTATAATGTATCTTTATCGCCTTCCGAACAAGAAATTATGTATCATACAGGCACAGATACTGTAGATTATACAGGGCGTTTTTTGGGAGTGCCTATTGAGTATTATGATGAAAACCGCATACAAGCTGGAGCTTTTGCCCAATATCAAATTTCTATCAAAGAAAAATTAGACCTTATCGCTGGTGGGCGTTTTGATTATTTATCATTGATACACCCTTCTGAAGATGAAACCCATTCTTATCCCTCTTTTAACGCTCGCGCTGGTTTAGTTTACAAACCTAATAAAAATATACGGTTCAAATTATTTTATGGGGAAGCATTTCTTAGCCCAAGCCCTAATAAAACGTTGACCTACTTTGGTTCTTTTCGCTTGGTTAAAGATAGTTTGGGCAGAATCACTAATGTTAGCCCCAATCTTTGGAAATTGCCTCTAGGCGAAGAAAGTTCAATTTTTGGTGAAGAACCTGTACCAGAAAAATTACAAAGTATAGAATCAGCTTTTATGTATACCAAAAATAACTTGTTGGTTGGTCTGTCAGGTTATTATAATATAATGTCTAATATATTGCAAAATGAAACTTTTTTTAATTTTCCTTTTTTTGATAGCTTACCACCTGTACCTGTAGCCCAAATCACAACTTCCGAAGGAGAGGGGGTTGCTTATGGGGCTACCGCTCGCTTGGAGTATACTTGGCGTATTAATGAACAAACCAATATCAGAACCAATGCTTCTTATTCTTATTTGGGGGGACAATTCACAGATGATGATGGTAGAAGTTTTACTTTGCCTTTTAGTGCTCAACATACAGTAAAAGCTGGGGTTGGGTTTCAATACAAAAAATTCAATATCTACGTGAAAGGTTTGTATAGAACGGCTTCTTTCAACGAAGGCACAGTCTCTTCTACAGGTCAGTATGTTCAAAATGGTAATCCTGCTTTTTTAGTTTTTTCTGCTTTTGCCAACTATCAAGTGGCTTCTTTGGATAAAGACCGTTTTCTAATTGATATTTTTGTGCGCGCGCGCAATCTCACCAATACACGTTATTACAACACTTCTATATTGAATGCTGCTGCTTTCAACGCTGTACCTCAAGAACCTTTTGGTATATTTGGGGGCGTACAATTGCGGTTCAACCGCTAATGCGTTGCTATAAAACGGAAAAAATCCTACCTCGTAATGAAGTAGGATTTTTTTTTATTCTAATTTGAGCGTGGTTGTATTGCCTTGCGGATTGATAAGAATATATTCTTTTTTGGGTGGGGCAGGTGCTACATATTTTTTGGTTTGATAAACGATTTTCAAGTCGTACATAAATTGTATTTCTGGTTCTAGTATGGTAGGATTGACCACCACATCAAACGTATTGAAGGGTATTTTATCGTAAAATTGGGTGGTAATTTTGCGCGCATTATTTACTTTCCCTTTTTCGGTGTCTAGCGAAGAACTCGCATAAGCTTGATAAGCAGAGTAACGCTCGTTGGGATAAGCTACAAAAGAGGCTTCAGCGACTGTGTGAGTCATTGTATCCAATTTAACCCCCATTTTCTCGTATTCTTTTAGCTTTTCGTTCAAAAAACTAATACATTTTTGCTGCAATTCTATTTTTATCTGCTCTTGGTTGTTGATAAAATAGTCCACTTTGACGATGTCATAGATTTCGTTTTTGGCTGCTGCGGATACAATTTTGCTGATTTGATTGCCATCTTTAAAACGGATATGCACATTTTGTTGGATTTCAAACCCTTTGGGTACTTCATTGAAAGTGGTTCGGCTAAACACCTTTTTTTCTACTTCATATTCGTACACAGGTACAAAACTTATCATATCCAAATAAGTATCTTCTTTTTTGATACCTAATTTTTGCAGTTCAGTAGAAAAACCATCATAGCGAATTTGTAGCAATTTGTCTGCTTCTTCTGCTGTTTTGGCGGTTTGGGTGATAGAAAAAATAGCGACGTGTTCGGTAGCTTTTTGATTGCTGATGCCTTTGATATTTAGCACTATAGTTTCCGAATTGGGATAATTAGTGTTGGGTATATTACTGGCTACAGTGCTTGGGCGATTGTTGTAATTGTCATAATTGACGTTTTTGTCGTAGTCGTAATTGCCTCGTGATTCGTTATAATTGCCTTTGGCTTGCGCCAAAATTAGGCTATTGCCCAACAATAAGACGACAAATAATAATGATATTTTCATTCAAAAAAAGTTTTGTAAAAGGGTTATAAATTATTCTTGGCTCATTTTATCCAAAAATATCTTCTCTTCTTCACTCAAACTGCCAAATCCTGTTTTGCGTATTTTATCCAAAATGGCATCAATACAACCCTGTCGGCTCAAGTGGCGATAATTGCGCAAAAAGTCGCGGCTGTAGCCTCTGTAGATAGGGTTTATATCTTCTGGTGCTTGTATATTGTTGGTCGCTTGAAAAGTGGCTGTGGGTTGATTTTGTTGGTTTTGTGTTCTATACACAGGCTGGGGTTCGCGGCGGAAAGGGGTTTGCAATGGCGTATTTCTACTAAAAGGACGGCTGATAAATTTTATCACTTTATTGATAGGTTTGCTCCAATCTCGCCCGCTTCTTAGCGCGGTGATAAAAGCCCAACCCATAAAAGCGCCTCCTATGTGTGCAAATCTTCCCCCTGCGTTGCCGTCTGGTATGGCAATGACATCCAATAAAAATAAAACTAAAGCAATATACCGCAATTGTACCTCGCCTATCAAAAATACATAAAATAAACCTTTAGGATTGAGTGTAGCTGCGCCCAAAACTATAGCCATAACGCTGGCTGAAGCTCCCAAAATTGGCGGTTTTTGCCCGTCAAATACCGGAAAAAGATTGTAACAGCATACAAATAAAAGCCCGCCAGCCAAGCCCCCCAATAAATATAAAGGCAATACACGATTGTTGTTGGCCAAATCGCCCACAATTCGCCCAAACCAATATAGCATCAACATATTGAAAAATAAATGCAATAATCCAGCATGCAAAAACATATAAGTGATAATAGTCCAAGGACGATATATCAATTTGCTTAAATCTGAAGGCAGATAAAACCAGTCGCTGAAAAATTTATAGTATTCTGCTGCCAAACTTTGACCACTTTGACCATAAATTAGCCAAAATGGAATATAGGCTATTTCTATCAGGAAAAAAATTATCACATTTACAAAAATAAGCTTGATAACCATATTGCCTTTTAAGAATTGCAGTTTTAGGTCTTCCCACATAGCCGTAAAAATTTTAGGGTTGGTAATAAAATATAGGTATAAATAGAATAAACATTGTGCTAAAATCGCTCACCTTGCTTGCGCCACCAAAGTATGAGTAGCGCCGCAAATACCGCGCCACCCACGTGGGCAAAATGGGCTACGCCTTTACTGCTGCCTTCAAATCCCAAAAACAATTCCAAAGCGCCAAATATAAGCACAAAATACTTAGCTTTCAACGGAATAGGGGGAATAAGCAGCATAATCATACGGTTGGGATATAACATTCCAAAAGCTGCTAAAAGTCCATATACAGAGCCTGACGCGCCCAAAGTGGGTTTTTTGGCGTCTGCTTGTACTTGAGCCAAACCATCTTGATTTACCCATTGGCTCATTTCTATATGTTGTACCAATAAGTGCAAACCAATAGCAGCCAAGCCAGCAAATAAATATAACAATAGGAATTTTTTTGCTCCAAGACTATATTCTAAGTCTCGTCCAAAACTATATAGGGCAAACATATTAAAAAATATATGCATTAGAGAATAAGGACTGTGCAAAAACATATAGGTTACCAATTGATAAGGTTGGAATTTATCACTATATACAGGCGAATAAATAGAGAGATATTCTGTAACTTGAGGTATAGCAAGTTGAGCCAAAAACATTAATACGTTTATGATTAGCAAGTTTTTGGTTACGTCTGGTAACGGTAGCATAGTTTTGGTTATTGTACAAAAATTTTTTTGCAAAAATACATTAAAAAAATAAATTACTGTCCTATAAAATAGATATTTTTAATTTTTGTTTAAAATCCAATAAAAAAAACCGCATTCGCGGATGGCAAATGCGGTTTTAAAATCGTTCTAATACTAATTATCTCATTACATTAAAGCGTTTGGTGCTGGTTTTGCCATCTTGACGCAAAGTAATAAAATATGTGCCATTAGGCAATTCATTGCTGTTGATATTCAATTGGTGGCTGCCTGCGCTCATATTGCCGCTTTGTATTTCGCGGATGGTTTGACCCAAAGCGTTATTGATGCTGATATTCATATCTGCTGCTGCTTCCAATTCAAACTCCAAAGTGAAATTTTCTTTCACAGGATTTGGATATAAACGTACCGCTTGAGCTGCTTCTTCTATAGGTTGAACACCAACTACACGAGACCAGTTGAATTTATTGCCTGTGCCTGCGCCATACGCGCCTGTAGAGGTCAATACGGTCGTGCCGCCAGTCATAAGGTTGAAGCTACCAGTGCCATAACCGCAACAAATACCGTCGCTAGCTGCATCAGTAATCGCGAAAGAATAGCAATTGCCATCTATCAATGGGAAAGCATATCTGCGTACCGCACTGTCAGGTATAGCATTGGTAAACCTAACATTAGAAATTATAGAATTAGTGGTTTCATTGGTAAGTGTGTAGCCTACTTCTTCTGGATACTGGTCAAAAGTGATGTTGAAAATAAGACTATCTACAGCACTAGTCACTACGCTTGCTGTGTTGATGGTTGTGTTCAAAGCAGTAGCGTTGCCTGTGTAAGGTGTGCCGTTGATTTCTGTGACGGTGAAGCTCAAAGCATTAGCACCAGTAGATAAAGCTACTTGAGGTATATTCGCAACTACACGCCCAGCTGTTGGTACAGGTGTGGTAAAATTGGCAGTGTAAGGAGTTTGCGCCACACCATTATTGGTGTATTGAACTCTGATAGAAGTAATATCATTAGCACCCATATTGGTGAATGTCAAAGTAGGTTCTGCCATATTGCCACAAGCTGTATTCAAAGCCACATTGCTTGCTATATTCATAGATTGAACATTAAGCGGAGTAGATGTTTCGTAATACATTTCAGCCATATCGCCTGTGTAAGTGTCCAGCAAGCTATCTGTCATAAATACAGCAATTTCTAAATCACCCAATAAAGCAGGTATATTATTATAACGGGCTGGTATAGTTGCTACATAACGATTGGTATACAAAGTACCTTGTGTGTTGGTGCTTACCACATCACCCCAAGTAGGCGTAAGTGCAGCGCGCAAAGCGTGGTTGTGTATGTATTTGCCATTTGGTGCTATCTGTGCAGGGTTATTGGCAGCTCCTGTTTGTGGACCTTCTACCCGATTTTGTAAAATAAAAGCATTGAAGCGGTCTTGTGTTCCGTTGCCGTTGCCTGTGTAGTAAGCTTGTACCGTCATACGCAATTGGCGGTTGTCTAAGTTGATAGTACAGCGCGCAGCTACATTGACGGGTGAGCTTAAACCTTTGACGGCAGTACCACGAGAGTCCCATCTAGTACGACCAGTAGCTATTAATGTATCGCCATCATTAAATTCACGTCCACGTCGATTTACATCACCAGCAGGAAAACTGTTAACGCGAAAAGCAGTAGTAATTGCACTACCCACTGTGCTGCGGAAATCTGGTTCGGTAGTATCAGCTGGTGCAGCAAAGCCGCCAGCGTGTATATTCACCAAAACTACTCTGCTGGGGTCAGCAGCTTTCATATTGTTGGCTATAAGGTGACCAGCAGGACACCAAGTACACTTAATGCCTGTGAACTCTTGTAGCACCACATTGCGGTTGGCAGGTAGTGTGTCTACAAAAGTTTGGGCATCGCTGAATTGAGCAAAGCCACCCATAAATAGAGCAGAGAGGAAAGAAATTTTTTTCATACGAAATCAATTTTTTTGATAGAAAAAAGAATTAGAATTTGTTTGAATGACAAAATTTTATTTTGCGGCTGCAAGATACAGCTTTTTTTTATTTGTACATCATAATACTAATTTTTTTTTATTTTTTTTCATTTTTTTATTCGGCAGGTATTTTATATTGGTCGGATTTATTTGTTACAAAATCTAAATTTGTTTTAAAAAAGTATTATTTTAGTCAAAATATTGTTAAAAAACTAGCCCAAAAGTAATTTTTTTGCGAAAAAGTTTTACCTTTGACACGATTTTTGCTAAACCTTTATTTATATATTATGATTGCCTACATAGAACAAAATTCAGCGCAACAATGTGCAAGTGTCAATTTTTTTCAAGCGCTGACTGGTTTGCAAGATATGGGTTGGGAAATTCGCTATTTTCAACATTTAGAGCAGATTGAAAACCATCAACGCGATGAATTGTTAGTGGCAAGCATTCAGATGTTCCGAAATGGATTGAGCCGATTGGGAATTGAGCCGCCTGCGCCTTTTGATTATCCTGAAGAGTTATTGCCTTTTTTGGGTAGAAAAATTTGGAAATCCACTGTTGATACTATAGCCAATAACCCTGATAGTTGGAACGTTTTTATAAAACCTGCGGTTACCACCAAAAAATTTACTGGGCGCTTGGTCAAAAGTACAAAAGATTTGGTTGGTTGTGGGCATCAATTATATGATACAGAAGTTTGGTGTTCTGAGCCTGTGGAGTTTGTGTCCGAATGGCGTTGTTTCGTTACTTATGGGCGTATAAAAGATGTGCGTCCTTACAAAGGCAATTGGCGGCTGCATTTTGATTACCAAATTATAGAAAATGCGGTAAAAGCGTTTCAATCCGCGCCCGCTGCTTATGCTTTGGATTTTGGGCTTAATTCCAAAGGCGAAACGCTGCTGGTGGAAGCCAACGACGGTTATTCGTTGGGTTGTTATGGATTATTTCCTTTGGATTATGCCAAATTATTGTCGGCACGCTGGGCAGAATTAACCCAAACTACAGATTATTGTAACTTTTAACTCACCTAAAAATATATTTTCTATGATTCAAAAATTACTAATTTTCCTTTTTGTTGTACTTCATTTGGGCGCAAAGGCACAAAATTTCAGCCTTTCTTCGTCTTTTAGCAGCGCGCAGGGGGCGGCGCAGCAGGAAATTGCTTCGCTGGTTAGCATTAAGAACAACAGCAACCGCAATTTAGATTTGCGTTGGGATATTGATAGAACCAATTTACCGTCAGGCTGGAGTATTCAGGTTTGTGACAAAACTTGCCATACTTTGGAGGGCAAAACTGTAGCTTTTAGTTTAGCGCCCAACGAAACACTGAATAATTTTCGCGTTATTTTCAATCCCAACGGACAAGAGGGGATAGGCAACGTGGAAATTCAAATTTATGAAGCCCAAAATAGAACTCAAACAGAGATTTCGGCTAATTTTACCGCTTCTGCTCAAAATAGTTTTTCCAACAATAAAACCAACCCACAGCGTATTTATCCCAATCCTGCCGTTGAGTATATTATGTTGGAAGATGATGATAATGTGGTTAAGCATTTAGAAATTTTCAACGTAATGGGGCGCAAAATTGACGAGTTTGTAGTGAGCACTTCTGCCCAAAAATTTGATGTTTCCAACCTGCCCAAAGGTATGTATATGGTGAGAATGTTGGATAGCCAACGCGCCATTATCCGCACCCAACGCATTAGCAAATATAATCCTTAATTTGCTGAAAATCAACAAAATTATACCCAAGCTATTCGCCATAATGCGCGGATAGCTTTTTTTATTTCTTTATTTCTCAAATAAGATAAAAACATAATCCGTGCTATTTTATATTTTAAGTATAAAAAAATACTCAAATTAGCCGTTTTATAATTTTTTAAGCTTTTATAAAAATCTAAATAACCTCGTTCTAAAGGTTCTAATTTTTTCATAGCCATATTTTCGTGTATGCGATAGTATAAAATCTCTTCGTTTATATAATCATACAAATAATTGGCATTTTGGCTAATTTCTACATAAAATAACAAGTCTTCGGCGTGGCTCATATTGACTTGCATTTGATAATTTTTGCCCTTTTCGCGCCGTATCAGCCAAGCGGGAACAGAAAAACAGCGCGTATCCAATCGCATCAAATTTTGGTGTGGATTTCCCCTGTAATTTGGTTGACAAACCTCTACAACTTGTTGTAAATCAGCCGTTTTACGCGTTACTATTCCGTCCACAAAATATACGTTTTTATCAGCATAAAATACATTCATTCGGTTCAAAATGCTGCCTTTGGGCAAAATATCGTCTGCGTCAAATATCATAAAATAATCGCCTTGCATAGCTGCCAATAGTACATTTCTTGCTGCTGCTACGCCTTTGTTTTCTTGGCTAAAATAGCGTATTTTTTCGCTCCCGAAAGATAAAATTATCTCTTCGGTTCGGTCGCTGCTGCCGTCGTTGATTATCAACAATTCTATATTGGGGTAAGATTGCTGGAGAGCGGATAAAATGGCTTCGGATATGTATTTTTCTGCGTTGTAGGCAGCCATTAATAGCGAAACTAAAGGCATATTGGGCATCATAATAAACTTTCTATTTTTTTGATTTGGTTGCTGTAAGTATTTTCAATAGCGTAATTTTTGCGCAAAGTTTGCGTTTCGTTGCTGTTGTAATAATCCAAATTTTCTACCGTTTTTTGGAATAAAGCCAATAATTCGCTGTTTTTTTTGCACATTTGTAGCAAATTAGTTTTGTCTTTGTATTCGTCGATATAAGTCGCTACTATAGTTTTGCCCGTGCTTAGATATTCCAAAATTTTGTGCGGATTGTCAATAATCGGCGGATTGTCTTGATAACAGAATAAAAATAAATCAAAATTTTGCATAATAGCGGGCAGTTCGGCTGAAGGTTTTGCACCCAATAAAATAACATTATTTTGTGTATCTAATTCGGTTATAAAATCGCTACTTTGGCGCGTAGAAAGGTTATTTTCTGCACTTTTGTTAGCTCCGATAAAATAAAAATCTATATTGGGATTATTTTTTATCAACTCCAAACAGCTATTTTTATCTATAGCTTGCATAAATAAATTGCCCACATAACCCACTTTTATCCTTGCGGGGCGTCCAGCTAATTCAAAATTATCGCCAATTTCTTGCAAAAAATGCGCAGCTAAACCGTGATTTATTTTGTATTTAGGTCGGTTTATATTTTTTAATTTTGTTAATATATTATCTGTATTAGCCAGCACTAAATCGGCTGAATTGGCAATTTCGTACTCCAAATCGGTAGCGTGTATATCTACAGAATGGTATATTTTTTTAGTAGCTTGCCATAAGTTTAAATTTTGAAACCTAAACGGGTCAAAACTCCAAATAATATCTATTTTATCTAATTTAATTAGCTTATAAATGCGCTTAATTTGCCATTTATGTACTATATTTTTTAAAAATATCGGTAATTTATTACTACCTCTGAATATATTTTTATAATTGATAACGTGTAAATTATCGCTTATTTTTAACAGTTCGTTTTTATCGCTGGGTGGGTTCAAAAAATAAACTTTATTCCCTTTTTTAGCCAATTCTTGCGCGTAATGATGCTTGGATACAAAGCTAATTCCCCACGCTTCGGGGCTTATAATTAGTATTGTTTTGTTGATAAATTCCATATTGTGAGGATGTTAGGGTTTGAGGATATTAGGAAGTTAGGATATTAGGAAGTTAGGATATTAGGAAGTTAGGATTTTAAAATATTAGGATATCAGGATGCTAAGATATTAGGATATTAGGATGCCAAGGCATTAGGATGTGAGTGCGCTTAAGTCCTAACTTCCTAATATCCTCAAATCTTAACTTCCTCAAATCTTAACTTCCTCAAATCCTAACATCCTAAAATTTGTGCATAAATAGCCGCTAATTTCTCCATTTCGGTTTGTCTATTAGCTAATAAAATAGCTTTTTGTTGTGCTAAGTTGGTATTTAATTTTATTTTTTGGGTTAAAATATCTTCAATAGCTGTAGCTAAATTTTTTTCTTCCCAATTTGCGAGCAAAAAAACCTCTCCATTGCTAAAAATATCCTTATCATAAGCCAAAGGGGGCAAAATAAGCGGCGTTTTGCAAACCATAGCCTCTATAGCGGACACGGGCGTACCGTCAGAAAGCGGACACATTACCACCAAAGCGGCTTTTTTATATAATTCAAATAAAATATCTTGGCTTACTGCATCCAAAAATAAATAATTTAAACCCGAATGAGCTAATAAATTATCTATTTTAGATACATAATTTTTATCTTGAGCATTTTTATCCACAAATACAACCGTATAATTATCTTTTATCTCTTTATTAGTTAATAAAAGGCTATTTATAGCAAATTCGTGGTTATAAATAGGTCGCATATTGCGCGGAAATAGTATATATTTTTTATTTAATAAGGTTTCTAATGAGTGATTTGGGTTATTATTTAATATCTTATCTACATCTACACCAGTGCGAATAAGTTGTATTTTTTTGGTTTTAACTAAATGATTTTCAATAGATTGTATCTGTTGGGTTGAAGTGCTGATGATAGCATCAAAGCGGCTAAAAGCTCGTTTATAAAAATAACTAACCAATTTAGCTAATATATTTTTTTTATTAAAAAACTCTGGGATAGTTTTCAACACGTCCGTGCCGCGTGTAGTTAATATAGTTTTACAATTATAGTTAAAATTTGCCCATAAAGCGTTGGGTTCGGCGTAAAAAATGTGAAAAATATCTATTTTATAATCTTTTATAGCTTGTTGTATGATATTTTTTTGTTTGAAATTTTGCCAAAAACGCGCTACCGAAAAATCGTTGATAATACCAACCACTTTAAAATTATATTTTGCTTGGACAATCGCCAATTTTTCTTTGTCAATTTGTTTGGCGTGTGCTTGGCGTATAATTACAAAACATTGATATTTAGTAGTTTGTGTAGAAAAAAAGCTAATCCATTTCAAATCGTGGATAAGGTTGCAATCGGCGAGATATAAGATATTTTTCATAAAAAAAGGGATAAAAATGGATAAAAAAAACGGCAACAAGTTGAACTTATTGCCGTTTGGATAGCTGAAAAACAGCGTTTTATTATTTCAATTGCAACATATGCGGGCTATATCCTGGGCGTGCGGCTGAGGTTTCGCGACCTTGAAAACGTTTGTGTATGCTGATGCGCTCACTTGGTACGCACAAAAACACATAAGGCTGTTCTTCGTGGATGATTTGTTGAATTTTTTTGTACATACTGTCTCTTTCAGTTGTATTTAAGGTAACACGAATTTTATCGATAAGCGCATCACTTTCTTTATTCCCAAATCCTACGCGGTTGGAGCCTTCAGGGCTATCAGCGCTGGTATGCCAAATTTGTTTTAAATCATCTAAAGAAGGACTTTGTACCCAAGCCAAAGATACAAGTTCAAAATCGCGTTTTTTGTTATCCTCCAAAAATACTGTCCATTCGCGAGCCTCTATATTAATGATTACCCCTACGCGTTTGGCTTCTTCTTTCAACAGTACGCCAATGTTTTTGCGTATATTATTGCCATTGTTATATTTGTAGCTAAGCGTCATAGTTTCTTTTTTGCCATTGACGGTTTTATCCAAAATACCGTCGCCATCTGTATCTTTCCAGCCAGCTTCTGCCAATAAGGCTTGGGCTTTTTGCGGGTCAAAGTCTATATTGGGCAAAGTTTTGTCGTAATAAGGTTTTTTGGGATTGATAGGAGAGTTGGTTTTTACCGCCAATCCTTTGTATAGGCTTTCAATAATATCATCGCGATTGACCAAGTGGGCTATAGCGCGGCGTACTCTTTTGTCTGCTAATTTAGATATTTTGGTATTAAATCCAAGATAAGCATAAGCAAATTGGTCAGGCGTGCTTAAATCAAATTTGCGGCTAAAGTCTTTTTTCTCTTTCAAATCTACAAAATCGTCGGGTTTGATACTCGCCATAACATCCAAATCTTCATTTTCCATTTGAGTAATGGCAGTTTTTTGGTCTGTTATCATTTTGTAGGTAATTGAGGGCGCGTATGCTTTGACTAAGGCATTTTTAGATTTATCGCCCCACCAACTCGCTTTGCGTTCTAAGGTGATAAATTGGCCAGTTTCCCATTTTTTGAAGGTGTAAGGACCAGAACCCACAACCACATCGCGGTCAAATTTATTGCTGTTAAAAATATCAGCAAAGCGGCTAATATCGTCGTTGATAGACAAACGTTCCATATTTTTGGGATTGTCCAATTCTTCTATAGTAAATTTGCGCATCAATTGCAGGCTATCATATACGTATTCGGGCAAAATGCTGATGCCGCCCGCGCTGCTTTCTGCCAAAAAATACCGCTCTCTAGAAAAGATGGTAAATTTTTTCGGATTATTGGCATCTATATCAATTTTATCTATAAAATCTAAATAGGGGCGTTGGGGAGCTGCGTTTGTTTTCGGATTTTTGACCGCTTTGATGGTAAAAACATAATCTTCTGCTGTTATGGGTTTTCCGTTATCCCAAGTAGCTGCTGGGTCAATTTCAAACTCAATAGACATACCACCAGCAAATTCGCCCTCGTTGATTTCTGTAATTTTGGGCATACTTACCGCCATATAAGGCGCCAATTCTAAGGTAGCTGGGTCATAAACCAATAAGCTTGAAAAAATTTGACTTTGGATATAAGTTGCGTCTGCGCTACTGGAGGTCAGTGGGTTGAGTTTGTCAGGGTCTCCTAAATTGTGAATGATTACGCTAGCTACCGTATCTTTTGTATTTTTTTCGGTATTGGTATTATTTTGACTACCACCGCAAGATTGAGTACCAAAAGCAATTAAAGAGAATAAAGCTATTTTGCTAAAATTTCGCCAAGTTATTTTCATACAAAAAAAATCGTAAATGGGTTATAAAAGTGAAAGAATAAAAGGATTGAATTTTATTTCAGCCGCAAAGTTAGCTTTTTTTGCGAAAAAAAAATTTTTTTCATAAAAAACCCCAAAAAAACATAATTTTGATAAAATTACGAAACTGACAAAAACAACCCGTCGGATAGCATTACGTAAAAAGAAAAGAAAAGGTTGCAACAAAATGTTTTAAATGTGTTTTTTCTTGTGTTTTTTTAAACCCTTATAGATAGTGAGTTATATAAAAAAAACATATATATATATTTACAATGTTTTGTTTTTGCAACAAAAAGTTGTAAAAATGTTTGGCGATTTAAAACATTTTGTTGTACCTTTGCATTGTCAATATGATAAACGAAACATTTTGTTTCAGTTTGGTTTCTTAGTCATTATTGGCCACAACCACTTTTTTATTTTTTTTCTCACTTTCTATCCTTCGTTTTTCTATGAGTCGTACCAATTCCAACCCACAACCTAACCGTTTGCCTGCTGTTTTGCGGCAAAATCTTAACCATTATTTTTTCAAATTTAAACAAGTCAGCGCTTGGCCGTCCGTGCGTCTTGGTTTTTTATGTCTAATGGCTTATTTATTGTTGCAAAAAGATTTTTCTTTTTCTATCAGTTTTGGCAAATCCAAAGAACTGGTGCAAAAAGAGCGACTTTTGGAAGCTTCTCCTTACGCTATTCCCGCCCGCTATGAAGAAGAAAAACCCGCGACCAAACCCAATTCCGAACCCACAGAAACCTATAACCCGCCAGCAGCCAAAAAATCTGCCAAAACAGCAACCGCTAAAGCAGTCAATCAAACGCCCCACCATTGGTGGGAAACAGCCCGCAATCATAGCCAAAAAATGTCCAAGTCGGATTTTGTAAAAACAGAAAACCCCGATGTACGCGACTTAAACTTAGCCAATCCCGCCACAGCCGTAAGTTCTGCCCTGACCGCCGAACAGCAGAAAAAAGCAGCTTCTTATTCCAATTTGGGCTTTTTGCTAAATCCGGGTTTGGCCGAACGGCAAAATATAGACCCCAGCATTGTGCAGGCCAAAAACCAAGTTTGTTATGATTATGTGGATAAATTTAAGTCTATAGCTATAGAAGAAGCCCGTTTGTATAATGTGCCCGCTTCTATCACTTTGGCTCAAGGTTTGCTGGAAAGCAACGCTGGAGTTAGCAATTTGGCGCGCAAAGAACACAACCATTTTGGGATTAAGTGCAAATCGCAATGTGTGGGTTGTCGTTGTGCGAATTATACCGACGATAGCCGTTTTGATATGTTCAGAATTTTTGAATCTGATGCCCAATCTTTCCGCGAACACAGCCTTTTGCTCACGGGTTCTCGTTACAAACATTTGTTGGATTTGCCCCGCACAGATTATCAAAATTGGGCTTATGGGTTGAAATCTGCTGGTTATGCCACCGACCCCAAATATGCGAGCAAACTTATCGCGATTATAGAAGCTCTACAGTTGCACAAATTAGACCAATAATTTTAGCTTATTACTTTTTTTAATCTCCATATTTTTTTCTTTTTAATTATGTTTGAACGCCTAATGAAATATCTCTGCCGCTTGGGTATCAACTACGAAGTGCAGGACAAAACTACAGCTTTTGATTTTCAAATCAATTCGGCTGTGGGCAAATGGAATTGTTTGCTTTCGCTGCAAACTGCTGCTGGTATTGGCTTTTATTCTACGCTTCTCGCGCCCGTGCCGCGCCAAAAACACCCACAAATGGCACTTTTTTTGATGTATTTGAACAATCAACAACTTTTTGGCAATTTTGAATTAGACCTCAAAACGGGCGATGTGCGGTTCAAAACTTATTTGGATTTGGAAACTCAAGATTTTGCCGAACATTTGTTAGACCGCACGATGTTGCGCAACGTTACGACGATGGAGCGTTATTTTCCCCAAATTATGCAAATTATAAAAGCTGCTTAGCAATCTTTCTCTACTCTTTATACAAAACGGCCTCGTTTGCACTTTTTGCAGGCGGGGCTTTTTATTTTTTTATACTTTTGCGCGGATATTTGCATAAAAAAAGCCTTCACTTTGGCGGCGAAGGCGGTTGGGATTATCAACGGGCTATATTTTTATCAATAAAATCTATCATCGGCTGCTTCATTTCTTCCCCATAACCTGTTTGTACATAAATTACGCGGCGTGTTTTGCGCTCTATAATCACCATAGTGGGATAAGCAAATACGGGTAAAAGTTTAGCTTCTTCATAACCCATTAAGATATTCGGATAACTGATATTTTTTTTCTTTTTGAAGTCGCTTATTTTGCTTTCGCTCGTGTCTTGAGTATTTATACCCAATACAAAGAGATTTTTATCCTTATACTGTGTGGATAATGTATCTATAAAAGTACTCGCCAATATACAAGGAAAACAGCCAATATACCAAAAATCCAACAGTACATAATCTTGTTTTATATTATCAAAATTGATGTTTTGGCTGGTCAAATTTTTATATTCAAACTCGGGCAAAGTGTCGCCTACTTCTATAAAACGCACGCTTGGCGCGGGTTTATCTTTTAGGTTGCTGTAATCAGCAGGGATAGGGCGAAAAGCAACTTCTTTTTTATATTTTTTTTGATTAAAATCAAAATTAGTTATGGTTAATTTACTGTATTGATTATCAGCTAATTGTGTGAGTACATAATTGCTTTCCAAACATAAAGGTATAAATTTTTTCTGTTCTATGCTTATTATTCTATAGCTATTGGACAAAGGTTCGTTGTCAGGCAAATTATATTTTATCCGATAACATTTTTTATCTCCAATCACAGTATCCGATAATAACGAGACTGTAGAAAAATTGGTATCTTTTAGCACTTCGGCACCAAAATAGTTAGTTTTTTTGAAATAAAAAATCATTTCTGTATTCTTATTTTCTTTCCAAATGCTGTCTGGCCAATAGGTTTTATCTTTGGGCGATAGCGAATAAAAGCCCTGTGTAGGATTATAAAATTGCTCATATTCAAAACTTCCGTCTTCGTCTGAACCTTTTACAATTATTTTTTTAGCTTTATTTGTTCTGTCAAAATAAAATTTGCCTTCTGTTTTTTCTATAGCAGGGTCTGTAAAATATTTAAAATCAATCTGATATTCATAATATCCATTTTGTATTTTAGATAAAGCCTTTTCAGTTTTGATTAAAATTGTTTCTAAATTTAATCGCTGTGCTGATAGATTTGCGCAAAGCACAAAAAAATAAAATAGGGATAAAGTTTTCATAGAAAATATGTTAAGTTTTTAAAACAAAAATAAGCAATCCCAAAATGAATTTAGAATTGCTTATTTGAAAATAATTTATTTATTTTCCTCAAAAGAAATGCTTGCGGCTTCCAAAACTAAGTAACTTCCACCTACTAGGGAACTGTTAGTATATGTAGGTGTACCACATCTTCTACAGTCAGCACCAGGTACACAAGTAAAACATCCACCATTACCAGTTGACTGGATAGAAACTTCGCAAACACCACTACTTTTACAAGGGCAATTTATTGTAACAGCTGCTTGTCCACCTATTCTCATAGGCATTGTGGGTGTTCCTGGGTCAAATGAAATTAACCATAGTTTTGCCTTAGGGTCGGCTATGCTTAGACCAGCTTTTTCAACTTTCAAAGTTCCAGCAGCAGCTAAATAATTAACTGTGCCTATCGCTGTCGTGCTTTCAGTTGCTTGCCGTGAAATGGTTGCTAGACCTGTTTTATCAAAAATAACGCTTATTGTTACTTCTTTAGTTTCGTCAGCAGTAGTACCTTTAAAAGTATAAACTTTGCCTACTTCGTAGTAGCTTTGCGCATTAATAAACGTTGCCCCTATGCAAAAAAGCATCAAAAGGCTGAATAATTTTGAAAACATTGTTAGAAGAATTAAATTTGAAACAAAAATTTTGAAATGTATCAAACAAACGAAATACTTGCGCAAGGTTTTAGTTGTTTTTGACGCTGCAAAGGTAAGTTGAAAAATTATGACCGCCAAATTTTTTATAATTTTTTTGATTGAGGTTTTATTCAAATAAAATATAATAAAAAGCTAAAAAGCTAAAAAGCTAAAAAGCTAAAAAGCTAAAAAGCTAAAAAGCTAATTTTTTAAAATATAGTTTTGTAGAAATATAAAAATACCAAATAAAATTATAAATGCAACTATGTTGCAAAAAATAAATAAAATTTTTTTAAAAGACATTTTAATTTGCTGAAACACGTATTTAGTGCAAAAAAAGTAATTGTTTTAGTATATTAATAAAGTTAAATAAATTTGTAGATACAAATAAAAAATAATGAATAAAACCTTAAATACGCAAATTTTAAGACAAAAAGCTGCCGAATTGGGCTTTATCGGGGTGGGAATTTCCAAAGCCGAAGAATTGACCGAAGAAGCGCGCTTGTTGGAAAAATGGTTGAATAAAAATTATCACGGCGAAATGCAATATATGGAAAATCATTTCGATAAACGCATAGACCCGCGCAAGTTGGTAGAAGGGGCTAAAACGGTGGTGAGTTTGTTATTTAATTACTATAATCCCAACACTCAAGCGGATAAAACCGCGCCCAAAATTAGTATGTACGCTTACGGCGAAGATTATCACGAGGTTATCAAAGCCAGATTAAAAGAGTTGGTAGAGCATTTAAAATTAGAAATTGGCGACATCAACGGGCGGGTTTTTGTAGATTCTGCGCCTGTAATGGAGCGGGTTTGGGCAAGTCGTAGCGGTTTGGGTTGGGTGGGAAAACATACTTTGTTGATAAACAGACAAAACGGTTCGTATTTTTTCATCGCGAATTTGATTTCAGATGTGGAGTTTTTGGAAGATTCGCCCATTAAAGACTATTGCGGAACTTGCGATAAATGCGTGGTAGCTTGCCCAACTCAAGCCATTAGCCGAGAAGCAAAATTATTGGACGCAAGTCGCTGTATTTCATATTTTACGATAGAATATAAGAAAGAATTGCCTCAAGAGTTGAAAAATGAGTTTGAAAATTGGGTTTTTGGCTGCGATATTTGCCAACAAGTTTGCCCTTGGAATAGATTTTCCAAACCGCATAATGAACCCGCTTTTGCGCCCAAAAATGGGTTGTTGGATTGGTCAAAATCGGATTGGTATGAAATGACTGAAGAAGTGTTTAAAACCCAGTTTATAAAATCAGCCGTCAAACGCACTAAATACACTGGATTGAGGCGAAATTTGGACTTTTTGGGGTGAAAAAAAGTCTTTCCCATAACGGAAAAGACTAAAAAAGGATTGTAAAAAATAGAAAAGCGATTTATATTTCAAAATCGAAAATTACATAGTTAGCAAATTGAGTTAGGATAAAATTACTCCTCCCAGCCTCTAATGGCATCGCCCACGCGGCTACCGTTTTCGTATTTGGCGATGAAAGCGGTTTTGAACGTGCCGTAGTTATTCACCACAAAAATCAACGCATCTAAGGCGCGGGCTTTGGATTTAAACCCTGTAGTGCCGTCGTCGTTGTTGTTTTCTGGTACGAGCATTACGCGGGTCAAACCGTCGTCTGTGGGTTCGTACTCCAAGCGCAAACCGTTGATGGTTTTAAGCTCCTTGTACTTGTCCTCGCGGAGTTTGCGAACGGCGATAACTTGCAAGCGGAAAGCGATATTTGCGGGTTCATCCGTGTATTGTTCGGGGGCGAAATTCTCGCGTGCGCCGTTGCGTTTATCTTTTTTAACCTGTTTAGGGTCTTTTTTATCAGGTTTGGGGTCTTTTTTGTTAATTTTATCCGATTTGGGGTCTTTTTTTGGAGTTTCTACCACAGCCACTATATCAGGAATATAAGCTATAATTTCGCCCCCGTCGCCGTCATAATGCACTTTGCCATCTGTACCCGTGCTGGCTATGCCTTCTATGCGTTTAAATTCTTCATAAACGGGCGTGCCTTCAGCGTAAGGTTCTTTTGTTTTGGGGTCTGTGGGCGGATTGGAAGGCAATTGATAAGGATTTTGTTTGGAATTATGTTCCAAAGGCACAATCATAGCGCGAATATCTTCAATTTTGAGCGAAGGAATTTCCAAACAAAGGTCTTTGGTGTGGGTTTCGGTGCGATTAAATTCAAAAGTGCTAATTTCAAACGAAGCGGTAGCATAACTTTCGCGGCTTATTTCCACCAAATAATTCTTTTTGGGTTGGAGTACAAATTTATACTCGGCTACGGCTAACATTTTATTCTCAATCAACTCTTCAGTGCCGTCTTCAGTGCGTTCAAACAGTTTTATATTGACATCAGTAAGGGTTTGGGCATCTCCATTAGCTTTGCTAGCACAATCAAAAACTTTACCTTTTACGGTAACTTCTATTTTATTCTCACCATAATAGAAAATATCGTCGTTGGTAGTGGCTACTTTATTCGGTTCTGCGGTGCGATTGGACACCAAATAGCCGCCGCCGTGTGATTCGGAGATGATAAAATATAAATCGTCAGCAGGCGAATTGATAGGGAAGCCCATATTTTGCACAATTTCCCACTTGAGTTGAGAACCTTGAGATTTGAAAATATCCAATCCCCCAGCAGTTATCCAACCATCAGAGCTAAAATACAAAGTAGAACTTGGCGTGTGAAAAAATGGGGTCATTTCGTCGCCTGTTGTGTTGATATTATTGCCTAAGTTTTTGGGTAAAGTAAAGTTAAACCCGTTGCTGTTGGCTGGGCGGCTACAATACCAAAGGTCAAAACCCCCTTTGCCGCCGTCTCTATTGCTAGAAAAATATAGAATTTCTTTATCGCCGTCTATACATATATTGGGTTGGCTGCTACTAGCGTTGGCTGCGTTGATATAATCAGGCAATTTTACGGGGTTGCCCCATTTGCCGTCTTCTTCTATCATCGCATAAATAGCACAGGTCGGTTTGCCACCTTCGGACAAATCACATTGGGTAAAATAAAGTCTTTTGCCATCAGGGGTAAATGCAGCATTTCCAAAATTTGGCTTTTCCATTTTACCTGCAAAAATATCAGGCATATTGGCGCGCATCCAGTTGCTATTTACTTTTTGGCTGCGATAAATGGCTGCTTTGTCATCTTTGGTAGAGGTAAAGTACAAGACACCGTCATTGAAGGCCACGGGCGCAAAATCCATTTGTTCGGTATTAATTGCTGCGGGTAGGTGAATAATGGAAGTGGTTACGGTGGCAGTTTCTTTGTTTTTTAACGCAAACGAACAGCCTTTTATTTCTGTATCTACAATTTTGCGCATTTTTTCTAAGTCTGCGCCTTTATATTGGGCTATAAACTCTTCAAAAGCTGCTCGGGCTTCGTTATATTGGCCAGATTGTTTGAGGGCTATAGCATATTTGTAAGCAGGTTTATCAAATTTGGCGTTGGATTGTTGTTCTTTGACATCAGCCAAACACTTGGCAGCGTTGGCATAATCGCGCACATACAGATAACAAGTACCCGCTTTATAAATCCATTCTAAATTCTCTTCTTTTTCGGCATAGGCAGTTTCATAATAAACAGCAGCTTTCATATAGTTGCCTTGTTTTTCCAACTCGGCAGCTTCTTTGGCTAATTTGGCTGGGCTTTGGGTTTTGGCAGGTTTTTGTGCTTGGCTTTGAACAGCCAACATACAAAATAGGGCTAAAATGAGATATTTCATTTCGTGGTTGTATTGGGATTTATATTTATTTCTGATTTTAAGTAACTGAACAAAATGGAAGTAATTTTTACGCTTCAGTAAAAACTTGGGTTTTGGAAATTTTCTTAACGGCTTGCGCCTAAAAATTTCTTTTTCTTCGTACTTTTTGCAGGCGCAAAAAGTACCAAAAACGCCTTGTTTCTACAAACTTGTTCGCTCCGCTTGCTAAAGCTACGCTCCGTCTCACTTCAAACAGTGTAGAAACTCAACGGATTAGTGCAGTTACGCGCTCCGCGCGATTATTCACTTTGTTTTTGTCTACTTACTTATGACGCTTTTATGGCGCAAAATTAACGTTTTTATCAATTTTTTATTATAAAATAAGCTTAACTGTATCTGTTTTTTTTATAAGTGCAACCATTTTCTATCATTTTTCTTTTTTATAAGCAAAAAAGCCATACCTTTGGGCTTCAATTATCAATTATTATCACTACAATTTTTTGCTTTTTTATGAAAGGAATTATTTTAGCAGGTGGTTTAGGGACCCGTTTGTATCCGCTCACTTTGGCGGTAAGTAAGCAATTGATGCCTATTTATGACAAGCCGATGATTTATTATCCACTTTCTACCCTTTTGGCTGCTGGTGTGCGCGAAATTTTGATTATTTCTACCCCTTACGATTTGCCCAATTTCCAAAAACTATTGGGAGATGGCTCTCAATTGGGCTGCTCTTTTACCTACAAAGAACAACCAGAAGCCAACGGTTTGGCGCAGGCTTTTGTGCTGGGCGAGGAGTTTATCGGCAATGATAAAGTGGCTTTGATTTTGGGGGACAACATTTTTTATGGCAATGGTTTGAGTGAATTATTGCAATCCAATAATGACCCTGAAGGTGGGGTGATTTTTGCTTACCAAGTGTCAGACCCAGAGCGTTATGGGGTGGTAGAATTTGACAAACATTTCAACGCGATTTCCATAGAAGAAAAACCTCGCCAGCCCAAATCTAATTATGCTGTGCCTGGGCTTTATTTTTACGACAATTCGGTGATTGATATAGCCAAAAATCTACAACCAAGTGCGCGCGGCGAGTACGAAATTACGGACGTAAATCGCATTTATTTGGAACAAAAACAGCTTAAAGTGGGTGTTTTGGGTCGCGGTGTGGCTTGGTTGGATACGGGTACGCACGAGTCGCTGATGCAGGCGGGGCAATTTATAGAAGTGATAGAATTGCGCCAAGGGCTTAAAGTGGGTTGTATTGAGGAAGTCGCGTTTAGAATGGGATTTATGAACGCCCAACAGTTGGAAAAACAGGCCGTCCGTTTCCAAAAAAGCGGCTATGGCGAGTATCTATTCCGTTTGCTGCGAGGAGAATTTAATTAAAATTTTGTTTTTGTCAAAAATAGCGAACAAAATTAATTTTTTGTTGTTTTAGCGATGCTTTCTGTATTAATTCCCGTTTTTAATTACGATATTCGCCCGCTTGTGCAGATTTTGCACCGCCAAGCGCAGCAATTGAGCCAAAGTATAGAATTTTTGGTTTTAGACGACGCTTCTACAGATGCAGTTTTGCAGCAACAAAATGCAAAAATTGCCACATTAAACGCAGTTTTTTACCAAATTTTGCCCCAAAATGTAGGCCGCGCGCGTATTCGCAATTTGTTGGTAGAAAAAGCCAATTATGAGTTTTTGCTCTTTATGGACTGCGATTCTATGCCCGTTTCCGATGATTTTCTAAAAAAATATCTCGAGCATTGCCAACCCAATCAATTGCTTTGTGGCGGGCGCGTTTATCAAACCCAACAACCAACAGAAGCGGATTTATACCTGCATTGGCATTACGGCAGCCAAAGAGAAGCGCAAACGGCAGCGAAAAGGAATTTGCAACCGCATTTTTCGTTTATGACCAATAATTTTGTTGCGCCCAAAGCCGTTTTTGCCGAATTGCGTTTTGATGAGATTTTGACGGGATATGGGCACGAAGACACTATTTTTGGGTTGGAATTGGCTAAAAAAAATATACCCATTCTGCACATTGACAACCCTTTGCAGCATATTGGGATAGAAAAAGCGGATATTTTTATCAAAAAAACTGAACAAGCGGTCAAAAATTTGCTGGTTTTAGAAAAAAAATATGGAACTTTGCCCCAAATTAGGCTTTTAGCGGCTTTTTATAAGTTGGAAAAGTACAAAATGGTTTGGGCGGCGCGCTTGTTTTACCCAGTTTTCGCTTTTTTTATCAAAAGGTATTTACAAAATCAGCAACCGCGTTTATTTTGGTTTGATGTGTATAAATTGCTGTATTTAATTGCTTTGTGATTTATAATATTTTTCTTGTTTTTTAATCCATAGAATGAAAATACCAAAATTCTTTACTAAAAATCCTAGCTTTTTATCAAATTTATCTTTTGTTAAATTCAAACAAAATGTTAAGCCAATGATAAAGCAATTGGAAAAATCTACTTCTATAGAAAAGCCAACTTTTTTTATATTAAATGGGGATTTCTCTTTTACCGACAAAAATCAAGATTTTCCGTTGCTTATAATTGGCCGTCCAACCACTTTTTGGAAACCTTTTGTCAAAGAGATTATAAAAGAACCGCTTGGAGTTTTAGGTTTGGCTTATTTTAATGGCAAAACTTCTGATGGCAGAACAATTATAAATTTGGATATAGCCAAAGGAACAGGAAAAACTAAAATTGATAAAATAGATAAGAGTTTGCTGAAAATTTTACCTAGTATTTTGTTTCAAGTGGATTGCAAGCCTATTGACGAAAGGGAATTTGAAACCTTACAATCACAATTGGCAGATGAAGGGGAAGAAATAGAGAACAATGAAGTGGTGGGAGGGGATGAAGAGGAGCAAAAAAACGTAGAAAATTGGTTAAAAGATAATCTTAGAAAAATTGCCAGTCAATTTACTAAAATTAAGATTTATCAAAATGTAAATACAATTGAAATACAAACAGAAATTACCGATTTGTTGATACTTGTGGACGAATGGCAAGATTTCTATGAAGTGAATTTGCAAGAAGCCCAAGGACTAGGTTTGCAAGAGTACAAAAAAAAGACTCAAGACATAGAAGATTTTTTAAAATGTTTTGCCAAAAACCCTCAAATTTGGAAAAATGCTAATTTAATAGAAACGTGGGGCAGTGTTGGTTATTTATTGGAACAAAAAAATAATGCTAAATTTATACAAACGCTGTATAATTTAAAACAACAAACTTCGCTTCAAAATCATGTTTTCAGGGGAGAATATCTTTTTAATGCAGAAAGAACAGCAATAAAACCCAAAGGTTTGCATCACCATCAGCATTTAAAGTCTTCACCACCAACAATCGCCACTAATTATTTCACTGGCGATGCTATGCTAAATTCATCTGTTCCTTCTCCACCTCAAGACGATAAACCTTATAAAGGTTATTTTCAAATGTTTTCAATAGAAGCACAAAATTATCAAATCCAATTTGGCGCGGGCAAAGTAGCAATATCTTTAAATCCTGCAAACAAATATATGTTTGGCTGGAAAAAAGAATCCTCTACTTTTTTTCCTAATAACTGGACACCCGAACAAGTTATAGAAGAAACTGCTTTTGCTTTCTCCCAGTTGGAAATAAAACCTATGCCTAATTTGTTGACAGATCCAGAAAAATATAATGCTAGAATCAATAGCCCTTCCAAAACTTGTAGAGGGCTTTGCAGCAAAAGTTTTTGGATAGAATTTTTGATACCTAAAACACAAGCTGATATAACTAATGAACAACTTACAGGGGCAGAATCATTGAGCGGAAACGAAAAAATTGCTGATGCCAAAACTTTTTATCCAACCAAATAACTCTTACCTTCATCATGATAAACAAAGCCGCTATTTGGCCAAAAATTCCTAAAAATGTAGCTACTGACCAACTTTGGTTTTTGTTTGAACAACCCGAATTTTACCAATTTGAATACTTACGCAACTTCATAAAGGCTATCCGCACTATACGAGAAACTTTACAACAACCTTTCATATTAGATGAAAGTAATAACATAATAAGAGAAATTTCTGATATACCTATTGAGTACGACTTCCAGCGTTCAGAAAATGGAGAGGAAAAAATTAAACCGTATATTTTACAAGGCGAAAATTTATACTCAGTTCATATTTTTAAAGACGAAACTATCGTCATTAACGATATTATGCTTACTGAAAATAAAATTGACAGTCAATATACATTGGATTTAGTAGAAACTTGGTTTGAACTCCTAAAAACTGAAACCAAAACACAACTCAAAATACAGTTTGAAGCCAACCAAAAGCGAATCGCTGAACTGCAAGCAGTTGGTAATAAAAACTCGTTTGAAAAATTTGAATTACAAGTGCTTGAGTATCTACAAAAATGCGACACCACTCAAGAATTTGATTTGCTTTATCAAAAAACTTCAGAAAAAGCATCTGAAAGCTCCTTAACAGAAAGATTATTGGCGCTTATTCAAGCTAAGCGTGAATTGTACCAACTCTAAAATTTCGCAAATCGTACCAACACAATAAATTTATAAACAATATAATGGATATTTTAAAGAAAAAATTTGAGGAGAAAGCAGCTCCTCTTGCCGCCGAGATAAAAGCATTGGTCAAAGAACACGGCGAAATGCAAATTGATAACGCTACCATTAGCCAAATTTACGGCGGTATGCGCGATATTACCTCTATGGTTTGGGAAACTTCTCTATTGGATGCACAAGAAGGGATTAGTTTTAGAGGTTATTCCATTCCTCAATTGCGCGAGGCTTTGCCCAAAGCTGAAGGCAGCAAAGAGCCTTTGCCAGAGGGTTTGTTTTGGTTGATGTTGGTGGGCGAAATTCCTACCAGCGAAGAAGTAGCTTGGTTGACTGCCGAATGGGCGCGCCGCAGCACAGTTCCAGCGCACGCTTACGCGATGTTGGATTCTATGCCCACTTCTACCCACCCAATGACTCAATTTAGTATGGCGGTTTTATCTATGCAAACAGATAGCATTTTTGCGCGCCGTTATGCTGAAGGTATGCCCAAAGCAGCTTATTGGGATGCTTTTTATGAAGATTCAATGAATTTGATAGCGCGTTTGCCCAAAATCGCCGCTTATATTTATCGCCGTTCATTCGCAGCAGGTCAGCATATAGCCAGCGACGATAATTTGGATTGGGGTGCTAATTTCGCTCAAATGTTGGGTGTAAATGATAGCGCAGACTTCTCCAATTTGATGCGTTTGTACCTAACTATCCACGCTGACCACGAAGGCGGCAACGCTTCAGCACACACGACGCACTTGGTAGGTTCTACTTTGAGCGACCCATATTATTCTTTCTCTGGTGGTTTGAACGCATTGGCAGGCCCATTGCACGGTTTGGCTAATCAAGAAGTTATCAAATGGATTTTTGAAATGACAGAAAAGTTGGGTACAACACGCCCCACTGATGCTCAAGTTGAACAATATGTAAAAGATACTTTGACTTCGGGCAAAGTTGTACCAGGTTATGGACACGCTGTATTGCGCAAACCAGACCCACGCTTTACCGCGCAAGCTGAATTTGCCAAAGAATACATACAAGGCAATGATATAGTGGATATTGTTACCCAAATTTTCCGCGTTGTGCCCCCAATTCTTCAAAGCTTGGGCAAAATCAAAAACCCTTGGCCAAATGTAGATGCGCATTCAGGTGCTTTGTTGATACATTTTGGGATGAAAGACTACAGTTTCTACACTGTTTTATTCGGTGTGTCTCGCGCACTTGGCGTGTTGGCTGCTGGCGTTTGGTCTCGCTACTTGGGTTTCCCTTTGGAGCGTCCAAAATCAGTAACCACAGAATTTGTCAAAAACTTTATCGCTCAACAAAAAGCAACTGTTTAATTGATACCATAAAAAAAGCCCTCAACTCGCTATTAGAGTTTGGGGCTTTTTTTTATTTATTCTCGTATTTTTTGAAATACAAATCTAAAACGGAAGCATAAATCTTTGTTTTACCATCAAAATTGCCGTGATACTCAATGCTTTCATATAATTTATTCTTTAGCAGTTTGTAATATTGGCTGTTTTCAATTTTTAGAAATTTAGAACTTTTAATTTTAGAGTTTTTGGGATTTAAAATCGCTTTTTCTAGTTTTACGTCTATTTTTTCTATTTGTTCGCAGCATTCATCCCCAACTTTTTCGCAGGGTTGGCAGTCTTGGTCTGAACAGCCACAAGGGGCAAAATAATAGATAGTTATTTGTTTTTTCTCAATATTACCACTTATAATCAAATTAGTGTTGTGTATAATGCTTTCTCCTGCTTCATCCCAGTTCCATATTGTTTTAAAGCCTCGAATTATGCTATTATTTTGAACTTCAATATAAAGTTCTGTTTCGTCATTCTGATAGTATTCTTCACCATACACATTTTTTTCAATCCAATAATATACTCCGTCCTGCCAACCACCAGTATTTACATTGTTATTAACTTTATTTGTCTTATTACTGGAGTTACGCTTAAGGTGAAATTTTAGTACAAAATAGTTGAAAGTTAAATTGAATAGAAATTTTTTTAACGGCTTACGCCTAAAAAATTTATCTTTCGTACTTTTTTGATGGCAAAAAAGTACCAAAAAAGCCAACGCCAAAAAGGCGTTTTTGCTTATTTTGCTTCATTTCATTGCGCAAAAAGCGCAAAACCGTCGCTACAAGCCGACGTTTTTTGCGTTGCAAAAAAGCTACTGCCCTCGCTGCGCTCGGTTGGTCGTCTTTTCGCGACATACGCTGGTTTTGGCGTCACACGACGAAAATTTAGCTTTTGTACTCAACTTTTAAAAATCAAATAACATAAGCGTAACTCCAGTTATTATTTACACTGGTAGTTGTATCACCCAAAGGATTTTGAGTAAAAAGAGAGCTAGACGTTATTAACCAAACGCCTTCTTCTTGAACTAGCGTAAAATATTCTTTTGCGCTAATTTTATTAGTGGTAGTACAAGACGCTTTTGAATGGTAAATTTCACAGGTACACTCAAAATTACTATCAAAAGAATTGACTTTGTTTGAAGTATTTTGTTCTTTTTTATTTTTCTGCAAAATTACAGTGAAATCCACCATAGACTTGTGCGCGTATAGTTGAGCGGTAATAAAGTCATCTTTGCTTAAGCTATTTATGAATTGGCGCACAGTATATTCAGGATTTTTTTTATTATCACTACAATAGCAAAGTAAAAACGCGAAACCAAAAATCATTTTTTTCATTTTTCTCAATTTTTTTGCAAAGATAATTATTTTATCAACACACCAAATTATTTTTATCAGCATCTATATGTGCGATGAGTTAAATATAAATTTCCAACAGCTAAATTTTTTTATAAAATGTTAATAATCAGCGTATTGATAAATGTTTTGAGTTTGTTATTCCATTACGGGGATTTTTTTAAGCCTGCCCCAATGAGATGCGTATTTGAGCCAATAAGCCAATCAGAGCGTATAATTGATAGTTTGACGTTAGACAGCTTAGAACGCTCGGAATTTTTGCCAAACGGAAAAGAAAAATAAAAAAAGCTACCCTCCACTCGGAAAGGTAGCTTTTTATATTAAAAACAATTGTTTATTTGAATAAAATGCGATTGCATAGGGATTATTAGGACGAAAAACTATTCTTTAACGATTTTGTGAGCAAAGTTGCCGTTTTCAGTTTGGATATACAAATAGTACACACCAGCAGGCAATTGAGCGGTAGAAATTTGGGCAGTTTGCAAACCAGCATTTTGTGCTTGTGCGTTGGCTACTGTAGAGCTGATTTGTCCTAAGCTATTTACCAAACTCATTGATACTTTGCCTGCTTGTGGCAAGTTGTAACGCACATTCAATACATCTTTTACTGGGTTGGGCATCACTTGCAAATCAATTTGGTCAGCTACTTTTTCGGCAGCTATAACTTCAGCCACAATAGTAGTGGTTTGGGTGTTGGTAACGATAGCGGGGTTGAAATCAAAATAAATATCTGCGCTGTTGGTAATTTCGGTTTGCAAAGGCAAGCCAGCAGTTCTGTTGATAGTAAATTTGATAAAACCGTGAGAAGCGGGTTCGTTGCTAAAAGAATCAGCTAAATAAATGTTATCGAATACAAAGCTTAAATTTTGTCCGTTAGCGCGGATTACGCAAGGGTGGCTAGTTATGATATTGCGCATAGATTCTATCAACAAGTTGGCTTCCAACGCATCGCGCACTTCTACGCGGATAGCGGGTGCATTACCTGTATTTTGGAAACGAATCATATAGTTTAATTCTGTGTCTTGGGTGAAAATTTCTGCATCAAAAGCATCGCCACGTCTGTAGTTGAATTGTTGTTTATCGTTGGGGTCGTAAGAATTGGTGGTAATGCTATAAGTGGAGTCTATATTATTGGCTGGATTAGCATCAGTACCAGAAGCTATTGTTACTGAAGCACTAGCAAATACAGTTTGTCCCATAGGCGCATTTTGTGGCACATCAGTCAAAATATGCAAGTATAAACATTCGCCTGCTACCAAATTAGAATAGTTGTAAGTTAAAGTATTGCCTGATACGGTGGGGTTGCTTACTAGGGCTGCACTTTGGAAATTATTCCATCCCCAACTGGAAGGGTTGGTAGATGCATAAGTCAAAAGAGGGTCTATATTTACCGTAAGTACACCGCTTTGGGTATTATTGCCTTGGTTGCAAAGATTAGCGTAGATATGAGCGTTGAACCCTACACGCGCAGCACTTTGGTATAAATCCAACACAACATCATCATTATTGGCAAAAGCCAAATAAAAATCATTGTTGGGGTAAGAACCTCCGTTGGCGTTGGTTGTCACAGAGTAGTTGCCTGAATTGGGGCAAACTGTTGAGAGACCATTGAACCCGTTGTTGGTGGCCATAACGCTAAAAGTAGCTACATCCAAAGTTCTAAATTCATAATAACCTTGCTGATTAGCATAAGTATAATAAGATTGTCCTGTAGTTGTGTTGGTTATTTGTACCGTTCTATACCAATTAGTTCCAAAAGTTGCACCATTTACACAGTTTTGATTAATATCAATAATACCGCTAATTACAGACTCACAATTGGGGTTATAACCTACCTGAAATACTTGACGAAGTTCGCAACTGTTGGCTGCGTCAGTAATTGTGAGCCCATAAGCTCCAGCAGCTAAGCCTGTAGCTGTCATATTAGTTTGCCCATCTGACCACAAATAAGTGTAATTGCCTGAAGTCTGTAAAGATATAGAACCATTATTTTGACTGCAAGAAGCAGCGTTGGGATAACCCCCATAATAGTTGATACCACCCAGCGTGGTGGAGATGTAAGCATAACAACCAGCAGCATCCGTTACATAACCATAAACATAACCAGATAATCCAGTAGCTACAGAGTTGGTTTGCCTGCTTGTATTTTGCCAATAATAGGTATAGGGTTGTGTACCTCCTGTGGCTACCATTTCTACAGTTGCGCCCGTGCCGCCAGCGTTACAAGCTGGGGTCAACACATTGTGGGTTACAGATAATTGCGTACCTGAAGGTTGTCCGTACGTGCGGCTGTCTGTAGCCATACAACCATTAGCATCAGTTACAGTAACCGAATATGTGCTGTTGAATGGTTGATTTATAAGCCAAGAGGTGGTAGCGCCCGTGCTCCAAAGATAAGCATAGGGGCCTGTGCCGCCTTGCCAGCCTACTTGCATATCAACCGAATTGGCATTGCAAAAGGTGGAGTCATAAATCGTTACACTAAAATTGCATTGTGCTGAAACTTGTTGCGCTGCGCCTATCACAAAGAATGAAGCGATTAGCATTGCGAAAAATTTGTTCATAGTTTTGAAAATTTAAATACTGTAATGAAATAAAAAAAACGTGTAGGGGAATACATAAAAAAAACATTGTGTTTGTGTGGCTAAAACCCTTTGTTTGGATTTGATGATACAAAAGTAGGGCGACTTGTGCAGCAAAAAAACAACAAAAAAACGCCTATATTTAAGTTGTATTATTAAATTGATTAGTAAAATAAACACTTTGTATCGTATTTTATCAAAAAAACTTTATAAACTAAAAAATAAAAACTGGTTTTTTTTTCCTTATTTTGACAAAAAATTTGTATTTTTGCAGCATATTGATTACCTTTGCGTATAAATGAGGGTTTGGAAACAGCAGGGAGATTTTTTTATCATAAAAGTTTAGATTCTATGTCAGCACAACACGATTATAACGGAGCCGCCAGCGAGGGCATACAATCATTGGTGGCGCAGTATGAAGCACAGCAAAAAGCGGGTAACATTCGTTATTTGGATTTGGATGAGTATTTGGATATTATAGAGTTTTATGAACAGGGTTTTTTGCCAGAAAAAGCTTTATTGGCGGTGGAGATGGGTTTAAATTTATACCCATTTTCTGCTCAATTATATATTAAGCAAGCTCAAATTTTATTAGATTTGGGCAAAGCAGAAGCTGCCAATTTGGCTTTGGATAAAGCACATTCTTACGAACCTGACGGTTTGGATATTTTATTGACAAGGGTAGAAATTTATAACCGTTTGCAGTATTTTGACGAAGCACACGATTTATTGGAAAAAGCTAGAGAACAAGTTGGCAAAGAAGAAGAAGAGTATTTGGATATTTTGCTGTTGGAAGCTGCGCTTTGCGAGTCTCAACACCAGTTTGAGTTGGCTTTTGATAATTTATATGCGATTTTGACCCAAGCGGCTGATTATGAACCTGCTGCGATTCGTCTGCGGGTTTTGCTCGAGCAAGTGGAGCTTAGTTTTTTGGCTGCCAATTTACATTTACTGCAAACTTTGGTCGATAATTCGCCTTATTCTAATTGGGCTTGGACAAATTTGGGCTTTGCGCAAGGGCGGCTCAATCATATAGAAGCAGCTTTGGAAGCTTTTGATTATGCTGTGGTGGTGGATGAAACGTTTGCTTTTGCGCGGTATGATGCTATAGACTTATTGATGAACGCAGAGCGTTATGCTGAAGCTATAGAAATTTTGGCAGATTGTATCAATATATTTGGTGCGCACGCCGAAACTTATTTAAAATTAGCTGAAGCCCATTTTGAGCTTAAAAATTATATCTTATCTTTATCTTTTTGCGAAAAAGCGGTTAAAATAGATAATTGTGAGGGGCGAGTGTATGAATTGATAGGAGAAAATTATTTGGCGACAGAACAACCCCAAAAAGCTTTACACAATTTTGAGGTTGCTTTTCATACCGACAAATCTAATCCTGATTTTGCTTTATCTTTGGCTGGGGCTTATGTGGCTTTATTCAATTTTCAGAAAGCGCACGATTTTTACCAAAAAGCCATAGCTTTAGAAATTGACAATACAGATTATTGGTTTGCTTATTTGGAGTTTTTGATAGACGAATCTTTGTACAATTTGGGTTTTGTGCTGATAGAAACCGCCCGCGAGCAATTTTCTACCCCTTTGTTGGACTATGCCGAAGCCGCTTTATTGATTTTGTCGGGCAAAAGGCAAGAGGGTTTATTATTGCTGATGCAAACGCTGCAAGTGGCTTTTGCTGAATCCCACTTTATTTTTGACCTTGCGCCCGATTTGTCCAAAGATACGGCGGTGATGGAGTGGGTGGATTTGTTTGCTAAACAACAGAAATAAATGAACTTTATTTACAATCCTTATCAATTCAATTATCTAAGTGTTGGTATTGTGAATTGTACATTAGCTGAAGCTGAAGCGGAATTTGTGCCTGCTTATAACCCGTCAAAACCTACAAGAAGAGGTAAAATTTGGTTAGCATATCAAAATTATCTAAACGATTTGCGCCAAATTATAGGAACGGAAACTAACTTTTTTCAATGGTTGGACGGTTCTTTTATTGGGGTTACGAGAGTGTGTTTTACAAAAAATTATAAAAATAATGTGCTGTTCGGTATAAAATAAGCGAAAGCGTGGGGTTTTACACCCCACGCGGTAAAAAAACCTTATTAGTGTTGGGTTTTATACCCAACGCCCAACGCAAGAATAAAATTTTATAAAAGATGTATATTTTTGGTGTGTTGGGTGTAAAACCCAACACTAATAAGGTTTTTTTACCGCACGGGGTATAAAACCCCGTGCTATTGTAAAAAATCTATACTCTCGTAACCCTATTGGGAAGCGAATTTTTTTAGAATTAAAAATGAAAAAAATAAACTTCCTCAGCCGCTCAAAAAAGGCTTTATTCAAATCAATTTCTAAATTTTTTTAGCTATGCAGGAACATATTAATCCCGAAATTATAGCTTCTATAAAATCACAAATAGAAATTATACAAGCTACCTATGAAAAAGAAAAAGCTGCTAAATATAAATTGATTGCAACCCAATACGCGCATTTAAAGCATCAACTTTTCAAAGATTTATTCTATGCGTTAGTGGAAATGCAACCATTCCCTGTAGAGCATAGCGTCTATTTGCTCCGTCAATTGCAGCAAAAATTTGATATCCAAACGGAGTTTGAAATAAACAAAATAATGAAACAAACGCAAATAAGTAAATTTATACAGCATTTTTTACTTCAGTTTGTGCTTAACCCTTTATTTGTTATTCAACCCGATAGTGAAAAAAAAGCAGCGGATTGGGCTGCCTCTCTGCTCTGATGATAATTTGATACGCATATTTTACAATTACAATTATTTACATAAAAAAAAAGCTACTTCCCACGCGAGAAGTAGCTTTTTTGTTTTTAGTAACTGACCTTTCGCAGTTAAAAAATTTGGTGGATTGAAAAAAATAACAGTGTGCGCTCAATAGCGTGGGGTTTTACACCCCACGCACAAAAATGGTAAAAAATGTTATATTTTCTATTTTTTTATGGAAAATTTATCAGCGCGCGGGGTATAAAACCCCACGCTATTGAGCGCATATAGGAAAATTTAACTGCAAAAAGCTAATTGTAAAAAAAATGAAAAATATACTGCGAAAGGTCAGTTAGTAATAAAAATGGGCTTAGAAAAAACCACCCAATTTATCCTTGAGACCGCCAAGTGCGCCGCCGATATTGCCCAAATTGCCGCCCAACATAGACATAATACCACTTTCGGATACATTGCCGTTTTCGTCTTTGGCTTTGGATTGGAAAAAACCAAGAATTTGGGGTAGAAAATCTACAGAAATTTTGCTGGCTATAGATTCGGGTAAGCCCACTTTGCTCACCAAATTTTGCAACATATTGCCCGAAATAGCTGAAGCTATAGGATTGCTAGTTTGCTCTTGAGCATTGCCGCCCAACAAACTGCTGATGCCGCCGATGTTGCCCGAAAGTGCTTGTGCTTTAAGCGTTTCGGTTACAGACTCTTGTGCTACAGGTAGTGCTTGAGTAGCTTGTTCTTGGCTCAAACCAAATTTTTGTTGTAGGCTGCCCAATAAGTTGCTGTCGCCACCATTGCCGCCTGTGAGACCGCTTAATAAATTGTCAAACATAGTTTTTTTTGTATTTATGAAAATTAATAAATGTTGAAAAATGGTTAGATTATTGTTTTATCAATAAACTTTGTTCTGTGTTTTTGGCGTTGAGCAAACGCACAATGTATAAACCTTGAGTTAGGTTATGAATTTCTAACTGGTGTAGATTAGCAATGCCTAATTCTTTGATTATCAATAATTTGCCCGAAAGGTCGTATATTTCTACAGTATGGGGATAATTTGCGGAAAGGGGGTTGATTTCTATTTGTACCACATTTTGGCTGGGATTAGGGTATAGACGGAAAGATGCAGCATTGGTTACTTCTTCCACACTTGTCCAACGCATTGCCATATTCATCAAACTATCGCGGTCTGTAAGCCCCATAGTGTCGCCACAAGTTCGGTAACCAATTAATTGGGAATTATAAAGAAATCCGCTAGAAGGCGAAGCAACCATACCAAATTCGCCCCAAACTCCACCTAAATTTTCTTGATAGCGGGCTTTAAAAATATCTGAAAAACTTAATGAGTTCATTAGCCCGCATAGTGTTGTATCATAGTATTCCCAACCTATACCGCCCATACAGTCATTTGCATACAGTTCCCTTGTATTTGTATTTTGGCTAAACTCATTATAACTCAGATAAACCCAACTTGGTGAAACTACAGATGCGCCATAATTCAGACTTTTATTTGGATATTGGTGAAAAGGTTGGGGGAAATGCTTATCAATTTTTACGGTATCAAAGCTGGTTGTTGTAGAGAAAACACCATTGTACGCGGTATATCTATCAGTTTGCACGCAGTAGATAATAGAGTCGCTATTTTCATAAAAATAGGTAATACTATCCACAATGTGAATGCGTCTATAGCCCCCATAAGTTTGGTTTTGATAATAGGTGAAAACATCGTTGGTAGAACAAACTTTGCGTTCCCAATTATTGCGGCTGCTGGTAAAACCAAAATGTCCATCCGTATTGTGGATAAAACCTATATTCTCCCAAATAGGCACGTTTAAACTATCCCAATTATAACTAAAAGGTATAAAAGAAATAAGCCCTAAATTTTTGGCTAATTTAAACTGTTGAGGGGCTAAATTTATCCCATTCTTTTGCGGTTGGGCGGTGAAGTATTTGATGCTGTCGTCAAAACCCAAATGATTAGCCCAAACTATGCTATCACAACTCCAAAATACAAAATCTGCTTCAGGCTGCATAATTTGCTGCGTCCAAGTTTCGCCCACATTCGCCAAATAGGGGAAAGAATCTAAAATCCCGCCCCGTTGATAGTACAAAAAGCCATTATCGATAATAAAACTATCTGGTTGTGGGAGCGTAATGTACATAGATTGCCCTGAAGCTGTAGGAACAATAATTTGAGAATAAACAGTATCAGAACAATGCCCAAGATTACTGTGATATTTTTGGTCGATAATATGCACCGTTTGCCCAAGTGAATTGGTAATAGCAGAATCTGCCCAATACATATCTACAGGATTGTTCGCGCCTTTGTTGAAATAAGCTAGTTGATTGAGCGGAAAAGGGTTCCAATTATTTTGGGCGGAGAGCGTTGCTATCCAAAAGCAGCAACAAAAGAGTAGCGTTTTTTGCATGTTTTTTTGAATTTTTGATGATAAAATAAAGTAATGATGATTAGAAATTTTGCATAAAAAATAGCCGCTACTCAAAACTTCCCCTTTACACCGCCTCTTGCTGGCTGGCTTCCACCAATTGGCGATAATGTCCATTTTCCAACTGCATCAATTCGGTTGGGCTGCCGATTTCGGCGATTTGGCCTTTTTCCAAAACCATAACTTGATGCGCGTGTTGTATCGTGGAAAGTCTGTGCGCAATAATGATAGAAGTGCGGCGATTTATCAATTTTTCTATGGCGTGCTGGATAATCGCTTCGGTTTCTGGGTCTATGGCTGAAGTGGCTTCGTCCAATACCAAAATATCGGGGTTGAACACTAAAGCCCGCACGAAAGAAATCAACTGCCTTTGCCCCATAGAAAGGGTTGCGCCGCGTTCTCTCACTTGGTAATCATAACCTTCAGGCAAGCGGATAATATAATCGTGTGCGCCTATCAATTGGGCTGCTGCTATAACCTGTTCTTTGCTGATATTGGGGTCGTTGAGGCTTATATTTTCAAAAACTGTACCCGAAAACAAAAACACATCTTGCAAAACTACAGCAATTCGCCTCCGCAAAGCATAAAGTTCAAAAGATTTCAAATTTTCGCTGCCTATAGAAATTTCGCCCTTGTGGATTTCATAAAAACGGCTCAAAATGTTGATAATGGTAGATTTGCCCGCGCCTGTGCTGCCGACTATAGCCAAAGTTTGCCCTTCAGGAAGTCGGAAGTTGATATTTTGTAAAATCCAATCTTCAATCTCTTCGGCTTTTTTGTCCTGTTGGTAGGAAAAAAATACATTTTTGAACACAACATCGCCTTTGAGTTGGGTAGGGATAATTTTACCCTCGTTGCTTATCTGTTCGCGGCTATCCAATAGTTCAAAAACGCGATTGGCAGCCACCAAGCCCATTTGCAAAGAGTTGAATTTATCCGCTAACATTCTTATCGGGCGGAATAATTGCCCCAAATACAAAGGAAAAGCTACCAAAACCCCAAGGGTTACATCCCCATCCAATACGCCGCTCGCGCCGTACCAAACCATTAAACCCAAACTTGCTGCTGAGAAAATTTCTACCAAAGGAAAAAATACAGCGTAAGGGAATATAGAATCCAAATTGGCGCGGGTATAATCGCGGCTTATTTTTTCAAATTTTTGTTTTTCTTGCTCTTCAGCGTTGAAAATTTGCACCAAACGCATACCAGAAATGCGCTCCTGTAAAAATGCGTTGAGCGTAGCCACCAGATTGCGGACGCGCTCGTAAGATTTTTTGACCGCTTCTTTAAACCAATAACTTGCGATTAATAATAATGGGAATATGGATAAACAGACCAAAGTTAGCGACCAACTGGTGTAAAACATAATCCCCAACACAAAAATTAGGGTTAAAATATCGGCTATTATGGTAATAATCCCCTCCGAAAACACTGTGTTTATCGTTTCTAAGTCGGAAATGGTGCGGGTCATATTCGTACCAATAGGAGTGCGGTCAAAATAAGACAAGCGCAGGCTGTTGATGTGGCGAAATACTTTAACCCTTGTATCGCGGATGATAGATTGACCCAGCCAACTAGTAGAGTACGAAAATATATAAGCTAGCAAACCTTCCAAAAATAAAATTCCGAATAAAATCGCTATCATCAATAACAAACCGTCATAATCGTTGTTGAGAATGTGCTTATCCACAGTCAGTTGCACCAAAAAAGGGCGCAAAATAGCTACAGGAGCTAATACCACAGATAAAGTAGCAGCTAAGATAAAAACCCATTTGTAGGGTTTGGCCAAAGCCAAAATACGAGCTAAAATTTTCCCGTTTTGTGCGGGTTTCACATTTTTGGTAGTAGACATATCAAAGATTATAAAATTTGGGCGCAAAGATACGATTTTTTGGTAAAAAAGAATATAAAAAAAGCCCGCCGAAGCGAGCTACAGACGAGTTGATTTAACAATTATTGTATTAATAAAGTTTCGTCATATACGCGAAGCGACTGCAATAGTTTGTAAGCAGCCACATCAGCACAGCGAATAACCAAACCCAAAAAATTGTGGTGTTCGGATTCGTTGATGAAGTCCATTTTTTGAATTTCTACAATCTCCCAATTGCCGACTTGAGCACTTTGTCCGATTTGTACGTGAGCCATCATTCCTTTTTCTATCTTACCTTCTATGGGATTGCCCAACAAAACCACCTCTAATTTATTCTCAAAGCCATAAACTACCCGAGCTTGGAATTTGGCTACACTTGCGCTTGCATTTGCTTTTTTTGACATATTTTTAACCGTTTTTTAGCAATTTTTACAAATTTTTGCGCAAAGATAATCATTTTTCTAAACGGATAAACTTTTTTGGTATATCTTTGTGTTTTATTTGGTCAAAAATCTATTAGCGGTTGCATAAATATAAAAGTTTGGCAATTAGTTTTGGGTTCTTTATCAAAAAAAATTTGCAAAATGGATTAAAGCCATAAAAAAATAAGCACACTAATAGATTTAGTTTATAAAAACCTATCTAATGGGCGATAAAAAAATTATTTTTAAAATATAAAATTATGAAAAAAACACACCTTATTTTATTGTTAGTTATGGCTTTGGCTGTAGGCGTATTGATTAGTATGTCGGGCGATTTTTCCGAGTATAGCAATTTTAGCGTGGCTTCTCAAGCTACCGAACGCAATCACCAAGTGGTGGGACATTTGAGTTTGGACAAACCGATTATTTATGAACCCACAAAAGACCCCAATCAATTTCGTTTTTTTATGAAAGACGCCAATGGGTTGGAAATGCAAGTGGTTTGTCTAAAACCGAAACCTCAAGATTTTGAGCGCAGTGAGCAGATTGTATTGACGGGCAAAGTGGAAAAAGACCTATTTGTAGCCCATCAAATCCAGTTGAAATGTCCAAGCAAGTACCAAGACGAAGCCAATCAACAACTTACGGAGAAGTAAGCATTTGTATTGAAGAATGGGGTTTAATAAAATTATTGCGTTTGTTTCTGGAAAAGATAAAAAATTTCTACAAACAACTTGGGATGCAGCCACACAACAGCGTTTTGATGCTGAATTTCCCAATGCTTTGGAGGCTTTTGCAGTTTTATGCACAAACAAAAAGGCGGAGAAAGAAAAACTCTTTGCGCTATTGGAAATTTGGCGAAATTGCTCTAATAAAGTCAGTAATTCAAGAAAAAGTTATGCTTTTTTGGAGATATTGCACTATATAAAAACTCATAAAAATGGTAAAATTATAGAACACTTAATAGGTGAAGCAGGGCAGGGTGGGCATTACCAAGAAGAAGGCGATAAATTTTATCATTCAAATGAAAGTGGGCAAAATGAAAGCCATATACTTATTAAAGATGCGAACAATGTCAAAGTTTCTATTGCGGATTTGCGCAATAACCCTGCTAATATTAACTCCTTTGGGGTTTTGAACTTGCCCATTGATTGCACTATAAAAATTGCTCAATATAGAAAAAATACAAATGGTATAAAAGCTCTCCCACCGATTATTGAGAGACATATACTTAAAGATGTTCCTGACGGGCATACTTTTTTTCCTAATGATTTAACTCTTGATGAAATCATAGAACAATGTGCTAGTGCTTGGACTAACCCTATAAAAAATAGTTGGACGAGTAATGTAAATCGTACCCAAGAGGGCAATTTAGCATTTGAAGCCGCGTCTGAAAATGGTATGACTATACGCTGGTGGCAGCAAAATAATTTTCCACTTTCCTTTTTCCCAAAATTTTAATTTGATAACCTATGGCGAGCAAAGAACAAGATGTTGAAATTCAAATCAACGAACAAAATGGACAGTTTTTTCCTGTAATCAAAGGTGTTGGCGGTTATATTACTGATTATTTAACCGACCCAAAGGAGTTATTACAGCCTGTTGTTCATTTTTTACGGGAATTTACAGGCCAGCCCGTTTTTGATTTTAACAAAAGCCAGTTTTCTGTACTAAAACCAACGAAAAAAACTGCCGAAGAAAAATTTGAATGTTTGAAACGGCAACACGAAAAAAATAAAATAGCTATTTTAGGTAAAAATTATAAAGATTATTCAGCTAGAAGCCAATACTTACCAATGTTGGAGCCACATCCAACTTTGGGTTTGTCTTTTTTGGTAAAACGTTCAAATGATGCCGACCCGCTTGCTATTTTGATGTCGCCAGAGCAGAATAAACTGTATTTTTTCAATGATTTTGCTGTTGATGCTATGGATAAATTTGGTAAAAAAAATAAAGCAAGTGCTATATCTATTGCTACTTTTTTATATTTGGTGGATTGGTGGCAATATCAAAAAGAGCAAAAAGACCAAAAAATTACTGTTTTGATGCCAAATTTTTATTTTCGCAATAAGCTAACCCCGTTTATTTTCAGTTATCTAGATGAACAAATTGCAATAATAAGCAGATTATTTACTCCTCAAAATGCTGAATATGAGCTTATTGAGAAATATGAGCAATACAAACAAAAATTCGTTGATAGAAAATTTAAACGATTTTTCAGCAGCTTTTCAAATTTTGATGCTCCTAATAAAACGCAAATGTTAAATCGTGCTAATGACTATCTCCATAGCTACTAAACAAAAATGGACGAAAAAGACGCAGAAAAAGCAGAATTTGAGTTTTGGCAACAATATCAATGCGATAGAAGCCATACTTTGGACGGCAAAGGGGTGAGTACTGTATATGAAGCGCGGCATATTGCTACAGGCGAGTTGTGGGCGATAAAAATGGTAGAAATTTATCAAAAATTTGATAATAACGGGCTATTTGATAAAACTTGGCAACAAGCCAAAAATCTACAGCATATATATTTATTGCCGATAAAACAACTCCATATTTGGAAAGATGCAGATTGGAAACGCTACGCTTTAGTTCTGCCTTTGATAGAAGCGGGCAGCGTAGATAAAGATAATCCAGCCGAAAATTGGAACGAAAGCCAACGATACGAATTTTGGGAAGCTACAGCCCAAGCCATTGCGTTTTTGCACAGCCAAAACCTCGTACACCAGCAACTCGCGCCAAGTCATATTTTGTGCAAACGAGCGGCGGGGTTTATATTCCCGTTATTGATACAATACGGTTGTGCTGAAGTGCTGCCTTTGGCTTTTATCAAAAACTACGAAACGTTGGCACCAGAACAATTTGATAATCAACAATCGCCAGATGTCAGAACTGATATTTGGGCTTTGGGTGTTTTGGCGTATTGGTTGTGGTTAGGGCGTTTTCCTTTTGGGCAAAAATCAACCTTATTGAATAATAATAAGCTGAAAAACAATATATTGCAAGATGAATTGCCTGATTTGCTCAATCAATTGCCGCCATTGATGCAAAAAATTGTTAGCCGTTGTTTGCAAAAAGATAAAAATCAGCGTTGGGCTTCTGTAAGCGAATTATTGGCTTTTTATAAACAAGAAGAAGCGCAAAACGTGGCTTATCAGGCAAATGCTGTACTTGGCAATCAATCTACCGCCCTTGCCACCAACCCAACAAATCAAAACAAACCAACACGCAGTTTTCGGCGTCGTCCTAGCCGCCCCATCAACTGGGTTTGGGTATTAATTTTAATTTTAGCAGCAGCAGCTTTTGGATATTACTTGAATAAAGTTTAAAATTTTCTTAATAAAAAATATGCTAAAATGGTTGAAAATTACAAATTTGAGTATAAAAAAGGCTAAAATTACAAAAAAAGTTGTTTTAAGCTAAATTATTCATACAAAAAAATAAAAATATGAATTGGAAAACTTACATTTGCGCCTTTATTTGCGCAGCCTATTATCTGCCTACTATACAAGCCCAGCAGCCAGCTCAATATAGTCTATTTATGCTTAATCCATATAACTACAATACGGCTTATGCAGGTTTGGATGGTTCTGTAAGCGCAACTGCAGTTTTCCGCAAACAATGGGTTAATTTAGCAGCTAGTCCGCTAACTTATCAAGCTAATATCCATACACCTGTGCCATATTTGCGCAGTGGGTTTGGGCTTGGCTTGGAGCGCGACCAATTGGGAGCAGAAACCAACAGCCAAATTCGTTTGGCTTATAATTATATGCTTTCCTTATCGGATAAAACCACTTTATCTATAGGTGCGGGAGGAAGATTATCCCAAAAAAGTTTTGATGGTAGTTTATTTCGTACCCCAGAAGGCAATTATGAAGGCTCTACATTTAACCACAATGATGGGATTTTGATTGATGCGCGCTCTCAAGGTATGACTGTAGGGGTAGAAGCGGGATTGTATCTCAAAGGGGAAAAATTTCAGTTGGGTGCGGCAGCTATCAATTTGAATGAACCGTTGGTTGAATTGGTGTCTGCACAAATTTTGCAGGTCAGATACAAAAGGGCATACTTTTTGCAAGGTCAATATACTTGGGACTTGGCTGCAGAGTGGCAATTGCAACCTTCTATTTTATTGAAAACAGATTTGATAAAAATACAACCAGAAGCATCCATTTTGGCGCGGTATAAGCAGCAATTCTTATTGGGCTTGGGCTATAGAGGCTATAGCGATTTCACTCAAGATGCGTTTATTTTGTCGGCAGGTTTGCAGATAAACAAAAACATCATGCTGGGTTATGCTTATGATATATCATTGAACGTTTTGCGCAATTTGAATGCAGGCTCGCACGAAGTGGTATTAAATTACAATTTGCGCAAAGAAATGGGTAAAAAAATTCCACAAAAAATTATCTACAACCCAAGATTTTTATAAAACATAATGTTTTCTGTTACCCAAAAAGTAGCCTGACGCGCCAAAAAGCTATTTTTTTCCCTGATTGATAAAAAAACTTAAAAAAAACTTAAAAAAAGTCAGGGCTTACACAATAATAAAAAATACTTGGCGTTAAACAGCATCAAATATCAACAACTAAAAACGGGAACAGCTGCCATTGTTCTCTATTTTTATAAATGCCTTTAATATCCCATTAAGAAAAAAAACGTTAAACACGGCTGCGAAAATGAAAAAAAATAAAAATTTAGCCATTGTATTAGGCGCAACTTTAGCGTTGGCGTCTTGCGGAAAACGCGAAGGGGGGCAGCTCATAGGAGCGCAGGATAGACCTACTTGGAATCCTATCACGCCTTATGGTATGCAATATATTCCTTCTGGAACCTTGCATATAGGACCAAGCGACCAAGATGTAAACCATTCTTTGGTACAACGCGCCAAACAAATCTCTATACAGGGATTTTTTATGGATGATACCGAGATTACTAATAATGAATATCGCCAATTTGTGGAATGGGTACGCGACTCTATAGCTCATACAAAAATGGGGCACACTCGCGAAGATGAAACTGGTGCTGGTCTTACTTTGGTAGATTGGGAACAAGAATTGGATTGGGAACCAAGCGGCGAGTTGAAAGATATGTTCTTCCAAGGTTCAGAACAATTGGGCGGACGTAGAAATTTGGATATCCGTTTATTAGATTTTGATTATCAATGGTATGACTGGAAAAATGCAGCCAAAGATTTTGATTGGAAATCCGATAATAACCGCACTACTCAAGAAAAACACAACCGCGCTGATTATATTAAGAAAGATAAAATACGTATTTATCCCGATACTTTGGTTTGGGTACGCGATTTTACCTATTCTTATAATGAGCCAATGACACGCAACTATTTTTGGCATCCTGCTTTTGATGATTATCCTGTAGTAGGTGTGGCTTGGAAACAGGCTATGGCATTCTCTTATTGGAGAACCAATTTGTGGAATGAGTTTGAAGAACTGTCATCAGAAGACTTCCGTTTGCCTACCGAACACGAATGGGAATATGCGGCAAGAGGCGGACACGATTTAGCGCCTTATCCTTGGGGTGGTTATTATACCCGCAACGCAAAAGGTTGTTTGTTGGCTAACTTTAAGCCTGGACGTGGTGATTATCCTGCTGATGGTGGCTTGTATACTGTGCGCGCTGATGCTTATTTCCCCAATGATTATGGTTTGTATAATATGGCTGGCAACGCATCTGAATGGACTTCTTCTGCTTATTATGAAAATGCTTATCCTTTCTTGCACGATTTGCAACCAGATATTCGTTTTGATGCTCAAGAAGAAGACCCCACAGCTTGGAAACGCAAAGTAATTCGCGGTGGTTCTTGGAAAGATGTAGCTTACTATTTGCAAAATGGTACACGCCATTGGGAATTTCAAGATACAACCAAATCTTATATCGGCTTCCGTTGTGTGCTGACTTTCTTGGGTCGTTCTATGAATGATTTCAAATAATATAAATACTCCGCTAACTGTCAATAAACGTATCATTCGTATAGGAGTGGTACGTTTATTTTTTAAATGAAAAAAGTTCTAAAATGGTCTAAAAACCACGTTTTTTTACCAAAAATAAGACATTTTTTAATTTTTTTTAATTTTTTGCATTTTTTTTTATTATAAGTTGTAACCAATTAAAAAACTTGCCTTATTATTACGCTGTTTTTCGTAGGATGCAGCACAATAAAGTGATGTACAAACGATAAACTCACGTTAAAATTTTATTTGATTCAATTTTTTTACTAACCCTTTTTGTATTATTTTTTTTACTAACCTTTTTTAAATTCTTAAAAAATTATGAGTTTTGTTCATTCAGCAGGTTTTGCGTACATTAAAAACCTAATTATCGGTGTAGGTGCTGCCATTGTATTGGTTGGTGCGTTGTTCAAAATCCAAAGCTGGCCATTTGCGAGCGAGATGCTTACAGTAGGTCTTTTGACTGAAACGTTCTTGTTCTTGATGTTGGGTGTATTGCCTCCACACAAAGATTACTACTGGGAGCGTTTGTATCCAGGTCTTGACCAACACGGCGATGTTTTTGAAGGTGCCAATGCAAGCACAGGCGGCGGTAGCAAAAGTAGCTTCGACGGCGCAGAGTTGGTAAACACTATCAAAGCTGGCAACAACGTAATGGTTGATGCATTGAAAAACCTAAAAATTGATACCAAACCATTGGAAGCTCAACAAGCTATGATGGTTACTGAGTTGAAAACAACCAGTGCAGGTGTTAAAAATATGGGCGAAAATATGTCAGCTCTTAACAGCCTTAAAGATGCTAAATTTGACGAAATTACCAAATTGACTCAAGGTGCAGGCAAATTTGTAGGTGCGTTGAACTCAGCTATCACTAGCATCACTGATTCTTTGGAAGACACCAAAGTTTATCGCGAACAATTGTCATTGCTTAACAAAAACCTTAAATCTTTGAACGGAGTTTACGGTAACGTGTTGGCAGCTATGGGCGGCGGAAAAGCCTAATTATCACTCAGCCAGCCAAATGATATTTGAATTTTTTTTTAAAATTGATTTGGCTAATTTTTTCAAACTCGTAAACAATCCTAAAAAATGTCAATTCCAAAGGAACCACGGGGGCTGATGATTAACCTTATGTACTTAGTACTAACGGCTATGCTCGCGCTCAACGTGTCGGCCGAAATCATCAACGCCTTCTTTTCACTAGAAAAAGGTATTAAACACTCTAACGAAATCATAGTAAAATCCAACAAGCAAACCATTGATGGTATGGCTACATTGGTAGAAACTAAGAAAAATTTTAAACCTTTGTATGATGCCGCATTAAAAATTGAACCCATTGTCAAAAAGTTGAATGACTTAATTGATGAACAGCGTAAAGCTATGGTTGAAGCTTCTGGCGGTGAGTATCCAATTCCTTACCCAGACAATCCCAAGTATGCTGGCAAACCAAAAGGTTACAAGGATATTGATGTGCCTCAACGCTTATTTGTAGAGCAAGGTGGTGGCAAAAAAATCAAAGACCAAATTTTGGCTACTCGCCAAGAATTGATAGATTTGATAAAATCTGTTCAAGCTATGAAAGTAGATGGTGTAACGATAACTGACGCTAAAGTTGATAGTTTTGCTAAATCTCTTCCTTTAGAAGTAGATGAAGAATCTTGGAAATCAAGCGGCAAACCAAGTTGGGAAGCCTTTACATTTGGTTATATGCCTGTAGCTGCATTGTATCCTTTGTTCCGCAAATGGCAAAATGACGCTTATTCTTCTGGTACAGTCGCTATAAACTTTTTGGCCGATAATATGGGTAAAGTAGATTTAGTGTTTGATAAATTTGCCGTATTTAGCTCGACTAAAAAACCTTACATTATGTTAGGTGAAAAATTTGAAGCTGAAATTGCATTGGGGGCTTTCTCTAGCCAAGCTAAATTCTCTGTGTCTGTAAATGGTGGTTCATTGCCTATTAAAGAAGGTAAAGCATTGTATACAACTACACCAGGAAGTGTAGGCGAACAAAAATATACAGCTTCTGTTAGCATCACGAATCCTTTGACAGGTAAAACTGACCAAGTAAAACAAGATTTCTTTTTTGAAGTTGGTCGTCCTTCTGTAAACGTTTCTGCTGACCAAATGAATGTATTTTACATTGGTGTAGATAATCCTATTTCTATAGCTGCAGCTGGTGTTTCTTCTAATGATGTAGCTGTTTCTGGTGCTGGTGGTGGCATTACGCTCACTGGTTCTGGTAGCACACGCGTGGTTAAGGTTAACGCGCAAGGCGAAGCAACCATTACCGTTAGCGATAAAAAAGCTAACAAAAAATTGGGCGATTTCAAATTCCGCGTAAAACGTATCCCTGACCCAGTGGTTAAATTGGCCAACAAAACAGGTGGTACTTTAGGAACTGGTGAGATGAGAGCGCAGTTGGGTTTGATTCCAACTCTTGAAGGTTTTGATTTCAATGCCAAATGCGAAATTCAATCTTATATCCTTTATTATACCAAAAAACGCTCTGACCCAGTAGAAATTAAAGGTTCAGGTGGACGTTTCTCTGACCAAGCTGCCAACGCTATCAAAGCTGCTGCTATTGGCGACCAATATCAATTCGTTGATGTGAAAGCTAAATGCCCAGGTGATAGCGCAGGTCGTACAGTAAACTCACTTGCATTTACTATCAGATAATTTTTTGAAAAAAATACAGATTTGATAAAATAAAGTTGGTTGTTGAACGTTATACGTTTTAATAACCAACTTTTTTTTTAAAAAAGATTAAATTTTATAATAAAAAACCAAATATAATTTGTACATAATTTATTTATACCAATATTAAATTGCTTTTTTTCGAATTTCTAAAAACCTTTATCAACGATGATGACAAATCTCAAAAAATTCTGTAAACTCGCACTTGGCGCATTTTTAGCGTTTAGCGTGGTTACAACCCCCAGCTTTGCACAAGAGGAACCAGAAGACCCAACCAACAACACTTCAAAAGGCGACGAAAACGGTGGCAATGGAGCAAATGGTGGTAACGCCAACAACACCAATGTAACTGAATCTGGCAAGACCAGTACAGATGGACCCCGCGACAATTTTTATGACCGTTATTTATACAAAGAAAAACGTATTATTGATTACGATTTTATCCACGAAAAAGACGTTTTTTGGGAAAAACGCATTTGGCGCGTGATTGATATTCGCGAAAAAATGAACCACCCTTTCCGTTATGAAAAAGAAGCGTTCATAACTATATTAATCAAACACGCCAAAGAGGGCGATATACAATTATATGGCACAATGACTGATGAGTTTAAAGACCCACTTACAGAGGCTGACCAAAAAAATATTGGTAGTTCTGTTGATACGGTTATAACCTTTGACCCCGAAACTTTTGAAGAAATAGTTACTGTCGTCGTAAACGACTTGAACCCTGAGGACGTAAAAAAATACCGTATTAAGGAAGTTTGGTTTTTCGACGAAGAAACATCAACTATGGGCGTTCGTATATTGGGGATAGCACCAATTATCCAACGTTTTGATGATAATGGCAACTTCTTAAATGAAGGACCTATGTTTTGGGCTTACTATCCTGAATTGCGCGAAGTATTAGCGCGCCACGAGGCATTTAATGAAGGCAATGATGCTATGCGTATGTCTTGGGAAGATATTTTTGAGTCTCGCCATTTTGCATCTTATATAATCAAAGAGTCGAATGTTTATGATAGACGTATTCAAGATTATAAAGCTGGTTTGGATGCGCTTTTAGAAGCTGATAAAATCCGCGACGGAATGTTCCACTTTGAACACGATTTGTGGGAATACTAACAATTCCTAAAAACCCTACCTTGAGAAAGGTGGGGTTTTTTTTTGAAATTTTTTTCAAAAAAATCAAAAAAAGAAAAGTTCCTTCAAAAATATAAAAAGTGATTTTTTTCAAAAAAATACAGCAAAAAACAGTCAAGACAAAAAAGAAAAGTCATAAAAAGGAAGAAAA